>JAKVLB010000012.1 GCA_022484595.1 Mageeibacillus sp. | reverse complement strand
CCGCAGTTCTTAATGCTCTTCAGCGTTTCCTCGGGATTTCTGACGCAAAGTTCCAGATGTTCCGGCGCTATCTCCTCGGAGAAATCAATGGCGGTCTCGATTGTGTCGCATACAATAATGGCACAGTAGTCCTTGAGCGACTTTTCCAGTATGGCCCTGCGCTCGGCCTTCTCGGATCTCCTGTCAACCGCTTCCGCTACCTTGTCCGCAAGATCCTGCGAGGTCGTAAGCACAATTGCCGACGCCATCTTGTCATGTTCTGCCTGTGACAGCATATCTGCCGCGACATATTCGGGGATTGCCGAGTCATCGGCGATTATCAGTATTTCAGAAGGTCCTGCGAACATATCAATGTCTACCTGACCGTAAACGAGGCGTTTTGCCGTATTGACGTAAATATTACCCGGACCGCATATTTTGTCGACTCTCGGAATTGTCTCGGTTCCGTAAGCCATCGCCGCTATTGCCTGCGCGCCGCCCATCTTGTATATCTCGGTTGCGCCGGCTATCGAAGCTGCCGCCAGAATTACAGGCGCAATTGTTCCGTCTTTTCGCGGTGGGGTAGCGAAAACAATCCTCTCCACACCCGCTACGGAAGCAGGGATTACGTCCATAAGCACTGTCGACGGAAGAGGCGCCGTTCCTCCAGGAACGTAAATTCCGGCAATCGTTATCGGTCTCACCCTGACGCCGATTCTGGCACCGCACGCAACCTCCATCATAAAGCCGTTTTCTTTCTGCTGTTCGTGGAATTTCCTGATGTTCGCAGCCGCGCGCTTCATAACTTCAAGAAGTTCTGAATCGGTCTGTTCAATGGCGCTTGCGATTTCTTCGGCAGTAACGCGCATCTCGGATGTTTCAAGATTTACACCGTCAAACTTTGCTGTATATGACAGAAGAGCTTTGTCGCCGTTGTTCCTTATATCGTCTATAACGCTCTGTACTGTGGTGATTACCGGACCGAGATCCATCTTTCCGCGAACACCCAGACCTGCAACCGTCGCTTTGAGATTGTCACCGGTTCCCTCAATAACTTTACAACGCATTACTTGTCCTCCCTGCCTTCGGCATTCATGATTGCGACCTGCTCACGCAGCCTGTCAATCATCGGCTTTATCTCGTCGGACTTCATTCTCATGGATACGCGGTTTACTACCACGCGCGCCGAGATATCAGCTACTGTCTCCAATACCTCAAGTCCGTTCTCATAAAGAGTTCTTCCCGATTCCACAATATCAACAATAACCTCCGACAAACCTATCAGAGGCGCAAGCTCGACGGATCCATTGAGCTTGATTATCTCAACACTCTCGTTCTTCACTCCCTCGAAATATGCCCTTGTAATATTCGGATACTTTGTACCGACGCGTTTGTTCGGTATCATATCGAGCTTTCCTTCAAGTTCCTTCGGGCCTGCAACGCACATCCGGCATCTGCCGAATCCCAGGTCTATCACTTCATAGAGCTGTCTTCCCTCTTCAAGAAGTGTGTCTTTTCCGACTACACCAATGTCCGCTGCGCCGTATTCAACATATGTGGGAACATCCGCCGGCTTCGCAAGAATAAAACGAAGTCCGCTCTTCGGGTCTTCAAGTATCAGTTTCCTCGACTTCTCCCTTGCGGCGTTTACATCGTATCCCGCCTTCTCAAGAAGATCTATTGCCTGCTCTGCAAGGCGTCCTTTTGAAAGTGCAATAGTAATCACTCTGCATCTCCCTCCCTCATATAAAGAACCGTTTCAATACCCTTTAAAGCGGCATATCTGTTGAGTTCATCTTCATTCATCCCGGTCGTATCAAGAATTGCAGGAAACCCCTGCGCCCTGAGCTTTTCCGCAGTCGCAATGGCAAGATCTGTCTTTCCTCCGACGATTGTTCCGGCGCCTGACTTTTCGAGCTTCTTGCCCTGACGCATCATCGCGGTTATCGCCAGCGTCAAAGACATGGAGAAACCGACTGCCTCAAGATCTCTTCCGAAAACTTTGGACATTGAATCATATCGTCCCCCGCTCATTATCGGAAATCCGACTTCATATGTGTAGCATTTGAAAATCACACCGGTATAATAGTCGACGCTTCCGAACAGACCCAGATCCACAGTTATATACCTTGTGTATCCGTATTTGTCCAGAATATCGAGAATATTTCTAATGTTTCTAAGCGCATTTAAAGCCTTCGCGTCGGTCACACGGCCCTCAAACTGTTCGATGGTATCGTAGGTTCCGCTGCACTCAGTCAGCATTGTTATTGTCTGTCTGTCTTCGGAATTCAGTCCCGAGGCCTTCTTCTCGATCATCACGGAATCCTTGCAGCTGACAGCTTCCTTGATATCTTCCTTATCTTCGTCACTGAGATTAAACTGTCTCGCGAGACCGTCGAAAAACTCCGTCTGACCGATTGACACCTGCAGGTCGGTTATTCCTATCTCAAGCGCCGACTTGATTGCAAGCGCGATGACTTCAGCGTCAGAGGCTGCGCCCCTGGCACCAAGAAGCTCAATTCCCGCCTGGGTAAAACCGCTCTGTTTCCCCCCGCCCATCTGATTGAAACGATACATATTCTCTATATAAGACAGTCTTATCGGCAGCGGCTCATCCCTGAATATCCCCGCCGCAAACCGCGCCGCCGGAACCGTGCCGTCGTATCTGACACACAGGAGCCTTCCCTTCTGGTCGGTAAACTTGTATAAGTCTTCTTCCTTTACGAATCCGGTAGCCGAATAAACATCGCAATACTCAACTCCGGGAGTCTCAATCTCCTGATAGCCGTTCATCGCGAAAAGATTTCTCAGGCTTCCTTCAAGTGTACGTTTGTACGCACAGTCATCAGGCAGAATGTCTGTAAAGCCGTCCGGTGTGTAGAATTTCTTCCCCATTGTTTACTCCTTTGGATTCTTTAGTTAAATAAAGTATTTGACCCGGCAATTATAATACACGCTTTCACTTTAGTCAACTAAAGTGAACAATATATCCGTTCATCTTTCAATCGGTCTTTCAAGCTCTTTACATTCTGGTTTATACCTGTTTCCTCCGATTGCCAGACTCATTACAATTCCGAGGATGATAAACGCCGCTGTAGGAAATGTGATATCCGCTGCGTCTGACGAGAAAATTTTGTCAATCCAGATATAAGATCTCTCAAACAGCGATTCAAAAATTCCGCAGTGTCTTGATTGCGAATACAATATTCCAATTGATGTATAAATAATCATGCAGCCTGTGATCACACTTGCGACGGTTGGAAGAATCAGTCTCGCAGGACCGTTACTGCTGTCGAACTTCATGTAGACCGACATAGATGCGAGCGGAATTAAAATGGCAAGTATACCGAAGTAGCTGTTGGTAGCAGCAAGAATTAATTCAAGTAACGCCATAATGGCGATCGAGCATCCGAGACTTGCAAGAAAAGCTGTCAGCTTCGCGCCTGCTTTAGACTTCGTTTCATCATTATTCGACGCACCTGCGCGATCATGGCATATTTTGTGAGCCGCAGTGTAATATACTCCGCTAAACACTGCAGTATCACAACCGGGACACCCGCAATAAGAGCAGACGGGCTCGGGCAGTGACGGAGCGATAACCTCCGATATTGTATCTTTTATAGCGCTGTAACTTTCTATCGGGTTTTTCCCGTCGATAATGAAAAACAGCTGTTTGCCCCTGTAGATAAATCTTAAGTTTCCGATACTCCCTCTTATCTGCTTATAATAATCGAAGCTGCAGATGATTGAAGCCGCGAGACTATTCTCGAACATCGAAATTAAAACAGGAACACCGCTGACAACATCAGACGCGGCGTTCTTGCTGACATTCAGGTTGAATTTCTCGGCCAGACTCTCAATTTCTTTCGTTCTTTTCATTTATTCTTCTCCTCACTTGTGGTATTTCTCTTTTCCCGCTATCTTGAATCCGCGGTACAACTGTTCTGTAAGTATAAGTCTCGTCATAAGATGCGTTAGCGTTATATTGCCGAAACATATTCTTCTCGATGCCCGTGCCGTCACATCCGAAGCAATCCCGTTGCTTCCGCCTATTGCTATTGTCAGATTTCCGCCGCCTCTGGTCAGATCGCTGATCAGATAATCGGACAGGATCTCAGATGTGACAAGCTCCCCGTGCAGGTCCATGACCCAGACGATATCATTATCCCTGATGTGTGACAGGATTCTCTCGCCTTCGCGTCGCAGACATTCCTCGCGCGGCATTGAGTCGGGGCAATCTTCCACTTCGATAACCTCGAGTCTGCAAAATCTTGACAGACGCTTGCGGTACTCCTCGATGCCGTCCTTAAGCCATCTGTCCTTAAGGTGACCCGGTGCAACAATCCTGATTTTCACAGACTGTAACCCTCGCTGGGATGGATTTTGCTCGCGACCTGAACTTCATAATCACGGTTCCTGACATATCCGCGGCTTCCGAGATAATCGACAAAAGAAGTTATCGCGAGTTCTTCGGTGTTGTTGTTCGGTGACAGATGCCCTAGAACAAATCTCCGGCTGCCTAGCCTGATAAGGCTGTCGGCGGATCTGGCGCACTCTTCATTTGATATATGTCCGTGTCCTGCCGATATTCTCTGCTGCAGCGAATATGGATACGGGCCGTTCCTTAGCATCTTGCAGTCATAATTTGATTCAAGCAGAACTATGTCGCTCCCGCCGGCGAACCCCTTCATTCCGTCGCTGAAGCATCCGAGATCCGTCATAACCGACGCCGACATGCCGTTTCGCTTATTCATTATCTTGTAACACACTGAGCCTGTCGCGTCATGAGGTGTCGGAAACGACCTGACTTCAATATCCGTGCCGATATTTACAATATCATTCTCACTTATAACATTGACTCTTGTAAAATCTCCCAGATTCGGCAGCGCACGAAGCGTCCCCTCCGTCGCGTAAACGTCAGTATGATATTTCTTGGCGAAAACTTCCATCCCCGAGATATGATCTGAATGACAGTGCGTCAGGAAAACCGCGGCTATGTCATCAGCGCAGACATCCACGCTGGTAAGTGCTTCATTAATTTTCTTGCAGGACATTCCGCAGTCTACAAGAATGTATGTGTCATTGATACTGAGCAGCGTGGAGTTTCCCTTACTGCTTGAATACAGAGGAATCAGCTCCAGTTGAGTGCTCATGCCTCGTTATCCTCTGAGAATTCTTCAACATTTACACGTCTGATATTCGCGCCTATTCCGGTGAGTTTCTTGACAATGTGCTCATACCCTCTGTCAATTCTCATCGCGCGCGTGATATAAGACGTTCCGGTTGCAGCAAGTGCTGCGCAGACAAGTGCCGCTCCGGCTCTCAAATCGGTAGCTTCAACAGTCGCCGCGCGAAAACCTGAAATTCCGTTAATCCACGCGACACGCTCAAACGCATTAATGTTCGCGCCCATCTTTGTGAGCTCCGAAACATATTGAAATCTGTTCTGCCACACATTCTCATGCATTCTGCTCTGTCCCTGCGCCATGCAAAGCAGCACAACAGTCTGAGGCTGAAGATCTGTCGGAAATCCGGGATAAGGCGATGTCTTGACACTGGTAGGATAAATCTCGTCATCCGGTGAGTTCTTGTAGACTCTTATCGAATCATCGCCTTCCTCTATCTGATATCCCATCTCACGCATCTTCGCAGACAGCGGTTCCATATGTGTAGGAATCAGGTTGTGAATGGTGACGTCGCCTCCGGTCACGGCAGCGGCAACCATATATGTACCCGCTTCTATCTGATCCGGTATTATTGAATATGTGAAGTTTCCCGGAAGTACCGGAACACCTGTGATCTTTATTGTATCTGTGCCCGCGCCCTTTATTCTGGCTCCCATCGAGTTAAGGAAGTTCGCCACATCGACGATGTGCGGTTCTTTTGCTGCGTTGATTATCTCTGTTTTGCCCTGTGCCTTGCAGGCTGCGAGCATTGTGTTGATTGTCGCGCCGACGCTTACTATATCAAGATATATCTTTGCCCCGCAAAGCGGTTCTGCCTTCAGGTTTACTATTCCGCTGTCGATATCCGTCATCTTTGCGCCCGTCGCGCCCATAAGTCTGAATGCTTTAAGATGAAGGTCTATCGGTCTGTCGCCGAAATTGCACCCGCCCGGGAGCCTTATCGATGCCTTCCCGCACCTTCCCAGCAGAGCTCCCATAAGGTAATATGAGGCCCTTATCTTAGACACCAGCGCACCGGAAGCCTTGTATGTATTGATTGTCGTCGGGTCAATTCTGTATGTATGAATATCTATCATATCAACTGTCGCGCCCAAAGATTTACAAAGCTCAAACATAACATGTATATCCGATATGTCCGGTACATTCTCCAATGTACAGGGGCCGTCCACCATCATCGCCGCCGCTATAACACCGAGCGCTGCGTTCTTGCTGCCGCTGATGTCAATATCGCCTCTGAGCGGCGTACCGCCTTTAATCTCATAAGCATACGGCTTCTCTATGTTAAATTTCTGATCTGTCACTATTAATCAACTCCGACTGAAAGTTTTGCCTTATTCCGACAGCGGTCTGGTTCCGTCAAGAACCTGCTTAAGTGAAGACTTAGGCTGCGACTCGCTGTCTCTGACTGAGTCCTTCTCCGATTGCGATACCTTGGTGCCGCCTTCAGATTCTATTCCGGATGCCGCCGACCCGCCTTTGATATTATACCTTTTTCCTTGTCCTGTTGGGTGAATAACATGCGCTTCTTTTTTGATTTTTGATATTTCAACGGCATTTCTGCCGGGTTCAGCAACATTTTGTGCTCTTTGTACAACGGGCTGGGTCAGAAGTTTACGCGCTTCTTCTCTGGCAAGTCTCTTTTCAAGCTCATCGGGATCCTCATAAACAGGCCTTGCATCTGCCGCGGCATCCTGAGCTGCCTCAGACTGCAACGTCGTTTTTTCCGTATCTTCCGGTTCTGTGCCAGTCCGGACAGCAGAAACTTCACCCGCATCAAGTTTGTCGGCGACTGACTGGCTCAGATTCTCCGGAGAATCTGCTTCCGTGTCCCTGCCCTGGTCATCATGGCTTTCGTTCCCGGCTGATTCACACTCATACTGCTTAGGCTGCCCGTCAAGCCGCCTGATTTCTTCTTCGCGAAGCTTTGCGCCCATCACTTCAGCTTCAATTATCTCCTCTGCTTCGACCTCGGCGCTTTCCTCTTCAGGCACTTCCGTACCTTTGTCGCCAAAATAATCCTCTGTGTACAGCAGTTCATCTTCAAGATCTTTGAGCCTTTCCTCTCCATAAGCCTTTATGAGGTTCACAAGTGCTTTGTCTCTCGCAACGACTTCTGTCTCTTCAACTGCCTCAAACGCCTCAACATCTTCGGCTATATCCGTCATTCCAAGCGATTTCGCGGCTTCACATTCCTGCAGCCCCACGAAAAATGCTGCCGCGCGGTATAGCGGCTTCTCGCTGATTATTCCCGCCTTTGCATCGTCGTACACTTCATCGAAAACGGTTCTGCCTGTAGGCAGGCTCAGTGTAAACGTCGATCCAGATCCGAACGTCGAGGTAACGCTGATAGCACCGTCGTGCATCTCCGCTATCTCCTTCGCTATTGCGAGTCCTATGCCGGAACCTCCCACGTCGTGTGAACCTGAATTGTCAACTCTGTAAAACCTCTCGAACAGATGCTCGATATCTTTTACCGGTATACCTCTTCCGTTGTCCTCAACCTGCACGCCTATTCTGTCATCAACGTTTATGATACTGACATGAATCTGGTGCGCGACAGTCTTGCCTTCGTAATCAATATACTTGATGGCGTTGGTGATTAGGTTGATGATTGTTCTCATAATCAGCTTGGAGTTACCGTAAACAAGAGGGTAATTACCTTCTTCGGGCAGTGAGAATGCGACGTTTGAACGTCCCGGATACTCTCCGACATTCGCAATCGCCTGATCTGTTATCGTCTTCAGGTCGAAAATTCCCATGACACTTGTATGTGAGCACTGCGACAGCACTAGAAAATCATTTACGATATCCTGCATTCTGATTGCATTGACCTGAATTCTCTGCGCCCACAGCATCAGATCTGTATGATCCGGCATTTTATGGTCTTCACCTGAACGAATAATTGAGAACACCGAATTGTTAATTGATGTTAATGGCGTCTTTAACTCGTGCGACACATTTGCGGCCAGATCCTTCTGCCTTCTCTCGTCATCCTTGACCTGCGTGATATCGTCGACAAGGATTATTGCGAAATCCTGGTTCGCAAAAAATTTATCGTCACCGCCGGCCTTCTTCTTGATAATCTTTATCTCATATATCTTGCGTTCAACGAAATAATTGACTCTTATTACATTTACTCCGTTCTCGCAGCTGAGGATATAGTTCGACTTCAGCTGATTGCCCTTGTCAAAAGTCTCAAGGAAACCCTCAAGTGTCTTTGGCACTCCCGAAGGAAATCCCGGAAGATTGAAGATAGTCTCATTTGCATAGATCGCCTCAACCGCATCATACACAATGATTCCGAGTCCGACGTTATCAAGGACGGACTTCTGAATCTGCTTCTCGCGCTCAATAACCTCAATAGTACCGGAGACGCGTGATCGCAGGGATGTGTTGCCGACAAGATAGCCGACGAGCATACCTGTGAGCATTATAATCAACGCAAATACAAGCGCAAGAACCCAGTTCTGCGCCAACACTTTAAATAAGGCCGAAGCCGATAATTCAGTAATCAAGTTAATTCGCTGGGGAATGAATATCCGAAGCCTCTCCTAGTGATGATATATTTGAAATTGTTCTGGTCAGGTTCAATCTTCTGTCTGGTTCTCTTGATTGTAACGTCGACGGTTCTCTCATCTCCGAAAAAATCAAACTTCCAGACCTGCTTAAGCAGCTCAGGACGCGAACAGACTCTTCCGCTGTTAAGCTCAAGATACTGTAAAAGCTGGAACTCACGGTTTGTAAGGTCACAGCTCTGATCGTATCTGAACGCCTGCATTGCGTTGCCATCGATAATCAGTTCACCACCGCAATACTCATGCCTGTTGGAAGTGTCCTGCCCGTTCTTGTTGCTGTAGTCATTGCGTCTTATCATCGCACGCAGTCTCTCGACCAGAATAGCCGGATCGTATGGCTTCGACAGATAAGCATCGGCACCTGCGCGAAGAGCTTCAACCTGATACTGGGACAAGTCGCCCTTGCCTGTCAAGAACAGAACCTGTGTCTGATGACCTGCCGCTCTATAATCATTAATAAAATTCATTCCGTTATAATCAGGCATCATCCAGTCAAGAATTATAACATCAGGCTTCTCCTTTACCGCCAGATCGAATCCGGTCTTGCCGTCTGTCGATGTAATGACATCAAAAGAGAAGGACTTCAGCATGTCCGAAGTTGAGCTAACTACTGTTGGATCATCATCAACAATCAATATCTTTGGCATAAAATTCTCCTCTGCATTTCAATGTAACCATTCACAATATAGTTTATTTTACCAATAAAAGCCCTCTTGTAAATTGTAATATTACAAATTTTTCAAAACAAATGCAATTAGAAAAGCCCTTCCGCGTTACTCCGCGAAAGGGCTTATATAATCCGGCAGCAATCTATCTTCCCGGGCCGTTACCAGCCAAGTATTTTCGACACCAGCGAGCTTAACTTCTGTGTTCGGAATGGGAACAGGTGTGGCCTCGTGGTAATCACCACCGGAATGGTTG
>JAKVLB010000011.1 GCA_022484595.1 Mageeibacillus sp. | reverse complement strand
CTGCCATCTGGCCCGCTTCAACAGGATCCATCCAGCCGATGTTCTGTACATGCACCTGATACATCAGTTTGCCGTCGTAGCCTGTAATCGTCTTAAAGTCCACCGGATTGATGGTGAATGCTTCAAGCCGCTTCGACTGGCCTTCAGTACCAAGCTTAAGAAATTCAACTGATTCATCTGCGTTCATGTCCCCGATATCCTGAACGTGGCAGGTACCGCTCAGCTTGATTATCTCACTCCACTTTGCATAAAGCGTAATGTCATTTGTGACGGGAGAATCAAAATCGTAAGCTGATGTGCATGCTTGATCTGTGTACCAGCCGGCAAAGTCATAATTCCAGACGTCACTGTCACACCTTTCCGCATGCGACGTATCGCCGGAATATACATAAGAATAAGCCCGAGTACCGTCAAAAGTGCCGAAACTTGCTTCTACACCGTTTGTATCGTATGTAACCTTGTACGCGCCCTCAAGGGTCGCCTTTGACGTATCAATTGCAATCTTAAACGTCTGATCCGCATTTCCGTCGCCGTCCCAATCGAACTGATATTCGCGACTAATCAGCGGATTATTAGGATCAACTGTTTCCCCGCTATAATAAGAACCACTATAAACAGTTTCCTGCATAGAGTTACCCACTTGGTACAAACCAGCCGTCGCCGAAATCCAACCACTCCAGTCAGGGTCAGATGAACCTTTTACCTCTCGATATTGGTATTTGACATTATCATGATTTGCCTCAGTAATGAAATCAGGTGCTATGATATCTGCCTGTGCGTACCACACACAATCACCTTGGAACTTTACTGTATCGCCTGTTGAGAAAGTCACCGTGTTTCCCGATAGCGTCCCACCGTGTGTATTGACTATTCTTCCCTGCGTTGCATCCGCCATTGACGTAAGCGGCAGCATGGTTAAAATCATTACGGTGCTGATGACCGCTGATATCATCTTTACCTTAAGCTGTTTTCCAGGCGCGCCGCGCGTCTCGGTCTCCCTGTTCGTAATCCTTCTGTTCATAACTTCTCCTTACCTTTTACTGCATGTTAAGCAAAGCTTATAATTTAGGTTACAACTAAGATTATCAGAATAAAAGTCCAAAATTAAAATATTCTGTAATTTTAAGAACTTTTCAGACAATAGTTTACGATTGCGTGTATTGAACAATAAAGCATCTCCGGAGAGATGCTCATTTGTTTCTGCTTTTGTGAGAGCAGCTCGGAATTGGCAGGGTCGAGCTTTAACAGGCGGCTTACGTCCGTAAGCTGCGACTGTGTGTTTCGGATCTCCTTGTTGACGCCGGAGAGGGCTTTGGAAAGGCCGGTCGTATCGCCGCCGATCTCCACTGTGATCCCTTTGATTCTGTCAGCCATAAGGCGACCTCCTTCCTGAAAAAAAGCAAGCAAAAGGCGCACCCTTGCGGATACGCCTCATGCCTTAGTTTTGCTTATTGTACTTCTTTAGAATCCCGTCCTGCTGCTGTAGCTTACATCGCTTGTGACACCTTTATATGTCGCATCAGGTGCGGGATAGCCCTTCTTAACAAGGACAATCTGTATTCCTTCGAGCCTCGCGGATCTTCCGGAAGTTCCGCTCATCTCACCGTTCTTGGCCCATGAGAGCCAGCCGATATCCTGAACGTGCACCCTGTAATAGATATCATAATGCTCCGCAAGTTCTCCGGTCAGGTTGATCTTGATTGCCTCAAGCCTCTTGCCCTGACCCTGCGTGCCGGAGAGATACCCGGATGTAACGGGATCCTGCCAGCCGTAATCCTGAACGTGAACCTGATATTGGATCCCGCCCTGATACTGATCACCATTTACGCAAAGCTCAATCGCTTCAAGCCTCTTGGCCTGTCCGACTGTACCTGAGACATCGCCGTTCCAAGTCCACTCGTTCTCCCAGCCGAAGTCCTGGACATGCACCCTGTATTGCAGAATGGTTTCATTACTTTGTGATAAAGGCATAATTCCGACTTTCAATTCTTCAATTCTCTTGGACTCGCCCATGGTGCCTACTACAGTTCCGTTGAATTCCCCGCCCAGCGCAGAGCCGTAATCCTGAACATGCACTGCATAATGAACGCTATAGTGTTTTGCCACTTCGCCTTCAAGCCAGATTCTGACCGCTTCGATTCTTAAGCCCTTGCCTTCGGTTCCTGCCATCTGGCCCGCTTCAACAGGATCCATCCAGCCGATGTTCTGTACATGTACCTGATACATCAGCTTGCCGTCGTAGCCTGTAATCGTCTTAAAGTCCACCGGATTGATAGTGAATGCTTCAAGCCGCTTCGACTGGCCTTCAGTACCAAGCGTAAGATATTCTGACTCATCTTCGTTAATGTCTCCGATATCCTGAACGTGGCAGGTACCGCTCAGTTTGACTTTCTTCTCCCACTTTGCATAAAGCGTAATGTCCTTTGTAACCGGAGAATCAAAATCGTAAGCTGATGTGCATGCTTGATCTGTGTACCAGCCGAAAAATACGTAATCCGAGCTCTTGCAACCTACCTCAAGCAACTTACTATCGGAATTTGCATATGTATAAGCCTGAGTACCCGCAAAACCGAAAAACTGTGCTTCAACACCGTTTGTATCGTATGTAACCCTGCATGCGCCCTCAAAGGTCGCCTTTGACGTATCAATTGCAATCTTAAATGTCTGATCCGCATTTCCGTCACCGTCCCAATCGAACTGATATTCGCGACTATACACCGGATTATTCGGATTAACTGCATCCAACTCTGGAAACTCAGAAAAAACATCTAACTGCATGGAGTTACCAACTTGGCACAAAGTCAAACTACTCCAATCCGTCCAGCCATTGTCACGTGAACCACGTACATTATGTACTCTGTATGTTACATTACCGCAATTTGCCTCAGTAATGAAATCAGGTGCTATGATATCTGCCTCTGCGACCCAAAAATAACCATCCCACTTTACTGTATCGCCTGTTGAGAAAGTCACCGTGTTTCCCGATAGCGTCCCACCGTAGGTATTGACTATTCTTCCCTGCGTTGCATCCGCCATTGACGTAAGCGGCAGCATGGTTAAAATCATTACGGTGCTGATGACCGCTGATATCATCTTTACCTTAAGCTGTTTTCCAGGCGCGCCGCGCGTCTCGGTCTCTCTGTTCGTAATCCTTCTGTTCATAACTTCTCCTTACCTTTTACTGCATGTTAAGCAAAGCTTATAATTTAGGTTACAACTAAGATTATCAGAATAAAAGTCCAGAATTAAAATATTCTGTAATTTAAAGGACTTTTCCGACAATAGTTTACGATTGCGTGTATTTATTAGCTGAGGTCAATACATGCACGTCAGTTATTATACTTCCTGATACGCAGACATTTATCCAATTAAAAAGCCGCTAAGTGCGGCTTTCTCTTGCAACTATATTGAGACTTCCATTATGGTGGAGATGATGGGAGTCGAACCCATGTCCGGAATCAGATCCATCGGGCTTCTCCGGGTGCAGTCAGCAGTTGAATTATTCCCATTCCCGCATTGCCCGCTGACGGGTGTCGGTTCCGGTAGCTTCATAAGCTTAATGTCACAGTCCCGTCTCAAAGCTTCGGCGGAAGGACATCCCCTTTAACCTCTCCGGGGCAAGGTCTGCGTTGTACGTGATTCCCTCTGGCAGATGCGAAGGAACACGGTAGCCTTAGGCTGCTACTAGCTCAGTTGTGTTTGCAATTACTTGCAATTTCCCGTTTTTTTAGGAGGCAAACGAGAACCCTCCACCCGCTTTCCCGGTCTCTCCGACCTCGTCGAAACCGGTGCATCCCCAAATCGGGAAGCCTCAATATGCTGCGGAATGTTAATTATACGTCCTCATCGTCAAATTTCAAGTCATTTGAAACATCATACGGCTCAAAAGTCTTGGATAGAATCTCCTTGGCAGAAGACAGTTCCTTCTCATCCATAGCTTCCTCATAAGTCATATTTGAATCGGCAGGAATATCCGATGTACTGCCGTCATCACTGCCGGGTGTATATCTCTTGTCATCAATAATTATGTCATCATATTTTCTGTAAGGATTTCCGAATTTCTCAGCGCCGCAATAGTAGCATTTATAAGTAAAGGGAACATTCTCAAGCTTTTGCATTGCCTTGCCGCATGACGGGCAGACAGCGACGTGCTTGAAATCTGTGTGCTTTCTCAAGGCAATTACATCGTTAATTTTGTCGTCAAGCATCTCATTGGTAGCTCCGTTCTCACTGAGCAGCAGCCACATGGCATGCAGAATCACCTTCTGCTTCTCAACTTCTTTCTTAAGCTCTTCAACCTCTTTAATTGACTGGTATTTATTCTTAATCTCAGACGTATCGGCTTTGACAACCGCTTCGGCATCTGCCTGACTGTTGATGTTACTAAATTTATCATTATCCATATTGTTTCCTCCTAAACCTGTAACAATAGATTACCCCTTTTTATTCGCAAAAACAATTGATGTAATAATTATTTAATCAACGCACAAAAATCTGCGATTGAAACTGCGAGTTCATACTGACTTTCTGAGTCTGTAAGCCGCTTCTCATCGTCACTGTTAGAGATGTAGCCCATTACCAACTGGAACGACCTTATGGAAGAAGCGTAATTAAGTCCGGTATAGGCATCTGTGGCGAAGGTTCCAAGATAATTGACACCCTGATTTCCGGCAACTATTGCGCCAAGCTGATCTGCAAGCGAAGTATCTTCAGCGACAAATGAACCATCCTCCGGAATAAAAACTCGGACGCCGGAAGTTTCTGATTCAGGCGATGCGTCCGCATGAAGTCTGATATATATATCCGGATTTGCCGCAACGGCAAGGTTGGCTCTCTCCTGATTGGACAGGTCAATATCATTTGTGTCTCTGGTAATGATTACATCTGCTCCGCACTCTTCAAGATATGACTTCGCAATCAGTCCGACTTCAAGGGTTATCTCATATTCTCTGGCATTTGTTGATACACCCACAGCGCCGCTTGTACATCGCGGCTTCACAATAGTTGAATCCGGAGCCAGAGTCTCAGTGTCGGAATCGGTCTCAGCCTGATGACCGGGATCTATAACTATGACAAGTCCGGACAAATCGGGGTGATCATTTTTAAGCGGCACCGGAGTCGGAGTTACTGAAGTCTCCTGAGCCACTCCGGTATCAGTTGCGGAGGTCAAGTCTGTACTTACGGGCTCCTGAGATTCTTCCAAGCCTTGATTTTCGCAAGAAGAGCCGTCATCAGCAGCGGATTCCGGGCTGTCACTTTGTGAGATACCCGTCTGCCGGCTTAAGCTGCTGAACATCTGCGCAATATCATTTCTTCTGCTGATAATCTTAACAATCAGAATCAACGAGAGTACTGCCGCGACAATTGCTGTTACTCTCCTGCCTATATTCCGGTCAGCATGCTTACTTCCGTTCATCTTAGGTTTGACAGTATTTCCGGCATCATACTTAAGCACGAACTGTCTTATAAATGAGTCGCGCCCGTCTGCCGGAATGCCGCTTAAGCGCTTGTACAAAGCCCGTTTCTTGTCTTCGGGCAGCTCTGAAAGTATCTGCTTGAATCTGGCGGTAACCTTATCCGGCATTTATTCCTCCAATAATACTTAGCTTACAAATGACGCCACACCGGTCCTGAGAACCGAAGCGTCACTTGACGCTTCAATTGTCGCCGAGTCAATCCAGCCTATTACAAGTTTGCTTCTGACGGGATCAAGTCCGGTATCAATTGCTGTATTGAAAGCTTCCTCATCAATCTCAAAGTCAGACTGATCACCGTAAGTTACCGTAACCTTGCCATTGTCGTCGGAGACATCATGTTCTGACGCCAGCAGTTCGAATGTATACGTACCGTTGCTGTATTGCGTTTTGTAGTAGAAAGTATAGGACTCATCGCTGCCGACACGCATTGTGTCCGGGATGACATAGTAATACGGTCCGTTTACGCCCGCCGATCTGCCTTCCCATTCGCAGGTAATAATGTCAGGCAGACTCGAACCCTCCGGAGCATCAATGGTCGCCTGAACAAGTGATGTTTTGTCTTCTGACACCTCGAAAATGTTCGCATAGGTGTAAAGCCCCGTCCCCTGAAGCGCCGCTGCCACAAGCTCATATCTGCCGTTGTTGTCAAGATCCGTTACAGCATAGAAATAATCATCTTCTCCGGATGCAAACCACTGATCACGATTATCATAAATTACCTCAAGCTGAGATTCATCAATAGAAGCGTTCGTCTCAATAATGCAGGCTGACGACGGCTGATTCTCCGACTCATCTTCGGAAATAACGGTCGAAGATGCGGCAGAAGTCGCGACATTTTTATCTGACGCTTCCGGTTCAGACTGGGATTCAACGGCAGATGCACCTTTGCATCCTGTGAGCATTACTACTGCAAGCGCTGCTGCCACGATATTTGTTATCAATTTCTTCATAGTCAATTCTCCATTCAACAATACAAATATAACACTCTATATGATAATATAGCCACATGAAAAACTACAACGATCCGGTTTTCAGAAAGAAACTCGTCTCACTGATTCTGCCAATGACGCTCCAGAACTTCATGTTCGCGCTGGTACCGGTGTCTGATACTGTCATGCTCGCGGCATTAAGCCAGAATGCCATGTCGGCCGTTTCGCTTGCTACTCAGGTAACGTTTGTCCTCAATCTGTTTGTTTTCGCCGTCACAGCCAACGCATCGATGTTTGCCGCGCAGTACTGGGGCAAGGGCGACGTCAGTTCGATAGAGAAGCTTTTCGGGTACGCCGTAAGAATAGTCCTGCCTGTTTTGCTTGTTTTTTTCTCATGCGCGATGTTTCTGCCGGAAGGAGTAATGCGCATATACACCAGCGACCCTGCGATTATCGCAGAAGGCATTCCCTATCTGCGTTTTGCCGCTCCTTCGTATGTTCTGATGGCTCTTGCCATGGTCTATGAAACTATCCTTAAGAACACAGGATTCGTGAAGCAATGCACCTTCGCCTCGGCAGTGATGGTTGTAATGAACATAATACTCAATGCCGTCTTCATTTTCGGTCTTCTCGGTGCTCCGGAGATGGGTGCGGCCGGTGCCGCCCTGGCAACTGCGATATCATACGGACTCGGATTCTTCGCCTGCGTATTGTTCTCATTTAAGCCAAAGGCGGTAAGACTGAGACTAAAATATATAATTCACACTGACATGGAGTTCCGCAGGTCTTTCAGCAAATACTCTACTCCATACCTTCTTAATCAGCTACTCTGGGGCTTCGGCTTCACCATGATATCCGTAATTCTGGGTCATATGGGCTCTGACGCTGTCGCTGCGAACGCGATTGTAGCGGTTGTAAAAGATCTTGTATCATGTTTCTGCTATGCACTTGGCAGCGGCGGAGCAATCGTTGTAGGCAATGAGCTAGGAGCAGGAAGACTGGAGCAGGCAAAGCTGTACGGTGGCAGACTGTCCAAACTTACGATAATCTCAGGCATCATTCTCGGACTTATCGCAGCGGCTTCTACTCCGCTGGTGCTGTCTCTTGTCAGTCTAACTGACACAGCAGAACATTATCTTGGTGCTATGCTGATGATGTGCAGCTATTACATTCTCGGAAGGTCAATCAACGCAACACTTATCGGCGGAATATTCTCAGCCGGCGGCGATACCAAATTCGGACTGATCTGCGATTCACTCACCATGTGGGCTTTCATAGTTCCGCTGGGTGCCTTTGCAGCCTTCGTTCTCAAGCTGCCTGTGCTTGTCGTGTACTTTATACTGAATCTGGACGAGATAATTAAGCTGCCGGCAGTATACATCCACTACAAAAAATATAAGTGGGTGCGCAACATCGTATCCGACAAAGAGATAATCTGATTACTTGCTGATAAGCTTGTCTGCAAATACAGTTCCGTCAAAAGTAGCGAAATAATCATTAAGAGTCTCTGCCCTTCTGATCTCGCTGATTCTGCCGTCTTCTCCCAGAAGAAGCTCTGCAGACTTAAGTCTGCCGTTATAATTGTAGCAAAGTGAATATCCGTGGGCTCCGGTATCGTGAATATAGAGGTAGTCCCCCATCTCAATCTTCGGAAGCTGTCTGTCTACCGCGAATTTATCATTGTTCTCGCACAAAGAACCGGTAACATCATAGACGCATTCGTTCTTTGCCTTCTCCTTGCCGAGAACCGTTATATGATGATATGCGCCATACATGGCAGGTCTCATAAGGTTAGCCGCGCAGGCGTCAACACCGATATATTCTTTGTAGATATGCTTCTCGTGAATGGCCTTTGTAACAAGCGCACCGTAAGGCGCAAGCATGAAACGTCCCATCTCGGTATAAACCGCGACATCGCCCATTCCGGCAGGTACAAGCACGCGCTCGAATTCCTTTCTGACGCCTTCACCTATTGCAGCGATGTCGTTGCACGGATCCTCCGGCTTATAGTCAACTCCGACACCGCCGGAAAGATTGACAAAAGCGAACTCTATGCCCAGCTTCTCGCGTATTTCAGCGACAAGCTCGAAAAGCTGTCCGGCAAGCTTCGGATAGTATTCATTGCTCAGCGTGTTGCTTGCAAGAAAAGCGTGAATTCCGAACTTCCTGACACCGTGGTCACGAAGCTGTCTGTACGCCTCAAACAGCTGCATTCTGGTCATACCGTACTTCGCATCACCAGGATTGTCCATAATTCCGTTGCTCAAAGTAAAAACTCCGCCCGGATTATATCTGCAGCTCATAATCTCAGGAAAATCCTTGCCGATAATTCCCTCAAGAAAAGAGATATGTGTAATATCGTCGAGATTAATAATTGCTCCGAGCTTATTCGCCAGAGCATATTCACAGGCCGGTGTATCATTGCTCGAAAACATCATGTGGCTGCCGTCGGCACCGACTGCGTCAGACAGCACCAGTTCAGCCTCACTGGAGCAATCGTAACCGATGTCATATTCGCCAAGTATCTTCATAATGTAAGGATTGGGAGTAGCCTTCACCGCGAAATACTCGCGGTAGCCCTTGTTCCAGGAGAATGCCTTCCTGACAGCCTCGCAATTGCGTCTTATTCCCGCCTCGTCATAGATATAGAACGGCGTCGGATGAGACTTAACAATCTCTTCTACCTGATCTCTGGTTACAAACGGCTTCTTCTCCATAGTTATGATATCCTCTTAAAACAGTCTAAAAAACCAAAAATGGTGGAAACTGCGGGGATTGAACCCGCGACCCCTCCCCTGTGAAGGGAATGCTCTCCCGCTGAGCTAAGCTTCCGGAAGATATGTTACTACAAAACCCGTTATTGTGCTATTATCATTTTAATTTAAATTCTGGAGGTCAAAGTTATGAGCGACGACAACAATGTTTCTGAAGAGTACAAGCCGATTTCAATGTGGGGATATTTCGGATACGAGATTCTATTCTCTATTCCGGTAATAGGATTCATCATTCTCCTGGTATTCTCATTCGGCGGTTCTGCCAACAAGAATGTAAAGAACTTCGCGAGATCGTATTTCTGCCTTACAATCGTTATCGCTATTATCGCGTTAATTTTCTGCATAGGCGGCGGTATAGGCGGTGCTGCTGCTGCCATATTTAGCGGCAATTGAGACTGATTTGAATTACACTCTCGAACTAATCTTCATGTTGTGATATAATCGCCTCGTTTGGGGGCGTAGCTCAGCTGGGAGAGCGTACGGTTCGCATCCGTAAGGTCGAGAGTTCGATCCTCTTCGTCTCCACCATCAGAGTATTATCCGAACTCTTCTTTGTCGGAAGATTGTTCCGGAGTACAGCAAACACCGGGTAGAGTGATAGGCTCTACCCGGTGTTTTGCTTTATGGAGAAATATGCTAATCGTCGTCATGGAATACAAAACATACTCATTCATTTTCCAACTTTATTCTGAAACAGCACTATAGTTATCAGATATCTCTTCCACCGCGTACAGCGGCAGATTCACAAGCCAGTCTTCGTTTTTGTAATCCGACATGGAAGTGCGGACGGAAATCTCCGGCTCGAACTTTTCCTTATAAGTCCGCAGGCTTTTGGCCTTGAGATTGACCTCCGCCTTGACCTCCAGCGGAATGATCTGCTCGCCGTTGTCGATGACAAAATCCATCTCACAGGAGCCTCGGTCGTTGGTGTAATAGTAAACGCCCAGATCTTCGATGGTTTTGAGCTGCTGGCAGACATACTGCTCAGTAAGCGCGCCCTTGAATTCGGTGAACAGGTCGTTGCCGTCCAGAAGCGTGCGCTGGTGCAGGCCGGTCATGCAGCCGAGAAGGCCGACATCCACGACGAACAGCTTGAATGCCCGCAAGTCCTCATAGGCTTTAAGCGGTATGCCCGCCGCATTGACACGGCTGACCTTATGAACAAGCCCGCAGTCGGTGAGCCACATGATGGCGGTCTCGTATTCTTTTGCCCGCCCGCCCTCGCGGACAAGACCGTATATGAATTTCTTGTTTTCTTTGGCAAGCTGGGAGGGGATGCTGTTCCAGATCATGCGGATCTTCGGTACAATCTCATAGGGTGCGTGCTTGGAAAAGTCCTGCTCATAGGCGGCAAGAATGCGCTTTTGAATCTCACGCACCTCGTTAAAATCCTTGTTTTCGGCAAAACTCTGCACTGCTTCCGGCATACCGCCGACGAAATAGTAGTGCTTGAGTGCGTCGATATAGGTCTGCTTGAAAGAGGTGATCATCTCGTAATCCTGCTTATTCAGCAGCTTCGCAAAGCGCTCGTTTCCCGTCGCCATCAGGAACTCCTTGAATGACAACGGATAGAGCTTAAGAAAATCCACCTTACCCACAGGGAAAGAGGTTCCGCCGTGCAGGGCGATGCCTAAAAGCGAACCGGCGCAGACAATATGATACTGCGGCGCGTTCTCATAGAAGTATTTGAGAGAGGAAAGGGCTCTCGGCACCTCCTGCACCTCGTCGAAAATGAGCAGCGTATTGTCAGCTTCGATCTTGTGACCGGCATAAAGCTCCATCCCCATAATGAGGCGATCGGTGTTCAGGTCTGACGCGAACAGCTCCGCCATTCTTGAGTTTGAATCGAAGTTTATATAGACAGTATTTGTATACGCCTCGCTGCCGAATTCCTTCATCAGCCAGGTCTTGCCGACCTGACGCGCGCCCTCGATTATCAGCGGCTTGCGGCGGTTGCTTTCTTTCCATTTATATAGCTTCTCGATGGCAACACGGTACATTCAGGCACCTCCACAAAATAATACAAGCATAGTATGACATGGTTAGCCATAATTATCAACGATAATTTGAAATAAACTCACACTTTTTACAGCGAATGACCGTAATATAGAAAAGTTTCTATTTTCTCATTTCTGATATTTATCATAAAGTTTATAATAAATTAAAAAGGAGGCGGACATATGCTGTTTGGACTTACCCTATACCAGATGTGCTGGTACTTCATTGAATATTCTTTCATCGGCTGGATAATAGAGGTTATTTTCCACGCCGTCGTTCTGGGCAAGATTGTCAACCGTGGCTTCCTCAACGGCCCTGTCTGCCCCGTCTACGGAGTTGGAATGTTAGGTGTGATTATGCTCACAAACATAATCAACAATACCCTTGCAAGATATGACATTACCTCACAATCCGTAAGGTTGCTCTGTGTCTTTCTCGCCGGCGGAGCTTTTGCAACGCTGATTGAACTCATTGCGGGCTGGATGCTTGACGTTCGCTACCATGCGAGATGGTGGGATTACTCAGGTCGTCCCTTCAATTTCAAAGGATATATCTGTCTTAAATTCTCCATACTGTGGGGCCTGGGAATACTTTTCGTAGTTGAAATAATTCAGCCTCTGCTAGCGGTGGAACCGACGCACGGACTTATTGCTCAGGCAGCCGGATGGATTGTACTTGCCGTCCTCTACACGATATTTATTACTGATATGATTGTTACCAATCTTACAATCAAAGGACTGAACAAGAAGCTTGCTGAAATAGACGCGATCAGTGCGGCCATTCACCGCGGTTCTGATTTTATAACAGAGAAAGTCGGCGGCGGTGCTTACAAGACCACAGTTAAGATTGAGGAAGGTGCCGTTAAAGCATCACTGGCGCGTGCCGAGCTCAAGAACAGAACCGAGGAAAGCCTTGCGGAGCTTACGCTCAGACGCGACAAGCTGTATCAGGAGATTGGCAGACATTCACATTTCGGCACCGGGCGACTTCTGCGCGCATTCCCGAGTGTAACGCACGAGCGTTACGGTGAAGCCCTTAAATCTCTTTTAGAGAAGGTAATTCCCCGCTGATTCTATAAGGCTATGTGTTTTCTTATCGAGTCCATGACGCCGCCTTCTTCGTTGGTTTTATCTGTGATATATCTGGCGCACTTCCTGACTTCCGGAAGCGCGTTTGCCATGGCAAAACTCATATCACAGCAGTCAAACATTGACAGGTCGTTGATAAAATCACCGAAAGCGGCGGACTCAGACGGTCTTATGTCAAGCTGTTTCTGAAGGAATCTGATGCCGTTGCCCTTGCAGCACTCTGACTTTCCGATATCGATCCAGTCATCACCCGACAGCACTGCCGTAACGCCTGGAGCTATATGTTCAGGATCGGCAATCGAACCATAAACAGACTTGGCTCTTGATGGGATATAAACTGCAATCTTCAGGATGCTGTCGTCTATACATTCGAACGAATCTACAATCTCAATCGCCGAGTAGTATTTCCGGCACTCGAGCGCGACAGCACCGGCATTGGCGGATTTCCTTATGTACGCTGACTTAATCCCGCAAATAACAGGCTCTGAATACGGAAGACTGACACTCTTTGACACTGCTTCAAGGTAATTTTCATTACTCATTGAATCACTGTAAAGAAGTTCCCCCTGAGGGGAATATACTGCGCCTCCGTTCTCAGCGACATAATATATATCGTTCTCAATCTCCTTGAACTGTTCTCGAAGCTTATAATACTGACGTCCTGAAGCAATAACGGTAATTATTTCCGGGTGCCGCTTAACCCACAAAGGGAAATCCGCCGGATAGCTCTTTGAAGAGTCAAGAAGTGTTCCGTCAAGATCGACGGCGATTAGTCTGATTTTGTTCATAGAATATGTCCTTATCATTTAATAGCCTATGATAACAGATTTTCGAAAATCAGTATTCTGGCAAGCGCTGCATAGTCCAAATATAAACCGAAATTGAGTGATTGTTTAAGGTTCGTTTAAGGTTCGACGGATAGAATCAAAGCTATTGAAAGTGATATTTTTCTAATTCCCATTTTCCCATATCTTGAGCCTCCGGTTTTCCCGCCGGAGGCTCTATTCTTTTTTAATATGCTGACCTCATTAACACTAATTTTACAACAGTTGCCTAAACACAATGCTATACTTTTATTATATTTAAGTAATAGGAGGATCTTTATCATGAAGATTTACAAGTCGCAGAATGGCAGCATAGTCATTAAGCCGGTTGATATCGCCTGCACAGGCGGCCACATGGAGGAACTTATCCCGAATACTTCCGACGGAGCCGGTGAGAAGCATGTTCCGGTTGTAGAAGTCTCCGGCAATTCCGTTAAGGTTTCCGTAGGCGCAGTTGAACACCCGATGCTTGAAGCCCACTTCATCAATTTCATCATTCTTGAGACAAGCAGCGGTTATTCCGTTCGCAATCTCAAGCCGGGAGACAAGCCTGTCGCCACTTTCGCTCTCGAAGACGGTGAGAAGGTCGTTGCAGCATATGAGTACTGCAATCTCCATGGTTTGTGGAAGTCCTGAATAACAACTGATTGAGAAAAAGAGCCGCCGGGGTATCCTGAGCGGCTCTTTTTATTTAGATGCTTTGATTATTTAATTATTTGTGTATAATTTGCATATGAGAATAGAATCAGAATTAAGAAACAATAACAGCAGCGACAGTAACAATACAGCCGCCGGTCTTAAGTCAGTACAGCTTTGCGGAAGACTGACCGTCAGGGAACGTCTGTTTCTTGCATTGTCTGCCCTCTTTGTAATGCTTTTCGCGACCTGCTCATCGCCGCTTTACGCATTCAACTACTGGGACGATGCCAATGTTTTCTTTACTATGGGCAGAGGTATTCTGCGCGGAATGGTTCCGTACCGTGACCTGTATGAGCAGAAAGGCCCTGTTCTGTATTTTGCTCACGCTCTATGTGCGCTGATTTCATCAAAATCCTTCATCGGTGTCTGGCTTATGGAGGTTGCTCTGGCCACAGTCTTTGCCTTCTTTTCATGGAAGATTGTCAAACTTTATTATGTTCCTTCAAAATTGACAATTGCTATAGTTCCGGCTTATCTGGCCCTGGTCTACACGATAAGAATGATCAATTACGGCGACTGTGCCGAAGAGCTTTGCTTCCCTCTGCTCACAATTGTCGTCTTCCTCGTGTTAAGGGCTGCCAACGGGACTAAGCCGGGCAGCGACCGCCTCCCATGCAGCAGGGACGCTCTTATTATCGGCATAATCACGGGACTTCTGTTCTGGATAAAGTACACTTTTCTCGGTGCGATAATCGGAGTATGCATATATATGATACTTTGGACCATTCGTCCGAAGGCGTGGAAGAAACTTCTGAAGCTGGTTGCGGTTTTTCTTGCCGGAGTCGCTGCCGTATCAATACCGGTTTTACTGTATTTCGCGGCAAACCACGCATTGCGGGATTTATTCGAGGCGTATTTCTACAACAATATCGTCTATTATGAGAAATACGATTACTATAAGCTTTATGGAACTCACATATACGATATGCCTGTAATCGGTCATTTCAGCTCCGTCATATTTGATTTGCTCGGCTCATGCATGGTATTCCCCAAGTACGCAATCACAATGATTCTTATTGCTGTCGGCGGTTTTACCGTCAGGAGCAAGTCCCGCGACAACATAATTTCTTTGTTTTTCTTAAGCCTTGTATTTTGTCTCGCAGGAATATTCACCAAACCGCATATCATTTACTATTACGGCTACATCACCATGTTTCTGGCGCCGTTCGCATTGCTTCTGATGGTCCGGATTGCCGGATTTCTGTTCAAGGTATTCGTCAACAATAAGATGACAATAAACACACTTTATACAGCTCTTGCCGCAGTGCTGCTTTTCGTCGCTATGGTGACATGCAAAAATCTGTATATGCTTAAATATGACAAAGAAGATTATCCGCAGTATAGGTTTGCAGAAATAATAAACCGGACGCCGGATGCCAAGATACTTACATATGATGTCATGGACTCGGGATATTATCTTGCTTCCGGAACAATGCCGTCAACTCCGTACTTCTGCTATCTCAATATAGAGAATACATGGCCTGTCATCCTTAACGAACAGAACAGACTCATTGCCGAGGGGGCTTTTGATTACATTATTACCTATGACTCAACAGAAGACGATGCGAATGTACATGACTGGCCGGGCTACAAGGTAGTCGACACATATGATTTCACTTTCTGTGACTACACAGGCAAGAAATTAATCGAGGGCGTAAGGCTCTACGAGCACGTCAGCTGATCTCTTGCTGAGATTTCAGACTATCTGGAAAATATAGAATTTGAGATAATCAGTCTCGGGAACGTTCCAGAGAATCGGATGATCAGGGGCCTGCTGCCTCGCTTCTATCTGCCTCAGGCTTACCCCGGCATCAAGTGCCGCCGCCCTTATGGCTTTGCAAAACAGCTCGTCGGTCATGAAGTGTGAGCACGAACATGTCGCGAGATAACCGCCGCGCGGAAGCAGCTTCATTGCCTTGAGATTGATTTCCTTATACCCGCGGCCTGCAGAATCCACCGTCTGGCGCGACTTGGTAAATGCCGGAGGATCAAGAATAATGTAATCATATTCAGCATTCCTGCCCTCGCTCATCTGTGTCAGCATCTCAAAAACATCCCTGCAAACAAAGTCCATCCTGTCTTCAAGACCGTTCTTCACCGCGTTTGCCATTGCCATGTCTATCGCTGTCTGTGATATATCAACACTGGTCACATGAGATGCTCCGGCAAGCGCGCAGTTAAGTCCGAATGAACCGGTATGAGTAAAACAATCGAGCACCGTCTTTCCCTTTGCGATTCTCGCGGCAGCCTTGCGGTTGTATTTCTGGTCAAGAAAGAAACCCGTCTTCTGCCCGTTCTCAACATCTACCGAATAACGTATGCCGTTCTCAACAATCTCGGTAACCGCGCTGTCGGGGCAGCTTCTGCCCGGACACCGATACCATCCCTTATATAGCGGCAGTCCTTCCTTGGAACGCAATGCCAGTTCATTGCGCTCATAAATCCCGCTGATTGATTCGCCTTCAGTTTCAAGCACCTCCAGCAGTGCCCTGTATATCCATTCCTTTACAAGCTCCATGCCGTAGCATGCTATCTCACAAGACAGAATGTCGCCGTACCTGTCAACCGTCAAACCTGGAAGCTGGTCAGCCTCGCCATGCACCAGTCTGCAGCACTTGAAATCATCACCCGGCATAACAGTTTTCCGGTATTTAATGCTGTACGCTATACGCCTCTTCCAGAATCCATAATCGAAAACATCATTCCCGTTTCTTGATATCAGCCTTACTGTAATCTTGGAATTCGGATTATAGAATCCAGAGCCCTGCCACGAATTCCCTGACATAACATCAACTATCGTGCCGGGTTTGAGTTCCGCATCGCAATTGACAATTTCTTCGCCGTATATCCACGGATGTCCGGCCTTTACGGAACGCTCCGCTTTACAATTTATATACAACTTTGGATAAGGTCTGTCTTTCTTCATAATAATATCCTGTCTTTCAAAAAATGGTATTACAGGAAGTAATTATACAGCTGTTTACTGATTTAACGAATTGTTGAATTTTGCTATAAAAGAGATAAAACTGTCGCCTGGAACAGGCCTGCTGAAATAGAATCCCTGAATGTAGTTTGCTCCGGCCGCGACAACCAGATCAAGCTGCTCTCTGGTCTCGACACCCTCCTGAATAACATTGATTCCAAGACCCCTGATTATTGTAATATATGAGCACAGGACAGACTTTGACATCTCATCAGCCGAGGAATCCCATAGTAATCCTTTGTCTGATTTCACATTGCGAAAACGCAGTGCAACCAGATTGCTCATATTTGCATATCCGGTGCCGAAATCATCAAGAGAGAAATCAAAACCGACGGATCTAAGTTCTTCAACAGCCCGGACAATAGTATCTCTGCCATCAATCCCCACCGTCTCTGTAATTTCAAGATTAATCTGCGATGGCTGAACATGATATTTCATGAGAGTCTGTCTAAACCGTTCGGGAGTGTTGCCGACTATCAGCTGATAAAGACTCATGTTGATTTCAATATAATCAAGTGCAAGAACCCTGACATCTTTGCGGGCAACAAACTGACAAACCTTCTCAAATACAATCTGGCCGATGTCTCCTATCAGTCCGCTTCTCTCTGCAATAGGGATAAACTGATCCGGAGGTATCTGACCAAGCAGAGGGTCGTTCAGCCTGAGAAGCGCCTCAGCGGTACAAAAACGACTGCGCTCTACGCTCCAGATAGGCTGATAATAAACTTCAAACAGATCATTCTTGATGGCACGCCTGATTGCATTCTCTATTGCGCCCATCATGATAATTGATTTGACTTCTTCCGCTGAACTGACGGTTACTCCTGATAATGAGGTATCCCCCTTATCCTCGGCAATGTCAAGAAGCGACATGGGCGATGCAGTATCTTCAGGGACCATGGCAAGCCTGATGCTCACATTGAAATCCAAACGCGTGCCTTTGTAGTCCCAGCCGTCTTCAAACCTGTCCCTGATTCGTTTTACAACCTTCTCAGCCTGCATTCTGTCGCCGTCCAGATATATAAGCGCGAAATTTCCGGTTGCTATTCTATACAGATAGACATGCCGTTCTATGTGTCTTAACCACATTGTAATATTGAGAACTATATCAGACATGGTGGCATAATTCATTATATTAACGAACAAACGGATGTTGGTTATAGTAACGACAATCACCGAATAGGACTGCTTAGTCTCTATAAGCCTGCGGTTGTCATAGACAAAGGCGTTGCGGTTATACATTTTCGATGATGAATCAACAAGGTCACGCTCCTCTTCGATTGTAAGCATAATGCCTAATGCTGACACAGCTTCAGCGAACAATTCCACCTTAAGATCCGGAATCAGAAGCTGAATCAGAATTCCGACAAAAGAAAAGCTGAAAAAGAACCAAAGCACGATGTTGGTCTCACGCGTAACTACTTTTCTGTACTTGATCATCTCATATATCGCAATAATGAGATATATTCCGGCAACTACATAGTTAACAAAGGCAAGCGGGCCTCTGTAATAGTCCTTGCTATCGCTGTAATAGAAAATAAAACGAGTAAACGGATTTGTAATAACCAGAAGTTCCGCCACAATCAACGGAGCAAGAAACAGCGCTGCCCACTTTTTCTTTGAATATAATGCGACACCGTTAACCAGCATAACGTAAAACGCAAGCAGAGCCGCAAGAAGATTGTGAGCCAGAAACAAGATTAACTGAGTTGCATACTGTATGATGAAAAGAGTGCCTGTAGCAATGTAACTGTCTTCTATATAGTTGCTGACAAGTGAACATCCTGCACAAACACAAATGCAGACCAGTATACTTAGAAACGTATAGCTCTGGCCTTTCTGCAACTCCTTACGACACACAAAAGTAGTAATCAGTGCCATCGTAAAAATCAATGTACAAAACATCATTACAACATCAGTCATAAATGCCTCACAACTGCTCTATTCAGGAAAGTATAGCATTTCGAAATTAACCTTTTGTAAATATCATTTGACGTGACAGTGAACAATTCTGATGTATATATTGTTTTTAATTCGTAAACTATTTATGAACACTGCACAATAATTCGTGTTGCGCAAATTGCAAAGTGGTACACTTTGTCCAGAGTTAGTTTTTGTATCTAAGAGGGTCAATGCATTCTATGAGACTTGAATATGCCACAGAATCAATAGTTCTTATCGTTCTCCTTTCGGTGTCAATTATCCTTGCGTATAACCAGAAAACTAAGCATCCCGGTAATCTTTCCCGAAGTTCAATGCGCGTTCTGTATTCCATATATGTTCCGCTTATCGGTAACTTCATTGCAATTCTTGCCGGCAGCAGTATAGTGTCAATTATCGGTTACACTATACTTCTTCTGGGAATGAACCTGATGATTCTCAACATGTTTACCTTTGCAATGGATTATTGCGAATTCCGTTACAGAGGGACTCTGTTACAGAGACTAATTTCTTTGCTGATAACTCTCAACTGCTTGTCAACTATCGCTAATATATTCTTACACCATATTTTCACTGTTAAACTGGATTCTATATCAGGTACAAGTTCAGAAAAGATATTCAGAATTCAGTCTTCATTTGGCAGATACATCAATTTTGCCGTGTTAACGGTTGTAATGCTTGTAATCGTTTTCGCCTTTGTCTCAAAATGCATAAGAGTGGCTCACCCTTATCAGGAGAAGTACAGGATACTTTTATCAGGGTTTATCCTTTGCATCATCTGGGAAACATATACTGTACTGAGCAATTCGGCTTATGATCGTTCCGCTATCGGATATGTTTTCTGCGGCTTCCTGATTTATTACTTTTCATTCTGTTATAAACCTATTTTTATAAAGCGTTATCTCTCTGATTCGGTAATCGAAAATCATACTGACGGCATTATCTTCTATGATATTGATGTCAATCCTATTTACGCAAATGATAAAGCATACAGAATACTTCAGGTATCTGACAATACCCCGGACAAATGTACCGACAGACTACTGGATATAACCGGCGGCGTTGATATTAACAACGATTTTGATATTTCTTCAAGATATAAAGACAATGAAGACAATTACAGATACATCAACATTAATCACCGTCTGATGAAAGATAAGAACGGCTATAAGATCGGTTCGTTCTTCAATATTCACGACAGTACGGAGGAAGTTCTCCGTAATCAGGAACGAAGGTGGCGTTCAAATCATGACGAGCTTACCGGTCTTTACAACAAGAGCAGATTTATAGAATTGGTCAATGCTGAAAGATATCGCAACCCTTCCGGAAAATTCTATATGATTGTGTCAGATATAAACGATTTCAAATTCTTCAATGAAGTATTCGGCCGAGAAGAAGCAGACCACATTCTTGTCGCTATCGCTCAGCAAATAACCGAAATCTGTCACAACGACACAATTTACTGCCGTTGGAACGGCGACCTTTTCGCGGCTTTCGCACGTGATCAGGATGTCAATCTGGATGAGTTAGACAAGTTGGTTCGATCCAAAGCGTCAGGTATAACGCGAATTAACCGGCAAATCATAATTCATCTCGGAATTTACGCGGTAAGCGGTAATGACATCACTACAAATTCAATCGTAGACCGCTGTCTTCTTGCAATCGCAAGCATCAAAGACGATTACAGCAAACGGATTGTTGTATACGATGACAAACTACGTAAAAGCAGACTTTGGGAACAGCAGATAACATCGGATCTTGACGACGCAATCGAGAAACAGCAGATTGTACCATATATTCAGCCGCAGTATAACGACGAGGGTATACTTGAGGGCGGAGAAATGCTGGTAAGGTGGAATCATCCTACAGAAGGCTTCCTGTCTCCTGCAAGATTTATTCCGATAATCGAACGCAACGGAATGATATCCAAAGTCGACCGATATATGTGGGAATCAGCATGTGTGATACTGGCTAAATGGAAAAACACCGGTAAAAAACTAAACCTTTCTATAAATATATCTCCTAAAGACTTCTACTTCATGGACATATACAAGGAGCTTACCGACCTTATAACCAAGTATGACATTCAACCTGCCAGGCTTCATCTTGAAATAACTGAGACATCTGTCATGAACAACGCACAGGAAAACATATCGACGCTCAACAGGCTGCGTGAGTATGGTTTTACGGTCGAAATGGATGATTTCGGAAGCGGGTATTCTTCACTGAACATGCTTAAGGATATGCCTATTGATGTGCTGAAGATTGATATGGTATTTCTTTCGAAAACATCTAATCGTGACAAGTCGACTATTATTCTTCAGAGCATAATCAATATGGCAAATGAGCTGCAGCTTCCGCAGATTACAGAAGGTGTCGAAACGCGGAACCAGCTCGATATGCTTCGGAGAATGGGCTGCAAGCTGTTCCAAGGTTATTACTTCTCAAAGCCTGTACCGCTTGATGAATTTGAAGCTCTTCCGGATAAGGCATTCTAAGGTTATAATAACCATACAGCATAGTATCTCATTAATAAGCATAGCCCGGGCTCATAACCCGGGCTATGCTTACTCTATAAATCACCCTTTTATAGTTTGTCAGTTCTCTTCATTCTTCTTGTTTCTGAGAAGGCAGGCAACGAATATACCTATTGCCGACAGACTGATAAGTACAGTTGCTGCAACCGTTGCAGAGGATAACTTCTCTCCGGTCGCCGTAACTGCTCCTTCGCTTCTTGTACCGGATGCAACAACAGTCTTTACAGTTGTTGCTGCAACAGACGGTGTTGCCGTAGCAGACGTTGAAGTAGTTGTAGTAGTTGTAGTAGTCGTTGTAGTTGTTACTGCAGGCGTAGCTGTCGCAGTTGCTGTATAGTTCGGATCTGCCTTGTCTAACATAACTACCGTAGAACCAGTAACTGAAACAGTTCCAACCCAGATTGTTCCATCATTCTTGACTGTGAATGTAATAGATTCAGCAGTAAGATAGCCGGCCGGAGTTGTAGTCTCGGTAAGTGTATATGTGCCCGGAACAAGTCCCTTAAGTACTGACTGATAACTCTCAACAGTAGTAAAAGATATCGTCTTGCTGTCTGCAGACGCAGATGTAGCAACAGACAGACCATTCTGTGTAACTACCACACCTGATATGTTGTAACCGTCAACGCTCGTAACTGAAAGCAGAGCACGCGGTACCTCATGGCCGGAAATATCTTCCTTGCTGATTGATACATCAACTGACGTTACAACCGTAGGTGTAGCGGTTGCACCAGGTGTTGCTGTAGCTACCGCTGCTGTAGGTGTGGCAGTAGCCCCTGGCGTAGCTGTTGCTACTGCTGCTGTAGGGGTTGCTGTTGCTGTCGGTGTAGCTGTCGCCACAGCTGCTGTAGGCGTAGGTGTGGCTGTCGCCTTCGGCGTCGTTGTAGGCGTAGGTGTAGGTGTTGCTGTCGCCTTCGGCGTAGTTGTAGGCGTAGGTGTAGGTGTTGCTGTCGCCTTCGGCGTCGTTGTAGGCGTAGGTGTAGGTGTTGCTGTCGCCTTTGGCGTAGTTGTAGGCGTAGGCGTAGGTGTTGCTGTCGCCTTCGGCGTCGTTGTAGGCGTAGGCGTAGGTGTTGCTGTCGCCTTCGGCGTCGTTGTAGGCGTAGGTGTAGGTGTTGCTGTCGCCTTTGGCGTAGTTGTAGGCGTAGGCGTAGGTGTTGCTGTCGCCTTCGGCGTCGTTGTAGGCGTAGGCG
>JAKVLB010000010.1 GCA_022484595.1 Mageeibacillus sp. | reverse complement strand
CGACTGTGGTTACACCGTCTATGCCTGCTGGAAGATATGCACTCGCATCGGCAGAATTATTGCCTGCTGACGCAATTACAGTGATTCCGTCTGCTTCAGCCTGTCCTATGAGAGATTTGAACGTATCATAGTTCCCGCTGTCAGGAATGGACATTGCAAGAAGAATAACATCGCAATCTGCATCAATGGCATACTGGACACCGGCATAGACATCCGTTACCGAACCCTTTCCGTTATCGCCGATCGCCTTGACGGACAGGATATACGCGTTATCAGTCTGTGCAAGAACGTAGTTCGCCATGGCTGTGCCGTGACCGTTAGTATCTGTCAGACTGCCGCCTAACACGGACACGGACTCGTTCGCCACATTAGAACCGGTATCAATAATGGCAATCTTCACTGCCGCATTGTCTGATACTGTTCCCGTCGGCACATCCTCACTGCCGTCTCCGCACAAAGACACTTCGCCGTCTGTCGCATAAGAGATCGCATTGGCATCAAAGTATGCGATAGCGGCGTTATAATCTGTCTCGCTCGTGAATGTGAGAATACATGAGCCGTCATAGGCGACGCCGGCCGCGCCGGTGAGAGCGCTTGTGTCCGTATCAGCACTGACAATAAGTCTGTAACTGTCCGGAAGTTCTGACACCTCATCAATGTAGGCGTCCGCATCGCCTGCCGTCTGAACAGGCGCAGATGTAGTCGCTGTTGTCTGTTCTGTTGTTGTCTCTGAAGTTTCCGTGGTTGTTTCGGAAACCTCTGTTGTTGAAGACTCCGCGGTTGTTCCGGAAATCTCTGTTGTCTCGCTGATAGTTGTTTCAGGAGTCTCCGCGTCTGCACTGACTCTGAAACTCGATACCATCGGTGTGGCTAAAATGGCAACCGAAAGCCCGGCTGCCACAATGTTCTTAAAGATACTCATCGGTATTAAACCTCCTTGTAAGTAAATCTGGTTGCTGTTGCTCGTCTGTTGTTTCGTCTCACTGGAAACACTTCCTTTCCGTATAAAATATTTATAGAAACGCCCGAATAAGAATCAGGTGCGCCTATCTTAATAATCATGCCTTTTACAGACCCGTTTTCTTTATTAAGGTCTTTTAAGGTTCTTTTCAAAAAGAAATCTCGGCATTAAAAAAGCACTGTTTCCAGTGCTTCCGCTGCGTGCTGAGTTGTTTCGGTTACATGTCAATCACCGCCTTTCAGGCAATAAAAAAGGGCACCCGGAGGTGTCCTTTTAGTTTGTTCTTATACCAAGCTAAATGCTTAATCGTAAAGAGGCGTTTCTACATCATCTATATCACTATAACCATAATAACCAGTAGGATAGCCATACTTAGTAAGTATTGCATCCGCTGCCGCATACATACGGTCTACGGCAGCATCATGATCACTGCTATCTATACAAGAACCGGCATTATAATGCCCATTTGCATCACAGGCATATATAACAGTACAGTGCTCCACCGGTCTTTCAGCGTTAAGGTCGATTCCTCTCGACGTAGCATCTGCACGTATATTAGAGTCCCAGTTAATCCGTAAGGTGCTGTACACAGAAACCTTTGTCGGTGTCGGTGTGGGCGTTGCCGTCGGCTTGGGTGTCGGCGTTGCTGTCGGCACAGGTGCAGGCGTTGCCGTCGGCACGGGTGTCGGGGTTGCCGCTGCCGCATTGTTTGTTCCCGCAGATACCGGCGTAGGTGTCGGTGCAGCTGCCTGTGCAGTTGTACGACCGGGCGTTGCTGTCGGCGCCGGTGTAGCTGTAACCTTCGGTGTACTTGTCGGCTTAGGCGTAGGTGTGGCTCGTCTTGCAGTCGAGGCAGAAGTTGATTCTGATTCTGATGTTGTAACTGAATCTGATATTGCGACAGATTCTTCAGAACTCTCCGTCACTTCAGATACAGCAGATACAGCAGATGCCTCTGATACAGCAGAACCGGCAGTTGATGTTTCCTGAACAGGGGGCGAACCGGTCTTTATATCGCATGATGTGCAGGACATAAGTGAAAGCGCCAGTCCTAAAGACGTTATCATCGCAATTGTCGCCTTTGCACGATTATTAAAATTCTTCATTGTTATTTCCCTCTTTTCTTTTTCCACCCGGGAATTTCGCATCCGGGTACTTCACTGTTTTCGTTCTTAAGAGATTCTCGCCTGAGTCTCTCTCCTTCTTACCCTAATTATACCGCCCGGATGAGGAAGTACAAATGTCGCCGCCCAAAGGCGAACACGGCTCATTTTGCCGCAAAATCCGGCTCTCAATGTTCAAAAGTCCGGGAAAAAAGAGCTCCCTATGGAACTCTTTCCTCTCCTTCACCCACGAAGTTGATTATATTCTAACAGGTTTCCAAAAAACGGCGCAAACGGGGCACAGGAAGACTGAATACTACTCAATATCCGGTGAAAGCGCATTTTAAAAATTGGAAAGAACAGCAGCCAGCCCGCTTCTGACATATTAGTCTATTTTCGCGAACTGCTGAGGCAAAAACCGATTATTGAAGCCGCAGATGCCGCGTTAAGAGACTCCGCCCTTCCCGGCATTGGAATCTTAAGCAGGCAAGAACACCCTGAAGCTGCGTAATCGCTCAGACCGTTGCCTTCATTGCCGATCATATATGCGGCAGGCAGCACAAGCGAACCTGTCTTAAGCTCATCTCCCTTAAGATGCATTGCATAGGTTGTAATATTGTTTATTTTGCAGAACGAGAATACTTCTTCCATTGACCGGACAGCAATCAGCGGTATGTGCCAGACAGAGCCCATTGAAGCTCTAAGGACTTTCTCATTATACGGATCACAGGTTCCTGACGTGATGATTACCGCGGTAAAATCAAACGCATCGGCCATTCTGATTATGGTACCGAGGTTCCCGGGATCCTGGACATTCTCAAGCACCGCATATATGTCGTTTCCGTCACCGCGAAAAGGAATATCCCTGTATCTCGGCGGTGTCTTTACAACAATTGCCATTCCCTGCGGATTAACCGTAGACGCTATTCTGTTGAAACAGCTGTCGCTTACCACATCAACGGAACACATGCCGGCGCAGAGCGAAGACACGCGCCCGTACATATCCTCCGTCGACACTGCGGCGGCAGGGATCGCGCCCGAACTTAAGGCATCTTCACAAAGTCGCGTTCCTTCAAGGAAAACAACGCCTTCCTTCCTTGCCGTCTTGCGGTCGTGGAGTGAGGCGTAATACTTGACTCTCGGATTGTCACTGCTTGTAATTATCTGCATTGCTACAATATAACACAAATCACTCCTGTAAATCTCCGTCTGAGCACAAATAAAAACCCCGGCTGTGTGCCGGGGTCTTGAAGAAATCTGAACTTCGCTTAATCTATCAGAGCGCTGCCTTTGCCTTCTCTGCGAGAGAAGCAAAACCTGCTGCGTCGGAAATAGCGATATCGGCGAGAACCTTGCGGTCAAGCTCGATGCCGGCCTTGTTAAGTCCATCCATAAATCTGGAATAGCTCATGCCGTTAATACGTGCAGCTGCATTGATTCTTGTTATCCAAAGCTTTCTGAAATCTCTCTTCTTCAGCTTTCTGTCACGGAAAGCATAGTTTCCTGACTTAAGAACCTGCTGGTTGGCTACCTTGAAAAGCTTGCTCTTATGACCGAAATAGCCCTTAGCCTGCTTTAAAATCTTATGGTGACGTGCTCTTGTACGCATTCCTCTTTTAACTCTTGACATGGAATATATCCTCCTGAATATGTATTAAGTAAGTTACGCTTATGCGTAAGGGATCATCTTCTTGATAATCTTTGCATTTGTGTCATCACAAACCTGATTATGACGAAGGTGTCTCATTCTCTTTGTAGGTCTCTTGCTCAGGATATGGCTTCTGAAAGCCTGCTTGTGAAGAACCTTACCGGAACCCGTAACCTTAAATCTCTTCTTTGATGAACTGTGTGTCTTCTGCTTAGGCATATTGTTATCCTCCTAAATTTATTGCTTCTTTGACGGGGAAAGATACATCACCATGTTCCTTCCCTCAACCTTGGGCGGCTTATCTACTGTACCGTATTCAGCCACGCCTTCCGCGAACTTCTCCATTACCTCAAAGCCTTTGTTCTGGAATGCCATCTCACGACCTCTGTATCGGATATTAACCTTAACTCTGTCGCCGTTGCTCAGGAACTTTATCACTGCCTTGCGCTTGACATCGATGTCGTGAACATCCGTTGTAAGCTTCAGCCCGACTTCCTTAAGCTCTGTCTCCTTCTGCTTCTTCTTAACTTCCTTCTCTTTCTTCTTCTTCTCGAAAAGGAACTTATTGTAATCCATTACTCTGCATACAGCATTGTCCGGATTTGGAGAGATACACACGAGATCAAGTCCTGCTTCTTCCGCTGCCCTGCGGGCATCTTCGATTGAGACAACTCCGAGCATCTCACCTTCAGCATTGATAAGGCGAACCTTAGCGAATCTGATAGCTTCGTTAATCAGCTGATTGTCATTGGTCTTAGCGATGGTAAACACCTCCTCGGTAATAAAAAAAGAACGGATATCATCCGTTCTCTCATAACAGCCCGCCTTAAGTATAAGGCCCCTCTGCAGGTTTAAAACTATTAACCTCTTTGCAGTCCGAACGGGCGCTTGAGGTGAGAACATGATGATCTTCTTAATTTGTCAACTTGCTTATGTTAATAAAACATCTTCCCAAAGTCAAGCTTTTTCAATGAATTACTTTCAAAAAAGTTTTTCTGTGAATCGCAGTTATTCCGAACTGCCTTATTGCAGCGTAGTGCGCGGCAGTACCGTATCCCTTGTGCGATGCGAAACCATATTGAGGATACATTCTGTCATACTCAAGCATCATGTGATCCCTTGTGACTTTCGCAAGGATTGAAGCCGCCGCTATCGAGACAGACTTGGCATCTCCCTTGATAATCGGAACCACAGGAAGTCCCGTGCCTTCAAGTTTTACGGCGTCAATCAGCAGGACATCGGGTTTTATCTCAATCTGTTCGACGCACATCCGCATTGCCCGTTTTGTGGCCTCAAGTATATTGATCTCGTCAATAACATCAGGACCGACGCTGCAAACGCTGTAGCTTAGAGCATTTTCGCAGATGAGAGGGAAAAGCTCCTCCCTCTTCTTCTCCGTGAGCTTCTTGGAATCATCGAGTCCGTAAATCTTCCTGTCAGGATCAAGAATGCAGCACGCAGCGACAACCGGGCCGGCGAGAGGGCCTCTTCCGGCTTCATCTATTCCGCCGGCAAAATGATATCCGAGGGCATTCTGTCCGCGCTCATACTCAAGCATGGACTCATATTTGCTGACAAGCTGTTCATAGGTCAAACGCGGCATATAATCAACATTCCTTCTCCGGTTTATCAGCGGCTTCAAGAGTAATTCTTCCTATCCGGCCTTCTCTGAAATCATTTATAAGAAGCTTTGCAAATCTCATCTCGTCCGCTCTGCCTCCTGACATCACGCATCCGCGCTTCTTTGCCATCAGAATGAACAAGTCATATAGGGGATCGGACGCAAACTGATTATCGCAAATCTCAGGCGTTTCTCCGGATAAATCTGCACCACCGGTTACAGTTCCCGTATCAATGCCGTAACGCTGCTCTATCAAATCCGGATACAAAGCAATCAGGAGCTTCAGAGTGTCATACGCAGTCTCGACGACATCTGTGACATCTTCCTTTATTGAGCCGCACGCGGTAAGACATATGGCGCTTCTTCTGGTAGCAATCTTCGGCCACAGAACTCCCGGCATATCCATAAGTTCAAGTCTTCCGGGAGTCTGAATCCACTTGAAGTCACGCGTAACACCGGGTCTGTCGCCTGTTACTGCCGCTTTCTTGCCCGCAAGCCCGTTTATAAGGGTTGACTTGCCTGTGTTCGGGGCTCCGACTACCATGGCTCTCATAGGCCGGCCTGTTCTTCCCCTTGCCGCGGCATTCTCAAGCTTCTCGCGAAGCATATTCTCGGTTGCCTGTGTCAGCCTGTCAAAGCCTTTCTTGTGGGATGCTTCCATCGCAAGCGCGCAGACACCTCTGTTTCCGAGTGAATTTATCCATGCCGCTGTCTTGTTCGGGTCAGCAAGATCTGCTTTGTTGAGTATAACAATACGCGGTTTGTCACCGATTATCCTGTCAAGTTCAGGATTCCTGCTCGAAAATGGTATTCTCGCATCCGCAGTCTCATAGACGATATCAACAAGCTTGAGCTTGTCTTTCGTCTCATTGAGCGCCTTGCGCATATGTCCGGGAAACCAGTTTATATCATTTGCCATAATTCACCTCTGTATGAATAATTCTACCACACCGGGCAAAAGCTCACAGTCTCGATTTAAAGTCTTCATAGCCGAACTGTCTGATTATGGAGTATTCGTCGCCTCGCTTGAGATATATGTCAGGAAGCGCGATTCCGTTAAAAGTATTTGTCTTGACCATCGTATATATGGCCATATCTTCAAATTCAAGAAGATCGCCGGCAGCAAGCTTTCTGTCAAATGAATAATCGCCTGCTATATCTCCCGCAAGACAGGACGGTCCTCCGAGACGGTAGGTGTATGCCTTCTTTCCGGGCAGATCAGAGTCCTTAAGCGGCGGCCGGTAAGGCATCTCAATTACGTCAGGCATATGGCACGCCGCAGATGCATCTATTACTGCAATATTTCCTCCGTTGTAACCGGTCTCAAGCACGGTTGTAAGCAAAGTTCCGCAATTGAGCGCCACGGCCTCACCCGGTTCAAGATAGACTTCCAGGTGATACTTGTCTTTGAGTTTGAATATAAGCTCCTCAAGAAGAGCAATATCATAGTCAGGGCGCGTGATATGATGACCTCCGCCAAGGTTGATCCACTTGACCGATCCGCCTGAGGAGCCGTCAAGATAGCGTCCGAAACGGCTGATTACAGCGTCCAGCGTTCTGGCGAGGCTGTCGGAATTCTGTTCGCACAGCGTATGGAAATGAATGCCTTCGACATAATCCGGAAGTCTCTCCGGCATGTTGTCAGCCGTAATACCAAGTCTTGACATAGGCGCGCACGGGTCATAAATAACGTGACCTTCCTGCGTCTGACACTCAGGGTTGACGCGTATGCCGACACTCGCGCCGGATTTGGCAGCCCTTGCGCCGTATAGTTCAAGCTGTTTTTCAGAGTTGAATACAATATGGTTGCATAAGCTTAAGATATCATCTATCTCTCCGGGTCTGTATGCCGGTGAGAACACATGATTTTCGCCTTCGGGCATATACTCATGAGCAAGCCTCGCTTCATACAGACCGCTTGCCGTGGTGCCGTCAAGATACTGTCCCATCAGATCATAGAGCTGGTAGATACTGAAAGCTTTCTGCGCGAGCAGAATCCTGCATCCGGTCTTATGCCGAAGGTTGTCCAATATCGCAAGATTGGCCTTCAGTCCGTCCTCGTCAATTATGTAGCACGGAGTTCTAAGTTCTTTTATGTTCATGGCTTCCGTCACTGTACCGTCTTCGGATTCTCGTCAACAATCCATGGCAGACCCCACTTGTTCAGGGCATCCATGAAAGGATCCGGATCAAATTCTTCAACGGTATACACTCCGGGTTTATTCCACTTGCCGCTGAGTACCATAGATGTACCGATCATAGCCGGAACTCCGGTCGTATAGGCCACAGCCTGAGAACCTAACTCACGGTAGCACTCCTGATGGTCGCAAACATTATATATATATATGGTCTTTGTCTTTCCGTCCTTTACGCCGGTGAAGATGCAGCCGATATTGGTCTTGCCTTTGGTGCGCGGACCCAGGGAAGCCGGATCCGGAAGCACCGCATTGAGAAATTTGAGCGGCACAATCTCCCTGCCCTCAAACATAATAGGCTCTATTGATGTCATTCCGACGTTCTCGAGACACTTGAGATGAGTAAGATAGCTCTGTCCGAATGTCATAAAAAACCTTATTCTCTTAATTCCGGGAATGTTGACAGCGAGAGACTCAATCTCCTCGTGATGAAGCAGATACATATCTTTGACGCCCACCTGGGGAAAATCATATTCACGCTTGATTTCAAGAGGCTCTGTCTCGACCCAGTGACCGTCCTCCCAATATGAACCTTTCGCTGAGACCTCACGGATATTTATCTCAGGATTGAAGTTCGTGGCGAACGGATAACCGTGGTCTCCGCCGTTGCAGTCAAGTATGTCGATGTAATTGATCTCATCGAAATAGTGTTTCAGTGCATAAGCCGTAAACACGGAAGTTACGCCGGGATCAAAACCGCTGCCGAGAACTGCCGTAATGTTGGCCTTCTCAAATCTGTCGCGATAAGCCCACTGCCACTTGTATTCGAATTTGGCGGTGTCTTCAGGCTCATAATTGGCTGTGTCGATGTAGTGCTTTCCTGTCGCAAGACATGCATCCATTATCGTAAGATCCTGGTAAGGCAGCGCAAGGTTGAGCACGGCATCAGGATCATACGCCTTGATAAGTGTTATAAGTTCGTCCGTATTGTCAGCATTTACCTGTGCCGTAGTAATAACAGTATCAGTGACAGGCTCAAGCTTCTCCTTTAGCGCGTCACACTTTGATTTTGTCCTGCTTGCGATACATATCTCTTCAAACACCCTGCTGTTCATACAGCACTTGTGAATTGCAACGCTTGCTACGCCGCCGCATCCGATAATCAAACATCTTCCCATCTGTCGTTCTCCTTATTTGTTTTTTGAGAGATAGCCGAGAAGCATCTCCCTTATTAACTTGCATGTAACCGCCGTTGAGACTCCGCTCGGATCAAGATTTGGTGCGAGTTCACAGACATCCATACCCACAATCTCGGCGTTTCCGGCGAATATTGTCTCTATCGCCCTCAGCAAAACAATAAATCCGACTCCGCCGGCCTCAGGCGTTCCGGTACCCGGAAGTATCGAAGGATCCAGAATATCCAGATCAAGCGAGAAATACACCGGCTTGCCGGCAAGCTCCTTTACGGTGTTATCGAGTCCTTCGAATCCGAATCTTGTTGTGACTATCCGCTTCTTGTCATCGTCGTCTCTGACAAATTCCGACTTATCTCCGGATCTGATTCCGAACTGGTATATCCTGCCCTTGCCAAGAAGTTCGCTCGCGCGCCTCATTACGCAGGCATGTGACAGTTCAACGCCCAGATAATCCTGTCTCAGATCGGCGTGAGCATCGAAATGAATAATGTTAACATCCGGGTATTTTGCCGCGACCGCCCTGATAGCGCCGAGCGTCACAAGATGTTCGCCGCCTACCATAAACGGAAGTTTCGATGAATCGAGTATCGCCTTTTCGCGCTCTTCAATCATGTCGAGAACCATTCTGCTGTCACCTATGGGAAGTTCAAGATCTCCGCTGTCGAAAACTTTGAAATCAGTCAGCTCTTCATCAAGATAAGGGCTGTATGTCTCAATACCGTATGACTCATTTCGCGCTGCGGAAGGCCCGAACCTGGCGCCGGGTCTGAATGAAGTCGTAGAGTCAAACGGAACTCCGAAAAGCACCACGGATGACTCATCGTACTCTGCGTCGCACCCTATAAAATTTACAACATTCTTATTCAACATCTTTGACAAGCTCCTCAACGTAAGCCGGCAGGGCAAACACCCCTTTGTGTATCCGCGGCAGATAATACCTCGTTCTGATTCCCTTCATCTTCCACTCCGCGTCATTCAGGTCGTCTATAGGATGATATTTTTTTGATGCAAAGCCGAACAGCCAGTGTCCTGATGGATAAGAAGGAATGTGCGCCTGATAGATGCGGCTTATCGGGAATGAATCGAGAATTCTCTTGTGCATTCTCTGGCACTGAAAAGCTTCTTCCTGATAGAACGGACTCTCGTGCTGATTTATCATTATTCCGTCTTCATGAAGAGCGTTGTAACAGTTGCCGTAGAATTCCTTGGTAAACAATCCTTCACCGGCTCCGAAAGGATTTGGAGAATCAATTATTATCAGATCGTATTCATCGGATCTGGACCTTATGAACTTAAGCCCGTCTTCAATTATCACACTTACTCTGTCATCATTGAGCGAGCACGCAAGCTCCGGCAGATATTTGGCACAAACCTTTATGAGCAGCGGATCTATCTCGACACAATCGATGGATTCTATCTCGTCATACTTGATAAGCTCTCTGACCACGCCGCCGTCGCCGCCGCCGATTACAAGAACACGCCTAACTGCGGGATGGACAGCCATGGGAACATGAGTCATCATCTCGTGATAAATAAACTCGTCCTTCTCAGTAATCATAAGATCACCGTCAACAACAAGAATCTTGCCGAACTCCCTTGAGTCCAGAACGTCGATGCGCTGATACTCACTCTCGCCGCTGAACAGCTGCTTGTCGATTCTGATTCTCAAAGACACATCGGGCGTGTGTTCGTCCGAAAACCACATGTCCATTTCCATTAACCTGTTCTCCTCTTAATATATAGTGCCTGCAATGACATTGAGTTTCTCAATCCGCGGGTCTTCGGGTCCCGTCATTGAGCACCCCTTCTCCTTGGCATATTTTATATAGTCTATGATATCGGGCGTTATTTCTTCTCCCGGCGCAAGTATCGGGATTCCCGGCGGATAGCACATGACAAATTCTGTACAGACTCTTCCGACAGTCTTGTCAAGCTCAAGTTCTTCCTTATCGGCGTAGAATGATGCCTGCGGGGTAAGTACAACTTTAGGAGGAATATATTCCTGCGTCAGCATGCCTGCCCTGCCCTTGCTGAAACGTCTCTTGACTTCTGCAAACGCACTTACAAGACGCTCAACGTCCTGTTTTCTGTCGCCTATCGACAGATATGCCAGACAGTTGCCGAGGTCTCCGAACTCAATCTGAATATCATATTCGTCCCTCAGAATATCGTAAACCTCTATTCCGGCAAGACCGATGTTAAGCGTATGCACTGACAGCTTTGTAACGTCAAAGTCGAAAATACTCTCGCCGTTTACAATCTCTCTTCCGAATGCCGTATATCCGCCGATTTTATTAATCTCGTCTCTCGCATAGTCCGCAAGCTCCGTCACCCTCGCAAACTCTTCTTTGCCGCGCAGCGCGAGATTGCGCCTTGATATATCAAGACTCGACAGGAGAAGATAAGACGCGCTCGTCGTCTGCGTAAGATTGATAATCTGCCTTACATAGCCCTCGTCCTCCGCATTGTTTATAAGAAGAAATGAGCTCTGAGTAAGACTTCCTCCGGACTTGTGCATACTTACTGATGACATATCGGCTCCGGCCTTCATCGCACATATCGGAAGATTGTCTCCGAAATAGAAATGAGTCCCATGCGCCTCATCGGCAAGCACCTTCATTCCTGCACCGTGAGCAATCTGAACAATCGATTTCAGATCTGAACATATTCCGTAATAAGTTGGATTGTTCACGAAAACAGCAACCGCATCAGGATTCTCTTCTATAGCCTTCTTAACCTGATTAAGCTTCATTCCGAGCGATATTCCAAGCTCAGTATCAACCTCAGGGTTAACGTATACAGGCTTCGCCCCGCACAGCACCAGAGCATTGATAGCACTTCTGTGAACATTACGCGGAAGGATAATCTTATCGCCGCGTTTGCAGACTGAAAGAATCATGCTTTGAACACATGAAGTTGTACCGCCTACCATAAGAAATGCATGCGCAGCCCCGAAAGCCTGTGCGGCAAGCTCTTCTGATTCACGAATGACAGATATCGGATGACAGAGGTTATCGAGCGGCTTCATGGAATTTACATCAATACCGACACATCGGCTTCCTAAAAGCTCTACAAGCTCCGGATTGCCTCTGCCGTGTTTATGACCCGGTACATCGAACGGCACAACGCGCATTCTTCTGAACCGTTCGAGTGCTTCATATATAGGCGCTCTATCCTGCGAAAGATCAGTCATTAATGTGTTCCTTTCCGACAACAATCCACGGCAAGATTCTTTCGCATTATTGACATTCTTTGCGCGTATACCGCATTAACCCTACTGCATAAAAAAAGCACGGGGTCAAGCAAGTACATAGACTCACACCCGTGCTTTAACGATTCTATAGCTGCAGCCGATGCCTCAAAACCGGCATTGGTTTCCCAGACGTTATATCAGAGTCTATATAGCAAATATTACTTTTACTACTCTTATTGACCATTTCACAAGTTGTAAGTGCATACGCACAAGGGTTATAAAGTAACCAACTTATAAAATTTGAGCTTCAAACTCAATCAATAATGCAACAGATTAATGCTGCGAAATTAATATTTGCATGGAAGACTCATTACTTCGTCTGATTTCCATACGCAAGAAGTTTAATATAGTGTCTTCAATTTTTCAAGAGGATAATTTCCGGTGCGAAAGCGCAGTATGAGCTTAAAATACATTCTGTATAAAATTAGCGAAAACAATAGTAAATTAAAATCGAATTTCTGCAATTTGCGTGTCATGTACGATGATATTATTCACGTGTGGAAAGTCTTCGGACATTATGGAGGATACAGCAATGGTAGACGTCTGCGGGAAATGGTGTTTTATTACGGGTGCATCGCGCGGACTCGGAAGACTCTGCGCCGAATATATGGCCGACCATGGTGCGAATCTGATTTTGCAGTCAAGAACTCTTGAAAGTCTTGGCGATGTTGCAGAAAGCATTGCGGACAAAGGCATAGAAGTCTGCCTCCGGGCGTGTGAACTGTCAGACAGTGCTCAGATTGAAGCAATGCTTAAAAGTATTGACCTTCTTAATGTCGACGTAGATATAGTTCTCAACAATGCCGGTCTTCAGATAGCGTACAGAAACGACTATTTCAACACTCCGGTATCTGATTTTATCGAGAGTATGAAGATTAATACCGTTGCGCCCGCTCTGACATGCTATCACTTCATGCCGAAGATGATTGAACGCGGATTCGGAAGAATTGTCAATACGACATCAGGAATAGCACTGGAACCTCAGCAGGCTGGTTATTCGGCCAGCAAAGCCGCTCTCAACAAAATAACCGTTGACCTTGGGTCGACGGTTGAAGGAACCGACGTAATGATAAATCTGACAGATCCGGGCTGGTGCCGGACAGATCTGGGAGGTCAGAAGGCACCAAACTCCCCGGACAGTGCAATACCCGGGCTTCTCGTGGGAGCCTTTGCGGATGACCGTAAGTCCGGAAGAATTTTCGAAGCGCAAAGATATAAGGGTATGACTATTTCACAGGCAGTGGCCATGGCTCAGAGCTGACAGCGGCAATGGCAGTTCAGACAGGAAATAATCCCGCAGAGCAAACTCTGTGGGATTATTCATTAAGCGATTAAATTCCGGGAAGCAATCAGATCTTCTGTGTGATCTTTGCTGCCTTGCCCTGACGACCGCGGAGATAATAGAGCTTCGCTCTTCTTACCTTACCCTTGCGGATGATCTCAATGTGATCAATCTTGGGGCTGTTAACAGGAAGAATACGCTCAACACCTACGCCGTAAGAAATACGACGGATAGTGATTGACTCTGAAAGGCCGCTGCCTCTCCTTGAAATAACGTATCCTTCAAATACCTGAATACGCTCCTTCGCACCCTCTTTGATGAGAAGATGTGCCTTAACATAGTCACCAATCTCAACATCCGGGTAATTGTTTCTGAGATTCTCACTCTCGACAACTTTAACTAAATCCATATTGTTTGTTTCCTCGCTTTCCTGCAGATGTTCTTGCCTGGAATTTGGCAGAGGACCATCCTGTTTAACTGAAAGATATTAGCACAACGACTTTTTAAAGGCAAGTATTTTCTGCCACTCGTCTTCGTTAATTGTTCTGCTGTCAAGCATATCAGGTCTCTTCTCCAGGGTCTGCACCAGAGCTGCCGTATGATTATAGTCATCAATTACAGCCTTGTTGCCATTCTTCAATACCTGAGGAACTTCATTGTCATGCCAGACAGGAGGTTTGGTATACTGAGGCGCTTCCAGCAGATTGTCAGTATGAGACTCGTTGGTATATGCTTCCTCGTTAGGAAGCACGCCCGGTACAAGTCTTGACACTGCGTCAATTATAACAATCGCCGCTGTCTCTCCGCCGGTGAGGACATAATCGCCTATAGATATCTCTTCGTCGCAGATTTCATTGATCACGCGCTCGTCTATGCCCTCGTAATGTCCGCACAATATGACAAGATCTTTGTAACCCGCCAGTTCATGTGCAATCTTCTCATCGAAAACTCTGCCCTTAGGCGACATATAAATTGTATGAGGCCCGGCGTCGCACCTTGCGGCCGCAGCTCTGAAAGCATCGTATACAGGCTGGCAATAGACCAGAAGTCCTGTACCGCCGCCGTACATCGTATCATCAATCTTGCCGTATGAATTCTCACAGTAGTCTCTTATATTGACGCAGTCGAGACTGATAGCCCCGTTCTTGATAGCCCGTCCGGTAATACTCGTGTTGAGATAACCGGTAATCTGATCAGGAAACAAAGTAATGACGTGAAAATTCATATTACTCATAGAGTTCGAATAATCCTTCCGGAAGGCGGCACTTCATTATGCCGTCATCTAAATTAACTTCATAACAGACAGTCCTGATAAACGGGATAAGAAGATTCTGATTCTTTCCGGATCTCTTAACCTCAAGAATGTAGTTGGCCCCTGTCTCATAACAGTCGCAGACTGTTCCCAGAGATCCCCTCTCATCATCCGTCACACTGAGTCCCACAAGATCTGCAATAAAGAAACGGTTCTTTGGCAGTCTGACCGCATTGCTCCTCGACACAGCAATAAAGCTGCCTCGCAATGTTTCCGCAACAGTACGGTCATCATAGTCCTTAAGCTTGACAAGCACTGTATCTTTGTCTAAGCGCGAAGATATGGTCTCAGCCGCCTGAAGTTTTCCTAAATTCTCATCACAGATAAAACAATCGTGAAGTTTAAGGAAACGGCGCGCATCGTCCGTCAAAGGAAACACTTTAAGTTCCCCGCGAACGCCGTGCGCGCCGATAATTTTACCGATAATCAGATAATCATTCATCAGCCGACAATGTCAACGATTACACGCTTACCATCCTTAAGGTATTTTGCCTTCATGATGGATCTGATAGCCTGAGCTCTCTTGCCGTTCTTACCGATAATCTTTCCTGTGTCTTCAGGAGCAACGGAAAGCTCGAAAACAACGGTATTGCCGCGCTCTGTTTTCTTGACGTTTACCTCTTCGGGATTGTTTACCAATTCCTTTGCAATATAAACCAATAAATCGTCCATATCACGTTCTCCTTCCTAAAAATATTAGAGTTCTTCTGAAGTATAAAATCAGATGATTCCCTGCTTCTTAAGAAGGGCTCTTACTGTATCGGTAGGCTGTGCGCCGTTGCCAATCCACTTCTTAGCTGCTTCGGAATCAATCTTAATCTGCTCGTCAGCAACGAGAGGATTGTAAGTGCCGATTTCCTCGATGAAACGGCCGTTTCTCGGATAACGAGAATCAGCAACAACTACACGATAAAAAGGTGCCTTCTTCTTTCCCATTCTTCTCAAACGAATCTTTACTGCCATTTTGTCTTCCTCCAATAATAAATTGTTTATAATCATCGCCTGTACCAGAAGCCTGCAGCCTCTGTTCATGCGGGATGAACTTAAATTACCTCTTGCCCTTCTTCTTCTTTTTGCGGTCGCGTCTTCCGGGCAGAGACAGACCTGAAACCGTATCTGCGCTTCCGTACAATCCGCCGGAAACAGCATCCTGATCTTCCGAACCTGACATGCCGCCGAGTCCGCCAAGACTTCCGAGCGCGTTCATGTCCATGCCCTTCAGGGCACCCGGACCTCCAATGCCGCCCAAACCGCCTTTGCCCATCTTTGACATCATCTTTCCCATGCCCTTCGGCATCTTCATACCGCCGCGGCCGTTAGAGAACTGCTTCATCATCTTGGCCGACTGCTCATATTGAGTCATAAGCCTGTTGACATCAGTGACCGTAACTCCGGCGCCTGCCGCAATTCTCTTGCGACGGCTGGCATTGAGGATTGAAGGAACTCTTCTCTCCTTCTTTGTCATTGAAGTAATTATAGCCATCTGTCTGTCAATTATCTTATCATCAAGCTCGTCTTCATTGACCTTACCGGCAGCACCGGGAATCATTCCGACGAGATCCTTGAGCGAACCGAGTTTCCGCATCTGTGCAAACTGGGAATAAAGATCATCAAGGTTATAACCAGACGACATCATTCTCTCCATTGCCTTGCGAGCTTCTTCTTCATCAACATTGACGGAAGCCTTCTCAATGAGGCTGATAACATCACCCATTCCCAGAATTCTGTCGGCCATTCGCTGCGGGTAGAACTGCTCGATTGCGTCAACCTTCTCGCCCACGCATATATACTTGATAGGTTTTCCTGTAAGCTTCCTTATTGACAATGCGGCTCCGCCTCTGGCGTCGCCGTCGAGCTTTGTCATTATGAACCCGTCCATGCCTATTGCTCCGTCAAATGTCTGTGCGACATTTACCGCTTCCTGACCGATCATTGAATCGACGACAAGCAGCTTCTCGGTAGGATTGACGGCATCGCTTACCGACTTAAGCTCATTCATCAGCTCATCGTCAACAACCGTACGTCCTGCAGTATCGATAATCAGGTAATTACAAAGCATGTATCTTGCCTTGCCTTCACCATCCTTTGCTATCTTCACCGCATCATGTTCTTCAGGATCAATGTAACAGTCGACGCCTACGGAATCCGCCAGAACTTTAAGCTGCTGTGCAGCAGCGGGTCTGTGCACATCAACCGAGACGACCATGGGCTTCTTGCCGGATGCCTTAAGGAGTTTTGCAAGCTTAACCGCTGTCGTGGTCTTGCCGGCACCCTGAAGACCGTAAAGAATAATTGTATTGAAGCCTGTCGATGAAGACAGAAGCTTCTCTTCGCCCTGCTCACCGCCAAGAAGCTCCGTAAGAGAATCCCTGACTATCTTTACTATCTGCTGACCGGGAGTAAAAGAAGACTGTATATCACTGCCCGAGCATTTCTCAGTCATATCCGCTATGAATTCCTTCACAACGCCGTAATTGACGTCTGCTTCAAGAAGAGCCATGCGAATCTCATGCATCATCTCCTTGATGTCAGCATCGGTAACGCGAGCTTTGCCGCGCATCCTGCCCGTTATATTCTGAAGTTTGGTTGTCAGACTCTCGAACATCAATATCTTCCTTACATATTATCTATGAGCTTCGCCAGCTCTGCTTCTGCTTTGTCAGCATCGCCCTGCTTAATAAGTTCAAGCGCACGCTTTGCCGAATGCTGCTGCTTCTCGAAAAGAGCCACGAGCCCGAGTTTATTCTCGAATTCATCAAGCTGCTTCTCTGCCCGCCTTATGGTATCGTGTACGCCCTGCCTTGATATACTCTCACTCTCAGCTATCTCAGCCAGAGATAAATCTTCGTAAAAATAACTCTCGCAGGTTCTGCGCATCTTATCAGTTAGGAGGCTTCCGTAAAAATCGAGCAAAAGACTTGTTCTGACTGACTTCTCCTTCATTTAAGAGATTACCTCCAATCTGACCGTTGAATAATAACAAAGCCGGCGCCTTGTGTCAAGTATTTTTACTTGTCAGATTCAACATCCGGAGTATCAGTACCGCTATCCTTCATTTTCCTCTTCATCTCATACATTCTCTTGTCCGCAAGTATTTCCGCAACCTCTATTGACGCGAACGCCATGCTCCTGTAATTGCAGAACCCATAGGCAATTGAAATATCTTTGTATTTATCTGACAGAACCTTCAGTCTGTCGGCAAATTCATCCTCGCTGATATCTGGTGCGAAAACAAAGAACTCATCTCCTCCTGTCCTGAAGCATGAGCCTACCCCTCCAAATATGTCCGATATTGCGGCAGCCGCCCTGATGATAAACGTGTCTCCGGCAGCATGACCCTGCGTGTCATTTACATCCTTGAGTCCGTTAAGGTCGAACTGACAGCAGATAACAGAACTGTTAACTCCGCTTGTTATATGTTCGGTATATGTCTTCTCCTCCTCACGGAAAGCCGCGCGGTTGCCAAGACCTGTCATCACGTCAACATACGCCATTCGCTTGAACATGTGATTCTCGGATGATGACTTAACGGCACCAAGAACAAGACCGATATGGTACACCAGAAGTATTAACATCGCGAGCAGGAGACCTACGCGTGTAAAAGCACTGTTGTCAGGATAACTGTGACTTGACAGGGTATAACGGATAACATCTGTAAGTACAAACACACCGAAGACAAACAGCGCCATCCAAACCCATCTGATATCGCTGTGTACTTTGTTTCTCGCATGTTTGCGATAGAAGACACTTCGCACCACCATTACAATAATCGCAAGAGCAGCCAGAATTATATTGAAATGAATTATCGGAAGGCACTCATGGAAATCCTTAATTCCGGAATAATTGAGAAATGAACATATGATAAAGACAATAATTGTCATACTCATCGATATCCCGGTGCAGAACCGTACAGGTCTGGCAGACATCTTGTTGACGTAGCTGACAACCGGGAAAGGCATAAGTATCATAAGAAAAAAATTGAGAGAGTGTGCAAAAGCCTCCATATGAAATGCGTACTGGATAAACATTGTCTCCGTCAGAGCCCAGCCTCCGACTGTTATTGCAACCCCTGCAAGAGCAAGAATAGCATCGCTGCTCACTTCAGCTTCTTCCGGAACGAGAAGTGATATCAGCGCGAACAGAATTCCGCTGAATACTATCAGTATGCATACAATCGCCGCCGGAACATGGGCGCGCATAAATTGCGCCGTATATTCTTCCGGACTCTCAATGGAGAAATCTCTGAAGAAACACGAATCATCGTCATAAACCGGATCAGCAACAATTGTGACTGTCCTCGCGCTGTCGTCTGATGAGATTACCACCGTATGATAGGACGAACCTGTTGATCTGCCTGATGTAGCAGGAACTTCCGGGTGATAGTCATAGCGCTGTTCCCCGTTGACATACACAGTAAAAAAAACGCTCTTTGTGTGGAAATTAATAACTTCCCCGTCATCGATATCTTCCGGCAGAACATTGCTCACTGAATAAGAGCCGTCATCGTCCTTGGGAATTGAGAGATTGTCGGCAAGATTCACACTGATATCTGTACCTGTAAGTACCCATCCGTCATCAACCGTCTCACGGATATTGTCGCTCCCTGATACTTCCGCGCAGTAACAATACATCACTACGATTATAAGACAGACAGCGAGAACCCATAATAAAACGGGAAGCTTCTTTAAATTCAACTGAACCGGCAAGGACTTCATTCAGATACCTCATAAGTCAGATTCTATCAGCGGCGAATACCAATTACTACACTTTTATTCGCAATTTACAATAAATTAATCGCGGAAACACAATGTCTGACTGTTCAGCTGTTTGCCCACATATAGCAGAATGCCTGCGTCCTTGCAGCGAAAAGATTACCTTTTAGAAGTTCTTTAACCTGGTCCTTTGTATACCATGCAGCCTGAATCTCTTCCTCATCGGAAGTACTCGGAGCAAACGTTCCCTCGGCAGTGCCGATTACGCAACAGTTCCTCTCATTTGTAAGGCCGACTCCGGAATAGCTCATTGGCAGGACATCTTCAATTGAAGTAAGTGTAAGTCCTGTCTCCTCTCGAAGTTCTCGTGCGGCTGCGATCTCACATGTCTCACCGGAATCTATAAGTCCGGCCGGAAAATTAACAGCCTCGGTACCGACTGCCATACGGAATTCACGGTTAAGAAGAATCTTCGTATGATCCGGCGTCTGAATAATCAGAACTACCGCGTCGCATTTGTCTTTCCTAAGATCATCAATCGACCTGATGTTCCGGTCTCTCGATATCATCTCATAAATCTTCTGTTTGCCTGTCGCTGTACGGTATATGGCATTGTAGAAGGAAATAAATCTGCCTTCGTGTATCTTCTCAATTCTTTCAAACTTCATTAAGCTGCCTCACTTCTTGCCCATTCTTTTCGCGATTATATCTTCAGATGCAACCGAATATCCGAAGAATCCGGTCTTCTCGCCAAGAAGAAAATACTCGCCGTGGTTATAAGCGACCAGTCTGGCATCGTCAAGGCACAGACGTCCCTGGGCATCAAGAAGATAAGAGTCTGCAGTGACGGCGGTGATTTCAGCAATGAACATATCATGCGAACCAAGCTCAATAACATTCCTGACTGTGCAGGATATGGATACCGGAGCTTCCTTGACAGCATAGGCATATTTGAGACAGGACGCCTTGACGGGTGTCAGACCGCAGGCTTTAAATTTGTCTTCATCGGCACCGGATTTGACGCCGCAGTAATCACATGCCCTGCAAAGAGATTTGGATACAAGATTTACGACAAACTCGCCTGTCTCGGTAATCAGCTTATGTGAATGCCGCGACTTGCGTATGCTGACAGAGAGCATGGGCGGCTCGGAATTGACTGTGCCGGCCCAGGCAACAGTCATAATATTAGGTCTTTCCGCCTCGTTGTCCGCATTTACTCCCGCACAGGATACCATTACCACAGGTACAGGGTTGAGAATTGTCGATACTCCAATGTCTTTCTTATCATGTTTTGCCATATCAGGCCTCCTTAGTTATTATTAACGGTGTCACTGCCGAGAATGATTCATGCAGCAACAGGTAATCCTTTATATCAAGACCGGCGGAATAACCTACAAGATTTCCGTCCTTGCCGATAACCCTGTGACACGGCACAACGATTGCCACGGGGTTCTCAGAACACGCTGCCCCTACAGCCCTGGTTATCTTGCGTGCCTGCCTGATATTATTATCACACAGAGCGCAGGCAACATCCTCATAGCTCACCGAAGTTCCGTACGGAATATTGCACAGATATTTCCATACACTGATTTGAAAAGGTGTACCGTGAAGGAATCTATAGTTCAGATCAAATGACGCCCTCCGATTGCCGAAATATTCCGTAAGCTGAGTATACGCCTTCGCAAGTTCACGAGGCATTGCAGCGAGCTGTGATTCTTCAATAATATAACGATTCTCATCGCTGACATATCCGCCGTTCGAATCCAGGAGCCCGAGACCTCCTGCGACATTGGCTGCAAACGCATCCTGTGGAAGCGCGCCAAAATGATACAGCCTTATCTCGTCTATATAGTCCTGATTTCCGAATATCGCTGCTACACCGCGTTCAAACGGGACAAAACAGTAATTACTGTCCGGATAGTCCTGCGACATCATTGCGAAAAGTCCGGCATCTTCAAATCCGCCCTTTACTCGTATCTCATCTTTGAGCACAGCCTCCTGTACAAAACCGAAGCCCATAAGCAGCCGTTCAAACCCGTTGTCACTGCTGCCGCAGGTAACGGTAACCTTGTGATAGAACTCAACTGTAAAACAGTAACTCAGGACAGCTTCAAGAATTCCGCTCTGAGTTCCTACATTTGCATCCTTGGTAAACACAAACTCAAGATGTACATGGCACCTTCTTCTGTCGCTCTTGAAGAGCTTTACCATAGCATAAATTCTGTCAGTATATGCGACAAGCACCTCAGATGTCCTGCTCGCGGCAAATCCTCTGATATCATCTTCAATAACCGCAAGAGTCCCCTCCATAAGCCGCCGCTCACGCAGAGGTTTTGCATCATTTATCCTGATTCTTCTCATGCAAGGCTTAGTTTCCAAGGCACGCCTCCCAGTCAAAATCACTGTCAGTTCCGTAATATCCCGACAGGTAATTATTCACGCTGCGGTAAAGACTGTTGTCGTAACTTCCCGGACAATAAACCGCTTCATTCATCAGGTGTTCAATACCAGAACTGAGTGCGCCGAAAGAATCGTTGTCATTCACTATGTCCCAGACATCTTCATCTTTGATTACAGGAAGAAATCCGGTCATATCTTCAAGACGATATATCAGCTGCACAGCATCAGGATCAAATGATATGAATTCAGCAAACTTCGCCGCAAAATCAGGGTTATCGGTATCTTTTGCAATGCAAAGTGCGTAATTCTGAAGATAAAGACTTACGGAATCCGTGTTCTCAGCGGCAGGAAGCCTCATAAGATACAGTTTTGACGGATAATACTCTGACCATGTGCCAATGTGAGCCGATGTCTCAAGCCACAACGCCGCATTGCGTGTATAGACAGGATTGGAGGCGTCGGATGCGGCAGTTGAATCAGTCGAAGAATATCCCGCATCATATAGACTCTTCACATAATCCGAACTGCGGCACTCCTCGTCATAAGTCATGAATGACGGTGACGACGTGTCGAAACAGGAACCGATATACGGAGTAAGTTCATAAGCCGATGCAAAAGGCACTGCATCTTCGTAACGGCTGTCAATAGCGCCGAGGTAATCGTAAAGGTCAGACAGCGTGTACTGCGCCGGAAGGCTGCCGGATTCCGGTATAAAATCATTGTTTCCCATAAGGATTATCGCAGATGAATAGTGCGGAATACCGTAATAAACACCTGATACCGAGTTGAATTCAAGACACGAAGGTTCTGTCGCAGACGAATCTATATAGTCTGAAACGGCAAGTTCGTCATTGAGTTCCATCGTTAAATTTTTATCATAAAAAGCTTTGGAATCCGAAGCGAGAAATACATCCGGAACTGCGCCGTCCGCTGTCCATGTATTGTAATTGTCCAGACTTGCACCCTCATCAGAAACTCCGATATTATTGACTACATAATTGGTGTTGATTGAGTCAAGATAGCTGACAGCAACGGTGGCGCCGGTTTCTGCTGAGTTCCAGGTTCCGTTATTCTTGGCATAGAACATCTCCGAAAGACACTTTATGGTATCATCGGAATACGGAAGTGCAACAGTCAGTTCTTCTACCGAGCTTACACTTGTCTCTGATTCGGCAGGCTCGGAAAATGCACTTGCATAGGTGGTCTCTTCCGGAATTGAAGGAAATGTCTTTCCATCAGAAGTGCAGCCGCAAAGCAGAACGGAGCATGACAGAAATATCGGGAAAAATACTCTCTTTATATTGATCAACGCCTTGCACCTCCTGTTTTATTATATCATTCCTTATGCTGTGACAATCCTTTTGCTTGACATATTGAGACTAAATTAGTATATTTTTAGAGCACGCCAATGTGGCTCAGGGGTAGAGCAATTCACTCGTAATGAATAGGTCGTGAGTTCGATTCTCACCATTGGCTCCAATAATGAGGTTGGTCGCACCAAGCACAACATCAGTAATAACAAGAGCTTTAGAAATCTTTTCCAGGGCTCTTTTTTTTTATTTTTGATTGTAAAAAGATATTACAGTATTATAATTATTAAAGAAAAAATTGAAAAGAGATAAAACAATCAAATTAGGAGGTATTAATATGGACATATGGCAAGAAATGTACGAAAAAGCAAAGAACGAATATCATCCGGAAGACGTTTCACCATTTATAACAGCACATCATGTGGTAGCAGCAGTTCAAAGTGAAAGCGGAAAAATATTTACAGGGTTTTGCATAGAAGGTGCAAGTGGAGTTATTAATTTATGTGCTGAAAGAGTAGCAACTTTGAATATGTATATAAATACTGGCGAAACTAAAGTCCTTAGAATGATTGCTTTTAGAAATGAGCCACCTAAATTAAATGGAGGAATGCCTTGTGGTGCTTGTAGAGAATTTTTAATGCAATTGAATTATGAAAATAGAAACATGGAGATTCTTACAGACTATGAAACAAGAAAAATTGTATATTTGAAGGATTTAATTCCTAACTGGTGGGGAGATAAAAGATATAATAAATAAGTTTATAAATTATAATATATATACAGAAAAAAGCAGAAGAAAATTCTGCTTTTTTTAATGTAAGGTTACTTTAAAGTAGCCTTGTTTTTTTATAAGATTCTTATTGTAATTTATTAAAAATATGATATACTTTAATAATTTGATTGATTATATATCAATCGCCAAGGAGCAAAAAGTTGTAAATAACTACGACTCTGGCTCCAATCAGTATTACTTATGATTGTGTTCTCTTTCACGGAAAGAGAACACTTTTTTTACAATTAATAAAGCCGCTGCAATCTTCCGCAGCGGCCTTTGTATCAAAATTATTAATCAGCTGAAGTTAACTCTGTATTACTTGCCGATTGTCGTAATGTCCTCACCGAACCACTTGTTGGAAATCTCTGCCATTGTTCCGTCGGCAGCCATATCCTCAAGTGTTGCCTGCACTTCATCTCTCAGCGCTTCATTTCCAAGAAGGAAACCTACGCCGTACTCTTCACTTGCAATCGACTCATCAAGAACAACCATAGACTTGCCTGAAGTCTGAATCTCATAGCGTGCAACAATCTCATCCATTACAACTGCATCAACGCTTCCCGACTCAAGTTCCATAAGTGCGTTAAGGTAAGAATCTTCCTGAACAAGCTCTCCGAATGTATCTGTAAGCTGTGAGTTCTCTTCAAGAGCGGCAAGTCCCGACGAATCCTTCTGCACGGCAACCGTAAGCCCCGCAAGGTCAGCCAGCGAAGTAACCTTGGAATCGGAATTTACAACAACTACCTGGCGATTCTCCATATAAGGCTCTGTCCATGTATACTGGTCTTCACGACCGCTTATGGTAAATCCGTTCCAGATACAGTCAATATTGCCTGATTCAAGCTCAGTATCCTTGGAATCCCATGCAATAGGCTGCGCAACGAACTCATAACCGAGTCTGTCTGCAACTTCCTTCGCAAGATCAAGGTCAAATCCGACATAATTGCCGTCTTCATCCATAAATCCCATCGGAGGAAACTCAGCGTCAAAACCTACTGTCAAAGTCTTGTCCGGATCAGCAGTTCCGGTTACAGCACCGGAAGAAGATGCGTCAGACGCCAAGACCGATTCCTGTACTGAAGCTTCTGAACCTGCAGACGAAGATGCTGAAGACTCTGATGTACTCTGTGCGGACTGGCATCCTGCAAGAGGCATAACCATCATTGTGGCGGTAAGAAGAGCCGCGCAAATTCTGTTCATTTTCATAACTATTCTCCTTGCTTTATCATTATAAAGTGTTAACAAAATTATGATAAATTAACAGAACGCTTTAGTAAACTGAATTTCTCTGGGCGAAAATGCACAAAAAATACCTCAATCGCGTGAATTTACTGACAAATTAGCACTGCGCGAACCGGAGAACCGTCAAGTCCTTCCATCTTTAGCGGAAAGCATACAAGCGTGTACCTGCCGTCAGGTACGCCATCAAGCTTCACACTCTCCAGAATGACGGCACTGTTGCCGAGAAGAATGTCGTGAACGGCTTTTGCATTCCCTTCGAACCCGACAGACATGCCCTCGGTACCGATAAGAACAACACCCGCCGACATGAGCTTAAGGCAGGCGTCAGGCAACAGATCGGGTGAATTGCGGAAAATGAATCTGGTGCAGCCCGGATATTCTTCGGTAAGCCTTCTCACAGTATCGGTATCAACAACCGGAGGAACCGTAACTATCGCACATTCGCCGTAACACTTCTCAAGAGAGATCTGCGCAACATCCTTCCCACCGCCGACAAAATGCAGCGGCGCGTCAATATGAGTTCCTGAATGACTGCCAAGAATCATCTGCGACAGGTTGCATACATTTCCTTCATCAATAGAAAGCACGCGTCTGTGTGAAGGAACGGTGTCCCCCGGATAGACGCGTGCCATAAATAACTCACGTGATATGTCGTATATCATTTGGTTCCGAAAATTCTGTCTCCGGCATCACCAAGTCCGGGAAGAATGTATGCATTCTCATTGAGCTCACGATCAACCGCACCGACATATATATCAATATCAGGATGTGCCTTTGCAAGGCGTTCCAGACCTACAGGAGCAGCAATTATGCACATGAATTTGATGTTCTTTCCGCCCTTGCTCTTAATTGAGTTTATTGCGTCGACAGCACTGCCGCCGGTCGCGAGCATAGGATCGACAACCACAATGAGACGCTGGTCAATCGCATCAGGAAGCTTGCAGTAGTAATCATGCGGCTCGTGTGTCACAGGATCTCTGTAAAGACCGATATGACCTACCTTGGCAAGAGGTGTAAGCGCCTGAACGCCCGGAACCATACCGAGGCCAGCGCGAAGAATAGGAACAATCGCGAGCTTCTTTCCGTCTATCATCGGCTGCATCGTCTTCTCAAGCGGAGTCTCTATCTCGACATCTGCCAAAGGAAGATCGCGAAGAGCCTCGTAGCCTTCGAGCATGGCGACTTCCTCAACAAGTTTCCTGAACTCGTACGTACCGGTATCAGTCTTCCTCATAAGTGATATCTTGTGTTTGATAAGCGGATGCTCCATTATCTGGACATTTGCAAAATCTTTGTACTTCATAACATTTCTCCGTTCCCTGAATACAGTGTAATTATTTTGTAATATTTTAGTTGACTTGATTTTTTAAGTCAACTAAGATACATGGGAGATAAACACAAAAGTTTCAGGAGGCTTTGTTATGAGTAAATCTTCTTCTCAGGAAGGTGCGATATACGACGCGCGATCTCTCGGCGCCGGTAAGGTCATCGTCCTTGGTCTGCAGCACATGTTTGCCATGTTTGGTTCCACCGTTCTTGTACCTGCACTTACAGGACTTTCCGTATCTGCAACACTGCTTTTCGCCGGGCTTGGAACATTGCTGTTCCACCTTATTTCAAAGAGGAAGGTTCCGGCATTTCTCGGTTCGTCTTTTGCTTTTCTCGCCGGTTACTTCGCCATCGCTCCGCATGGTGAGCGTGAACTGCTCCCGTATGCTTGTTTCGGTGTTGCCTGCGCAGGACTGGTATATCTCGTACTCGCACTGCTCATCAAAGCATTCGGTATCAACAGAGTAATGAAGTTCTTCCCTCCGATTGTAACCGGACCTATCATAATCGCCATAGGTCTGTGCCTGTCCGGCACTGCAGTCAACAGCTGCTCAACAAACTGGCTGATTGCGCTTGTAGCAATACTGATAATTGTAATATGCAATATCTGGGGAAAAGGAATGGTCAAAATCATCCCCATTCTGCTGGGTGTATTCGGAACCTGCCTGCTCTGCATCATTCTTACTTTAGGCATTGGCAAAGAAACTTCTGACGGCCTCTTCTACGCAATTAACGGCAATTCAAGCCTTCAGCTCTTTTCTGTCGAATCTGTCGAGAAAATAAAGAATGCCGCATGGATCGGTCTTCCGGTTCAGTACCAGGACACCGTGTTCAGTATTTTTACAGGCGGCAAGATTGATACAACGCTGCTTATCACATCAGTCATAACAATTGTTCCGATTGCCCTGGCCACAATAGTTGAGCACATAGGTGATATCTCAGCTATTTCTTCAACTGTAGGCAAAAATTTCATTGCCGACCCCGGTCTTCACAGAACACTCACCGGCGACGGTCTCGCAACAACTCTGGCTTCGCTTTTCGGTGCACCTGCAAATACAACATACGGAGAGAATACAGGAGTTCTCACCCTGTCCAAAGTATATGATCCTATGGTTATCAGACTGGCTGCGGTTTTTGCGGTTGTATTCTCACTGTCGCCCAAGCTTGCGGCATGCATCTCCGCTATTCCGACTCCTGTAATCGGCGGAATATCGCTCGTACTATACGGCATGATATCAGCGGTCGGTGTACGCAATATAGTTGAGAACCAGATTGATTTCAGCAAGTCGCGCAACGTCATTATTGCTGCCATAATCCTTGTTCTTTCGATAGGAGTTACCTACTCTGCGGCAACAGCCATAAATATTCCGTGCGGAAGTATGACAATAAAGCTCACAGGTCTTGCTGTAGGTTCACTTGCCGGAATTATTCTCAATGCGGTTCTTCCGGGAAAAGACTACGTTTTCGAAGACAAGCAGCAGGCAGCTCAGGCAAAGGACGAGACACTTAAGCCAGAGCCGGCAGAACCGGAAGGTGTAAAGAAAATTCACAAGAAATGATTTCCGCAGGTTCGCTGAAATTAAGAAAAATTCATCGGCTTCTGTCTGAAAAGGAGTTGCTGTTCCTTGTCTTATCGTTACTCTCGGTAAGCGTGGTTTTTGCTGCAGCGGAAATATCTCATCCGTACTTTTTTCTCAACGACGATAATGCGGATTCATATCTGTGTCAGTATGTATATTCAGTCAGAGCGTTGTGCCACGGCGAGTTTCCGTTCTATAACTTCAATCAGTACATGGGTTATGAATTTGCGGCTCAGGGACAGGTTGGCGTATTCAACCCGTTTATGTACATGGCGTACGGGCTGAGCAGACTTATATTTGGTCATCCGGATGCCACTGTGGATATAATGTCTTTGCTTCTGATTCTCTTCGGGACATACGGTTCATTTCTGTTTGTCAGCAGACTCACACACTCGCCGGAAGCAAGTGCGATAGCCGCATCCGGCTGGATGCTTAACAGCTTTAACATTTATGTCAGCGAGTGCTGGATAGTGGTGATGATTACCACGGCATTATTTCCCTGGATGCTGTATTCAATGTGTCTGCTTATTGACAGACCGTGCACCGGGCGGTATATCTCTTCCATACTGGTACATTCTTTTGCCTTTATTGTCTCCGGGCATCCGCAGTTCTACGTCTGCTGTGTTATTTTCGAGGTCGTATTTTCGCTTGGTCTGATTCCTTTCCGGCGCATCTGTTATCTTCTAAAACAGCTGATAATTACATATGCCGGCGTTCTGGTCTTGTGCTTCCCGCTTCTTTTCGCCATGTATGACTTCATGCAGCAATCCAGCGACCGCGACAGCAGACTGTCGCCGGAGCTGTTTGTTGAACATACGATGATAAACTTTATTGGGATTATTTATCCATACAGTTCACATAACGGATTTCTGTCAATAGATGAGAGCGGCAGGTTTACTACAGACTATGCTCTATTTGAAGATGTTCAGAAGAACCTCGGGTTTATAGGATATATACTCCTGTTCTTCTTTATCCTTGGTATAATTGCATTCATTCGTGAAGCCCGCGTCTGCCTTCGCAATCATAAATCAAACCCAAAACTTAAGCGCGACGGATTCATACTGCTGTGTTCTTTTCTGGCACTCATATGGTCCTCCTCATATCTTTTCAATAACATAATCTACCTGATTCCGATACTGAACAGGTTCAGATATCCGTTTAAACTCATATTGTTTCTTCCGCCGTTCATGACAGTTACAGCCGGGATCACGATTGCGGACTTACTCGCGAAGCATCCTTCAAAAAGCAGAATGCTATCTTACGGATTGCTGTCGGCTAATATAATAAGCCTCGCGCTCCTGTATGTTATTTTACCTGTACGATGTATCTCCATACCTCTGCGAAGCGACGCGGTTCCTTATAACGCCAATTATCTTGAAGAGCTCTCCTGCGGGAGGTATGTTAATTTTGAATGCGGCCAGCCGCTGTATGATGATGACCATTCTCACCATGCGGTAAACTTTCCCGCATGTATGACGCTCAATATCGCTTCCTACTTTGGAATAAACGACCGTTTCGGATACCTTCTCTTCAAGACTGAACCCGTATCATCTGTCGACTTCAATCTTTATAATTACGAATCCGGTTCGGTTGACAAATACTATGACGGCTTTATCGATGACATGCGCAGCACCTCGGTATGCTGGTATATAACAATTCCCGAGAATAGAACCGAAGTCTCAAAGATCCTGTCTGATTATGGAATCGTTGAGAAATATGAAGATGCCGACAGAGTAGTCTTCTATGATTCAAAGGCCGAACCGATAGTATATTCTGACTGTTCATCATCAGGGATAAGCTTCGAACAGCACATAAACTACATAACCATAAACACTGGTTCGGATTTTGCAGGCGGCGTAATTCACGCAACATACAGTGCGGATCCTGATCTTCACATATATGTGGACGGAATCGAGCAGCCGCTTGAAAGCGATGGCAGCTCAATATTGATCAGCGCCGGCAAAGGAGTACACAGCATTATAATCAGATATGTCCCACCGACGCTTAAGATATCATTGCTTGTATCAGCTGCCGGGATCGCCGGTTTCTCCGTATACTTTGCGGTCTCGAATAAAAGGAAATCCGGAGCGAAGCAAAATCAGCGATAAAGGAAAAACAGTGCCGCCGCTTCAGCGCAGATAAGCAGTATCAAACCCGCCGAGTACAGTCCGAGTCTGACGGGATCACTGTAAAATGACGGTCTTCCGGCCCGAAAAGCAGTAGCCGCGTGTGACGGAACCGCGCCGCCGGCCATCGGATCGCTGTTTCTCTTGTATTTGTGACCGTCTGTCTCATAATCCGACTCCAGCTCAGACTCAAAGGTCTTTGTGACATAAGCCTTGGCGCCGGTCGGCCGCCCCGTCCTGCGGACGCTTACCTTACCGCTCAGAAGATCCTCATCCTCAAAAGGTTCAAGCGCGTTAGCTGACATCTCGTTGAATTCTGCAGAGCTGTCCCCGCCGCTCAGGTCTGATTCATTGTTTCTGTAGTGAGTAACTATCGTAAAATCCGGATCCTTAAGATTCGGCACTTTACGTCCGGGATCCAGATTACCGGGCTTCTCATACAGCGGAACATTTTGTGGCGTTTTGCTTTTCATGGCAAAATTATAGCACAACAGCAAATTACTGCATAATTCATTCAGGAAACAGGATGTTTCAGCAACAGGCATCGCTTTCTACCGTCAGTGAAAAACAAACATAAAAAGACCCGAAGACAAAAATCCTCGGGTCTTAATAAAGCTGATTAAAAGATAGAATTAAGCCTTATCGTTAGAACCCAGAACCTCAACGATCTTGTGTGCAACGATAGCCTTGACATTCGCACGTCCGTCAGAAAGATACTGACGAGGATCGAAATGATCAGGATGCTCTGTGAAGTGCTGACGGATACCTGCTGTAAGTCCGAGTCTCAAATCTGAATCGATATTGATCTTGCAGACTGCGCCCTTTGCTGCCTTACGGAGCTGGTCTTCAGGGATGCCGATAGCGTCCTTGAGTGCGCCGCCGTTGGCGTTGATGATCTTGACATATTCCTGAGGAACAGAAGATGAACCGTGAAGAACAATAGGGAAACCAGGGAGTCTTCTTGCAACTTCAGCAAGGATATCAAGTCTGAGCTTAGGATCTGTACCCGGCTTAAACTTGTAAGCGCCGTGTGAAGTTCCGATTGCAATAGCAAGTGAATCAACGCCTGTGCTCTTAACAAATTCCTCAACCTGATCAGGATCTGTGAACATAGCCTTATCGTTATCAACAGAAACTGCATCCTCAATGCCTGCCAGAGTACCAAGCTCAGCCTCAACAACGACGCCATGCTCATGTGCATACTCAGCAACTTTTCTGGACTCAGCAATGTTCTCTTCAAAACTGTGACCGGAATAGTCAATCATTACTGAAGTAAAACCTGAATCTACGCAAGACTTGCATGTAGCAAAATCTGCACCGTGATCAAGGTGAAGAACAATCGGGATCTCCGGATGAAGCTCAACAGCAGCCTCAACAAGATGAACGAGGTAGTTGTTGTTAGCATACTTTCTTGCGCCGGCAGAAGCCTGAAGAATAACAGGTGACTTAAGCTCAGCAGCAGCCTCTGTGATTCCCTGAACAATTTCCATGTTGTTTACGTTGAAAGCACCGATGGCATATCCGCCGTCATAAGCCTTCTTAAACAATTCGGTAGATGTAACTAAAGACATAAGCATTACGCTCCTTTTAAATATTTGTCTGATGCAGGTATATTTCCCCGCTAATCGTACTACTAAATAATACTTTTCGGGCTTTATTAAGTCAACCGTAATAGAGGACAATATTTCTCAATATAAAGAATCACACGGCATTAAGCCTTCTGCGGCGCTGTTTGCAGTCAGGTATTACATTTTCTACCAGAGCCCAGAAATGTTCTGAGTGGTTGGGCTGAAGAAAATGAGCAAATTCATGGGCCACCACATACTCGATGCACTCAGTCGGCACTTCGAAAAGACGGTAACTGAATTTCAATGTCGACTTCCCGGGCAGACATTCGCCCCAGAAAGACTTATACTCGCCGAATCTTATTTTCGATGGATAATCGACACCCAATGCTTCAAAATAAGGATATATCGAGTCGCAGCATTGTCTGACATACCGTTCAAGCTCGTTTCTCCGCCAGGTATCATACAGCGCGCAAACCGCCGCAAAATCGTTCCTGTCGCTTACTCTGACAACAACGCTGCCGCTGCCTGAAGAACAGCCTGTACAGCTGTTCTCTTCTATAATTATCGGCATATACCTGCCGAATACCTTAACCTGCATTGAATCCTGCAATCCGGCTGCGCCGAGAGACTCCACGCGGCGTCTGTTTACGGCATCTATGGCACGCAGCAGCTGCCCGGCCGATGTTTCGACAAAAGACTGCGCACGTGACTGTGACACATGTTTTGGATATGAACAATACAGAGAACCGTCATTACGGACACGGACATTGATGTTCTTTACGCGCTTGCACTCAAACTCCGTTATCACCGGAATACCGGACAGATTTACAATCTTTACAACGCTCATCTCAGACTTTAATCATCTTGTCGAAATTCTTGCCGTTCATATCGCGCATTGAAAGATTGCACTCCGCCAGCTTTGATTCGATGTGTTCCTGTTCCTTGGAACGCTTGATCTTGAGCGTTGTTGTCTTTATCATATCCTCTTCAGAGAAGACGTAGTTTCTGACTATCTTATATTGCGGCAAAGTATGGTTTGCATCATGTATTCTGTCATTGAGATAGGTCTCAACCATAGCGTCATCAGGCTCTGTGTTCATTCCAAGTTCGGAAGCAATTGCCTTGCGGTTGATCAGTACCATCGCGCAGACATCGATTGCCTGTCTGTCATTGCGGTTGCCCCAGACAAAAGCTTCAGTGACACCGCGGATCTCGGTCAGTACGGCTTCAATCTCTTCAGGAAACGCTTTCTTTCCGTTCGTAAGTACAATCATCGACTTGACACGTCCTGTTATATGAATAGAACCGCTTTTATCGATGTAACCCATATCACCGGTATGAAACCAACCTTCTTCATCAATCACATCTGCTGTTGCAGCTTCATTCTCATAGTAGCCCAGCATTACACAATCTGACCGGGTAAGAATCTCTCCTACACTCTTCGGACCGGTTCCTTCGGAATCGATGGCGACTGTAATTCCCGCCATAGGCCTTCCGACAGAACCGTGAACATCACAGACTTCGGTATTTACAGCAATGACAGGCGATGTCTCGGTAAGGCCGTATCCCATAAAGAACTGAAGTCCGAAGTCGCTGAAAGCATCAATATATTTCTTGTCAATTCCGGCGCCTCCGATTACAACCATCCGGAAATTGCCGCCTAATTTATCAAGAATATCTTTAAAAACAACACGTCTGACATCCAACCCGCATTTCTTCAGAAACCGCGTCACAGGTCTTGCCACAGAAATTACCTTTTCTTTTCCCGATGCCTTTATTCCCTCTTCTATCTTGGAATATATGTTCTCGAAAAGAAGCGGCACCGATATGCATACGCTCGGTTTCCACTCCTCCAGATTCTTTATGATATATCTCAGTCCGTCACTCAGACAGATGCATGCTCCGCAGGTCAGGATAAAAAAGTCGCAGGTGTTCTCAAAGGTATGATGCAGCGGCAATATCGAATATGCCCGATCGCCCTTGTGAACATCGAGAGTCTGACCTATAGAATAAACATTTGAGCATATGTTCTTATGTGACAGCAATACACCTTTGCTCATCGACGTTGTTCCTGAAGTGAACAGAATGATCTGCGGAGCCTGTGCGTCAATGGTGACCGAATCGAAACTGTTATCACCTGATGACAGCATTTCCCGGCCATGACTTATAAGGTCATACATATCAGCAAAACGTTCATCATTCTCCGGCCAGGTATCATCTGCGGACTTACCGGTTAATCCCTGCTTATAAAAGATAACAAACTTCTCGACTTTAAGATCAAGCTCGCCGGTTCTGATTCTTTCAGCAATTGAGAGCATCATTTTATGATGTTTGTGATGATAGCAGACAACCCTGCACCGAGACCTTTGCAGCAGCTGAACAAGTTCATCTTCCGGAAGCGCTCTGTCCAGAGGAACTCCGACAGCGCCGCTTGATAATATAGCGTTATAGGTCACAAACCACTCATAAGAATTCTCCCCGACAACAGCAATTCTGTCACCGGCATAGCTGCTTCCAAGAATGAAAGTACCGAGTGCCTTAATATCTTCACCGAATTCAAAATAAGTTCTGTGTTCCTCACTGAGTTTTGGCGAACGCCTGAAAATAAAAGCATTACACTCTGAATACTTGACACAGGTCTTCATCATAAGCTCATGCAAATCGTTATATCGTTCCGAACTGAATACAGGAATGCCCGTAACGGGGTTCATAGCTTGCCTCCTAAATTAGGCTTTTAGTAACGTGATAAAATATAACATACTTCTTGCAAATTTTACAATTAAACATAATATAAATACAGTAATGATTTTCGAGGTGAATTATGCCGGATACGGACAATAAGAACAGCAAGGCAACGCAGCACAAACAATTAGACGAGAAATATCCTACAAAAAGAGGCTTTATGGATGTAGTCGCGAAGAATGTTTTTCTTCTTCTGACTCATACCTTCTGCGACATGAAGTGCATCGGCAAAGAGAATTTTCCGGCAAACAATCCTTATGTTGTGGCATCAAATCATCAGAGCTACCCCGATGGAGTGTTAATAATCGACTATCTCCCAAAGGGACATTTCAAATGGATGTGCTGCCTTGCAGCGTCTGACCTTGAGACAAACCACGGTTCCCTCGGAAGACTGATAATGAGAGTAGGACGCGGAATTGCAGTAGACCGTTACGGTAATCCTGTAAGAGGTCTTATCAAAGCGAAGAAAGAAGTTGAACAGGGCAATATATGTTTTGTTTTCCCCGAAGGAACCAGAACACATACAGGAAAGCTCGCCGAGTTTAAAGACGGTGCTGCTTATCTGGCAATCAAAGCCGGTGTCCCGCTGGTTCCGGTATATATTTCGGGCGCATATCAGATCTGGCCCCGTACTTCAAAGCATCCCCACCCGCTCAAAGGATTAAAACGTCGCAAAATCAGAATATACATCGGCAAGCCTCTCTGTGGGGCTGATTATGATAACGATGCCCACAAGATGACCGAGGCTCTGTCAGACTGGATGCACACACAGGAAGACATGCATTGGGATCCTGAGACCTCATACACCGAATAAGCTGATATTTATTCTTTAAAATGTATAGGCGCTGCCAAATTAGCAGCGCCTACCTTTCTAAACCCAATCCCCTATATCTTACCGAAATAAAACAGACTTATTTTCCATCGACAATATCTTCAATATTATCCCTGGCCTGATTCCAGAGATGATTCCAGTTGGTCTTGGCGACAGCACCTGTAACCTGAACCGAGAAAACAATTAACGTTATTACCGCGAAAATAATAGCCAAAACAAACGAACTGATTCCTGTAATAAGCAACCCGATATCTTTCTTACTCATAAATTATCCCTCCAGACCTTCGAACCAGACTTTTCTGTTCCACTTTATATATGCAGCTGTTCCTTTGGCAAAATACTTGAATCCGAGAACAACCAAAGAGAATATCAAAACTGAAAGCAGCATGAGTGTTATGCAGAGCAGAACAATCGAAGCTACAAATCCAACGGCGCTTCCCATGAAGACTGATGAAATAAAGAAAACAATTAATGACACCAGAATCAGCAGAACAAATGCCAGACCTAAGAGAATCCCCAGGACGCTGAGCCACGCCGGAAGACCGACAAAAAGATTGAACAGAATTACGAAAAATATTCCCTGAGTATCAGGCCCGCTATTCTTGGGTCTGTTTGCCTTTTCCCGCCTTGATATGATCTGCGGCAGCGTTGCCCCGTCTTTGTATGAATCGGCAAGCTCGCCGACATCACCAAGACTCTCGCATATCTCTTCTTCAGACTTACCGGATGCGATGCCCTCTTCAAAGTGGTTTCTTATCTCATCCATAATGTCGCAGACATCCTTGTGCGGAAGTGCTTCGAGACGCTTCTCAAGTTCTCCAAGATATTCATATTTTGTCATTTGAATCACCTCTGTTTGTTGCTTCTATAATCTCATCGACGGCCTTTGTAAATTCTTTCCATTCAGCCCTGTCATTCTTAAGTCTGTCCGTTCCCATCTGTGTAAGATGATAATACTTACGCGGCGGTCCATTCTGCGACTCCTTAAGATATGTACTGACGAAACCATCTGCAGCAAGCTTTCTCAAAATAGGATAGACCGTACCGTCCGCCACCTGTATTTTGCTTGTAAGCGAATCTGCAAGATCGTAGCCGTAACTGTCGCCCGTCTCGAGAAAAGCAAGAACGCACAAATCCAGAACACCTTTCTTGAATTGATTGTTCATTCAGCTTCCTCCGTTTCCTCGATCTATCAGAATGTTAAGTATCTTCCTGACACAATTAATTATAGCACAGTACTATTTATTGTGCAATACTAATTTATAGTTATTATTGAACATTTAGCAGTAGCCATGTTTAAAATTCGTTTTCATTCTATTAATCAAATCCGACAGATTACATTTTGCCGTTTATGTACACTAAAAGCGTTGATCAGGCAACAAACAGACAGTGGTTGGCAATAACCTCTTTCATGAAGTAAGAAGAATTTACGAATTAAGTTCATCTTATTTTTTTGCTTGACATTCAAACAAAGTAGTTGCAGAATTTATACGATTTTGAACAAAGGAGTTCATCTTCAGTTTGCAGCAGCAAACTGGCGATGAACTCTTTTTTTGCTTTTCGCCGGAAACATGGTTACAGCATTTACCGCGTGAACAAGTAAAATTCAAACGGAAAAATTAACGGAGGAAATGATTATGAATGCTGACAGTGGTTTTATTCTGATTTGTGCTGCTCTGGTTTTCCTTATGACTCCCGGTCTCGCCTGTTTCTACGGCGGACTGGTAAGAAAGAAAAATACAGTCAATACAATGATGACATCGATTTTTATTATAGGGACCGGTATATGTATGTGGGTTCTGTTTGGATACAGCCTTTCATTTGCGCCTGCTTCAAACGGAATCATCGGTGATTTCAGATGGCTCGGACTCGACGGAGTATCTCTTGAAGATGCTTATACAGACTCACAGACCATACCGAATATGGTTTTCTGCTGCTTCCAGATGATGTTCGCGGTTATTACCCCCGCACTGATAACGGGGTCGGTAGCGGGCAGAATGAAGTTTAAATCACTTTTTGTCTTCATCATTCTATGGTCTGTTGCCGTCTACTATCCGCTTGCGCATATGTGCTGGGCAAAAGGCGGCCTGCTTGGTCTGGATGGTCTCGGAGCACTTGACTTTGCAGGCGGAGATGTAGTTCATATCAGTTCAGGAGTATCGGCTCTTGTTCTTTGCATACTTCTCGGCAAGCGCAAAGACCTTGGACATGCAGTATACAGAATCCACAACATCCCTACCGTAATGCTCGGCGCATCACTTCTCATGTTCGGATGGTTCGGATTCAATGCCGGATCGGCACTTGCAGCAAACGGTCAGGCCGCTCACGCATTCATGACAACAGCCGTGTCGGCTGCTGCAGCTTTGCTTTCCTGGATGCTCTGCGATATCCTCAAGACCGGAAAACCGACACTTATCGGTGCTTGTACGGGAATGGTTGCAGGGCTTGTAGGTATAACACCCGGCGCAGGATTCGTCCCTGTCTGGGCCGCATTAATTATCGGTCTGACAACAAGCCCGATCTGCTTCTGCATGATTTCGTTCGGCAAGAAATTCTTCGGCTTCGACGATGCCCTTGACGCTTTCAGCTGCCACGGCACCGGCGGAATATGGGGCGGTCTTATGACAGGTGTGTTTGCGAAAATGAGCATCGGCGGTTACGACGGAGCCATATACGGAGACTGGGCTCAGCTCGGAGCACAGGCAGTTGGTATTCTTGTCACCATAGGAATTGCTGTTGTGGGAACGCTTGTTTGTTACTTCCTTACAAGGCTTATTACAGGTAAAATCAGAGTTGATACCAAAGATGAACTTGTCGGACTTGATATCAGCCAGCACGGTGAGAACGCTTATCCGTCATTCAACGGACTTGAATAAACAAGGAGAATACTATGTCTGATGTTTCACTTATCAAAATAGAAGCAATCGTTCGCGAAGAGGCATACCTCGACGTAAAGCACGCTTTGTCAGAGATTGGAGTAAACGGAATCACCGTCTATCAGGTTGTGGGCTGCGGCCTGCAGCGCGGCCTGTCAGAATACGTCCGCGGTCAGAAAGTTGAGATTGAAGTAACTCCAAAGATAAAGTTCGAGATTGTAGTGTCTTCCGAGGAATGGGAGAAGAAAACAATAGAAACAATCTCCAGAGCAGCCTTCACCGGCAATCCCGGTGACGGAAAGATCTTCAGCTACAACATACGCCAGGCTGTAAAGATCAGAACCGGAGAAACAGGTTACGATGCAGTTCAGTCGCCCAACGAGTGCAGGTAACGGCAACAGAATTATAAATACAGCCGTGTCGGAACTACTCCGGCACGGCTTTTTATTGCTGATAACCTGCGCTGACACTATGTGAGCGTCCTTATAATAAAAAAGCCGAAAGCCCTGGTAAACCAAGGCTCCCGGCGATTCATTCTGGTGTTCGCGAGCGGATTCGAACCGCTGGCCTACCGCTTAGGAGGCGGTCGCTCTATCCTGCTGAGCTACGCAAACATCTTGAACTGCAACGCGTCAGATTATATCACAAACCCGGAATACGATAAAGACATGTCTCAAACAACATAAGCACAAGAGACAGCATAATCAGATAGAACGGAAGGCCGTCAATGAATCTCGATTTTCTTACGAATATCAGACGTCTCCTGACAACAGCCAGAAGACCTGACACAAGAATATCGCCGAATACCGTAAACATAAACAGTCCGACAATTCCGCTTATTGAAGGCATCTCAGGAAGAGATCTGATAAAAGGAACTGTTAACAGCGCCGCGGCAACAGATGTTTCACTGAGAAAATACCTTGTACCGAAAACTGATTTTGAGTCACCGCCTCTGCCGCCGGATATTATAAGAATACCGAGTCCGCATGATATGACTTCTGCGACCGGAAGCACCAGCCATGAAGCTATGTCAGATCTTATAAATCCTGAAACAGATATAACGCCGACTATGACACCTGCGCAGGTAACGGCAAACTCAATTCTCGCAATTACAAACCTTCTCAGCTCTTCAATATCAGATACCGGTATATTCCAGAATTCGGTAAGCTCACGCGAAGTGAAATACAACGGCGAGCTTGAAATTTTCGACACAAAATATGATATGAATACAAGCATCATCGCAGCAATGAGGGTGCTGATAAATATGTACTGCTTTTCGAACACTTCTGATACCAGGAATCCCGAAAGTGAGCTGCCGAGGGCATACAGGTACGGGACTGCTATCTCTCGTACTGTTTCTGCGGGTCTGAACTCGTCCTCACCGTCCCGCTTGAAGCGCGACAGCATCATTACTCCGATAGCGAACGGGACGAATCCGCATACGGATACCGGAGAACACAGGCCCAAACGCACTGACACTTCACAGGCCGCGCAGAACATTCCTATAACAATTAACAGAGTAAGTGCGGCGTACTTTCGCGGCAAAAACAAACGGAATGAGATGCTCCAGACCGCAAGTACGACAAGTGAGCAAACCGCAGGCCACCAGATATTGTTTGAATACAGAAATTCAATACAAAGCGATACCAGCGCAAAACCTAAAAACAGCGATCCGCGCGTTGACATATAGCGCGCAGGCCTGACATGCATAGCGGACGGAACCTCATTGTAGCTGCGGCGGTTCTTCTCATTGTCAAACGGTGTATCGTATTTCCTGCTCATCATTTATACCAGCCAATTCAGATAATCTTTAAGGAATTTGTAGCACGTATTGCACATATGCACAACCTGCCTTGTCTGAGCCGGAGCGTTGGCAACCGGTGTGATATATGAAGCTATCTCTGACATAGGCAGATCATCTATGCTGTCAGAAAGAACAGAATCGTCTTCATCATCACTCTCAACATAACCGTCCTCTGCTCCGTTTACGGTATTATCGCCGTCTGCAGATGTAACAGATGAATCGGTTGTCTCAGCCGCTGCTTCCGGTGTTGCACCCGAAGTAACTTCAGGCGTCACCTCCGATGCTGTCCCCGGCGTCGTACCTGCATCGATATTTGCCATAATTTCGCGAAGAGTCAGCGTATCAACCACTTCCGGGTCAGACCCCGCCGTATAGACCGAATATAGTTCGGGATACTTATCAAACGAATATACAATAAATCCGTCGTTGTTAACCAGGTCTTTATCTTCCGCGCTCACTCCGAAAATGTGTTCAATGAGTCTGCTCATATCTGCAAAGTACTTGTCCATATCATAACTGTTTCTTGAATTATCAATACACTCATTGGCAAGCTCTACGAAAGGTCTTATATCACAGGTTACCCCGGTTACTATCTCGGTAGTACCGTCGGACTTCATAGCGAGGTCATCCGGGTTCTGCACTTCAAGCAAAGCATGACATACGGTATAAGACTGTGTCGCCCAGTCATCGCCCGAGACCTCATACGCGCCGGAAAGTGAAGCGCGGCTTCGGTTCTCAGTGGTCGGATCAAGATTGAAAGCATCCCATTGGACATTGCTTATCTCGCCTCCCTCAACCTTAAGCTCGACATAATCAATATATCCGTTCTTATCGGCTGTCAGACTCTGCGCATAATATGTACCGTCATTAAGTCCGTTTATCACTTTACTGTCAGTCAGCTCAGAATCATCTGTAACAGACTCGTCCTTAAAAGCAATCGGAATCTGCGTTCCCACAAGATCATCACTTATCATTTTGAAATCTTCCGCGCTTACAGCATAGGTATCGTCATTATCGCCTACTCTGGTAATTCCTGTTATCTCAGCATTTTCATAGCCTATACCTATCAGCAGATGAAGCGACGTTGCGTCTTCAGCCTCAGAAGATATATCAATAACATATCCTATCGGCTCACTGTTCTCACCGTAACCTATATATACGGAATTAATATCAGGATAACTTTTAAAAACAGAACCTGTAATCTCCGTAAATTCCGAAGCCTGCATAACAGGAGCGAACCGCGTAACAAGCTGCTGTTGCCTTCTGATATCTGCATTTGAAGAAGATCTCACAAAACTTATGAGTATAAACGCCATGCTGAAGACAAAAAGACCTATGGCTTCAAAAAGGAACCTTCTGAGCTGTGATCGGGTCATCATAAGACATCAACCTCCCGCGAAGTCTTCTTTCTTCTTGAAATTGTTTTCGCGAAAAAGTCAATTACAAATGACATTAGGTTGACAGCCACAACCGGTGCGAGAATGGCAATCTGATGGTCGATATGAAAATACAGTACTATTGTAAGCGCGGCGCAGACAACGCCGGAGAATACGCCTGCAAGGAATCTCGACGGCATGGTAGTCAGATCTCCCAGAAGAAAAAACGCAACAAAAACGACACCCGAAGACAGTATAAACACAAGATATTCTTTAGCCTGACCAAAAATCAGATATAGGACTGTCAGGGCAAGAAGGTATGAGCATGGAGCATAAAGTCTTAAATTGCCGCGTATGACAATGAACGCCGCACCCAGAAGTGCGACCGCTGCGCATGCCTGACCGAGGTTACCCGGATAATTGCCGCTCACAAGCTCCGCAAAGCTGATCGTCGAATAATCAGGTACTGCGGATGTCCCTGAATGCAGAGCAAAAAGGCTTCCCATGTCAAAAAAGCCTCCGCTGCCCGACGAATATCCAAGCATATCAGACGGGAACATCATTCTTACAAACAGTGAAGCCCCGGCAGCCGGATTGACAATGGCACATCCCGCTCCGCCAAAAAACTGTTTTATGACGACAGAACCGAACAAAACTCCGGACAGAGCAACAATCAGCGGTGTGTCAGGCGGAAGCATCAATGAGAATATCAGTCCCGAAGTAATTGATGACAGGTCAAAGTAATCATTCTTGTTAAGTCTGTGGGATATTAATGAGAATGTGTAATCAGACAGTGTAAAACACACAGCAGAAAACAGAATCAGAATAATCGCCCTGATTCCGTAGTAGAAAACCGCATATGCAATACAAGGCACCAGCGCAACAATAATCGTCAGATAAATATATGGTACATTCTTCTCGGTATGAATAAACGGAGCAAGACCGGTCTTTGAACTCATACGGTTTTACCTCCTTCAAAAGGAAGATTGAGTCTGCCAGGATCTTCAGCGCCGCTGCTGTCATCGCCGTCGCCGTAATTCTCAAGCAATGACACCTCGCCGACAGAAGAGCAGCCGGCCGGGACATTGAATTCAGTATTGTTATGAAGAAGTGAATTAACTTCAATTACACGTCCCTCGCCGGCAAATCCTGCAATCGCCGAAGTCAGATCAATACCTGCAGGGCAGACATACGAACAGGAACCGCATGATATACAGTCTCTGGCGCCTTCTTCTGAAGCCTTCTGCTTAAGATCCTGCGCGAGCATCTCATATATGATATCCGGTGACAGGTTCATCGGACAGCACTCGGAACACAGCCCGCAATGAATACAGGGCGTGCGCGGGACTTCGTTTCTTCGTATTATTGATATGACAGACGTAATCTTGATTACCGGTGTCATATCCGGATTCGTAATCTCAATTCCTGTGAGACAATTGCCCCACACTATCCTGTTGTCGGAGTCATTGGAAGAAATAACATTGGCCAGAATCTCAGACAACGGAGTTCCGACAGGCACAAGCACATTATGGCCGCCGGAAGAATCTCCCGATACAGATACAATACGGTTCATCATGGGAATATTATCGGCCAGTGCCTCCCAGCATGCCAGCATCGTCGAGCAATTGAATATTACCGCATCACAAGTATCTTCAAGCGTCTCGTCAGCTCTTATCTCTTTACCGTAAAGTGCTCTGGCAACCAGTCTGTAGTATCCCTGCGGGAATCGTTCGCGAAAAAGCTTTATCTCAATTGTCAGATCATTGAAGTCTTTCCCTGCCTTAGTAATTGAATTCTCAAGAGCTGTAATACAGGACTTGCGACCGGAAGAAACCAGAAATCTGACTCTCTTCGCACCGACGCTTCGTGCACACGCGCATGCACCCCGTACGCAGTAGTCCGGATACTCAACGATTGCCGTAAGGTCACATGTCGAATACGGCTCGCTCTGAAGGCAGTTGACGAGAAAATCAGAAACAACTTTACTGCGTGCCCTTGATAATTTGGCTGCTGTAGGAATTCCTTCTCCGCCCATTCCGCAGATTCCGGCATTCCTTATGATACTTAATGTTTCCGTCGCTGACAGTTTAAGATTGCTTCGCGGGACAAGCGAATCCAGCCTTGTGCGCTTCATATCATTCTCAATTATCACCGCAGGTGTGATAATACCGTTAGGCAGCCTTATTTCCTGAATTTGGCTGACTCTTCCGGATATTCCGGAATGAACAGGAACGGAGAAACTTCCCTTCGCCGGAATTCCGACACATTGTCCGACTTTTACCGCGTCTCCTGCCTTTACGGCAGGTATCGCCGGAACACCGTAGTGCATCTTCATAGGAAGAATAATTCTTGTCGGATTAATTCTCTCAAGCATTATTTCCCTGACAAAAGGAGAACGTTTTGAAAAATTCAAAACGTCCCCTGAGAAAATGCCCTTATAAAAAGAATATAGCTTGCGCTCAGGCACTTACAGCCTCCCGGTATCTATCAGTCTGTGTATCCTTCAAGCTTCTTTGAACTTGAAGCTCTCGATAGCTTTCTTATTGCTTTGGCTTCAATCTGTCTGATACGTTCACGGGTAACCCCGAGCTTCTTGCCTACCTGCTCCAGCGTCATCGGTACACCGTCCTTAAGTCCGAATCTGAGCTCAATTACCTTGCGCTCACGATCGGTAAGTGTGTTCAAAGCCTTGATAAGATCTTCCTTAAGAAGATTCCTTGCGACCTCTTCTTCAGGCGCCGCAAGCTCATCGTTGGATATGAAGTCAACAAGATGCGAATCCTCTTCCTCACCGACAGGCTTATCAATTGATATAGGATCCTGTGATATCTTCTGTATCTCGCGAATCTTCGCGGGTTCCATTCCCATGCACTCGGCAAGCTCCTCGGTCGTAGGCTCTCTTCCGAGATCCTGAACCAGCTGTCTCTGAACCCTCGTAAGCTTGTTGATTGTCTCAACCATATGAACCGGAATTCTGATGGTTCTTGCCTGATCCGCAATTGCGCGTGTTATCGCCTGCCTTATCCACCATGTCGCATATGTCGAAAACTTGAATCCCTTGGTATAATCAAACTTATCAACAGCCTTTATCAATCCGATGTTACCCTCCTGAATAAGATCCAGAAGCGACAAACCGCGATTCATATACTTCTTCGCAATTGATACGACAAGTCTTAAGTTGGAATTAATCAAGGTCTCTTTGGCATCCTCATCGCCTTCAGACATACGCTTTGCAATGTCATGCTCTTCATCTGCATGCAGAAGCTCAATCTTACCTATCTCCTTGAGATACATCTTTACAGAGTCATCAACGACAGATGTCTCCGAAGCACCATCTTCAGGTTCCGGCGCACCGTCGTCATCATCCATCTCAAGCTCAGGCTCGCCGATTGATATGTTGATCTTCTCAAGCTCGCTTCTGAGCGTAATCATATCGTCAGGACCCATCTTGTAACTGTCAGTTATCGATTCAAGCTCAATATCACTCAACGTTTTACCATTCTTATCTGCAAGCTTCTGTGCCGCAGCAAAAGCAGTATCAAAATCTGTCATAAATTCACCCCTTAATTAAGCGTCAGCATTCTCAATTCCGTCAGCGGTAACAGTGTATATTGAAGTAGGAGTATAAATCTCCATCTTTACAGAATTTGAAGACTTATAACCGCCCTTCTCGGACCTGAGAGCGCAATATGCTTCGAACATGTCCGAAGCCTGTTTATCAGTAACTTCATCTGCAGTCTGAACTTTTATGTTCTGACATGTCATACCGAAAATATTGTATCCGTAAATGTATCCGTCTTCGTTGCTGTCGGTATTAACCTCCGCATTTCCTTCAAAGACCTGCGCAATGTCAGCAGTCATCTCGGTCTTGAGATTGACTCTGTTGAAATAAATAGGCAGCGACACTGCGACAACTATACCGACTATCAGAAGAGCAGCGGCAGAGAGCGTTACAATCAGCTTCATCGGAGCCTTGACATCATTCGGAGAAACTTCGAATTCACTCGGCTTTAGTTTAAGATCATCTCCGCTTCTGCTCTTCGAGACCTTGTCTCTCTCGACAGCCTTGCTTACCTTGTCAGGGAAGACCGGGCATGAGTAATAATTCTTGCTTCCTTCCTTTTTCTCAAATGCCTCATTCTTGAATTCGTGTACCTCTGAGTTCTCCAGCAGTGCCAAAGCTTCTGCTGACGGGAAAACACAGTGACAGAATATACATTCACAAACCTCATCTCTGTCATCGAAAATAACGAGCGAACCGCAATTAGTACACATTCCTTGCTTTGTTGCCATTGTAAGTTCATCCTTTGCTATTATAATCATCACCATAAGCCCAGCCTCGCTTTACCCCCGGGAACAAAAACGTCCAAGACATAACCGTAAACACGGCGCTTCCCTGCAAAAAGGCATAGTTGTACTTATAGCAACGAATAATTTTACCACCGGGTAATAATTAGGTCAAGCGAATACTCACATCATACGGTATAATTACTGTAAACATCAACCGGAGCCATTCAATGACAGTAAATATAGCAGACGATAATAACAGATTTATGCGCGAAGCAATTAAGGAGGCCGCCAAAGCATATGCCCTTGGCGAATGTCCCATCGGCTGCGTAATCATAAAAGACGGCAAAGTATTCGTCAGATCTCACAATCTGAGACTGACAAAGAAAAGCGCAACAGCACATGCCGAAGTGCTTGCAATAGATAAAGCATGCAGAAAGCTCGGCGACTGGCGTCTTGAAGACTGCGACATGTATGTGACGCTCGAGCCATGCACCATGTGTTCCGGCGCAATAATACAGTCTCGCATACGCAAAGTCTATTTCGGCGCCTATGAGCCAAAAAGCGGAGCTGTTGTCTCGTGCAACAACATCTTCGATGTATCGCACGGACATAATCACAAGGTAGAGTTTGAAGGCGGAATACTCGAGAACGAATGCTCACAGATGATGCTCGATTTCTTCCGTCAGATACGCAGACGCGACGCCGGCAAAGCCGTCACACCTCCACAAACTGGCTGTACCTCACAAGATACACAAACTTAGCCTTGACCTTACTGCCGGAAGCTTCGCAGGCTGCCGAATAATACCCGAGCTGAGCTCCGTGGCGCTCGCGGGCCTGCGCCGCGCGTTCATCTTCTGTCATACCATCAAGCCTGTCAGTCTTGTAGTCAATTATCACTTTACCGCCGTCAGCCTGATAAATCAGATCAATAACACCTTGAACAAGTGCAAAGTCAGTCCGCTTTGCGCCCTCTGTTGACGGAACCGCAAATACAATCGGCTTCTCACACTCAGCTTCACCGCTGCTCTCTGCTTTAATCATTTCCGCGCATATTGAGCTTCCTGCAAATCCGGTAATTCCACTGGCAAACTCTTCTTTGCATCTTCTCACATTCTCAGCTCCGTATTCCTTGAAGAAACCCTCGCTGATAAGGGACTCTACTTCACCGTCAAGAGCGGCCGGATCATTCTTTATTCGGTCGTAATCGACAAATCTCATAATCCTGTGAAGAATTGTTCCTTTGGAAGCGGAAGTAAGTCCTCTTAATCCCGGTCTGTCTATCCGGTCAGGATCCGCAAGCTCCATGTCTATGTGAGTTGTCTCCTTTACCCTGCCGTTCTCAATTCCTGTAACCGACACCTTGAACGGTATCTGAATCTGTTCTGAATAGGGATACTCAGCGTCATAGTCATCGAGTCCTCCGTGGTCTTCCCGTTCAGACTCTTCGCTTCTGCCTGAATCAAAGGAGTCCGTACCTTCAGTGACAGCCTCTTTCCCGGCAGAATTAATCCCGGAACTGTCCTCAGTGACGGAATCTGCCACTCCGTCAATAATCGAGACTGTAAAGCCGTCGTCAATTCTGTTTCCTCTTATGTCTTCAAAATCAACAATTCCCGAATCCGGGTCGCTCACGTCTTTATCTGTTAAAGCGCGTATAGGTTCTGCAGCCTTGGCTCTGATAATTCCCGACATAAGCTGGAATCCCATCTTCCCGCTGCCGCTGAGCCAGTAATCCCTGCCAAAGCCGACACTGCCGTTCTTTGAAGCTTTCTTTGAGGCGTCAGCTATGAACCCCGGAACTTTGTCTTTATCTTTATCACTGTAGGTGACAATTGTAAGCTTCTCTTTGGCTCTTGTCAGCGCTACATACAGCAGTCTCAGTTTCTCGGCATTTCCGGCGAGCCTGATCTTCTGACCGTAAATAAACTGTTCGACCGACTTGCTTCTCATTATGTTCTCATAATCGTAGTTATCTATAATAAACCCGTCATTCTTGTCGAACATAAGCGGCGAGACCGTGTCGGTCTTGTCATCCCTGCCGTCCTGTAGCGCGAGTATAACGAACGGAAATTCAAGTCCCTTGCTCTTGTGGACATTCATAACCGTAATCTTGTTCTTGTCAGAATCCGTGACTTCGATATTGGCTTTGGTATTGATGACAATCTTCATATTCTCAAGCTCACCGGCTATCCCGGAGATATCGCAGCCAAAGCGCTTAAAGTTAGAACTGAGCCAGTCCTTAAGGAAAGTAAGTCTGTTGACGTCCTTTCCTTCCGCTCTCATCGTTGCCTTAATTCCGGTTCGCTTATAAATCAGCTCCACTATATCATCAACATCCATTGTCTGTGATTGCATTCTCATATCATCGAAAACGTTGATAAATCCGGCTACTCTGTCGGACAGATCACCGACCGCATTCTCACAGTAAAAGCGAAGTCTCAGGATCAGAGCCGCTTCCCGGAGATCGGGACGACTTGTAACAACATACGCCTGAATAGATGCCAGTTCTCTGACAGTAAAATTAGAGAACATATAGCCTGATATAAATACGCTCATAAGATATTCGTCTCTGTATTCGTTCCCAAGGCATACAATAAGATTAATGATTCTGTGAATATCTATGTCTTCGAATATTCCGGTCGTAACTCTCCCGGCCGCCGGAAGGCCTCTGGAATTGAGATAATCCGTTACAGTCTGTGCCTTGTTCTTGGTAGTGGTAAGTATACAGATGTCACTGAGCCCTCCGCTGTATTCACGTATCTCTTTCTCAATTCCTGTCAAAACAGCGCGTGTATCCGGCATAAGATGACTTATGTCCTCACTGTCGTCAGTATCCGGAGAATCCGGCTTGTCTTTATTATCCGCGCTCTTCCCGTCTGTTTCTTCACTGTCAGACGAATTCTGATCTGCCCTGTTAACTATTACGATCTTCGGCAGATCGTGCCTGCCGCGGTCTTCTTTGCTGTCCGGCGCATTGAACTTCTGGTTATCGTCGTATTCAATCTCTGCGCCGTCTGCCGTCATAAGCTGTCTGAACACAGAGTTGACGAAGGCAAGAATCTCGTCAGTGCTTCTGAAGTTCCGGGAAAGATTCAAAAGCTCGCCTTTCTCGCCCTTCCCGCTGTCTTCCCTGTATAATTTAAGATTTCTCATCTTTCCGTCAAAAATCTCAGGATCTGCGTTTCTGAACTTATAGATGCTCTGCTTTATATCTCCGACCCTGAATACATTGCCTTCGCTCCTTGCGAAGCGTTCGATGATTCTGTCCTGAAGTCTGGTGTTATCCTGATACTCATCGATAAATATCTCAATGAATTTCTCTCTGTAGAAATCAGCAGCTTCATCATTCTTCATTATGAGATACGCAGCGTGTTCCTGATCGGCAAAATCCATACCGTGTACCGCCGACTTAAGCGCGGAATAATTCGCGTCAGTCCTGTGCAGCAGATCGGCAAAAGCCTCAATCGCCTGTGTCCCCTCTTTCTGATACTGCATCTGGCGCGCGGCATTGAAATTCAAAAGGAAAGAATAATCCCCGGGGATCACAAAGCTGTTGTATTCTTTCGTCAGCGTTGCAGGATTGGTAAATTTTCTCAATGCGACAAGCGGCTCAAGCGCTCTGTCAGTCTCGGCTTTATCTGCTTTTCCATGAGAAATCCTGAAATTAAACGAACTCAGGCTTCCGTAATTGCCGATTAACTCCAGTATTCTCGACCTTGGCAGAGAATTGTCATATGCGACCGTTACGCCGTCAAGGTAACTGATGACATCACCGATATAGCTGTCGATAGCCGCCCTGAAGTCAATCTTCTCTCCTTTTGACGTCTTGCTTGTTATGCTTACATCCTTATGGCGATCAAGATAATCCTTTGTGCCGCCGATTCCTGCTATAGCGTCCCTGATACACCTGAATTTTTCGACAATCTCATCTACTATGTCCCATTTGCCGCCGTCAAGATACATGATCTCACAGGCGTTATCTCTCTTTTTCCTCAAGCTGACAAATGAATCGACCGCGTCAAGATAATCAGGAAGACTCCTCAGGCTGTTATAGCAGCTTACAAGTGTCCCGGCAAGGCTGTCATCATTTCTTCCGTCGCCGAAGCGCTCTGTAAGCATCAGAAAACTGTCATAAAGCGGATTGCCTTTCTGATAGCTCTGTTCAATTGAAAGTTTTGCCGCTTCGTCAAGCAGAAGCTCAAGCTCATTCCCGTCAAGAACAATATTGCCGGAGTCATAAATGTCATTTCTGCTGTCATCCGCAAGTGTATATCCCTTCTCCCTGATGCATCTGGCACAGAAACTGTCAAAGGTCTGAACATAGGCGTTCGGGAGCAGGTCAAGCTGTTCGGACAGCAATCCTGCCATGTCTTTATCTCCGGAGCGCTTGCACTGATCGAGTCTTTCCGTGAGGCTGTTCTCAATCTTTCCGAGCATATTCTGCGCGGCATCGACTGTGAATGTTACAACGAGCACCCGGTCAATAGACAGATTGCCGCTGAGTATACCACGGATTATACGTTCGACCATCATGGTTGTCTTACCTGAACCGGCCGCTGCCGATACCAGAATATTGTCGGTACTGTTGCCGATTGCTTTCTTCTGTTCGTCCGAAAAGTCCATATATGTCAACCTCTTGTTCCTTCTTCCAGAGCATCATTCATGGCTTTGAATGATATTGCATTTCTCTTGTTCCATTTGCTTTTTCCGCTTTGATATTCAGCTTGCAGCGCTTTACTGTTACAGTTAACAAATTCCGCAGCAGAATCGGTATTTTCGCCTTTGGCTCTCACCGGCTTTGAAGGAACATTCCCGCAGGAACCGGCATATGGACAATACGCGCAGAGTGTGTGGCCGACAGGAGCCGCGAGAGCATCCGCTTCACCGTCTGCAATACGCCTGATACTTCGTCTGATTACCAAATCCGAATATCTCATGGCAGTGTCAATATCATCCGGAGAATAGTCGCAATTCTTAGGTTCGAAGACCAGAGCTTCACCCTTCTCCGGAGCCGCAAGACCAACCTTTGAATACCCGTAATTGTCTATTAACGAGTTGCTGATTCCTTTGCAAAGAGCGTATGAATATGCAGGAAGCTGAATCTGCACGCCGTTCAGAAGTTCAGAAGAACTGAGGCTCTTGTTGCCTGTCTTGTAATCCTCCACCCTTATGTGCTTCTTATTGTCTTCCCCCTCTTTTATGTCATAACGGTCAATTGACCCCGTAAATCTGAACAGCATTGAATCAAGCTGATAATCCATAAGAATAGGTAGTTCGGAAGTCACATCTCCTATCTTCTGCTCGAACCCCGACGGCAGATAACCGCCGTCTGTGCAGTCTTTTAATATGCCTTTCATCATGAAACGATACATACGGCGAAGCTTCGTTCCGATCTGACTGTCAAACCACGGTGAGACTTCTTCCGTAACGCCGTCAATGCTGCCCGGAACCGCTGCTTCCTTAATCGCCGATATATAGGAATAATTCATCAGTTCTGTAAATCTGTCTTCGCTCGCGAGCATCACTTCAGTCTTCTTCTTAAAATCATCAAAATTCATACATCCTTCGGCGAGCTTCTTCATAGACAGCTCCAGCATCGAATGCATCAATGTACCGAAATCATTGCTCTTCACAGAAGTCCTGTCTTCGCGTTCATCAATCTTGAGAATGCGCCTGATCATAAACCTAAGATGGCAGTTATTGAATTCCTCAATAGAAGATACACTGACTCTCATTCCGTTCCTGACCTCTTCTCCATCCCTGAAGTTCAGAAGTTTCCTCATATCCCCGGGATCTATTGACGAAGACTTAAAGTCATGTCTTTGAGTCACCGCTTCACCAAAAGCATTGTTCGTGTAGCTGTTCACAAGAATTCTCTGACCGTCGATACACGTCTTCAGAAATTCATATACCCGGCTCGGTGCCGAAGCAAATTCATGACACATATACAGACGCTGCCCGCAGGAGCCCAGAAGAAGACAGCATGAGACAAACTCCTCACGGTTCATAATCTCATTCCTGTCAGGAAGGCTCGCGCCTTCAATCGAATCCGAAAGCATCGCCAGTTCGCTGTGGCTGAACAGACCCTCGTTCCTTCTCTTGTAAGGAAAATTATCCCTGTTCGCTCCAAGTATAAACATAGCCCTGCACGGTGTCTGAAAGGCATGTTCGGGAGTAGTAATCTCGATGGAATCAACCTTGAGCGGTATTGTGCCTTCAGTCTTGTTCCTCATATCTATTCTTATGAGCGACAGAAAAGTCTTCTGATCAATATCCACATCGTTCATCTCATGTCTGAAGCCTGTAAGAAGTTTGACAAGCTCGTCAAATCCTCTTACCAGCGCAACGGCGTTCGCGCTGTCGCCGCGGTTCATCAGTTCATCGCGCAGCGCCTCAACATATGCCTTTGAAGCAAGAAGGTATTCCATTACGGCCTCAGCCTTCAATGACAGCGTGTGCGCTTTGCTGACCTTCTCGCACGCCTCTTTAAAAGGCACAAGTATGTCTTTGAGAACATATCCGGCGAAAAATTCGCCGCAGTTATGCCATCCGCAGCTTACACCCGGAACCGTGCCTTCCTTTATCCAGATCCTATGCTCATGACCTTGCAGTTCCTGATATGCGTCGGCATCGAAAAGTCTTGCCGCATCCTTTATGTTCCGCGCCTTGCAGAAATTATCAAAGTTATCCGCAACATATGGCGGTATATGAAGTACCCCCGAGCGCATAGCCTTAAGAATATATGTAACGCTGTAATTGCGCAGCGGAAGCTCAATCATGGTCTGAACAAAGAACGGTACGACAGTGTTGCCGAGTTCGATCTTACGGTCTATGAAAATATCCAGTCCGTACAGCTCAGCATTGCTTCTCAGTCTTCCTGTGAGAGATTCGTCGCAGCAGACAACCCTTATATCTTTGTATCTCAGACCGTCTTTCCTGTGTGTAAGGCGGATTATCTCATTAAAGACATAACCGATTCTGTCGTCAATCCCCTTAATCTCAGACAGAATTATATCGTCAGACGGTTCTCCTCCATAAGGTCTGCCGAGCGCGTAATCCATAGCCGCTTCACTGACGGCGGACATGTCACCGGCAGTGTCGAATGACTCTTGTTCCGGCACAAATCTTGAGACTTTAGCGCCATAGTCACTGCTGAGTTTTGAAACAAACTCATTGCCGCACTTGTAAAGCTTGCTCGTTTCAGAACCTGACGCGTCTGAACAGAGCGTGTAGAAATCAATCACGGCACCGCGGGAGGACAGATTGCTTACAAGTCTCATCTCCTGAGGCGTAAGAAGTCTCGTACTGCCAAAACCTATAAAACAGTAATGACTCTTAAAAAATCTGACTGCTGAGCGGCAGTGCCTTCCGGACAGTCTGCTGTCATCAAGACCTTCAATCGTCTCATTTGCCGCCGCGATAGGATCCTTTAAAAACATGAATCCGTACTTCTCGTTAAGCTTCATAAGCTCAGTCATGATAAGTCTTATGTCTGAAAGCTTGTCAAGATAATCCTGCGACCGGCTCTTAGTTGAAGCATATCTGATCGCCTGATCAAGCTGATCCGGCCCGATACCGTACCTCGAGAAATCTCCCAGAAGACTGATAACAGAATTAATGTATTCGAACCTCGTGGCAAGCTTTCCGAGTGTCTTAAGATCTGCTCTCCTGTTCGAGATTACCGAATATATTGCATTCCTGAGAACCGTGTCGCCTTCGCCGCCGCAGCTGCTTACTCCGCAGCAGTCAAGAATACGGCTCGCAAGCTTGATAAAGCTTAAGATATCGCCGTTTGTAAATCCGGCGGTTACAACAGTACTTCCCGCGTTGATCTCATAGCTGCTGACTGTCTCAAGACAGGCAATTACCTCGCGTTCTACCTGAGCCTTTGCAAACTCCGGGACAACGAAGATAAGGTCGCCGCTGTGCGTCTGTGACAGTTCCCGTCTGATAACTGCCCTGTTGATATTTTGCACGGAATCCGTAGTAAAAACATTGATCATTCACCCTCATCCCCCATAAAACTTTTAATTTATAGTAACCCATGGCAGAAAAAAAGCAATGTCATTAATAGGACTCAACGGTCATTGCGAAATACAGTTTATTATTTTCCTATGGAAGTAGTAGAATGAGTGCATGATAAACGAAAACAGACAAAAAGCACTGATTGCAATGAGCGGCGGAGTGGATTCTTCGGTCGCGGCTTTTCTTGCAGTCAGCAGCGGATACGAAGCAATCGGGTCAATAATGCGGCTGATTGACAAAAACAGCGACGATGAGAATGACGCGCGTTCCGTCTCAGAGAAACTCGGAATGGACTTCGTGGCATTTGACTTTCGGAAAGAGTTCCGGCAGTCTGTAATCTCAAGATTTATAGATGAATACAGGCGCGGCAGAACGCCAAATCCCTGCATCTACTGCAACCGTTCCCTCAAATTCGGGCTTCTGACGGATGAATGCGACAGGCTTGGTGCCGGTTATATCGTGACAGGTCACTATGCCCGCGTCGTCTTTGACGGGAACAGCGGCAGATACCTTCTGCTTAAAGGCAAGGAAGCCGCGAAGGATCAGTCTTATGTCCTTTATAATCTTACTCAGGAACAGCTTTCCAGAGTAATCTTCCCTCTTGGAGAACTAAGAAAAGAAGCCGTCAGAGAGATCGCCGCAGCCCGGGGATTTGTGAACAGCCGGAAGAAGGACAGTCAGGACATCTGCTTTGTTCCGGACGGAGACTACGCCGGGTTTATCAGGAGCGAGAGCGGGCTTGTTTTCGAGCCCGGAAACTATGTGACAGCTTCGGGAGAGATATTGGGAACCCACAGAGGAATCATCAACTACACGATAGGTCAGCGCAAAGGGCTTGGCGTCGCGCTCGGTCACCCTGTGTTCGTCACCGGAATAAGACCTAATACCAACGAGGTCGTGCTCGGGCCTGAGAAAGATCTTATGAAAGATGTCATATATGCCGATGAATTCAACTGGATATTCTGCGACTCAAACAGACTTCCGGGAGTAATCAGGTGCTGCGCCAGAATAAGATATCACGCGGCGGAACAGCCCTGTACGGTAACGCCGACCGGCGATTCAACGGTGCGGATTGTTTTCGATGCGCAGCAAAGAGCACCTACACCCGGTCAGTCCGTGGTTCTGTACGACGGCGACTGCTGCCTGGGCGGAGGAACTATAATATCCAAGTGATGAACGGCAGGCAAAAGGCGCACCCTTGCGGATACGCCTCATGCATTAGTTTTGCTTATTGTACTTCTTTAGAAACCCGTCCTGCTGCTGTAGCTTACATCGCTTGTGACACCATAATATGTCGCACCAGGTGCATCATTGCCCTTCCTAACAAGGGTAATCTGTATTCCTTCGAGCCTCGCGGATCTTCCGGAAGTTCCGCTCATCTCACCGTTCTTGGCCCACGAGAGCCAGCCTATATCCTGAACGTGCACCCTGTAATAGATGTCATAATGCTCCGCAAGTTCTCCGGTCAGGTTGATCTTGATTGCCTCAAGCCTCTTGCCCTCACCCTGCGTACCTGAGAGATACCCGGATGTAACGGGATCCTGCCAGCCGTAATCCTGAACGTGAACCTGATATTGGACCCCGCCCTGATACTGATCACTATCTACGCAAAGCTCAATCGCTTCAAGCCTCTTGGCCTGTCCGACTGTACCTGAGACCTCGTCGTCATAAGCCCACTTGTTCTCCCAGCCGAAGTCCTGGACATGCACCCTGTATTGCAGATAGGTGAGATTACATTGTGATAAAGGCGTAATTCTGACCGTCAATTCTTCAATTCTCTTGGACTCGCCCGTGGTGCCTGCTACAGTCCCGTTGCATACATAGCACTGCGCATTGCCGTAATCCTGAACATGCACTATATATTCAACGCTATAGTGTTTTGCCACTTCGCCTTCAAGCCAGATTCTGACCGCTTCGATTCTTAAGCCCTTGCCTTCGGTTCCTGCCATCTGGCCCGCTTCAACAGGATCCATCCAGCCGATGTTCTGTACATGCACCTGATACATCAGTTTGCCGTCGTAGCCTGTAATCGTCTTAAAGTCCACCGGATTGATGGTGAATGCTTCAAG
>JAKVLB010000009.1 GCA_022484595.1 Mageeibacillus sp. | reverse complement strand
AAGGAACAGAGGAAGGTAACTCCTCCAAACAAAATATCGAAAGCCTGATTACGTATAGGGCCGGGATACATATAGTCAACACCGCCGCAAGGCAGGAGGACTATCGGTACCTCTGGATAACTGTGCCATTTTATGTAATCAGGCTCTTTTATTCAGCCGCCCTTATGCGTTCCGGCTCTTTTCCGTTCAGACGGAAAGGAACGGATATGTTTATCAATTACAAGCTGGCGGACGGCTCCACGGTACAGGTGGATGTCACAGAAGAAACTGCCGCCTACATTCTGGAGAATGACCGTGAGATGGCGAACGCCGGCAGACGGGAGCGGTATCACTGCCCGTATCACATCGAAGCCATGCAGTACGAAGGTGATTCCCTTGCATACCGCCTGACGCCGGAAGAAATATTCGTCCGTAAGGAGGAACAGCAACATATCAGTAATACGCTTTCCTGCCTGACGGATGTCCAGCTTCGGCGTCTCACCATGAAAGCGGATGGCATGACGCTCCGGGAAATTGCCGCTGCGGAAGGCACCACAGTCAATGCCGTCATGGAATCACTGGAGGCGGCAAAGAAAAAATTCAAGAGACATTTCTGAAAATCACCTGTACAAAACAGCCTGTTTTTCTCCGTATAGTGAAGGACTTGATGTCCTCGAAAAGATGCAAAACGCCATGAACAAACTTATGAAAGGAGGACGCCCGAATGAAACACATCACCATTCGGGAGGCTATTTTTATCTTCATTTTTCCGGTGATTCAAACAGATTGCAGAAATACACAATCAACGCGAAATGCCCTCCGCTGTATGCGAAGGGCATTCTTTTCATAAATTACAGACTGATTGTCAGATACTTGCTTCAGGCTGTTACAATCTTGTTGGCCTGTTCGAGGTTATGACGCTCAACCGCCTCTTCCCTCATCTTGTACTTAAGTATCTTTCCGGCAGCGTTCATCGGGAATGAATCGACAAAATCAACATATCTCGGAATCTTATGCTTGGCCATATGAGTTCTGACATAATCTTTGATGTCGTCTTCAGATGCCTCTTCACCTGGTCTCAGAATGACGCAGGCCATGATCTCTTCGCCGTAATCCTTGTCAGGAACACCGATTACCTGCACATCCTTTATCTTCGGGTGCGTGTAGAGGAAATCCTCTATCTCCTTCGGATAGATGTTCTCGCCGCCACGAATGATCATGTCCTTGATTCTTCCGGTAATCTTGTAATATCCGTCAGGTGTTCTCCTGGCGAGGTCGCCGGTATGCAGCCATCCATCCTTATCAATTGCCGCAGCTGTTGCTTCAGGCATCTTATAATAGCCCTTCATGATGTTGTATCCCCTGGCGACAAACTCACCATCGGTATTGTCGGGAAGCTCTGCATTGGTCTCAGGGTCTACAATCTTGCACTCAACAGCGAAAATAGCCTGACCTACGGTATTTACACGCTTATCAATTGAATCTGTGGTCTTGCTCATTGTTGTAGCCGGAGATGCTTCGGTCTGACCGTATGTAATGCATATCTCAGGCATGTGCATCTTCTCGATAACTTCCTCCATAGTCTTGATAGGACATGGCGAACCGGCCATAATTCCTGTTCTCATATGCGAGAAATCAGTCTTGGGAAAATTCTCATGTCCGAGCATCGCAATGAACATTGTCGGAACGCCATGGAAGCATGTAATCTGCTCACGATTTATACAGTCAAGACCTTTTCGAGGAGAGAAAGCCGTGATAGGCGACATTGTAACGCCGTGTGTAACTGAAGCTGTCATTGCAAGAACCATGCCGAAGCAATGGAACATAGGCACCTGAATCATCATACGGTCTGCCGTTGAAAGATCCATGCAGTCACCAATAGCCTTACCGTTATTGACAACATTGTAATGAGTAAGCATAACGCCCTTTGGGAAGCCTGTTGTTCCTGAAGTATACTGCATGTTGCAGACGTCATTCTTGTCTATTGTCTTACGGATAGCCTCAACTACGCTGTATGGTATCTTATCCGCAAGAGCCATTGTCTGTTCCCATGTAAAGCAGCCCGGCTGTTCAGACTGAACAGTAATGACATTTCTCAATACAGGAAGACGCTTTGATCTGAGTTCACCCGGCTTTGAGTCTTTGAGTTCAGGGCATATATCATTGAGGATGCCGATATAATCCGAGTCTTTCCAGCCGTCTATCATAACAAGAGTATGAGTATCCGATTGCCTCAGAAGATATTCAGCTTCATGAATCTTGTAGGCGGTATTTACCGTAACAAGTACAGCCCCGATCTTCGTTGCAGCCCAGAATGTCAGATACCACTGCGGAACGTTTGTTGCCCAGATGGCAACGTGATCGCCCTTCTGTACGCCCATTGCAATCAGAGCGCGGGCGAAATTATTGACATCATCTCTGAATTCAGAATATGTTCTCGTATAGTCAAGCTCGGTATATCTGAATGCGTACTGATTCGGGAATTCTTCACATACCCTGTCAAGAACATCAGGGAATGTCGCGTCGATAAGTGTCTCCTTAGGCCAGATATAATTACCTGCCCCGCGGTTGTCCGTCTGAAGTTCATTCTTCTTATGAGTCTTGTACTGCTCCATGTAGCCTGCGAAATGCGGCACGACAATGCCTGCATCCAACATATCCTTGGACCATCTGTAAACCCATTCAAGTGAAACATAACCGAGATAATCAATGGACAAAAGCGCGTCAAACATATCAGACAGAGGCATATCGCCCGTTCCCATCATCTTATAGACCACTTTGCCGTTCTCGATAACTGAATCTTTTACATGAACATGCTTGATATAGGTGCCGAGATTATTTACAGTTGTTGCAGGTGACTCACCCATAAATCTGTAAGGGTGATGCATATCCCAAAGTGCAGCCACCTTGCGGCTGTCTATTGCATCAAGCACCTTCTTGAGCCTTGCTGTATCAGAATATACACCGTTAGTCTCAATAAGAAGCGTGACATTGTATTTCTCCGCTACCGGAACCAGAAGCTTCATCGTATCAATTACAACGCTGTCGTCGACATCACCTGTAGGAGCAGGATCACGATCGCCAAGCACGCGGATAAATCCGGTGCCGAGCTTCGAAGCGAGTTCGGCATAAGCTGTTATTTCAGCTATTGCTTTATCTCTGGTATTTATATCATTGACCGGTTCTCCGGAAGAAAGACATGGAATCTCAAGCTTTAGCTCTCTTAGCTTTGCAAGTGTATTCGGTAGCTGTGCGTCTGTAAACGGGGGAGCCTTTACCGAGAAAATATCACTGCCTAGACCTCTGATTTCAATTCCGTTGAAATTAAAGTCTTTTGCCATAGAATAGATGTCCTGCCAAGAGAAGTCAGGGCATGCCAAAGTTGAAAAACATGTAAGCATACTATTCACTCTTCCTTTCATTATACGAATTTTTCTATTTTATATTTATTAGCAGTATTTGTAAAACACAAAATGTAACGAAATAAGGCATTTGAGGGCAAAACAGAGCCGTTAATATAGACAAAAGACCGGTGAATTCAAAAGAACTCACCGGTCAATCTGGTGCAGATGGCGGGACTTGAACCCGCACGGAGTTGCCCCCACTAGCACCTGAAGCTAGCGCGTCTGCCATTCCACCACATCTGCGTGCCCGTTGATTTTATAACAACGGAGCAAATTTTTCAATAACTTTTCGCTATTAATAAGCGTATTTACTTCCGGGACCTATAACTTCGGCAAATCTGAAGAAATTTACGCTGTCTTTCTTGTTTCCCGCTTCCATAACGTAGCTGACACCGTCAATGGTTATCACACCCCAGTAATGATGAGGACTGGTAGTCCATGTTCCGCGTACAAGCGTAACATTATCGTACCCGAGAAAACACATCATCTCAACAGTAAGCCCGTTATATGTATTGCACTGGCCCTTGTGACTTACAAAGGCATTGTAAGCGTATCCTTTACTTGCCGCCGCATAGTCGATATTGTTGTGAACCCAGTACATTGTGTACATAAGCCTTTCGGCCGTTGTCATCTCCGGTCTGAAATGAGTGTTCGCGAAATCCTGAAGGAGCGTCCATTCATTGTCACTGATTGTCTTTGTTTTTGACTGACCGGTAATCGAATCATAATAAGTATAGGTTCTGTGAGGCGTGCCGATATGGCTGTTGAGCAGATCAAGGCCGGAAGCATACTTTACCGCGTAATTATAGTAAAGAATCGGATCAGCGTCTTTATAGGTTACAAAAGCAGATCTCGCGTAATCGGTGCTTATGCAGTCAATTACACTGGTGTCGGAGAATGACGTTCCGGTAGGAACCAGACATATCTGTATGGCTTCCAGTCGCTTGCTCATTCCTGCCGAGCCTGAACTCTCGCCGTCCCTGGCCCACAGAAGCCATCCGTAATCCTGACAATGCACTCTGTAATACACCTGATAGTGATTAGCCAACTCACCTGTCAGCTTTATCTCAATCGCTTCAAGGCGCTTTGACTGGCCTTCTGTCCCGGACAGATCGCCGTCTGACTTCCAGTCCTGCCATCCGATATCCTGAATATGTGTTCTGTATGTGATCCCGCCTGTATATTCGCTGCCCGTGACCTTCAGGTTAATTGCCTCCAGTCGCAGTCCTTCACCTGTTGTGCCCGATACCTCGCCGTTCTCAGCCCACAAAGTTTCCCAGCCGTAATTCTGTCTGTGAACTCTGTAAGTCACATCAGTCAGAGCCTGAGGCGCAGATGAACTGTCCCTTGGTACAAGTCTTACCGCAACTTCTTCAAGTCTTTTCGACTGTCCCTGGGTACCGGCCAGCTGGCCTTCATTGACCCATCCCTGACCGTCGCCTATGTCCTGAATATGAACCCTGTACTGGATTGTATAGTGTTTTTCAAGGTCTCCGGTAAGCCTGAATACGATTCCTTCAAGACGAAGTGACTGTCCCTGGGTTCCGGCCGTCTCGCCTGCCTGACAGTATTTTGTCCATCCGACATTCTGAACATGAACCTTATACTTGATTGTTCCTTCATAGCCTGTGTTGTTCTGGAAGCTGATGTTGACGGCCTCCACTCTTCTCGAGTATCCGCGCATTCCAAGTACAAGCGTTCCGTCTGTGAATGTTCCCTGCATATCACCGACATCCTGAACATGCGCCGTGCCGCCAAGAGTATATAGCGGTGTATCGTCTGCCTTTGAATTCATCCCGAAAATGAATACCGATGAAAAGACTACAGCGACAAGAGTTGCCGATGACACAATTTTCCTGATTGTTAACATTGCCATTCCTCCCGAATTTAATGAAAAATACATGATTATTATACTCTGCAAGTTGCTGTTGATATACAATTAATGAATGAACAATATATCGGTATCAGTCACTCAGCTCTCAGAATATGTATCCCGTGCCGGCGATTTAGCGGGCGCATCCTATAACTCTGTAAGCTCAATTGACGGAACCAGGCTGCATCAGAGAATTTTCGATGACCTTAAGAAGCAGTACGGTGATGATATAACCACTGAAGAAAGGCTGTGCTGGGTATATGACGGTCTTGACGGAGTTGAACTCAATGTTTCCGGCAGGCTTGACGCGCTTCTTATTCAGAAGAATAAACCTCCGCAGATTTTTGAGATTAAGTCATTCAATTCAACAAGAAACAGCTTCAAGAGCCTGCAAAGGCCTGAACATCTGACGCAGCTGAAGCTTTACGGTGCAATGTACATCTTTACCAACAGCAGTGTGCTTGATGTAAAGCTTACGCTCAGGTATGTGTCTATAACGACGCTGGAGTCTTATGAAGAGACCGTAACGATGACTTATGAGCAGGCGGAAGATTTTTTTGCCGACGTCTGTAAGGAATACGCAGAGTTTGCCCTTCAGCTTTTGAACTACAACACTTCAATGCTCAGGTCCGTCTCCGAGCTTAAATTTCCATATCTGACTATAAGACCCGGACAGAAGGAATTTATGAAGAGGTCGCTTATCACTCTGACCTCAAAGGAGGTACTTTTCGCCTCCGCTCCGACAGGTATAGGAAAGACAATTTCAACTCTCTACCCGGCGATAAAAGGATTAAGAAGAGATCGCTACGACAAGATTTTCTACCTGACGGCAAAAGCAGCAACAAGAGACGTGGCCTGCAAAGCACTGACAGATCTCCGCGCGCAGGGTTTGATTATCAGGTCAATTCTTCTTCAGTCAAAGGAACAGATGTGTCCATACGGAATCAAATGTGATTCAAAATTCTGTTCACTTGCCAAAAACTACTATACAAAGCTCCGCCCCGCCATGCGTGAAATACTTCTTTATGACGACATCACACCTGAGCTTGTAAGAGAGATTGCAGGCAGACATGAGATCTGTCCGCACGAGTTAATGGTTGACACTATGGAATACTGCTCAGTCATAATAGGCGACTACAACCATATTTTCCACCCCAGGGTAAGTCTCATGTCAGAAGAACTCGACGACGGAAGAACAGTTGTTCTTGCTGATGAAGCGCATAATATGGTTGACCGTGGTCGCGATATGTTCAGCGCCTCATTTTCCCTCAGTCTGCTCAACCGTATGATTGATGATTTCAAAGGAAGAAATGCAAAGACAGAAGCTCTGCTGTTTCAGCTTCATCAGTATTTTGTAAACATTGAACAAAGCTTCAGCACTTCATCATCGGCATTTAAAGCGATAGAAGATGCGGATGAACGTAAAACACTGAAGACAGAGAACTGGGAAGGCATGAGGCAGCCGCCTCGCAAACTTTATGCAAAACTCTGGTACACTCTTCACCAGCTGTCGCCGATTTTAGACGGTCTTGAACAGGGACAGACGAGGCAGACTGCAATGGAATTCTTCTTTGAAGCGAGATATTTTCTCACTGTACTCGAGCAGTTTTTCGATCAATCCTATATTACCTGCGCCTCAAGGAACGCCGGTGATGTTACAATTACGCTCAACTGTCTCGATTGTTCCGCCAAACTCGACAAGATAATCAAAGACAGACTGGCCGTGATATTTTTCTCCGCTACACTGTCGCCGTTCGAATACTACAAGAATGTTCTCGTCGGCAAAACGGCAGACTACGTTAAATTCCTCAGCCTCTCTTCGCCGTTTCCGCCCGAGAATCTGGAAGTAATACTTAACACCGATATAAACACCACATATAAGAACAGATACGGAACAAAAGACGACATAGCAGCGGCGGTTTGCAATGTATTAGATGGACGCCGTGGGAACTTTATGATATTCTTTCCGTCCTTCGAATATTCCGGAATGATTATGCCGATACTCGAAAAGGAGTTCACAAGACTTAGCGGCAACGACAGAGTAGAACGTAAGATTATAAAACAGATACCTGACATGACAGCCGCAGAGAAGACAGAATATCTTTCAGCCTTCAGCGAGCCATACAGCGGAGTTCTCCTCGGAAGCGCCGTACTGGGCGGTCACTTCGGAGAAGGCATAGATCTGGTAGGAGACAGACTCTCAGGCGCAATTATTGTTGGCGTAGGAGTTCCCAAAGTGACTCCGGAGCGACAGATTATCTGCAATTACTATACTGAGAAATTCGGCGACGGATTTGCTTTTGCCTACCGTTTTCCGGGCTGGCAGAAAGTTCTTCAGGCAGTGGGCAGAGTTATAAGAACTGAAAATGACACAGGCTTTGCTCTTCTGATTGACGAACGTCTCAGTAAACCGGAATACATTTCTCTGATTCCGGATAACTGGAGAATCTGAATATGTCAGTCATTCACACCGCCGATATCATTGAGTACCGACAGAACCGTGTATTCTTTATCAAAGTGAAGTGACAGATACTGAACAGAGAAACCGAATACTTCGTCTGTTACCCTGTCAGATGTCTTAACAACGAATAACCTGTTAAGCGGACATGAGGCAAAATAATCCAGAAGCCTTAATGATACGCCATTAAGAACCGGAGACGAAGCGGCTGCTTTTCCCAGTCCGTCAGCTCGTGTTATTCTGCCGTCGCTCATGCTGACACAGTATTGTGACCTGTCTTCCGGTGCAACACCATAATTAACGGTAAATCCCAGTATTGTAAGAAGACGCCAGTTGAATGCCGCGCAAATCAGTCTGTAGTGAGCTGTATCCTGTGCAAGGCAATAGAAAGCGTAAACCGCAAGCTCATAAGCTTCACGGGAATTGTCACTCTGCAGCGAAGCGTCATTGAGACAATCGGCAAAATGAGATGCAACAGTCAAAGCCTCAAGGTTCCCCATAATTGAGGAATTATTCTCGACAATCGAGCCATCCTTAAGATAATAGAAGCCGTGTGAAGAAGTTATCACAAAGTCGCATACCATAAAAGGAACAGAAACATAAGCGTTGCGGCTTCCGAGCTTTGCGGAGCCCTTGGCGAGAACAGTAATAAGTCCTCTGTCGGAAGTCAGGAAAGAGACAAGCCTGTCTTTCTCCTTGTATTCACGAGAATGAAGAATAACGCCCCGTGCTGTGAAAGAATCCACTGTCAGTCCTCTTTATCGGCATTAAGTCCGAGGTCACGCAGAACAGAATCGTTGTTCTTCCAGTCTTCTCTCACCTTTACATAAAGTTCAAGATAAACCTTACATCCGAGAAGATTCTCAATCTGATTTCTTGCCGCAGTTCCGATGCGTTTTATCATCTGACCGTTGCGTCCGATTATGATACCCTTGTGCGAGTCTCTCTCACAGATAATGTCGGCTTCAATTACAACAAGCTTTCGGTCATACTCATCAGTACCCTGCTCATTCATTTTCTCGTCAAATTTATTGATTGACACCGCAATTCCGTGCGGAACCTCCTGGTCTGTATAATGGAGAACCTGCTCCCTTATCAGCTCCCTGGCAATCTCGCGTTCCGTCTGGTCTGTCAGATAATCAGACGCGAAAAGTCTCGGTCCTTCAGGCAGCAGTCCGGATAAAACTTTCAGAAGCACATCAATGTTATGCCCGTTTTTCGCGCTTATCGGAACAACGTCAGCAAAATCGTAAAGTCCAGCATAAGACTGGATCACAGGAAGTAATTCATCACCTTTGACTTCATCATCCTTGCTGATAACGAGAACCGCCTTCTTGCTGTTCTCCCTGCAAAGTTCCAGAAGCCTCTTCTCCACACTTCCGGCTTTGCCGAATCTTCCGTCAGCCATGAACAGAACGATATCCGCATTAATGGCACTCTTGAATGACTTGTCAACCATAATACGACTCATCTTGGAATCGGGATTATGAACACCGGGAGTATCAACAAAAATTATCTGTGTGTCTTCGGTGTTGTAGATAGTCCGTATATTGGTTCTCGTGGTCTGGGGTTTGTGAGATACAATGGCAACCTTCATACCGGTGATCGCATTAACCAGTGTGGACTTTCCGACATTAGGTCTGCCGAGCAGCGCTACATATCCGCAGTGTCTGCACAAAGTACCGGCCGGGAATGCTTCATCGTGAAGCAGATGATTATCTGCTGCCTTATCTGCTGCTTCATCTGAATGGTTACACAGATCGGCAATTGAATCTATCTCATCGTCAAAAGCAAGTCCTACCTGAGCCATTATCTTCCTCTGCTGCATAATCATAATCTTCTCATCAGCTTCATCGATATGGTCATAGCCAAGAAGATGAAGAACAGAATGAGCCGCAAGAAAAGCGGTCTCACGTTCAAATGAATGCCCGTAGGTCTCTGATTGCTGACCGGCTGCTTCAAGATTTATGAGAACATCACCAAGGTTTAAAACCGGATTCATATCGTCATCATACTCATAATCTGAAGGTTCTATCTTGCTGATGCATGCGCCGTTTCTCATGTCTATCTGCGGAAAAGACAGACAGTCGGTTACCTTATCTATTCCCCGCTGCTCACTGTTAACCTCTCTGATGTATTCAGGCGTAACAAACGTCAGCGTGACATATGAGTGTCTGAGTGCATTCAGCATTGAGACATCCGCATAGTCCCCCTCACTTATTGCTTCGCCTACCCGGGTAATGAGTTCTGTAATCTCAGCTTTAATCTCCCCGGAGAAATTCTCTTCCAAATCAACTGTTCTTATTATCATTCGGATACTCTATCCTTTCGTGAAATACGCCTGCATAAATCTGCTTGAACGCTAATATAATCTTCTCAACATCGTCGAAAGACAGACCTGAGTTAATCAACTGATCCTGGTCTATTTTATCCTTGACAAGCTTCCTTATCAAAGCTTCAGCACCGTCTGTATCGGTCTGTTTTGTGGAACGGACTGCCGCCTCACAGGTGTCCGCGAGCATAACAACGGCAGACTCGCGGCTTGAAGGTATGTGACCGTGATATTTAAAGTTCTCAACATCAGGGTGTTCAAGTCCCTTGGCCTTTGCTTCCTCACAGGCCTTGTAATAGAAGTATGCCGGATAGGTCGTTCCGTGATGTTCGTCAATTATCTTGATAATTGCAAGCGGCAGCCTCTCTTTTCGCGCAAGCTTGACGCCGTTCTCCGGATGTCTTGTAATAATTGCTATACTCTCCATTATCGGAAGCTTATCGTGAGGATTAATTCCGTCGTGCTGATTCTCCGTGAAATACTGCGGATTATCGAGCTTGCCGATATCGTGATAGTATGCGGCAACCTTGCAAAGCAGCGAATCCGCCCCTATCGCTTCTGCCCCTGAATCTGCGAGATTGGCGACCATCATTGAATGCGAATATGTTCCTGATGCTTCAAGGAAAAGACGCTTCAAGAGGTGCTGACCGGGCTGGCTCAGAATAATCAGTTTTACAGGCGATGCAACATTGCTGAACAATTCGTAAACCGGCATAATTCCCACAGCTGCGACAAGCGAAGCCGTGCTGCTGACGAGCGAGAAAATCATTGAATTAATGTATTCATCTCTCGTATAGTTGTTGATAAAACCATATGAAAGCGACGCGAAAACCGTCATGACCGTAGGAAGCAGTATCAGTGTCGCACTTGAAGACACCTTGTCGGTTCTGCCTGCAAGAGATGCGCAGACAATAATCGCAATGATATTTATGAACAGAAGTTCAATGTCAAAAGAATAAATTGGCCACATCAGAAGAAGATTGCCTATAGACAGTACAATTCCGTCGAATGTTCCTATATAAGACGAACAGATTACCGTGAAAAACAGAACCACACAAAAAAGCGACGACAGCTCCGACAGATATACGGACGCGAAAACAGAAATAACAAAAGTTATAAGTATCGTATAGAAAGTCCGCGGATTGTAGGAATCATTCTTATGCTTTACGCTTAAGAAGGTCAAAAGACAGACAACAATTGCCGCGACATAGACAAAATCCCTGAGCAGAATTACAAGGTTCATTGAATTGACTCTTATAAGTTCAAGGTCAACAAGATTCTGATATATGTGCTCGGTTATTACATCTCCTGACGACACAATAAGCGCACCCTTATCTATTGTAACCGGATTCTGGATTGCATTGAGGTAGCTGTTTTCCGCAGAGTCGTTTGTTGCTGTCTCGTCAAAAACAGAATTAGGCTGAAGAAGAGCGTCAAGAACAATCTTGAGTGAATCGGCATACTCCGAATATGAAGGATTGGACTGTTTAAACGAGTCAATCTGGCTGTCAATTGAAGACTCGAGCATACTCTCGTCTATATCATCAACCATTATAAGCTCGGTCATTGATATAGCCTTATCCTTTATGTAACTGAAAGAAGAATCACTCATATCCATAAACACAAGAAGACTTTCCGCGCTTATCTCTGCGTCAAGTGTCTGCTTTATATTGACCGACAGCTCAGAAGCAGCCTGTTCTGACGTAATTGGAGATGTTGTTGTGAGGCTTGCAGAATAAATCGATCTCTCCTGACTTACCAGATCGAAAAAGCCTTCAACATTGTCGCTATTCTCTTCCGATATCTCGTCTGACCTTATAAAAATAGCCGAGACGGAATTGCGGGCGATAACCGCCTGATGTTCCGTCTCATAGGAATCGACAAAAGTTCGCGGCGCATAGATATCAGACTCGGCGACAGACCCTATATCATAGTCGTAACTCTCAGCTAAAGAACCGTAAAAAACTATAAAGACCAGAACAAATACAGTCAGAAGCAATGCTAATGTTCTCAGAATCCGCATACCTTTTTGTTTACTGCTCATGTGATACTCCTTCATAGGCATTGACAATTCTCTGTACAAGACTGTTGCGAACTATATCTTCTCCGGTAAGTCTGATAAGACTGATACCTTCGATACCGGCAAGGACTCTCATCGAATCAGGCAGACCGCTGACAACTCCGCGCGGCAGGTCAATCTGCGTAAAATCTCCGCAGACGCAGGCTCTGCAATTAATACCGATTCTCGTAAGAAACATCTTCATCTGCTCAACAGTCGTATTCTGTGCCTCATCAAGCAGAACAAAACAATCGTCCAGATTGCGGCCTCTCATAAAAGCAAGCGGCGATACCTCGATAAGTCCCTTCTCATAATATCTCTCGAAAAGTTCCTGACCGAGAAGTGTACCCAGAGCGTCATATATAGGTCTCATATACGGGTTGACCTTCTCTTCAATATCCCCCGGCAGAAAACCCAGCCTCTCACCTGCCTCAAGAGCAGGTCTCGTAAGTATAATCCTTGATACTTCTCTGTTCCTGAAGGCCTTTACTGCCATCGCTACACCGAGAAAAGTCTTGCCGCAGCCTGCCGGTCCGGAACATATGACCAGCTCAGAGCGCTTAAGTGCATCAATATAGAACCTTTGTCCGAGCGTCTTTGCCTTGATCGGTCTTCCGTTCGGTGTTATATAAAAGATTTCGTCCGCACCCGATTTCGCAAATTCCTCAAGTTTTCCGATACTGGCAAGATGAATCACATAGTCTGCAAGAAGCGGATCAAGTTCGTTATCCCTGGAAAAGTCAATCAGAGCCTCTATGCAACTTCTGCCTCTCAATCTGCTGAGTCCGTCTTCACCGTGAATTACTACGGAATTGCCACATAACTCAAGACTCACATCAAGTCTTTCCGCGACTTTATCGAAATAGTTGACAACCAACAAATCAGAAGAACTTAAATTTCCGACAACTTCTTCCATTGAATCCCCTCATATAAAGACTTTATAAAATTATTACCCTATTACGGCAAATCGTCAATCTGAAATCGGAGTCAGACCAGAAAGCAGATTCCGGTAATACTCCGGCAGTTCAGTCTCAAAATGCATAACCTCCCCGGTTCTGGGATGTGTAAAGGTTATTGAACTGCTGTGAAGTGCCTGACCTTCCAGGCCGTAATCAGGACGTTTGCCCGCATATATTGGATCGCCGACAACAGGATGACCGATATATGACATATGGACTCTTATCTGATGTGTCCGTCCGGTCTCAAGGAGCAGGCTCAAATCAGTTACTTCGCAATAACGCTTAACAACTTCGAAATGTGTAACCGAAGGCTTCCCGCCTTTAATTACAGCCATCTTCTTGCGGTCCTTGTCAGATCTTCCTATAGGCGCGTTTACTGTTCCTTTGTCAGGAGCGATAACACCGTAAACCAGAGCTCTGTACTGTCTTACGATCTCGTGCCTCGACAGCATGTCAGCAAGCTTCAGATGAGTCTCATTATTCTTGCAGGCCAGCATAATACCGGAGGTATCCTTGTCAATACGATGAACAATTCCCGGTCTGATAACGCCGTTGATATCGGACAGCTCATCTCCGCAGTGAGCCAGAAGAGCGTTGACAAGTGTCCCTTCGTGGTGACCTGCGGCGGGGTGAACAACCATTCCCTGCGGCTTGTTGATGACAAGAATATCACTGTCTTCGTAGAGAATATCCAGAGGAATATCCTGCGGTCTGTTGTCCATAACCTGCGGCTCCGGTATTGAGCACAGCACAGAATCACCGGCGTTAAGCTTTATTCCCGGCTTTGCGGGTATATCGCCGTTTACAGTTACCTTGCCCGAATCAATAAGCTGTTTGAAAAATGATCTGGAATATTCAGAGTTTTCTCCGGATATAAAGACATCAAGTCTTATTCCGTTCTCATTGCATATGTAAGTAACTTCAGGCATGTTTCTTTGCACCTACTCCGATTTTTCTAAGAAATTCATCAAAATACTTCGGTTTGAACAGTATCAGGAAAATAATCAGAAGTGTGCCGACGACGGCGCAGATGTCAGCGAAATTAAACACCGGAAATGTGTAGCTGCCAAAATCAAACCTCAGAAAATCAATAACATGCTTCAGCGTGAATCTGTCCACAAGATTTCCGAATGCTCCTGCGGATATGAGCGCAAAAGAAGATGCAAGGAATTTCTTGCCCATGCCGGCTGCCACAAGCGTAAACAGCATTATAATGCTGCCGAGGATCAGTGATACAATCGACAGGACATATATTCCCCAGCTCTTGTCAGCCAGAAAGCTGAAAGCACTTCCTGTGTTGACGACATAGTCGATTGAAAATTTGAATGAAAAAAAATTATCAATGATGTAGTGCTGATCGTAAAGCTCCATTGTGTAAGTAATAATGCGCTTAAGAAACTGATCTGCCGTGACAAGAATCAGCACAAGAAACGAAAAGAAAGCAATGTCAGATTTTTTACTCATATTCACAAAAGCGCTTGATTGAAACGCATCTCCCGTTAAGATTGGTCTCGAAAATGATACCACAAATCGCGGCAGAACCGGACGCCGGTTCATACCTGCAATGTATTTTTCGAACAAGTCTCGTAAAGCTTGTTTCTATATCCATACCGAGTATCGACTCATAGACTCCGGTCATTCCGCAGTCAGTAATGTAGCCGGTTCCCTGCGGAAGTATTCTCTCATCCGCGGTCTGAACATGTGTATGCGTACCGGCGACCACGCTGACGCGTCCGTCCAGATAATAACCCATAGCCTGTTTCTCCGAGGTTGCTTCAGCATGGAAATCAAGAAACACGGAGGTACAGCGCTGCTCCTTAAGCTCATTAATCAGTTCGTCCGCCTTGAAATACGGATTGTCCGCGGAAGGCGACATATCTACCTGTCCCAGGAGATTTATCACTCCCAGCCGTTCATTACCCTTATCGAAAACAACAATATCCCGTCCCGGCCATGGCGGCGTAATGTTCGCAGGCCTGACACAGTTCTTAATTCCTTTTATCTCAGTCTCAAATTCTCTGTCCGAGAAAGTATGATTCCCTAAAGTTATAACATTCGCGCCATAGCTGCACAGTTCTGTGATTATCTTGGAATTTACGCCGATACCGTGCGAAGAATTCTCCGCATTGATAATACAGCAGTCTATATTCTCCCGGCTGAGGAGCTCAGGCAATACTGCTCGTAAAGCCCGTTTCCCCGGCGCTCCGACCACATCACCGATAAAACAAATTCTCAATAATTCACCATCCGTTCCAAGCAGTAAAATTGCTGCTTCCAAAGGTTATCATATTGACAGTTCTATTTCCATCCTCATTGATACCAATAATGTTTCATCTGCCTGCTTTTTCAGCTCCTCACCATATATGCAGATATAAGCGAACAAAACAATTGATGAACAAAAAAAGACCGGAAATAAATTTCCGGTCTTCTTTATAATTGGTTAAAGTGAATTCTAACGTCGGATAAAATAATAATTTAATATAGGTACTTATAAACTTTTATTTTGCAACGTCGGTTGCCCTTGTTTCTCTGATTACATTTACTTTGATCTGTCCCGGATAATCCAGTTCATCCTCAATCTTCTTACAGATCTCATGAGCCTTAAGAATCATCTCGTCATCAGAAACCTTCTCAGGTGTGACAATGACACGAATCTCACGGCCTGCCTGAATGGCGTAGCTCTTCTCAACTCCATCGAAACTTGTTGCAATCTCTTCGAGCTTCTCGATTCTCTTTATATAAGTCTCAAGATTCTCACGTCTTGCACCCGGTCTTGCGGCAGAAATAGCATCTGCTGCTGCAACCAGAACAGCTTCCGGAATCAAAGGATCAACATCGCCATGATGTGCTTCGATACAATTGATAACATTAGGATTCTCATGATACTTCTTGGCAATCTCTACACCGAGCTGTACATGGGTTCCTTCCTGTTCAAAGTCAACAGCTTTGCCGATGTCATGAAGCAGACCGGCTCTACGTGCAAGATTTACATCAAGCCCGAGCTCTTCCGCCATCATAGACGCAAGCCATGAAACCTCAATGGAATGCTGAAGGACATTCTGACCGTATGACGTACGATAATGCAGCCTTCCCAGAATCTTTATGATCTCAGGATGCAGATTAATTACGCCGGTATCGAATGCGGCCTTCTCACCTTCAGTCTTGATTGTCTGATTGAGTTCCTTCTTGGCTTTATTAGCCATCTCCTCAATTCTGGCAGGATGAATTCTGCCGTCGACAACGAGCTTCTCAATGGTAAGTCTCGCAATCTCTCTTCTCAAAGGATCGAAAGATGATAGAACGATAGCCTCAGGTGTATCGTCGATAATCAGATCAACACCTGTGATAGTCTCAATAGCTCTGATGTTACGGCCTTCACGACCGATTATTCTTCCCTTCATCTCATCGTTGGGAAGGTTGACAACAGAGACCGTAACCTCGGAAACATAGTCAGATGCATAACGCTGAATCGCGTTGACAATAATATCTTTTGCAATCTTATCTGCATCCTGCTTTGTCTTCTCTTCCATTTGCTTAAGCATAACAGCCATATCATGACTGTATTCACGTTCTGCTTCATCAAGCACCAGCGATTTGGCTTCCGCTACAGATAAACCCGACACTCTCTCAAGCTCTGTCCTTTTACGAGATTCAAAATCTCTGGCACGGGCTTCGAGTTCAGCGACGTTCTGCTGCTTCTTCTCAATCTCTTCCTGCTTGCGTTCACATGTTGCTTCAATCCGGGAGATATTCTCTTCCTTCTGCTCAAGCTTGTTGCGCTCCTTAGCAAGCTCCTGTTTCTTCTCCTTCGCTTCGCGTTCAAGTTCTGAACGGACGCGGGAGACTTCCTCTTTTGCCTGTAAGAGCAAATCGCGTTTGTTGTTCTCAGCTTCCTTCTGTGCTGATGCAATTAAAGAACTGGCATTGTCCTGCGACTTAACCTTATCTTCTTCAAGCTGCTTCTGTTCCTTAGAAAGTCCTTTCTTAAAGTACATTGCAGTAATTACAAGACCCAGAAGGGCGCCTACCACAGCACACACGATTCCAGTTACTATTAACTGAATATGTGGCACGTTGGTACTCACCTCCAATATTTATTAAGTTGTCAAAGAACGATTAAAAAATGGCTCTGACAAGCCTTTAAGTATTGTAAAAATAAAAGCGACTATTGTCAATATTTGTTACAATATTCGTATGAAAAACAAAGTGACAATAACATCAGAGTATGACGGCTGTGAGATTCAGCGGTATTTGCGCAGAGAACTTCTTATGAGCTCTGTAATGGTAAAACGCCTTAAATTATACGGGACGGTCAATCTTAACGGGGTTCACGCGAGGATCAGGGACAGGATCTCGGAGGGCGACGAGCTGTTCATCGAGTATGAAGATTCGACTTATATGCTGAACCGGCCTGCCAACGTTCAGATACTTTTCGAGGATGATCATTACGCGGTGATAAACAAACCGTCCGGAATGGTAACGCATCCCACTCACGGCCACCTTGACGACTCTCTGATAACGCAGCTTTCGGACAGAACTCTGCATCCGGTAATGAGGCTCGACCGGGAGACTTCAGGCCTGATAATCATTGCCAAGGACGGATATTCGCATAACACGATTCACAGCTACGGCAACATCGAGAAGTCTTACAAAGCCTTGTGTTACGGTCATTACAATCCGGAGTGCGGCACAATAGACGTACCTATCGCAAGACGGGAAGGCTCTGTCATGATAAGAGACTGCACTCCTGACGGAAAGCCTTCGGTTACGGAGTACAAAACGCTGGAATACATAGAAGACAAGGATATATCACTCGTAGAATTCAGACTGCTTACCGGAAGGTGTCACCAGATTCGCACACATTCCAGATATATGGGACACCCTCTTCTGGGAGACGGCCTGTACGGACCTAATTCGGAAGACAATCCGAGTCAGGATTTTCCGGGTTCTATGCTGCTGGATGAGAAAATCGGCAGAGTCGCTCTGCATGCATACCGACTGAGTTTCTATGACCCGTTTGCGGGGATAACACGTACCTTTGAGACGGATATTCCTTCCGATATGAAGGAAATTCTGAATCAGAACGATTCACAGAGCTCACGAGCCAGATTAAGCGAAGAATCCTTATAATCACCGGACAGGAGGCGCGACACTTCACGTATACGTCCCTGATAGTCAAGTGCGTCGCAGACTGTCTGCGTATCGCCGTCCGAGACAGTTTTTGACAGCATGAAATTGCAGTGCGCTCCGGCGGCGATCTGTGCGGTGTGAGTGACGCAAAGTACCTGATGAGCTACAGAAATTGACCTTAGTTTATTGGCAATCGCACGCGAGGCCTTTCCGGAAACTCCTGTGTCAATCTCATCGAAAATAAGCGTCGGCGTAGAATCACATCTGCTGAGAATATTCTTTATAGCAAGCATTATCCTCGACGCCTCGCCGCCCGAGACGATTGACGACAGCGGCCTCAGCTCCTGTCCGGGATTGGCGCTGAATCTGAAAGCGACATCGTCAATACCGGAGGACGAGAAGAATTTCGACTTCTCGTGTCTTGTGAATGACACCTCAAATCTCGCGCCGTTCATCTCAAGATCAGATAATTCCGCTACAATCTCCGATGACAGACATCCGGCGGCTTCCGTCCTTTTCGCCGTCAGTTTGTAGGCAGCATCAAGCAGTTCATGCTCAATCGCGCGGCGGTCCTTCTGAAGTTTCTTCTCAAGATCCTTGTTGTCGTCAATCGACGACAGTTCTGTTCTCGACTGTTCGGCAAACTCATTAATCTCTTTGATAGTGGAACCATACTTGGCTTTCAGGTCATAGAGAAGACCTATTCTTCTCTCTGTCTCCTCTTTTAACGACGGGTCATATTCAAGGTCATCAGACATACGGTTCAGATCCTGAGTCAGAGCATCCAGCTCTAAAGATATATTATTGGCACGTTCAGCTATATTCCTGACACTGGAATCCTTGGCGGATACGCCGGACAGGCTCTGCGCGGCATACTTTACCCCGTCTGATGCACAGCGGCCCGTTCCGTCGCCTGTAAGCGACGCCAAGGCGTCCGACAATCCCAGAGCCGTTGCTTCATTGACCTGAAGCTTCTCTTTTATCTCATGGAGCTTCTCTTCGTCCCCATCACAAAAACCTGCTTCATCTATCTCTTTGACAACATATTCCAGATATTCACGGCGTCTGTCAAGATAATCCGGTGAAGAAGATATCTGTCTTAATCTCGTGACCACACCTCTGTAATCCGCAAGGTGCGACAGATAATTCTCTCTCGCCGCTGTCAGTTCTTCGCCGCCGTAACTGTCCAGCAGGGCAACATGTGACTTCTCGTCGAATATTCTCTGAGTATCATGCTGACCGTGAATGTCCACAAGGAATGACGTAATCTCTTTAAGAACGGTCATCGTTACGCCTGCACCGTTAATTCTGGCGATACTCTTGCCGCTGTCATATACTGTCCTTGAAATAATAAGTGTTCCGTCTTCCGCATCTATTCCGCTGTCATTTAACATATCTGTAAATTCAGCTGCGCTTAAATCCGAACAGTCGAAGCAAGCCTCAACGAAACAGCTTGACTTACCTGATCTTATGAGGTTGCGGGACGCCTTGGCTCCGAGTATCAGACTTATGGCGTCGACTATAAGGCTCTTGCCGGCACCGGTCTCACCGCTTATCACGTTGAGTCCGTATGACGGCTCGAAAACCATATTGGATATAACCGCAAAATCGCGGATTTCCAGTCTCATCAGCATATCAAGCCTGCTCCATAAGCCCGCGTATTGTAGTTACCAGTGCCTTTGCTTCCTTGCTTCCGGTAGATGCCACAAATACTGTGTCGTCTCCGGCAATTGTCCCTATACAATCGTCCAGATGAATTGAATCCAGAGCGGAAGCGGCTGCCTGAGCCATTCCCGGCAAAGTCTTAATTACAAGAATATTCATCGCTGACTGAACTGACACGATAGAATTAGTGAACACCGACAAAAGTCTTCCCGGCGCAATATCGCCCGTTCTCTCAAGAACGTGATATACGGAAGTATTATTCGGCAAAGTAATCTTTATGATTCCAAGCTCCTTTATATCTCTTGAACATGTCGCCTGCGTTGCATCAAAACCGTTCTTCCTGACGAGTTCGGTTAGTTCATCCTGCGTCGATATATTATTCTCTCTGATAAGCTTGATTATCATTTCCTGTCTTGAGTTCTTAGCAATTTTCATAGAATGAACCTCTCTGTACTATCTTCTTGCGCACATCGCTGAAGAAATTATCATTCTTAAGCGTTGCGGTGCGCAGTACCTTGTTATATCTGCAGATAACGATTGAATCATACTTCTCAAGTTCCAAAAAATCCCTTCCGTCAGGACAGATGAGCGGTGCTGTCTCGAAATCATCAAGATCGACTCTTATAACGCTGTCAGGACCTGCGACATAAGTAAAACCATATAATGTATGCGAACAGATCGGGGTTACAATCATATCCTTCATCGTCGGCATAAGCAGCGGTCCGCCGGCGGCAAGCGAATACGCTGACGAACCTGTTGCCGTCGCAATAACCAGTCCGTCTCCGTAGAATTTCTCAACCTTCTGACCGTCTATCGACAGCTCAAGCCTTGTAATATGAGGCTTGACGCCGCGGACAATCATAATATCATTCAGACAGACCGAGGAGCCCTTAAGCCTGCCGTCGCTGCCGTATACCTCAACCTTGAGCTGAGTCCTCTCCTGTGTAAGATATTTACCGGAAGTAAGCAGCGCTATATCACAATCCAGATCCTCAACATTAATCTCGGTGAGGAAACCGATACTCCCTTTGTTAATTCCTATAAACTCCGTGTCAAGCTCCCTGTATCCGGCTACTACCGAGAGGAATGTGCCGTCACCGCCGACAGAGATGATTGTCTTTAATTCTATACTGTCAAAATCCTTGAAAACAGTGCCTTCAGGAGCACCTTTAAGCACTGATGACAGGCTCTTCTCGAATACAGGCGTATGGCCGTGATCAATAATCAGCTTTGCAACTCTAATCGCAATCTCATAATTGATGTCGCGTGTTTTGTTGGATACAATACCGTAATTCATACTGCACTTCCTTAAATTATCGCTGGTAATATTTAATCATTTATTTGCATAAAAATACATACCAAATTGACTTCTACGACAAAATTGAGACTATCCTGGATGTTATGGATTCACTGTCAAGACCCGCGGTCCTGAGCTGATCATCAGGCGTAGAAGCCTTGATCAAAGGCGAGCCCGCTGCGATGTTTATTACTCTGCAGGAGCTTGAAGAGCTGCAGTCCGCAAGCTCTCTTCCTATGGACTCACCGACACCGCCGCTCAATATTCCCTCCTCGACAGTAAAGACATTACCAATACCTGAGACAAGCTCACATATAAGCTCAGCAGGAACAGGCTTTACCAGCGACAGATTGATATGCAATCCGCAGAAACCTTCATTCTCAAGTTCTGCCATACTCCGCTCTGCTTCAAGACAAAGCTTCCCTATCGATATGACTGCAAAATCACTGCCGCGCCTTGAAACAACATGCGGCCTGATGCAGTCGGCGGGATCGTCATACAGAGCTGCATCCTGTTCAAAAGGAGAACTCCCGCGAGGATATCTGAGCGCCACCGGTCCTTTTACTTCATTTACGGCATAGAAAAGGCAGTTGCGAAGATCCCTGTAATCACGCGGTGCAAATACCGTCATATTCACCATTGAGTTGAGATACGACAGATCAAGAAGACCATGATGGGTATGACCGTCTGCGCCAACAAATCCGGCTCTGTCAATAGCGAAAACAACGTGGCTGTTCATAAAACAGACATCTGATATCATCTGGTCATAGGCTCTCTGAAGGAACGAAGAATAAATGGCAACAACAGGAATATAACCTGATACGGCCATACCGCCTGCCATCGTAACACAGTGCTCTTCCGCTATTCCGCAGTCAAAGAACCGTGACGGAAATCTCATCGAGAACGGTTCAAGGCCGGTTCCCTGTGACATGGCGGCAGACACCGCCACAATCTTATGATTCTTCTCGGCGAGCTCGCACAGCGCCCCGCCAAAAGCAGTGGTATAACTTCCCTTGCCTGTTTTCGATACCCCGCAGGCCAGATCAAAAGATGACACGCCGTGATAATCGGAAGGATTATTCTCAGCAAAGGAATAGCCCTTGCCTTTTCTGGTCAGAACGTGGATTATAACCGGGTCGTCGATATCCTTGACGGCTTTGAATGCCTTTATGAGCTGGGCGGTATTATGTCCGTCAACGGGACCGTAATAGTTGAGTCCCAGATCCTCAAACATAGAAGGCTTCTTTCTGTAAATGAGGAAGCGGAAAAAATCTTTAATGGCAATAATAATTCTTATAAGTGCCCTTCCGACAATTCCGAGACGTTTGAGAAATGATTCTGTTGTTTTCTTCGCTGATATGTAGCCGCTTGAAATTCTGAGCTTAGAAAGATACTTGGACAGACCGCCGACATTCCTGTCAATACTCATCTCGTTGTCATTGAGAATTACAAGCATTTTAGTTTTACTGTGGCCAAGGTCGTTAATAGCCTCGTACGACAGCCCGCCCGTCAAAGCGCCGTCTCCGATCAGTGCAACGACATATTTCTGCTCTTTGTTGAGGTCTCTGGCCCTAGCAATTCCCAAAGCCGCGGAAATAGACGTTGAACTGTGTCCTGTGTCGAATGCGTCGTAGGGAGACTCGGAAATTCTCGGAAACCCTGATATTCCGCCCTTGCGCCGAAGCGTATCGAAGCGTTCAAATCTGCCAGTAAGTAGCTTATAGGAATAAGACTGGTGTCCCACGTCGAAAACAATACTGTCTCTTTTATAATCGAAGACCGACAGCATTGCCACGGTAAGTTCCACAACACCGAGGTTGCTCGCGAGGTGCCCGCCGTTTTGAGAAACCGTATTGAGTATCTTATCTCTGAGCTCGGCGCAGAGAATGTTCCTGTCCTTATCAGACATGGAACTCAGCTGCTCCGGCGTCATAGCCTTACCCAAAAACCTGTAATCCATATTTATAGCAAACTTCCTGTAAACAAATCACTTATCACGGCTGTAAAGATAGTCGGTAAGCACCCTGTAATCATTTGTATTATAGCCAAAATCTGTCAACTTATTAAGGACATCAGAAGCAAGGTCAATCTCATCAGCGAGCTTCGTTTTCGCATTATCAAAGCCTAACAGAGTCACGAAAGTTGATTTCTCGTCTCTTGCGTCCTTGCCGACATTCTTTCCCAGAACTTCCGAAGAAGAAGTCACATCGAGAATGTCGTCTTTAATCTGGAAAGCAAGACCGATATGAGATGCGAGCGCCTTAAGAAGCATGACGCTGCTGTCATTTGCAGCGGACCTGCTGTCAGTGCCGCGCAAAATATAGTAAGGTGTTACAATAGCGCTCTCAATCAGAGCTCCTGTCTTCTTCTCCTGAAGCTCATAAAGCTTCTCAATCGGAATATTCCTGCCTTCGCAGTCAAGATCTATGCTCTGCCCGCCAACCATACCGTTGATTCCGGCTCTGTCACACATCATACGTGCTGCATATGTGTACTCAGGCCTGTCCAGACACAGCGTGAACAGCCGTTCATACGCGCGGTTAAGAAGCAGATCTCCTGCAAGTACCGCTATCCCTTCGCCAAACATTTTGTGGCATGTTGGCTGTCCCCTTCTCAGATCGTCATTATCCATTGCCGGGAGGTCATCATGAATAAGAGAATATGTGTGTATCATCTCAAGCGAAGCGGCGAAATATCTTACGTCGTCTTCCTTCAGGCGATCCCCGCCCATCATCTCATAAGTCATCTTCATCATCAGCGGCCTGAGACGCTTGCCGCCTGCCAGAAGGCTGTATAACGCTGCCTTTACCGTAATGTCGTCACGGCTTTCTGAATCGAATACATTCTGAAGCTCCGGAAGTATCCAGCTCTCGCAATCACTTATCAGCGACTCAATTCGTTCCATCACACATCTTCCTTACTTATATTCAGAATATCTTCTCCGGATTCAGAGTTAACAGCAGAAATTTTCTGTTCAACCTCCTTAAGACGCTTGTCACAGAACGAGGCGAGCTCTATTCCCCTTGAATAAAGCTTAATCGACTCATCAAGCGTTGTTCTGCCCTCGTTCAAAGTGTTGATCAGTTGTTTGAGCTCCGCGATAGCGCTCTCATATGTCATCTGTTCATCTTCCATCGCTTTATTCTCCTGTTTCATTATTTGCATTTACTTCATTTATCTGTCCTGACGCGCTGCCGTCGGCGAAAACAATCTCAATTATATCGCCCTTGGCCATACTTCTTACAGACTCTATGGCCTCTCCGTTTGAACTGCTTACATATGAATAACCGCGCTTAAGTACGTTCTTCGGATTGAGATTATTGAGTCCGGAAAATGCCTTGTCAAGGCTGCCCCTTCGGGTCTTCACTATATCCGTCATAGTGCTTCTTAGGCGTTCTTCCAGTCCCGACAGAACAACACGCTGGTTCCTGCAGTAATAAGTGGGAGAATGAAGAGCCTTATGGTTGATAAGACCGTTCAGTATATTCCTTCTGCTGTTTACATAACCGCTGACAGCAAGATCCAGGTTGAGCGACAGGTTGTCGACAATATTCTTCTGATCGCCGTAAACAGCTATAACATATTCCGCCGCTCCGGTAGGCGTAGGTGCGCGCAAATCAGCCACATAGTCGAGAATCGTAATATCAGGATCGTGTCCGATGGCTGATATTACGGGAATATCTATTTCATAAACCTTGCGGGCTATTCCCTCATCGTTGAATCCGAACAGATCCTCATAAGAGCCGCCCCCGCGCGCGACAATAATAACGTCAACATTGTGACGTTTATAGAAATAATCAAGTCCCGCGATAACTTCTCGCGGGCAATTCTCGCCCTGAACGCTTGCAGGATACAGAAGAAGGTCAAAATACGGATTACGTTTGCGGATTGTATTTACAATATCTGATATCACACGTCCTGAAGCGGAAGTTATTACTCCGATTCTGCGAGGCAGAACCGGAAGCGGACGCTTGTGTTCCGGTGAGAATAGTCCTTCTTTCTCAAGCTTGTCGAACAGCTTCTTATACTGTTCATGAAGGTCTCCTTCGCCGCTTTTCCGCATTGTATCGACTATCATCTGAAGTCTTCCGCCAACGGTATAATAGTCAATTTTCCCTGTTACAACGACTTTATCGCCTATTACCGGCCGAAATGAGACCTGCGACAGATATCCGGCAAAGATAACGCAGCTGATTACAGCCCCTGCATCTTTTAGGGTAAAATACGCGTGTCCGCGTGAGGAGACAGTATAAGAAGATATCTCGCCTGTCAGCATGAAGTCCGACAGAATCTCGTTGTCAGCGAACACGCTTCTGATAAAATTATTGAGCGAAGATACATTCTCAAATTTATACATTAAGCAAATTCCTCATCAGAGGCTCTTCTCAAAGCTGCTCAGAACTCCGTTTATATATGAAGATGAATTCTCAGTACCGTATTTCTTGGACAGCTTCACAGCCTCGTTAATTGATACACTGACAGGAATATCTTCCATGAAGAGTATCTCATAAACAGCCATCTCAAGAACAATTCTGTCAAGAGTAGGAAGTCTCTCAATTTTCCAGTTCTTAAGAAACGGAACAAACTTATCGTCAATCTCTTTCCTCTTGTTTGTAACACCATAAACTATATCCGTAAAATATACCGCATCACCGGTAACATCAGGATACAGTTCCTTGAACATCTCGAGCTGACCCGCTACAGGATCAGTTCTGAAATAGCTTTGGAACATAAACAGCAAAGCATTCTCACGAGTCTCACTTCGGCTCATCTTACCCTCCCAGGCGGCAGTATCCGGTCAAGAAACTGTTTGAATTTACTCATGTCACTGAACAGGAATGAACCAACAAAGAAACCTACTGCCGTAAAAATCACAATAAATAAAGTTTTAAAAATGCCGAATATGCAAAGAAGAATACCGACAATGAAAAACACAAAAGCAAAGACCGTGCCGGCTTTTGTATTCTGCATTCTCTCGAACAGTTTTGAAAGGAAACGCTCCATAATCAACGACCCTCAACCTTGGCGGTTGCAGCTTCAACTTTCGAGACCTTCACAAACACCGACTCGACTACAATTCCCGTATATCTCTCGATGTCCTTCTTGACTTTCTCCTGAACCTTTGCCATCGAGGCAGGAATCTCAACATTTGAATACAGAACACATGACAGCGCAATTCTTATGGCACCGTTCTTCGCAGGCGCCACATGGCATCTCGCGTTCTTTATGCCTACCTGTGCTGATCTTGCAGAATTGAGAGCAATGCTCTCAATGGCATCTGCGCCGATATCAACAGAACCTATCTCAGTCTTTCTGAGTCTCGTCCTGTTGAGTCTGCCGTATGTTATTGAATTTGTGATAGAGATAATCGAAGTCACAAACAAAAGCAATAACACAAACAGATAAACATACTTGCTGACAGGACCCGTTACAATGGAAGACAGCGGAGACAAAATATCCGCGAAAATACCGTCGTCAACGAGTGCGTAAAGCAACACGACCGAAATAACGGCAATGACGACGGAATAAATAAACATCAAAACCCGGATAAAACCATTCATTGTTCGGATACTCCCTTCTTAGAAGCTGCTGTATCGGACCTGTCTTCCGCCTCAACAACGCCGCAGACGTAAACATCAACGTTGTCAACATTAAGTCCGGTAAAACACTCGACGTCTGCCTTAATCTTCTCCTGAATAAGCCATGCTACCTCAGGTATTATCTTACCGTAGGATACCACCGGATAGCACGTAATTGAAACGGTATTATCATCATTCTCATCGAAAATGACTCTTATACCCTTTCCTTCATGTACAACACCGGCCTTCTCCTTCAAAGCAACTGCGAAGGAAGGAACCAATGACACAACCCCGTCTATCTGAAGCGCCGCCTCAGCAGCATACTGGGCCACAAAGCCCTGCGTCATCGAACGATCTCCCTTGATAGATTCGGAATTGCTGTTATTATCCATGTCAATATGCGTGTCTTAAGCTGAAAGCTTAAGCTCTCTCCAGATATTCGCCTGTTCTTGTATCAACGCGGATTACTTCGCCGTTGTTTACAAAAAGAGGAACCTTTACGACAGCGCCTGTCTCAAGAGTGGCGTACTTGTTTGCATTGTTTGTTGTATCACCCTTAACACCCGGCTCACAGTCAGTTATGAGCAGCTCTACAGTTATAGGAAGCTCTACTGAGAAAATATCACCCTTGTAGGATACAATCTTGCAGATCATCTCTTCCTTTAAGAACTTAATCTGATCGCCTATCTTCTCTGCAATAATAGGGGTCTGCTCATAGGACTCCTGATCCATAAAATAGTAAAGATCGCCGTCAGAATAAAGATACTGCATATCGCGTCTTTCAAGCTGAGCCTGCTCAAATTTCTCGTTAGGGTTGAATGAACGCTCAACCACAGAACCTGTCTTTACATTCTTATACTTCGTTCTAACAAAAGCCGCACCCTTGCCCGGCTTGACATGCTGAAATTCAACAACCTGATAGACCTGAGAATCCATCTCAAAACAAAGTCCGTTTCTAAAATCGCCTGCGCTTATCATAAGTAACTCCTTTAACATTAATAAATGTATAACCAAGTAATTTTACTTGAAGTAGCTATTTCTTGCAAGTAGTTAAAATTTGCCCGCCAATCTCACTATTTTCTCAAAGGGACGCTTGATTGCTACATACCATATCTCGTGCTTCTTATATTTCTCGACCATGTATGTCGGACACCCCGCAAGTCTTCCCGCCATGACATCGGTAAAAACCTGGTCGCCAACCATCAGTGCTTTCTCCGGGGATGTCTTCATAAGCTCCATGGCCCTGTATACACCTACAGGTTTTGGTTTTCGCGCATAGGTGACACAGGGAATCCCAAGTGCTTTTGCAAGACCTGAAGACCGCTCGGATTTGGCATTGGACACGAGGCAGCACCTGATACCTGCATCCTCAATCATTCTGATACATTCATAGCTGTATTCATCAGGCTCGGTGGCTCTGTCAATTCCCAGCGTATTATCGAAATCGAGCAACGCAACATTTATTCCGGAATCCCTGAGTTCTTTCCACGGAATCTGCTTGAGCGACCCGTAAACCCTGTCCGGGCGCATAGCTTCGAAAATATTCATCAACAAATACCTCTCCTGTTTTATTTACTGCTGAAAATTCTACCATCAATGTGGTATCATAAGCAAATTATAACGTACGAGGTATAAAATAATGAAGGTTACAAAATTCGGCGGTTCTTCACTTGCCAACGCTTTTCAGATTCAGAAGGTCTGCGATATAGTCCTGTCGGATGACAGCCGCAGGATAATGGTTGTATCAGCTCCGGGTAAAAGAACAAAGGATGACACAAAGGTAACCGACCTTCTGATTGCGGTCGCTGAAGCAAGACTGTCCGGCAGAGATTACTCCAAGGAGCTTTCGGCAGTTCTTGCAAGATATATTGAGATTGCCGATGAACTCAATATACAGAAGGTTATTCCTTCAATCGAAGAGAAGCTTATCAGAATCTGCAAAGCAGATTTTAAAGATAATGTGACTTATACAGATTCCGTAAAGGCTATGGGAGAAGACTGCTGTGCGCAGCTTGTCGCATACCATCTCAATGCAGCCGGACACCCCGCGAAGTATTGCGATCCCTGGGAATACGGTCTCTTTCTTGAACACGATGCAGCCGGCAAAGCTGTTATTCTTGATGAATCTTATGATAACCTGTCACGTCTCAAGGAAGAGACAGACACGATCAATGTTTTCCCCGGTTTCTACGGGTATTCCAAGAATAAAGAGATTATCACCTTCTCAAGAGGCGGATCTGATATAACGGGTTCAATACTTGCTGCTGCCGTCGATGCTGAAGTATATGAGAACTGGACAGACGTAGACAACGTTTTCGCCGTTAATCCGAATATTGTCAAGAATCCGTTTCCTATTACGGAGATAACTTATGACGAGATGCGCGAGCTGTCATATGCAGGGTTCACGGTACTTCACGAGGAAGCAATATACCCTGTTTTCTCGCACAGCATACCGCTCAACATCAAGAATACAAACAATCCATCGGCAAAAGGCACATGGATTGTTGCAAAAAGAACGCACTTTGATTCACTTGTTACAGGTATTGCCGGAGAAAGCGGCTTTGCGACAGTCACGGTCAACAAGTATCTGATGAATCATCAGGTCGGGTTTCTCGCTTCCCTGCTTGGAATATTCGCTGATGAAGGTATCGCGATTGACCACATACCTTCAGGAATCGACACTGTCACGATTGTACTCCGCAAGAAATATTTCACCAAAGAGAAAGAAGATGTGATAGTCAGAAGAATCGAAGCTGAACTTGGCGCGAAGTGCAGCGTTGAACATGACCTCGCGATTGTCATGATTGTCGGACAGGCAATGGCAAACTCAGTTGGTATCATGGCGAGAGCAGCATCCGCACTGTCAAATGCAGGAATTAACCTTAGGATTGTAAACCAGGGCGCATCCGAGATTTCGATGATGTTCGGTTTATCTGAATCATACTGCTCATACGCTGTAAGAGTTCTCTATAAAGAATTGTTCAGATATTGATTTCATTTAAAGCTATATCATAATCAACAAAGCCCCCTTGCCTGTTACTTCGGCAAAGGGGCTTTATAAATCAGAATACTATCGCTTCTATCATCAGTCAGAAGATATTACCTTCCCGGGCTGAACAGCTGACGGTCGGATGTCGCTATTATCAGGGATTTACGGCAGCTGCTGTCGTAGTCTCTGTCGTAGACTCGGTAGTCGTAGCTTCCGTTGTCGTTGTTGTTGTAGTAGCTTCAGTGGTTGTCTCAGCCGGTGCGGCAGTTGTTGTCTCAGGCTCCGGTGCTTCTGTAGTTGATTCAGTTGTGGTAGTTGTTGTTGTGGCATTTGTTATCGCGTAAGAAACAGTTGTAGGCGCGGAAGTAGCTGCCGTAGTTGTAGCCACAGTAGGTGCAGGCGTCGGATCAGCCAGCATCGCGCTGGTCTCGTCGTTGTATGTCGGATCCTGGTCAGACATTGCAACCGTCAGAACATAACCGGTCACATTGTTGCTTGTAACTATCTTGGTAAAAGTGCCGTCCGAAGCCTCCTGCAGAGTTACCGCATCGCCTCTGTTCAAAGAAGCTATTACAGTTGAATCCGTTGAAGCCTCTGAATATACAGGTGTCCCGTCATTTACTGCGTAAAGAACAGAGCCTGTCGCCACCGAATCTGAGACAGAAGTCTCCGGTGTAAAATCAAGAAGATTCTTCATATTAAAGATGGCAAACATAACGGCAAAACCTACTACAACACTTGCAAAGAAAATGATGATAGGAATAACAACAGTCATTATCTTCTCTTTCCTGGCGTTGACAATCGGAGCAGGCTCTTCTGCATTTGACTTGTTGCCGCCCGGCACAAAATTGATTGTGTCTGAGTCAGCCTTGCCGGTATCTTTGCCGTTCTTTCTGTCGTCATCAAAGGATGTAAAATTTTCATCGTCGTCTGCGCGTCTCGCTCTGTCTGCCGCCGCGACCGAAGCCCCGCTCGCCAGATTGCTGTTGATTACGGCATCGCCCGGAAGAAGGAACGTTGATTCAATCTTAAGATCAATCAGAGTAAGTCCGGATTTTATTCCGTAATTGACGGCAGAACCGATAATCTCTTTTGTCTTCTCCTCAGTTGTTATAGGCTTGACAATGATTGAATTGCGCATCTGTGGCGGCATCTGCCTTGATAAACCGAGTCCCATCAGGAAAAGCTCATCATTATCCCTTAACTTCAAATGAATCTTACGGTCTGCTATGACAGGTCCGTCCTGCGGCATCTTGCCCAGATACTGTGTAAGATTCATATTCTCCGGGTGAGTCTTCTCCTGCTCTGCCGATATGGAACCCATCTGAACGTAACGTCTTGCAACTGTCTGTTCTTCGGTAAGCAGCATTATTCTCTGATCTCTGAACAGAACGGCCTTTGTTACTCCTACATGAATGACTCTTAAAATGTCTCCCTCAATCACAAGCATCGTTAGTGATGTCTTAAACTGCTGACCCTTGTTTGCCGCAAAATTACACACCCTGATGTTGAGGTTGTTAATTACCTGATTCGAAAAACCTTCAAAATCGAGAACCGGCTGGGATGAGGCTGCCGCAACAATCCGCTCGAGCTCCTGATTAAGCTCAAGGTTAAGGACTGCCGAAAGATTGTCAGGACCGATAGTCGACAGAATCGCGCATATCTGAATCGGAGAAGTGGATCTCGCCGTCCTTAAAAACTCATTTGGAAAATCTTCAAGTTTACGCGACAACGTGAGAAAGAATACATTCTCCTGCGGTTTATTGAGTTCCTGATTTGTCTCAGCGATACATGTAGCTATTGTCTTACTCATTGTTGTCACCCCAAATAAAAGCACTTAAAAGCTCATTCTGTTTAGTAAAATCAATCTTCATCATCCAGGGATTGCTCTGAACGGTATAAAGTCCATCCGCAGGAACTCTGTACTCCTGAATCGAATGTACGCCGCCGAGTCCGTTCATTGCGACCCTCATAAGGTCAAGTGAAATCATGTTCGTCTCGAAAACACCTGCTGAGTCATTCAGCAGCTGTACCTGTCTGAAATATGACATATCGGCAACCTCGCCCATAAGCGCGGTAGCAATTGTCCTCTGTCTTGAAGTCCTTACAAAATCTGAATCAAGGTATCTGATTCTCGCCCATGAAGTAGCCTGAATACCATCAAGATGCTGAAGACCGCTTGTTGTCAGAAGCGGAGAATCTGTGCCGTTAAGAACATTCATCTCCCCGATGAAATGATTGGCATATTTAACCTCATCAGCTGACACATCTATCTGAACACCACCGCATAAATCAATGATATCAGCGGAGCTTCCGAAATCGAGCATTACAAAACGCTGAATGTCCAGTCCGAATGAACGGTTGATGGTATTTATCATAAGACCGACACCGCCATAAGCATAAGCGGCATTGAGCTTGTCGAGTGACGACGACGCCGATGCATCTGTATCGCCTATATATACGCCGGTATCTCTCATCAGAGATATCAGCTTCGTCGTCTTATCCTTCTTATTAATAGAAACAACAATCATTGCATCAGTTCTGCACTGATAATCAGAAGTACCGCGCGAGTCGATACCGAAAACAAGTACATTCTCAACATCGGGATCTTTCTGGTCAACCTTGATTATCGGATGGTCCGGATTGTAATACAGCCTTGTGTGTCCGCCTGCCGTCCAGTCAGAAGTAACATCCCCGCCCGTTGTGCTTCCGTCCGCAGACAGAGCGACGGTATCATACTCATCTTCACTGACAACAGGCACACTCACATATGTGCCGCCGAAAATATACACAAAATAAAGTACACATCCCATGGCAAGACCAAGCACGGCCACAAGTACCCTAATAAAGTTTCTCAGTGCTTTTGACTTCTTCTTTGGCTTGGCGCCGGAAGAAACATAGCCTTTATTACTCATAATAATTCGTATATCTCCTTTTGTTGGGAAATGTTTCCAAATTTCTTTAGTATTATATCATCTCTTCTGTTATTTCAAAACAGCAATGATATTAAGTGTTGAGAATAAAAAGAATGGTATAATTTCATTATCAATTTGTGAGAGGTTCACATATGAAGAAAACAAAAATAGCAGTACCCATCATGATTCTTATGCTTTTGCTGTCTGTCACAGCATGTAAGAAAGATGCAGCTGAAACAACAGCTGCGGCATCTGAGACAGCAACGACGCAGGAATCCGTGACGGAGACAACAACAGCACAGGCTACAGTTGCAACGACGACCGGCCTCTATGACCCGAACAACAGTATGGCAATCAATCCAATTACCGGAATTCAGGACATGGATCCTGCGAATGTCGGCATGAAGAGCGTTTCAATTGTAGTAAACAACGTTTATGCAGCAATGCCGCAGCGCGGTATCTCAGCTGCAGATGCAATCTACGAGTACGAGACAGAAGGCGGAATCACCAGACTGCTGGCCGTTTTCGCTGACGTATCCAAGGTTCCTGAGATAGGCTCAATCAGAAGCGCGAGAATTATTTCCGCCTCTCTTGCCGCAGGGAACAATTCGATATTCATTCACTTCGGTCGCGAACCGCGGGCGGTATCGTTCTTTACAACAAACGATATAGCTCATATCGACGGTAATTATCTGAGCGCAGGCAAGTATTCGTCTTCAGATTATGAAGACGGATATGTCGACCTTCCGAATCATACATACTTCTGGAGAGACAAGACCTGGGCTTCCAAGCGTGCGATAGAACACACTGCCGTAACAGACGGGGCACATCTCGTAGAGGCTATGACTTATAAGAATATTGTCAGAGAGACAGGAGAAGCCGAGACACCTTTGCTGTTCAACTTCGTTCCGGACAATTCCACTGACATCACGCAGGCAACGCAGACCTGTTCAAGCATAAACGTTTATTTCTCAGGAAATAACGATGACGCCCTCTTCGAATACAATGCAACTGACGGACTCTACTATAAGAGCCAGTACGGAGACCCTCAGATTGACGAGACAAACGGTCAGCAGCTCGCTGTTAAGAACGTTTTCGTGCTCTATGCAAGAGTCGCTGCCGCATCAGACAATTACCGCACCGATTATTTCCTTGACGAAGGCGGTTCCGGATATTACATCTGCGACGGCAAGATAGTCAATGTCACATGGTCAAAGGCTTCCGTAAATGATCCGATTGTGGTCTTAAACGAAGCCGGACAGCCGATTCAGGTCAACCGAGGCAAATCATACATCTGCATGGTAAGAGCATCACAGGCTGACAAGTCAACAATCAATCCGTAATACAGATTACGGAAATACAAATTACAAAAGAAACACATATTGATAATAAATAGACCCGCTCCCGGGAAATCAGCCGAGGAGCGGGTTTATTTATGTTCATCTTATGCACAACGCCTGCGCAGATATCGGTTTATCGATAATCACGATTTCTATTACCGGTTACTGCATTAATATACTGAAAGCATCATTACAGAATATGAAAGCCGCCTGCATCAGATGATACAAGCGGCTAACAATGGCGTTTATTAATTTATTTAGTTGTCTGTTATCAGATGCAGCCCTGTGCAATCATAGCATCAGAAACCTTGAGCAGGCCTGCAATGTTGGCACCAACAACGTAATTGTTCTCGCAGCCGACTTCAGCAGCTGTAGCATCGATTGTGTTGAAGATGTTTACCATAATGTCCTTGAGCTTAGCGTCAACTTCTTCAAAAGTCCATGACAGTCTTGCGCTGTTCTGGCACATTTCAAGACCGGAAGTAGCAACACCGCCGGCGTTGGAAGCCTTACCGGGAGTAAAGAAGATCTTCTGATCCTGGAGGTATGCGATAGCATCAGGTGTTGTAGGCATGTTAGCGCCCTCACCTACTACCTTGACACCGTTTGCAACAAGCTTCTTTGCAGAATCAAGGTTAAGCTCATTCTGTGTAGCGCAAGGAAGAGCGATGTCGCAAGGGATTGTCCAGATACCCTTTGATCCGTTGGAGTCTGCAGTATACTTAGCTGAAGGTACAGCCTTAACATACTCGCTGATTCTTGCTCTTCTGACTTCCTTGATGTCCTTGACAATGTCAAGCTTGATTCCGTCAGCATCATAGATATATCCGTTGGAATCAGAAAGCGCAACAACCTTGCCGCCAAGCTGTGTAGCCTTCTCGCAGGCATAGATGGCAACGTTTCCTGAGCCGGAGATAACAACTGTCTTTCCTGCAAATGTTGTATTCATCTTCTTTGCGAGGAGAACTTCCATCATGTAGCAGAGACCGTAGCCGGTAGCTTCTGTTCTTGCGAGTGAACCGCCGAAAGTAAGCTTCTTGCCCGTAAGAATTCCTGAGAACTCATTAACAATCTTCTTGTACTGACCGAACATATAGCCGATCTCTCTTGCGCCTGTTCCGATATCACCGGCAGGTACATCGCAATCAGGTCCGATATGTCTGTAAAGTTCACGCATGAAGCTCTGGCAGAAAGACATTACTTCGTTATCAGACTTGCCCTTAGGATCAAAGTCTGAACCGCCCTTGGCACCGCCCATAGGAAGTCCGGTAAGGGAATTCTTAAAAATCTGCTCAAAACCCAGGAACTTGAGAATGCTGAGGTTTACTGACGGATGAAGTCTCAAACCGCCCTTGTAAGGTCCGATAGCACTGTTGAACTGAATTCTGTAGCCTCTGTTGATCTGCATTCTTCCGTTGTCATCAATCCATGCAACTCTGAACATAATCTGTCTCTCAGGCTCAACGATTCTCTCAAGAACCTGCTTCTCGATAAGCTCGGGGTGTGTCGGAAGAGCTGCCTTAACAGATGTAAGGAACTCATGTACAGCCTGGAAGAACTCCGGTTCATTCGGGTTCTTAGCCATAACCTGCTGCATGAGGCCATTAAGGTACTCATTGTCAATTGTGTAATCCATATAATGCCGCCTTTCTGGTGCTTCCAATTATGCAAGATTGGTAAGCAAAAAATTCATATTTTGACAAAATGCTTATGCCGTAAGCAGCGTCAAAACTTAACGGGTAAATATTAGTACAAGTTTTAAAGATGTGCAATAGAAAAATGATAATGAAAGTTAACACTATGCAACTTTCATTTTAGGCACTTTCATCAGTTCCGTTTATATCGGAAGAAAGCTGCTGTGTATCTGCCGTGGCTGTGATGCTCTTATCTGAAGACGAGAACGGATCATTCTTTACAAAATCAGTAATAGAGTCAAAACCGAACATCTGACTGAGCTCGCCATAATTGACGGCTGAAATGAATCTGTTAACTGCAATAAACAGAAGAAGGACAAATATAAGTGTCAGAAGCCCCCTGCGCAAGATAATCATCCGTCTCTCCGCGTTGAATTTGTCATCAACGTGTTTCTTCGTTGTATATCCTACAAGAACATAAACCTTTGATATGTCTTTACGCTGGGGTCTGTTCTTAATCTCATGAATTCTTCTTCTTATGAGACTGATTCCGCGCAGAATGATATTTTTAATCAGACGCACAGTTGCTCTAACCGAAGAACCCCAGAATGCGCTCAGTTTATCGCCTAAACCAGTATTTACAGAACCGTTATCTCTCATTATTCCTCCAGAAACTATTTATAGATTATATCATTCATAGTGCCGGGAATGAATTATATCTCGAAAAGTTCCTTAAGCTGATTGATTGCAGTCCTCTTATATCTGAAATAAGAAGACCTGCTTATATACATCACATGAATAATGTCGTCCGGAGACGATAGTTTATAGTATGCGAGATAAAGGATTTTCGACGATGGATAAGGAAGTGACAGCATCTTTGAAAACAGATCCAGCGCCTGTCTCTTACGCATAATCTCTCCTCTGTAGCGTTCCTCGATTCCTTCAATGAAATTGTCGTATCCGCTCGAAAAGGCCAGCATACGCTGAGTCATTGTCCCCGAACATAATGGATCTGACGAGTAACCTTCTTCCCTTAATGAAGTTGAAGCGGGCGAATACAGCTTTGCATATATGTCAATAATTGAATCGCGTTTATCCTGATAGACCTGCATAAGTTCAGTATAAAAATCAGACGTATCGGCTTTTGTAATGCAAAGGTCTTTCTTAAGCCGCTTGAGTCTGTCCTCAATATTAGATAAATTGTCCATAATGAATACCCCTCTTAAGTATATCCAAACAATTGTTTGACAGTTCGATATTTAGTGTTAGAATTTAAAAAAGAAAATTTGTTTGGAGGCGACAACATGTCAGACCACACAGAAGAATCCAAATCCGCAAAGTCAATTGATAGAGTCTATAATTATATCTGCAATTACATTAAGGATCACAATATATCACCTTCAGTCAGAGACATCTGTGCAGGCGTCGGTCTCAAGTCGACGTCTTCAGTTCATTCCTATCTTAAGCAATTAGACGAGATGGGCAAGATTGAATACCGCCCAGGTATCAGAAGAGCAATTATAATTAAGCAGCAGTATCACCCGGAGTCATCAGCAGCAACTGATGAATATAATGATTGTCAGAGACTCTACTGCGTAGGTAAAATCACTGCCGGCGTCCCGATTCTGGCTCATGAAGATTACTCTGAGAGTTTTCCGGTAAGTAAATCAATAATCGGCAGTTCAGAATGCTTTATGCTGAAAGTTAAGGGCAGCAGTATGATAAATGCCCATATACTTGACGGCGATTACATTATTGTCCGCAAACAGAGTTCCTGCGACGAAGGAGATATTATTGCTGCGTTGATTGATGATGAAGCTACAGTTAAAAGGTTTGGATATTCCAACGGTACACCTTACCTTTTCCCCGAGAACGATAACTTCTCTCCCATTCCCTTTAATACTGAAGGCTGCAAAATACTTGGCAAAGTAGTCGGTCTTCACAGATATTCTATAACATGATACCCTCCCTTCCCCCGGAATTGATTATTTGTTAACATGACACTAATTTATCAGAGAATTAATACGGTTTTCAACACCAAATTAAAATTTTACTGAAATTTGAGAATTTTAAACAATTCTCATTTATGAATAAGTAATTTAGTCTCAAATTTACTGTTCACTTTGACTAATATTGCTATTTATATTATTTACATTAATGTAATTAGCAACCGGCTCAAGGAGAATGATCTCATCTCCCATCCCTCTGAACCATGTCAGCTGGCGCTTTGCATAGTGTCTTGAACGGAGTTTAATGTCATACTTAACTTCATCCAGAGACATTCTTCCTTCGAAGTAATCAGCAAATTCTTTATATCCTATAGCCTGGAAGCAGGTTGAACTGTGGTCAATGCCGGTTCCGGAATATAGCCTGGATACCTCGGCTTCTAGCCCTTCATCAATCATTGATTCCACACGCCTGTTTATTCTGTCATAAAGAATGCTCCGGTCATGATTAATCATAAAAACACGGAACGGGAAAACAGGACCTGAGACCATTGATACGCTGTTTTTCTCAGTAAAGGTTTTCCCTGTCGCTTCATATACGGCGAGTGCGCGAATAACTCGTCTGGTGTTGTTCGGATGTATTTTCGAAGCTGCATCGGGATCACATTCCTTAAGGCGCTGGTATATTCCGTCGATTCCGTCTCTGTTATACTCATCGGCAAGCTCGTCAGTTCTGGCAGTTGCCGCTGCATCAACGCCGAAGCTTGTTCCGTGACACAATGCCGATATATACTGACCGGTTCCTCCGCAGATTACAGGCAGCACGCCGCGCTCAAGAATGCCCATTACTGCTGCTGTGCAATCCCTTATATAGTCATTCACAGAGTAACAGGTCCCGGGGCTGATGATGTCACACATGTGATGGTTGATTTCACGCATCTCTTCCGGAGTGTCTTTTGCAGTGCCTATGTCAAGTCCTCTGTATATCTGCATCGAATCTGCGCAGACAAGCTCGGCGCCGTCCGCACGGCACAGATCCAGGGCAAGAGAACTCTTGCCGCTCGCAGTCGGTCCTGTGATGATCGGAATATATCTGTAACCTTGAAGATAATCGCTGATATTTATCATGACTTACACTATTCTCCTGAAATTCTTCTCAAAATCTCTGCGGGAAATCCTGAAGAACGTCGGTCTGCCATGCGCGCAGTGATACGGGTCGTCAAGCCTGGTCATTGAATCGACAAGAGACAGTGCCTCTTCCCTTGTAATCACTTCTCCGGCCCTGATTGCCGCCTTGCAGGCTGTCGTCTGCATAAGGGCATACCATATCTGTGATTTGGCGGGAACATCTTTTTTAAGATCATCCATTATCTGCTCGAAAACCGTCGCCGGAGACGATTTTGTCCCGAAAGGCATAGTTCTCAGCGCAATCTCCCTGTCACCCAACAGTTCAATTTCAAATCCGTTATCAGCAAAATCATCAATGTGATCTGAGATAAAAGCATAGTCCTGCGCACTGACGGGCACTATCTGAGGAACAAGCAAAGACTCAATATCGTCGGGCTTTGTTCCCGGCTTCATTTTCGCCATATATTTCTCATACAGAATTCTCTCATGCGCCGCATGCTGATCCACAAAGAAAACGTCGCTTTCACTCTGGAAAATCATATATGTTGTAAACAGAAAACCCACAAAATCTGCTTTTCTCAGCAGACTGATATCATCATCAGTATCTTCTGACTCTATAATACGTTCTGCAGAATTGCGGTCATCGGCTTCATTGACATCCGGCTTTACAGTTACTGGGTCTTCGGTATATGACCTTTGCGTCTCCCGGCTTATTTCGTCAGGATTCGGCTTAAAAGCGGAAAGTATCTTTAGCAGCTTTGAAGCGGAGGCAGAATCGCCTGCAACTGAACCGGAGGCTCTGAAGTCAGAGTCTGAGATCCTTGAAGGAGAATTTGTCAACTTATGGACATCCATACGAATCTGTGTGCCTGCGTTGCTTACCGGCTCCCGGCTGATATTGTCGCCGTCTTTGCCGTTATTCTGTGCGCCCAGAAAATCAAAACCTGCCTGTCCGCTTCCGTTCAATGCGTCGCGTATGCCGTTGCAGACAAGCCTAAACACGGTTGAATCATTCTCAAATCTGACTTCAGCCTTCTGCGGATGTACGTTGACATCAACACTTCCCGGCGCGCAGTCAATCTTAAGAAAACAAACCGGAAAGCGGTTCTTCATAACTGCATTCTTATAAGCCTCGTCAATTGCCGCGGTTATGGTTTTGCTCCGGATAACGCGTTCGTTGACATATATGCACTGAAGGCCGCGGTTGCCGCGGACATATGAAGTATTGCCGCAGAATCCGGACAATGTATAGCTTTCCATATGGTAATCGACCGGAATTAGCGCATTTGCTGTCTGTTTGCCGTATACCGCGTAGACAGCGTCGAGCATGCTGCCTGTTCCGGGCGTCGTAAACTGCACCTCTGAGTCTTTGACGAGTTTTACCGAGATTGAAGGATTTACGACCGCTAACTTTTCGATAATTCCGGTAATATACATTCCTTCCGTCGAATCTTTCTTCAGAAATTTGTACCTGGCGGGATAATTCGCGAAAAGATGTCTTACCTCAACGGTGGTTCCCGCTGCGGCATTGCAGCTCTCGCTTCCCGTATAATTCCCGTCCTCATATGTAATTCTTGTCGCAATTCCTTCGCTTTGCCCTGTTACAAGCGTAACATCGCTGCAGGCGGCAATGGAAGCGAGTGCCTCGCCCCTGAAACCCATTGTCGTAAGACTTAATATGTCGTCTATCTTACTCAGCTTTGAAGTCGCATGTATGAGAAATGCTTTCCGTGCATCTTCGCTGTCCATTCCGACACCGTTGTCCGTCACCCGGATAAATGCAATTCCGCCGCCTGAGAACTCTACTGTAATTCTCGTGGCACGGCTGTCTACGGCATTATCGAAAAGCTCCTTCACCACGGATACAGGCCTTTCTATTACTTCTCCGGCCTTAATCGCATTTGCCGTCTTTGTATCAAGTACGTTAATTATTCCCATTTCCGGACTCCCCCGATACTATCTCGGTAAGCTCATACAAAATATTCATCGCTTCAATAGGCGTCAGGCGGGAGACGTCTGTCTCGCTGATTACCTTGCGCACCTTGTCTTCCTTGCGGTATACAACATTATCGGGATTAAAGAATGATTCCTGTCCCGGCATGACATCAGATGACAGTTCAGCTCCGCTCTCGTCGAAAGAGTCACGGTTGCCCTTGACCTTGAATCTGCCGATGCGTTCAAGCTCTTTCAGTATAGATTTTGAGCGTTCAAGGACATCGTCCGGCAGTCCCGCAAGTCGTGCAACTTCTATTCCGTAAGAATCTGAAGTTCCGCCGTCCACTATCTTATGGAGGAAAACAACTCCGTCAGTGTTCTCCCTGACATCTACATGATTGTTGAAAATACCGCGAGACAGACGCTGAAGCTGGTTAAGCTCATGATAGTGAGTCGCGAAGATCGTTCTGCTGTAAAGAACGTTCGGATCGATAATGTATTCAATCACCGCCCACGCGATAGACAGACCGTCATAGGTGCTGGTTCCGCGTCCCACTTCATCAAGCAGCAGAAGGCTCTTCCTCGTGGCATTTTTCAGAATATATGAGACTTCACTCATCTCCACCATGAACGTTGACTGTCCTGTAGAAATATCATCCGAAGCTCCGATTCTTGTAAATATGTGGTCGACAAGACCGATGCGGGCACTTTGCGCAGGTACAAACGAACCGATTTGAGCAAGAAGAACAATAAGTGCAGTCTGCCTCATATAAGTTGATTTGCCCGCCATATTGGGACCCGTTAGCACCATAAGGCGGCGTTCTTCGTCAAGGACTATATCATTTGGGACAAAACCGGCCGGTGATCCGGCGAGCATCTTTTCGACAACCGGATGTCTCCCGCCCCTGATATCGATAACTTCGGAATCGTCTATAACAGGTCTTGTGTAGTTCTCACTCTCTGCGAGCTCGGCAAGTGACACGATGACATCTGCCAGCGCTATGCCTCTGGCGGTATCGAAAAGTCTTTGAGAACATTCATTGACTTTCTGACGTACAGACATGAAAAGCTCATACTCAAGCGCCACTCTCTTTGTCGAAGCGGACAAAATTCTGGTCTCAAGCTCTTTTATCTCAGGCGTAATAAATCTCTCGTTATTAACGAGTGTCTGCTTCCTTATGTACTCTTCAGGCACTTTATCAGCCTGACTTCTTGGAACATCGATATAGTAACCGAACACCTTGTTGTATGATATTTTCAGGTTCTTTATTCCTGTCTTCTCGCGTTCAGCGGCCTCAAGCTGCAGGATATAGGATTTGGCATTTGTCGCAATCTCATAAAGCTCATCACATTCATCATTGTAACCGCGCTTTATGATGTCCCCGTCCTTTACCGTTACCGGGCAGTCTTCGTTGATGCTGTTCAGAAGCAGCTCATAACAATCTGTAAGCGGGTCAAGCATCGAGTTAATCTGTTTGAACACCCCGCGGCTGAAGACTTTGCAGCTGTTTACGATAAACGGCAGCTTGGCGAGCGAGTTCCGCAGCGACAGCAGATCCCTCGCATTGCAGCTTCCGAGCGAAACTTTGCCGGCGAGCCTTTCAATATCATAAAGTCCGGAAAATCCCTCGATAATCTCCTGACGGGCAATGTATCTGGTCACAGCCTCTTCTACGGCGTCGAGTCTCAGGTTGATTGATTTTACGCTGATGAGCGGTTCTTCCACCCACTTGCGCAGCAATCTCGCGCCCATAGCGGTCTTGGTACGGTCAACAGCCCACAAAAGCGACCCGCGCTTCTGTTTTGTCCTGATTGTCTGCGTCAGCTCAAGATTAGTCCTCGTGGAATAATCCAGTTCCATACAGTCAGATACCGCAAAACAGTTGATAACCTTGAGGTGCATGACTTCTTCCGTCTGCGTCTGAGTCGCATACGATATAAGGGCACCGCAGGCCGACATCAGCATCATTGAATCCTTGAATCTGTCCAGACCCGATACTCTGGTATCAGACGATTGAACCGTGTCCGATGCGAACTCCCGGTCAGAACGCAAAGTCAATGCAATTGAAGTGACCGAAGCTATGGTCTTATATTCCGGTGTATCCTCAAACGCTTTGTTATATATGATTTCTGACGGTGAAAAGCGTGACAGGAGATTCATAAGATGCTCTCCGTTATCAGTCGCCGTAAGCTGAGTCGCCTCGAACTCACCGGTGGAAATATCCGCAACCGCAACTCCGAACTGCGAACCGATACACATTATGCTCATCAGGTAATTGTTTGTTCTGTCGTCAATCGACGCGCCTTCGGTCATGGTTCCCGGAGTCATTATCTTGATAAGCCCGCGCTTAACAAGACCCTGCGCGAGCGCCGGGTCTTCCAGCTGTTCGCACACTGCAACCTTGTAGCCGGAAGAAACAAGCTTTGCAGCGTATGAAAGATACGCATGAAACGGCACACCGCACATCGGCGCGCGTTTTCCGTTGCCGCAGTCTCTTCTTGTCAATGCCAGTTCAAGAATCCTGGATGCCTTGATGGCATCATCAAAAAACATCTCATAAAAGTCACCAAGTCTGTAAAACAGAAATGTCTCTCCGAGAGATTCCTTCATTTTCTTGTACTGCTGCATCATCGGCGACAGTTCATCCGCATTCATGTCAGACAGATGCAGCAATTCATGCTCATTATTTTCCTGACCTGCTATCTCACTCATTTATAATTCTCTCCATAACACCGTCTACAGAATAAGGTCTGGCACGTTCGATATTAATAACAGCAAGCCTGCCTTCAAGCGTATCTGACTGGTCCTTTATCATAAGGCTGTCAGGTATGGTAAAATTCACAAGATGGTTAGACATCGTTCTGCCGCTGTAAGTCCCCCTGCCGGCCTTGCTTACACCTTCAATGAGCACCTCTTCTGATCTCCCGACTTTACGGCAGTTTGATTCATAGGCAAGTGCGTTCTGCAATTCAACAAGCCTTCCGAAACGCTCGGTTACAACTTCCTTAGGAACCTTTGGCTCAAAAGATGCGGCCGCTGTTCCCGGCCTTACCGAATACTGAAAGGTAAATGCAGCGTCAAAAGCCGCGCGCTTAACAGCTGTAAGGGTATCTTCGAAATCTTTCTCCGTCTCTCCCGGAAATCCTACAATAATATCTGTAGTAAGCGAACCGTCCGGAACCTTTTGTCTGAACAAATCCACAATTCTCATATAATCATCTATCGTATAAGGCCTGTTCATACGTCGAAGCACTTCGTCAGAGCCCGACTGCATTGCAAGATGGAGATGCTTTTCGATATTTGAACGCTCGGCCATCAGTTCAATAACCTCATCAGACAGATCCTTAGGGTGCGATGACATAAACCTGACCCTGGAGAATTCCTTGATATCAGAGCAAGCTCTCAGGCAATCCGCGAACGTCTTGCCGTCTTCTGAGCCGTTGCCGTAAGAATTGACATTCTGACCTAAGAGCATAATCTCCTTATAGCCTTGTTTTGCCAGACTCTCAAGTTCTCTTACAATCTCATCAAAGTTTCTGGAGCGCTCTCGACCGCGTGCATAAGGCACAATGCAGTAAGTACAGAAATTATTGCAGCCGTACATTATCGGGACAAGCGCCCTGAACCTGCGCTGCCTGTCTATCGGGAAGAAGTCGTCTTCAGCTATATAGTCAATCGAGCCGATATTGACTAGCTGTCGGCGAGACCTTATGGAATCTCTGAGAAGCACCGGAAACCTGTGAAGCTGCTGAGGGTCGAAAACGAGGTCAACAAAAGGATATGACTTTTGTATGCGTTCAACATTCTCAGGTACCTTCATCATACAGCCGCAGCAGATTATTATGGAATCGCTGTTCTGTTTCTTCTCTGTCTTAAAGACACCGAGGTTGCCGAACAGATGTTTCTCCGCATTCTGTCTGACAGAGCATGTATTCATAAGCACAACGTCAGCAAATACAAGTTCATCATCCGAACCGCCGACACTCTCAAGCCCCATCTGTCTCAGCATGCCGGAAAGCTTCTCACTGTCAGCTTCATTGAGCTGACATCCGTATGTAAGCAGATTAAATGTCAGCGGCCGTCCTTTACGTGCGGACAAAGCGGCAAAATACTCGCAAAGTTCATTCATCGCCGCGGTGAACTCACTGATATCTGATTCAGTTACCTTAACAATAGCCATTCTTATATAACTTCCTATGTTTTTTCTCAACTGATTATACAAAATAATTCAACATCTTTGTATTTTTATCTATAAAGTTTTAAAATAATGGCGCTATAAAAAAAAACGGGGTTTATATGATATACAACAACCGCTCAAAGAAGGCATTGCTTTCAGCTGTACTGGCCATTCTTATTACTGTTATGTCACTTCCGCTAACAACACTTGCGGTAAATGATGATTTTGATAATCCTGACGACAATTTAGTTTCACAGAATGAGCAGAGAACTGACCTTCTGTCGGAGACAATGCCCGATGCACCTGTTGTGTCCGCCGACGCATACATTCTCTACGATGCGGATTCGGGAGCTGTACTTCAGGGACAGAATTATGACGTTCAGAAAGAACCTGCTTCAATGACAAAGGTCATGACTGTTCTTCTTGCGCTTGAGAATCTCGACATGACAGAAGTCGTAACAATTACTCCGGATATGGCGACGCGCTTCAATCAGCTGTCCGGTGACTATGTAAAGCTTGGGCTTCAGGAAGGTGAGGAAATAACAGTAAAAGATCTGATTTACGGGGCCGTTCTCAAGTCAGCGAATGACTGTTCACTGGCACTCGGTATGTATATCGGCGGAACCGAAGAAAATTTCTGCAACATGATGAACGATAAGGCAACAGAGCTCGGATGCCTCAATACACACTTTTCTTCGGCATTCGGTTATGCCAACCCCGACAACCTTACAACTGCTTATGATCTGAGCCTGATTCTCAAGGAAGCCGTCACCAACACTTCATATTCTGAGATATCAAGAACTTACTCCTATACCATCAATGCAACCAACAAGTATTCCGATGCGCGCGAACTCACCAATGCCAACAGATTTATCTGTACAACCGAGTATGGCTATGAATACTACATCGGAGGCAAAACCGGATTTACCGATACTGCCGGCTATACTCTGTGTGCGGCTGCAAGGAAAGACGGACACACACTCATCGGAGTCGTTTTCAATGCGGCAGACCCTGAAGTAAGATATGCTGACCTGATACACCTTTTCGAGTATGGTTACAGCAATTACACAACACTGCCTGTGACAGAAGACGAATATTCCGGAATAATCGACCAGGCGCGTCTCCAGATTGACGATCTGCTGGCTGAGACAAATCTGTATGTATCGGAACAGACCGTGGCAATGTCAGCGTATGTGACTACAACTTCCGCGCGCGCGCAGCTCGGTTCAACCGACAAGATCGACCTGTCATCTGTGATAATTGACGAGAACGCCAATGAACAGACAATCAATATCCCGATATGCAAATGCTATACAGACAAGAACTATATCGTCGGTGCTCTGACTGTTCAGATACTCCAGAAGAATTCTGTTGTTGAGATAACGCCGGTGAAGAATACGGGACTTACTCAAGTCCGCAAAATTCTTATAACATTCGCGGCGATATCAGGACTTATTCTCGTCCTTGTAATCTGCATGCTGATATTCAGAAGGAAGATTATCAGAAGAAGGAAAAACGAGTCAGACCGCAAATCCAGAGTGCTCTGATGCCGCGTTGCCTTTACTTTCCTGTTATTCTGCCCAATGCGCAGAATAATCCGAACATCACCGCATCACAGGCGACAATTGTGGCACCGACCGGAGTCTGAGCGATTATTGAGATAATAATGCCGGATGCTGCGCATACAACCGAGAAAACCGCAGAAGATATTGTAACCGCCCTGAAGCTCTTGAACACACGCATCGAAGCCATTGCAGGAAAAATCACGAGTGCCGATATCAGAAGCGAACCGACAAGATTCATCGCCATAACGATAATGGCAGCAATGATCACAGCAATAAGAACATTATAAAACCCGACTCTGACACCGCTCGCTTTCGCGAAATTCTCATCGAATGTCACAGCGAAAATCTTGTTGTAGAACAGAACAAAAACTATCACAACGACAACCGATACCACAAGGCACAGGTAGACCTCATTCTGCCTGAGCGTAAGTATTGACGTTGAACCGAACAGTGTACTGCATACATCCCCTGCAAGATTACTCGACGTCGAGAATATATTCATAAGCAGATAACCGAAAGCAAGCGCTCCGACAGACAGCATTGCGATAGCAGCATCGCCTTTGATAACCGTGTTCTGCCCCGCCGCAAGAAGCAGCACAGCGCAAAGAACAGTAACCGGAAGTATGATAATCATGTTGTCTGACAACTTCAGAACCGACGCAATAGCAAGCGCTCCGAAAGCCACATGTGACAGACCGTCGCCTATATAAGACATTCTCTTAAGAACAAGTGTTACGCCCAGAAGAGATGAACAGAACGCAATTAGTATTCCGACAATAAATGCATATCTCACAAACGGGTGAGCAAGATATTGAATGACAATATCCATCAGCAATCACCTCCGTCTCTGACAATCGAGAAGTCAGCGCCGTGACCTCTTTTGAAATAATCGTCCTTTGTCATATATGAAGGTTCATCCTTTACGTGAAGTATGTGCGTAGCGTATTTCTTCGCCGCCGGTATATCGTGGGAAATCATTATTATGGTAATTCCTTCGCGATTAAGCCCGCTTACAAGTCCGTAGAATTCTTCGGTAACATAAGGATCAAGTCCGGCTACCGGTTCATCCATCAGAAGCACTCTGGAAGCAGCACAAAGCGTTCTCGCCAGAAGCACTCTCTGCTGCTGGCCGCCCGACAGCTCGCGGTAACATTTTCTCGCAAGGTCATTTACGCCAAGCCTTTCCATATTGCTGTACGCAAGTCTTCTCTGTTCCGCCGTAAAGAACGGGCGTCTGCCGAGCTTTCCTATGAACCCTGACATGACAATCTCGCTTACAGAAGCCGGGAAATCTCGCTGAACCACAGTCTGCTGAGGCATATATCCTATCTCATCCGGCTTAAGGCCGTCTGACGTGGTAACAGAGCCGGAAACAGGCTTTCTCAGCCCCAGGATAGTCTTCATCAGTGTGGTCTTTCCCGCCCCGTTCTCGCCGATAACAAAACAATAGTCACCGGCATTGATATCAAAAGACAGATTTCTGTATAACGTCCTGTCTTCAAAGCCGATAGTAAGATTCTGTGCTGAAATCAATGACATAATCACACCGCCTTTGCAGAGCACTCTGTGCAAAGCCCGTAAAATACCGTTCTCTTCGGGTCCAGTACAAATCCGTGATCTTTTTTTACGTGCGCGAAAAAACCGTCAATCTCATCGCAGCTCAGATGGAACAGTCTCCCGCACGATTCGCACTTCATGTGATAACATGTACCGACACAGCAGTTTGAATCACCGATAAATTCATAGCAGGCCGGACTCTTGTCATCAATTATATATTTGTTGACCAGTCCGTCGCCTGTGAGTCTGTCAAGTCGTCTGTATACTGTAGCAGCACCGACATTCGTTCCATGCTCATGAAAATAGTCAACAATATCCTGAGCGGTAAGGTGCCTGCCCTCGTTATTCTTAATGTACTGAAGTATCTCACAGGACTGTTTTGTGTTGTAAGAACCTTTTGGTTTGATCGTCATACTGAGCCTCATAATTTGAAATTGATATTCATTATCATTTTAATGATAAATGCGGTTATGTCAACTGTATATCAGGCAAAAAAAAGATTGCCGGAATTCCGACAATCTTTTTGGTGGGAAGAGATGGATTCGAACCATCGAAGTCACTGACGACAGATTTACAGTCTGTTCCCTTTGGCCGCTCGGGAATCTTCCCAGATATTGAAGCTTAAGTGTAAATGGTGGGCCTTCGGGGACTCGAACCCAGGACCAACCGGTTATGAGCCGGGAGCTCTGACCAACTGAGCTAAAGGCCCACGTAAACACTTACGCAGCCGCTTCTCTCAAAGCGCTTGAATAGTATATAAATAACTTTTCGGATAGTCAAGAGTTTTTTTGCAAAAACTGTGCTCAAGAGAGCTGCCGCACCGCTCTGCGCTGATTTCTGCTGTTTCTGTTTTACAATTGACACCTCCGCACTTACATGTTTTTTGAGTTTAGCCCGGCAATATGGTAAATTACATCGTCTATATCTGTTTTCTTCAATTCACCAAAAGCTTTGATATGATTCATCCGCAGCGTGATTTCTACGCGATATAGGGAACATAAAAACGCACCGGCTTCTTGCGGAAATCCGGTGCGTATATTAAGTGAATTAATTACTGTGATTACTCGCTGACTGAAGCGCCGTCAACTCCGATGTAAGCAGACGAATCGAATGCGAGAATCGGGTAGAATACTACCGGAAGGAATATCATTCCGACTATGAACCCGCCGCCCTTACCAAAGGCGTTACAGAGTTTGACTGAAGTAATTATCTGAATTACAGCGTTAGCAACAGGAATCAGAAGCAGAAGGAACATCCATCCCTGACCCCATGTAATATCATAAAGCACATAGTTATTGTAGAAAGGTACTATAGACGCCCACCCCGGTCTGCCGGCTTTTCTGAAAATAAACCAGAGTGATACTATCATAATCAGCGATATTATCAGGAGCACAACCATGTATATCCCCATAGCTGCCATATAAACGTCATATAATCGCTCACTGTCCATCGAATACATAAATTTCCTCCTTATTTTGCGGTTATATAGCCTTTTGCCGTGAGAAGCTCCGCCGTAAGCATTCCGCCGCCTGCCGCGCCTCTTAACGTGTTATGTGACAGACAAGCGAACTTATAATCAAACAGATTATCTTCGCGAAGCCTTGCAACGGATACACCCATCCCGTTCTCAAACATTGCATCAAGCTTAGGCTGAGGTCTGTTATCCTCTGCTATATACTGAATAAAATGTTTTGGTGCGGACGGAAGATTGAGCTTTACCGCTTCGCTCTCGAACTCTGACCATGCCTTGATCATCTCGTCAATTGAAGGCTTGTTCTCGAATGTAACGCTTACGGCAGCCGTATGACCTTCCTGAACAGCGACCCTGTAGCACTGGGCTGAAATTACAGTATCACCGGCAAGTTCAATATGATCGCCGGCAAATTTACCCCAGACCTTAAGCGGTTCCTTCTCGGATTTCTCCTCTTCACCGCCGATATAAGGAATAACATTGCCTACCATCTCGGGCCAGTCGGCGAAAGTTTTTCCGGCGCCGGATATAGCCTGATATGTGCAGAGAGAAATTGCTTTGATACCGTTCTTTCTGAAAGGCGTAAGTGCAGGAACATAGCTCTGAATAGAGCAGTTTGGCTTGACTGCGATAAAGCCTCTGGACGTATTGAGTCTCTTGCGCTGAGCGTCAATAAGCGCCGCATGATCGCTGTTGATTTCAGGGATAATCATCGGGACATCACTGGTCCAGCGGTTAGCTGAGTTATTAGAGACAACAGGCGTCTCAAGTCTGGCAATTTTCTCTTCCAGAGCGCGAATCTCGTCTTTCTTCATATCAACAGCGCAGAAAGTAAAATCAACCTGTCTGCAATATTCTTCAATATTGTCTGTCCCGTATACAACCATCTTCTTTGCATACTCAGGCATGGCAACATCAATCTTCCAACGTGAACCGCACGCCTCTTCGTATGTCTTCCCTGCGCTCCTGGGTGAAGCACACAAAGCAACACACTCAAACCAGGGATGATTCTCAAGCAGAGAAACAAACCTCTGCCCCACATAACCCGTAGCGCCTATGACGCCTACTCTCAATTTCTTACCCATAACCGAAACTCCGATCAAATTCGTTTTGCCATCTGTGTCCGTGTATTGTGTACACTTGTTTTTCCAGCAAGCACATATTATCACAATGACTTTTTCATAACAAGTACACCGGCAACAAAAATCTGTTTTTTCTTATGTTAGAATATAGCAAAGTTAACAACGTAAAGGAGTCTGGCTTGCAGTCGTTTCCTATTCTTGAACAATATTGCAATTATATGCTTGCGGCGCTCGGGCGCTCAGAACTTACGGTAAAAGAATACCGATATGATATTCTTTGTTTTGTGCGTTTCTTCAAGCAGGACCACGGAATGGTCGCGAAAGATACAGCTGAAGACCAAATAGATGTATCTGATGTTGATATTGACCTTCTGTCCAAAGTCACGACTGATGACCTTCTGGCCTTTATCATCTGGCTTTCACGGAGCCGCAAGCAGTCAAATGCTTCACGGGCGAGGCATGTCGCGTCGCTTCGCAGTTTTTTCAAGTATCTCCATTCAAAGAAGCACCTGATAGAATCAAATCCGGCTTATGATCTTGAGACTCCGAAAATAGGGCGTCGCAATCCGAAGTATCTTTCACTGGACCAGAGCCGTGAGCTTCTCAAGGTGGCCTATGATTCGCCTATAGAATCGAGTGAGCGCGATTACTGCATGCTTACTCTGTTTCTTAATTGCGGAATGCGTCTTTCGGAGCTGAGAGGAATTGACACAGACGATATTCACGGAACAACCCTCACAGTTATCGGCAAAGGGAACAAAGAGCGCACCATATATCTGAATGATGCCTGTCTGAAGGCTTTAGATGACTGGTACGTAAAGCGAGAGACTATAAAAATCAAACCGGAAGCCGGAAAAGCGCTCTTCATTTCTAAGCGCGGTACACGCATTTCTGACGATATGATACAGATAACCATAAAGCGTCTGCTTGAACAGGCCGGAATTGATACGAGAGTCTATTCAGTTCACAAACTTCGCCACACGGCAGCTACTCTCATGTATAAATACGGACACGTCGACATACGAAATCTTCAGATGATTCTGGGACACCAGAGCATTTCAACTACCGAGATATATACTCACGTAGATGACGAACAGCTCCAGAAAGCCATAGAAAGCAATCCTCTGGCGTCATTCAATCCGGATAAGTAAGTTATCAGAGAGATTTATGCGAACAATCAGCCGCTCGTAGCAGACACCTTCGGCTCTGCCGTTGTAGCAATAACGGGCGCGGGATTGCCTGCCGCCGTAGTCTGGGCGGGATCTGCTGCCGTATCAGCAGAAGCGGTCTCGGTCGTCGTATCTGCCGTATCCTGGCCGGCAACGGCTGCATCAGCTGAATCGGCAGGAGCTGTATCAGTAACAGCATTGAGCGGGAAATACGCCATCGCAGCAATATACTTCTCCTGGACCGATGAGTTTTCGAAAATAGCCTGTTCATCAATGAGCTGCTTTTTTGAATAAGGAAGCGTCACTGCGGCATAGCTGACAGCGGCGATAATAAGTGCGAGTACAATTACTTCGAAGCAAAGAAGCGGAGTAACCGTGAACAGGTTGCTCATTCTTCTTCCTCCTCGTCCGGACTTGCCTTTCTTCATATCAGAAGAAATAAACTCGACCATCTTGAAGCTCTTTGAGTCAATCTTGTTCATAATCTTCTCAAGCATCGAGTTGCGTGTATATTCATCGAGAAGACGTTCAGGATAAGTAATGTCGGCAGGAAGCGGATAATCCTCAACCACTTTCCTGGCGTTATCAAGAAGAATGTCACCGAAAACATATATGACCTTGTCTGCCGGTACCGAGTTGCGCCTTGAATATATATCAAGGTAAGACTTCACGATGGCATTCTCACATCTTGTTGACTCTTTGGTAATCTGAAGCACAGAAGAATAAACCATTACTACGGTGGACAGATAGAAATCTCTGAGATTATCATGTGTTAATTTCGCGTTCCAGAGCTCATCAGCCATTGATATCACCTCCGTTTATGGAATCTGCTGCCGGATTCTCGGACAAATTATCATTGCTGACAGGAACAGGCTGTGCGTAATTATATTGTGAATCATCGCTCTTGGACTGTCTGGCGTGCTTCATTGAGCTGTCAGCTTCATCAATCTTTCCGGAGAACGGCGAAGCAGGATAGATAAATGCAATAATACCTACAACAATCGCCGTTATAAGGAATACCAGTCTTAATTTACCAAGAATAAATGCACACATTATTACAGGCACCAGAATGCCGAAGCCGAAATAGAATGTATATTCGGCACATCTGCGCAGATTCACCTTAATTCTCTTATTGCAGATAAGGAACAGGACATATATGTAGTAAAAATCATGAATGCCGAGGCTGATTCCAAGGAAAGCTACCGTAACTACAAGCATCTTTGCCGAAGGGGCGATTGCAAATGCCAGAAGACCGATTGTAACAGACAGCGCCTGTATTGTGACCCTTACCCTAGAAGTCAGGAAACGTGCACCCCGGTTCTTCAAAACACCGCAGACAATGCAGGCAAAGAACCAGCAAAGCAGAAAATAGAACGAACTTGTAGCAAGAGATATTCCAACCTTCTCAAGATAATTCGGAATGAACACCAGAAGGAACGATAAAGCAATTCCAAGCACCAGAAAAGATGAATTCAGGAATCTCCCTGCATTGCTGTCAGACAGAGTCTGAAGCCACGAACTGATGCTTAGGTGCGCTTCGCGAACGGAATTATTGTTCTGCATAAAGTAGACCATGCCGACAGCCGACAGGAAAAGCGATATTCCGCTGATAAGCGCTACAATAACGGAACCGTAACGTTCGTAACAGATGCCTGCTATTACTGCGCCGACTGAGACACCGAGAAAATAAGACGAGCTTTGTACATTGTGGATTGTTCTGTCGCTGAAGTCTTTATATCCCAGTTTTCCGGCATTTATTCTGTAATCTCGTAAATAGCTGAACGGCATTCCGAAGCAAAAACCTATCGGAAGAGCGAGCACAAGCGAGAAATAAACCACACCTACGATGCCTGAAGCAAGAGCCAGGAAGAATCCGAAAGCCGTGACAGACAGCACGGCGATTCTCTCGGTAATCTTGGACTTGATAAACTGGCGGAGATCCGACATTCCGAAGAAACCGACCGAGAACAGCAGAACCGAAGCTGCAATCAGCGACTGAATAAGTATGTCGCTCTTTCCTTCAAGACTGTCCTTATAGTAATCAGCGAAAGATATCGGTACCATAATTGCGCCGAACGCCATGAAGAACGACAGGAAACGGCATGCATTCTCGCCGTACATGACAAGCACCGGGCTGTTTCCGGAGACACCCTTCGAAACGGTTGATATAAGCAGATTAAGCTCAAATATTACAATTCCCATCGATATTGCAATTGATATAATCGTAAATATCCAGCTCAGACTCATACCGTTTACAGTTGACTCAAAATCAGTCCTTGGCATCATAATCTCAAGAATTCCGGATACAGTATTGTCTGACGATATTATAGGTGCGATAGCAGTAACATAAGACACTCCGTTCTCGCTTCTCGTGGTAAGCGTAACTTCCTGAAGCTGGAAGCAGTTTATGTACTGGTCGCCGACACCTGTCAGATAATACTGTGCTGCCGATGCATCTGCAGTGGAAGAATACAGTCTGAGAAACGAATCACCCGCCATTGTGTAAATATTGACAATATATGGCTTATCTGTGCCGTAATTATATATCGGCAAAGCATATGTCATATTCTCCGCAACAGTCGTGTAACTCAAAGCAGTAGCCGAAGTCAGAGCGCACTCCTCCATCGCATCGGCCCTTTCACTCTCCAACGCCTTGACGTAGAAGCTTGACAGCTGCGCAGACATTACAAAAAGGACAACGAGCACAATTGCAAAACAGTAGCCGATTGTAGAAGACGTCAGCCTTCTGTCGCGGCTCATTATTGTCTCACCGCGATTCTTGTCACTTCCCTGCTTCCTGCGCATGAATTTGATAAGCATTTCCTGTATGACAAACAGAATTATTCCGGCAACTACGGATATAACAACTGCGAAAAGAACTCTTGACTCAAAGGTGTCTCCGACCCCGTACAGACCGTCGAACGATACCTTGTATTCAAATACCCCGACGCACATTCCGTTGCTGTCCGTAATAGGAACAATTACACTCTCAAAATTCGCACCGTTAATTGTTGTATTGTCGTAAGTTCCGTTGAGCCACTCAGATATCTCACGATTGGCAACTGCAAATTCCGAAGCATCAGATGCGCCCTGACTCAGCAGGAGCGATAGCTGACCGTCGGAATACGCGAAAAGTGCGTAACTCTCTGTCGACAGATTCTCAGTGGAAGTATCTGACAACATAAGATCAAGTACAGCACCATACTTCTGTGCGGCATTACCCTGATCTGCAGTAATATCGTCACCCTTTACCGTCATCTTGACTACATCGCATATCTGCTCAACCTTGGTATCCGAAATACCCTTGAACTCACCCTCAAACTGAAGGCGCATGTGATGCACCGCAAATGACACCGCAGCAACGGAAATCAAAAAGGATACGATTATCAATATAACAACTCTGACAAGCCGATTTACAACATCGGGCTGCACCTGAGTCTTATCATTTTTTATATCAGCCATAACAACCTCCTAGTGAGAGGACTTCTCTGCTATTATACATAATTTATTAAAAAAAAAGAAACAGTCCGTAATATGACTGTTTCTTTATGGTTGCGGAGGCGGGACTCGAACCTCACGACCTCCGGGTTATGAGCCCGGCAAGCTACCAACTGCTCCACTCCGCGATATTATTACTGGTGCTCGTGACCGGACTTGAACCGGTACGGATTTTACTCCGACGGATTTTAAGTCCGTTGCGTCTGCCATTCCGCCACACGAGCCTGTTCACTTAGCCAAATGATATTAACATTGAGCTTGAATAATGTCAAGTTAAAGACATTTGCGGATTTTGATCATTAATATATCGGAATAGAAAAATAATAGTGTTAAAATATCCTCAATATTAATATAAGCGAGGGCATTAATATGTTATTCGATCCAAATGAGAAAAATAACAGTGACAACAGCAAGTTGAACAACAGCGACGATGATTTTGTAGGATCCTCTTTTGCGGTATCCTTCAAACCTAACGATCCGGCCAATTCTGTGAGTGACAAGCTGAAGAACAGCGAAGATAAGCCGAACGCAACAGATTCAATTAAGGATGACTTTGACAGTTTCGAGTTTGACCCATCTATATCTGCATTCAAGCCTATAGGCGCACAGGCAGCTGCAAGTAAAGCGCCTGCCAAAGAAGAACCGGCCAAGAAAGATATAAGTCCGGAAGCAGCTGTAAAAAAGACAGAGCCTATTGACTTTGCCATATCTGAAGCAGATAAGAAGACAAGCCCCTTTGTCAACGCAACAAAGCCCGATATGCCAAAGCCTTCTGATATTGACTTTCCAAGCGTTACATCAGAGAATACCGTTACAAAGAAACCTGAATCTTATTCTATGGAATCAGAAGACGAAGGGCTTGCGACATTCGGAACAGTAGCGTCAGGCGTAGATGCATTTAAGCATGCTGCACCTGATAGAGCTTCAGTTTCTGAGACACCTGTTGCCCCCGCAGCAGCAAAGACATCTCCGGCAGCAGATGCTTCACCTGCAGCATCTGCTTCGAGCACAGATAAGCAAGCATATGAGGTATCATCTGATTCACCGGCAAAATCTCATAACGGTTTTGCATCCAGCGATACAGCTCCGGCATCTTCAAGGTCTATTAATCATGAAGCGCGACCTACAGTTTCTGCTGAGAAGCCGGCAGCCGGACATCCTGTCAATAATACGACACAGACACCGCCTGCTGCGGCAAGAACAGAGGCTCATACTGATTCATCACCTAAGAATGTCAGAGCCTCTTCTGCTCCGACAGCTGCTTCACCCGATAAATCACAATTACAGAACAGGCCTCAATCCAATTCAGGCCGCGCTTACAACACTGAGAGAACATCTCAGGTTGCAGCCGAAAGAAAGACACCTTCAGCACCTATAAAAAGACCTGCTTCAGCAACGCAGAGACCTGGCGGTGCTTCTCCTGCTCAGACATCAGGCTATACATCAGGTTCCAGGACAACAAACACAAAGCCTGTAGATGCATCTGCTGATATGTCTTCAGGCGCTTCAAAGAGCGCTACACACGATAACCAGAAGACAATCACTGCGGTTACCACTGTTAATAAGCCGAAGAGAAGTCGTAAGACAGAGAAAGGAACTAAGGAACCCGGTCTCGGCGGAATAATTACGCTTGTTGTAATCATTGCCATTTTCATCGCTTTTGTTTTCGTGCTTGATAACACCAAGCAGATTTCTGCCTTATTCGGTGGCAATAAGCTTACGGAGACTGTACCGACAATTTCATCGGAAGCATCTCAGACAGAACAGACAACAACTGCGACCGAAGCCACAACAACCGCCACAACCAAGGAAGAGACAACTTCCACTTCGGAAGAGACAACGACCTCTGAGGCTGCTGAGACAAGCGATGATGAGACAACAACAACTCAGGAAACAACGACAACCTCTGCGGCAGAAACAACCACCAAAGAGACGACAGAAGCCACAACTACATCACTTTCAGCCAATGGCGGAGTTACAGTAACAGATTTTGACACTAAGCTTTCAAACTTCACGACCACTTCCGGCGGATTCAAGTTTGACGTCAAGCTTACGAACAAGAGCAACGACGATGCAAGTCTTGCAGCTTCAATCAATGAAGTTGACTTCTCTTTCTATGCCAACAAGAAGATTACAGAAGTAAAATCTGATTACCTCGACTTCACGGGTTCGGGAACAGAATTTGTAGGCACACCTGTTGACTGCACCATCGAAGCGGGCAAGTCCCTCACCTTCACAGTTTATGTAAGTACTGAATCGGCGGTATCGCATTTCGGATACAACAGCTGCTTCTTTGACTGGAACACATAACAGCGTCCTGGAATCAACAAACAAAAGGCGTAATCGGATTTCCGGTTACGCCTTTATTAATGCGTCCGTCTGAGAGTCAGTCTGTTCGCAAATAATCAGATTTTATTCTTTATAGTGTCGAAAACAAATTTCCCGTCACGATAGTCAATTGTAAGCTCGCAAACATCCTTAAGTGCGCCGGATAACAGCATATCGGACAACGGGTCTTCAATGTTGCAGCGGATAGCCTTCCTGAGCGGCCTTGCGCCATACTTCTCATCGTATCCGATAACTGCGAGTCTGTCTCCCGCCGATGACGTGAGCCTTCCCTTGATTCCCTTGGACTCAAGCGACTGATACACATCCTTTATCATTATGTCTACTATCTTACGAATCTCTTCAGTCGTAAGTGTCTTGAAAATAATGGTCTCGTCAACTCTATTTAGGAACTCCGGCCTAAACTGCTCCTTGAGAGCGCTCTGCACATGCGCCTCCATCGCTTCTGAACTTCCGGAGAAGAAACCGATTGTAGCAGCTTTTGCTGATGATCCTGCATTTGACGTCATAATTATGATCGTATTCTCAAAATTGACATGCAGACCGTGACTGTCCGTCAAGACACCGTCATCAAGCATTTGAAGCAGGAGATTGAACACATCCGGATGAGCCTTCTCAATCTCATCGAAAAGGATAACCGAATATGGTTTATGTCTTACCTGCTCGGTAAGCTGTCCTGCATCATCAAAACCTACATATCCCGGAGGAGAACCTATAAGCTTGCTGACAGAATGCGGTTCCATATACTCTGACATATCGATTCTGATGAGTGAATCCTCAGTATCAAACATCACTTCAGCCAAGGCCTTTACAAGCTCAGTCTTACCGACTCCTGTAGGTCCTACGAAAATAAAGGATGTCGGCTTATGCTTCTTGGTAAATCCGGCTCTAGTACGTCTTACGGCTGAAGCCACGGCATGAACTGCCTCTTCCTGACCAATAACGCGCTGATGAAGCCTCTCTTCAAGATGTGTAAGTTTGTCGGTCTCGCTTTCAGAGATAGACTTAAGCGGTATACCTGTCCACATCTCTACAACTCTTGCAATGTCTTCAATCTGAATCGGGTCAGGTGTTATATCACTCTCAAGAGCTTCAAGTTCCTTTGTCAGCTTATCGACATTAGCCTTAAGCTCGGCTGCCTTCTCATAGTCTTCTGTTCGTTCTTCAGGAGAAGAACTCTGCATGGTCTCAAGCTGCTTGGCGTGTTCTTCCGTGGCGGCGGCAAGAGCTTTCTTTGTATTTGCGAGCTTAACCAGCTTTACATTCTTAAGGTTTGCAGCCGATCCAGCCTCATCGATAAGGTCTATTGCCTTATCCGGAAGATATCTGTCAGTAATATATCTCTTTGAAGCATTAACGGCAAAAGCAAGTACTTCGTCAGAATATGTGACATTGTGATGCTTTTCATAGTAATCCTTTATTCCTTTGAGAATCTCTATAGACATTTCAACGGAAGGCTCATCGAGCATCACCTTCTGGAATCTTCGCTCCAGAGCTGAATCCTTCTCAATCTTCTTATACTCAGCCGTTGTTGTGGAACCGAGAATACGAAGCTCTCCTCTTGCAAGCGCAGGCTTGAGAATATTGGCAGCATTTGTAGAACCTTCAGCATCTCCGGCGCCAACAATTGTATGAAGCTCATCTATAACAAGAATAATATTCTCTGCCTTGATAGCCTCGTTGATTACGCCCTTGATTCTGCTCTCGAACTGACCTCTGAACTGAGTTCCTGCAACCATTGCCGGCAGATCAAGCTGCCATATCTGCATGTTAAGAAGCTTCTCTGGAACACTTCCTTCAATAATCTTCACAGCCAGTCCCTGAGCAACAGCTGTCTTGCCGACACCCGGAGCGCCGATAAGTACAGGATTGTTCTTGGTTCTCCTGTTCAGAATCTGAATGCAACGCTCAATTTCAGTGTCTCTTCCGATAATCCTGTCGATTTTGCCCTGAGAAGCTTTCTCGGTAAGGTTGGTTCCAAACTCATTCAGGAACTTAAGTCTTGAACGGTTCTTCAGTTTCTTCTTTTTGATATTGTTAAAGGCATTATCAGACTTATCATCGTCATCGCTGTCACCGGACGGTCCGAACAGATTTGAATATCCATCTGTAATGTTATCCCTGTCCGAAGTATCCTCGACTCCAATCGGCGTGCTGTCTTCATCAAAATCATAGTCTTCGCTGTCTTCATCAGAGCCCAGATCCGCATCAATGCTCAAATCTCCGTTTGCCAGTGACTTTAGAAATTCGGTAGGATCAGCAGACATATCTGTAGAGCCGATAAGCCCCTCAATCTTGTCACTCATATCATCAATATTGTCACCATTGATGCCACTCGCCTTGAAAATATCAGTTACTCCGGCAATTCCCGAGTCAAAAGCACACTTCAGACAAAAACCCTCATCTATACGCTTCCCGTTCTCATATCTGCTTGTAAACACAATAGCGTGTCTAATCTTACATATACTGCATAATGCCATTATTAATCATCTCCGTCTTCCGTAATCCTTCGCCTGACGCGAGGCCCGGTTAATATATCTAACTGCTCTTCTTCAAGCCTCTCAGTATCAATAAATGCTGAGATATCCTTATACTGATTGTTATCGCGAGCCTTCTGAAGAACTCTCTCAAGGAAATGTGCGGTGTAAGACCGTGTAACCTTACATATTTCTTCGGGAGTACCGGCGGCAATGACCTCCCCTCCGTCATCTCCGCTCTCCGGACCCATGTCGATAATATAATCAGCAGTCTTAATGACATCAAGATTATGCTCAATTACAACAACAGTGTTCTTATTTTCTGTTAGTCTCTCCAAAATGTCAACCAGCTTATGTACATCAGCCACATGCAATCCGGTAGTAGGTTCGTCAAGGACATAGAGTGTCTTGCCGGTTGAGCGGCGTGATAATTCCGCTGCAAGCTTAATTCTCTGCGCCTCTCCGCCCGACAATGTGGTTGACGGCTGCCCAAGCTTAATGTATCCGAGACCGACATCCTGCAATGTCCTGACTTTCTTATAGATAGCAGGGTTGTTCTTAAAAAATACGCAGGCATCATCAACAGACATATCCAGAACTTCGGAAATATTCGCACCGTTGTATCGTACCTCAAGAGTCTCACGGTTATAACGTTTGCCCTTGCAGACATCACACGTTACATAGATATCCGGAAGAAAATGCATCTCAATTTTATTGACGCCATCCCCGGAACATGCCTCACATCTGCCGCCCCTGGTATTGAAGCTGAATCTTCCTGCCTCATAACCTCTCTGTTTGGCATCAGGTGTCTGAGCGAAAAGCCTTCTTATAAGGTCAAAAAGTCCTATGTATGTTGCAGGATTACTTCTCGGCGTTCTTCCGATCGGACTCTGGTCAATACAGATAAGCTTATCAAGACCGGAATAACCGGTAATTCTTTCACACTTCACCCTTGACTTACGAGCTCCGTTAAGCTCGTGCGACAGATACGGCACAAGTGTTGAATTGATAAGCGAAGACTTGCCTGAGCCCGACACACCGGTAATCACAGTGAATAATCCTAACGGAATACTTACATCGATATTCTTAAGGTTGTTTACACATGCATTCCTGATTGTCAGAACCCTCTTCCTGTCTATCGGTCTTCTGTTCAAAGGTACAGGAATGAACTTCTTGCCTGACAGATACTGGCCGGTAACTGACCTTGGCTCATTTACTATGTCATCAACACTGCCTGAAGCAACCAGTTCACCGCCGAATGCACCGGCTCCCGGGCCGATATCAATAAGGTAATCGGCAGCTCTCATGGTATCCTCGTCGTGCTCTACAACAAGGATAGAGTTCCCGAGGTCTCTGAGCTTAAACAGTGTATTGATAAGCTTGTCATTGTCCCTCTGGTGAAGACCGATAGAAGGTTCATCCAGTACATAAAGCACGCCCTGAAGACCTGCGCCGATCTGCGTGGCAAGTCTGATTCTCTGTGCCTCGCCTCCCGACAGCGTCGCCGACGATCTTGAAAGAGTCATATAATCTAGACCGACATCATTAAGAAATGCAAGTCTGCTGTTCACTTCGCGAAGAATAGGTGCTGATATCTGACGGCTCTTGCTTGAAAACGTGGTGTTATTAAAGAACTGAATCATGTTCCTCACCGACAAGTCAGTAAGTTCGCTGATGTTCTTCCCGTTGATCCTGACTGAAAGGCTGTTGGGATTCAGTCTCGAGCCATTGCACACAGGACATGTATCTATGCTGAGATACTTCTCATATGAGGCCTTCGCATCATCACTCATAGATTCTCTGTAGCGTCTCATAACACTCGGGATAAGACCTTCCCACGCGGAATAGTAATCACCGCTTCTCGGATACATGGAATTCTTTGTGTCAATCTTCATCTTCTCATTGTTATTGCCATAGAGAATGATGTCCTTGATATCTGAAGGAAGTTTGTAATACGGTTCGTCGAGAGAGAAGCCGTACTTCTGTGACAAAGCAACTATAAAACCCCTTCCCCAGCTCTTCTGGTCGTCAAAATTCCAGCCTGCCGTTCTGATTGCGCCTTCATTAATGGAAAGCTTCGGATTGGTTATGCAAAGTTCAGGATCCACGCTTGTAATTGTTCCGATTCCGGAACAGTTAGGACACGCGCCTTCGGGTGAATTGAATGAGAAACTCCGCGTTGTGATCTCAGGAAATGATATTCCGCAATCAGGACAAGCCATATTCTGGGAGAAAAACTCTTCGGTTGTGTCATATACCTTACGGTTGTCCTCATCAAGCCTTTCCGTCTGACAATCCACAAGCAGCAGCCCGTCGGAAAGCTTCAGAGCTGTCTCACAAGAATCATAGAGGCGCGTTGTATTGTCCGGTCTCAGAATAAGCCTGTCAACTACGACCTCAATCTCATGCTTGCTGTTCTTATTGATCTGAATATCTTCGTCAAGCTCATATGTAATTCCGTCCACCTTTACACGGGCATAACCGGACTTCCTGAAGGACTCGAAAAGCTTGGCGAACTCACCCTTCTTCCCTCGTACCATCGGAGCGTAAATAATAAGTCTCGTTCCCTCGGCATAGCCATTAAGCCTGTCGATTATCTGGTCTATCGTCTGCTTCCTTATGGGTTTCCCGCATTTCGGACAGAAAGCTTCTCCTACTCTGGCATAGAGCAGCCTGAAATAATCATATATCTCCGTCACAGTTCCAACTGTTGACCTCGGATTTACAACAGTTGACTTCTGATCGATTGATATTGCCGGAGACAGACCTTCAATACTGTCAAGATCAGGCTTCTCCAGCTGTCCCATAAACATTCTGGCATATGAGGAAAGTGACTCCACATAGCGTCTTTGGCCTTCTGCATAGATGGTGTCAAATGCCAGAGACGATTTGCCGGAACCCGACAGACCTGTAAGTACAACAAGCTGCTTCCTCGGAATGTCTATGTCAATATTCTTGAGATTATGTTCGCGGGCGCCGCGAATCTTTATATACTTATTCTCTTCCATAATAACCGCACCTTATCCGTTAAATACAACTGAAAATTTCTTTGGAAGAAGTATATAGTCAGAACATACGTTTGTCAATTGATTGAGTTTGCACTTCTTGCACTTCTTGCATTTATACAGCACTTTTGCACAAGTAAAACTGTCGAACCCTCAAAATGCTGACTTTCGTGAATTGCACTAATGCAAAATATGCTGTTTTTACAGGGCAAAAAAGGGGAATTGCCGGAAAAAGGGGACGAAAAAAAGCCCGGAACATAAGTGTTCCGGGCATATTGCTGGTGACCCCAAGCGGATTCGAACCGCTGATTGCGCCGTGAGAGGGCGCCGTCTTAACCACTTGACCATGGGGCCGTTTAAGTTTGCCCGTGTATATTACCACACAGGCAAAATTAACGCAAGCCGTTATTCAGATAAATTTTCGTTGCGCTCGCTCATAGGAATGTAATCCTTCCTCTTGTTGACGCACTTGAATGCCGGGCGCATTATTCTGCCGCCGGACACGAGTTCTTCTATACGATGGGCGCTCCAGCCTGCAATTCTGCCGCAGGCAAACAGCGGAGTAAAGAGTTCTGAAGGAATACCGAGCATTGAGTATACAAGACCTGCATAGAAATCCACATTGGCGCATACTATCTTATCGGAATTCTTAACTTCATGGAACACTACCGGAGCCAGTCTCTCGACTCTCAGGTAGAGATTGTAAAGATCAAGATTACCCTTATCGCGGGCAAGAAGCTCCGCATACTCGCGGATTATTCTTGTACGCGGATCAGACAGCGTATAAACGGCATGACCTATTCCGTAAATTAGCCCGGAGTTGTCGAATGCCTGACCGTTGAGAACATCTGTGAGATATGCGCGGATCTGATCGTCGTCTTCCCAGTCAGACACGTGTTCACGAAGATCCTTCATCATTGAAAATGCTTTATTGCTTGCACCGCCGTGCTGGGGTCCTTTAAGTGAACCTATAGCCGCCGCTATTACCGAATACGTATCTGATCCGGTCGACGACACGGCATGAGTGACAAAGCTTGAATTATTGCCGCCGCCGTGCTCGGCATGAAGAACGAGCATGAGGTCAAGGATACGCGCCTCAAGCTCGGTAAACTTGCCGTCAGGTCTTATGAGGTAGAGAATATTCTGCGCAGTGTTGTACTCGGGCTTAGGATCATGCAGGAACAGGCCGCGGCGCTCAATATAGTGGCGGCGCGCCATATAGCCGTATGAAATTAGCACCGGGAAACGCGCGACTAGCTCCACACACTGTCTTACTACGTTATTGATATCGTTTGCTTCAGCATTGTCGTCATATGAGTAAAGTGCAAGAACAGATCTTGCAAGTTTGTTCATGATGTCCGGAGAAGGAGCCTTGAGGATCATATCCTCTGTAAAATTCTCAGGCAGCTTCCTTACACTTGAAAGCAGTTCATTGAATTCTCTGAGTTCAATGTCTGTCGGCAGACCGCCCGTAATGAGAAGAAACGCGATTTCCTCGAAACCGAAACGCTTCTCCGGGAAAAATCCCTCTACGAGATCTGTTATCTCATATCCCTGATAAAAGAGCTTTCCCTCGACAGGTATTCTGTCGACATCATCTACGATATAGCTCATGACCTCTCCGACCTCGGTAAGGCCTACAAGTACTCCGGTACCATCGTTATTGCGCAGACCGCGCTTGACGTTGTACTTAGTATACAGCGTCGGATTGATGTGCGACTTCACCGACGCTACGGAAGATATCTCACTGATTAATTTCTCTCTGTCTTCAGAATCCATATATATACTTCCTTGTAAGTTATGCGTTTTCTCTGGTGTAGTTAAGAAGTCCGCCGGCAAGAAGCATTCCGCACTGTCTCTCGGAAATATTGAGCACTGTCTCAAAACTGAAACCCTGCGTCTTGTCAGTAACCGTAACATTTTTTCCATTGACGGCAGCACGGACCTGATCTGCAGCATTCTCAACAACAAGCTCATCGAGCATTCCGAGTCTGTCATAATCTTCCTTCTGCGCGAAAACAAGCGGCAGAATTCCGTTATTTATCAGGTTGGCCATATGAATTCTGGCAAACGACAGACTGATAACGCCCTTGATTCCGAGCTGCAGAGGCGCCAGAGCCGCATGTTCACGTGAAGAGCCCTGTCCGTAATTCTCGCCGCCGATAATGAAGCCTCCGTTATTTGCCTTGGCTCTTGCAGGGAATTCCTCGTCGCATGGCGTCAGGCAGTAATCCGCAAGGTAAGGAACATTAGACCTGTAAGGCAGGAGCTTAGAATTGGAAGGCATAATGTGATCAGTCGTAATGTTGTCTTCAAGTTTGATAAGAACCTTGCCTTCGACAGTGTCGCCGAGAGCGTGATTCATAGGGAAAGGCTTGATGTTAGGACCTCTGACAACTTCAATATCAGATGATTTCTCAGACGGAATAATCACCATGTTGTCTGATACAAGGAATGAATCTGGCATTTCAACAACCGGAGGTTCACCGAAATCGGCAGGATCGGTCACAACACCGGTGATGGCGGCGACTGCCGCAACTTCCGGGCTTACAAGGTAGATTGAAGCGGATTTGGTTCCGGATCTTCCGTAAAAATTTCTGTTGTTTGTTCTGAGTGATACGGCGTTGGTCTTTGGAGACTGACCCATACCTATGCAGGGACCGCATCCGCACTCAATGATTCTTGCGCCGGCAGCTATCATATCGGCAAGAGCACCGTTCTCAGCCAGCATGTTGAGCACCTGCTTGGAACCTGGCGCGATTACAAGAGAAACATCGGGAGCAACGGTATGACCTTTGAGGATAGCAGCTACTTTAAGCATATCGTAGAGTGAAGAGTTTGTGCATGAACCAATGCAGCACTGATCAACCTTAAGTCCCGCGACTTCTGCTATAGGAACAACCTGATCAGGCATGTGCGGTTTGGCAATAAGCGGACGAAGTTCCGCGAGGTCAATTACAATCTCTTCATCGTAGACAGCATCATCATCAGCCTTGAGTTCTGTCCAGACATCTTCTCTCTTCTGAGCCTTAAGGAAATCACGAGTGACATCATCGGACGGGAATACCGACGTTGTCGCGCCGAGTTCCGCACCCATATTTGTAATTGTGGCTCTCTCAGGAACAGATAATGTTGAAACACCGTCACCGCTGTATTCGATGATCTTTCCTACGCCGCCCTTTACGGTCATCCTGCGGAGAACTTCAAGAATGATATCCTTTGCCGTAGCCCAGTTTCCGAGTCTGTTTCTCAATGTGACGCGAACCATCTTGGGCATAGTGATGTAATAAGGACCGCCGCCCATGGCAACAGCAACATCAAGTCCGCCGGCACCGATGGCGAGCATTCCGATGCCGCCGCATGTAGGTGTATGTGAGTCAGAACCGAGCAGAGTCTGACCCGGGACGCCGAATCTCTCGACATGCACCTGATGACAGACACCATTGCCCGGCCTGCTGAATCTGATACCGTGCTTTGCGGTAACAGTCTGAATATACTTATGGTCGTCGGCATTCTCGAATCCCGACTGAAGCATATTATGATCGATATATGCCACAGACAGCTTCGTCTTGACCCTGTCTACTCCGATCGCTTCAAACTGGAGGTATGCCATTGTACCGGTTGAATCCTGTGTGAGAGTCTGATCAATTCTGATGGAAATCTCTTCTCCGGGAATCATCTCACCTGAGAGAAGATGATTCTTGATAATTTTCTGTGAAATAGTCATGCCCATGGTAGTATCCTCCTAATATTAACTTTGAAATTATACCATCTTCGCAGATTATTTTTATCCAATCGTTTGAGATGCGGATGCATTTTCATTAATTAATACAAAAATGCAACATCAGATAAGAACTATTTTATGGAATATTCTCCAAACCCCACGGCTTTTATACCCTGTCGTCAATAGTCTTTCTGACAAATCTTCTGTTCACAAATCTGACCGTGAACAGCAGCGCAATTACAAGCACTGCGGCAAGAATAATCAAAACATAACCTTCATGTATAAATCTGAGTGAATATACACCGCCAACGGCAGCTATGATAAAAGGAACAGTATAAAACGAAACGTCATATAGTAATGTTACTTTTCGCGTATATAACGTCGTAAATGTCAGAATGACTGATATATAGAGCAGCGTAACAGCAGGCAGCAGCACATCTCCGGAAAGATAAATATATGACAGCGATGATATCAGTACCACCAAAGATATTCTTCCGATCCGCGCAATATTGTCTGTAACGATAAATGACCGTATGACACTTCTGCCTTTTCCTGAAACTTTGAAAAGGTTGAAATATAATTTATCACCTGCTGTTATGCCGCCAAATGCGAAGTAATCACCATTAGTCTCTATTATTATCATCAAGGCTGATATTGTGGAAAGAATCGAACAGTACATGTCAGCCGGTTTCGTATTGGTTCTGGTCATATATGCCGCTCCGAGACCGATAAAGGCAGCAGCTGCAGGCAGGACACAGCAGAACAATATGCGCCAGCCGGCTTTGCACAATAAAAAATATGACGAGAAGCAGGCAGCCGGTATTCTCGCGGAAGTGCTGACAGCATTGACTTTACGAAGAATAACAAAGCCTGCCGCCGCAGCTGCCAGGAAGAGCGCCGACGCCGCTATGAGAATAATTGTATTGGTCCTGAAACAGTTGATGAAATAACCGAAAACACATAGATAACCCAAGATGTTAAATACCATATGTGTAACAATACCTGCCGCAACCGATTTAAACCTGTAAACCAGATAGCCGCATACAATGCCTAAGATAAAGGTATAAGTGCTCTGTATAACATTGAAATGCATAAGTGCGAACAGGAATGCCTGTATAATATTGCATACCCAGAACGGAGCGCCGGTCCTTTTCAGCAGCTTTAAAGTAACACCGCGAAAAACAAGTTCTTCGCCAATCGGGCATAATACAGTCACAGTGGCACATGTCAGCGCGTTGTATGTAATCACCTGATTAATAGCGCTTTCATAGCTGTCTGATATCCACTGCGGAACTACTTCTATGGCAAAGAACTCTCCAAAAGATAAAACAGCTGACACGCCGACGGCAATCAGAAGAACAGATACCGCAGATCTTAAGTTCAGGACTGAACGGGTATTTGTCACATGCTCACCTGTAATAAGTTTTCGATACCATATAGAGAACACGGCTACTTCAACAAGGCCTGTAACTATATACACAACGGACAAGTCACCCGTCTTCTGCGCAGTAACATCTGTTAATCCGACTGTCAGCCAGTAGCCGGCACCTATCAGCATTTGAAGAATCAGAAGCACCAGCATGGGCGCGAGTGACATCAGAACCTTACTGACTACATGATTTGTATTGCTTTTACTTCTCATTTCTATCTATTGCTCCCGATATTGTTATTTAATGACGCACAGCCGATAATATACCGGACGTTATTTGACAAGCCGACGGAATACAAACTTTGAAAAGCTGTATTTGTACATCAGGTTGGAAATCAGATATTGTGAAGCTGCTCCCACAACAATTGTGATATAACCGATGGCAGCCAATAGAGGCAGTGACATACTGTTCCGGAATAATTCCATATTGCCGATAGCAGATAATGCTCCTGCCATAAAAACAAAAATTACAGTAGAAACAACGTAAAATTTCAAGCATATTGTGCAGTAGATTACACACAGCAGCAAAATAACAATTACCATAAACAGCGACTTCAGAAGTTCGGCTCTGTTCTCGGGATACATATTGATCAGGATTATGCGTTCAATCAACAGCAGTGTAAACAGGAATATTTCCAAAACAAATGAAGTCACGACAGGAATCACAGTCTGAAGTGCTTTCTTAAGTCCGCTCGACTGAACCAGCGTAAATACGGCGACTTTCTCTACTTGCTCATAGATACACAATATTGACACAGCTATATAGAATCCTACCAGAAAATTCAATCCCCTGCTGGAAATCTCAACTATTACACCAATGCACAAAAATAATGCTATTATCAATATATCGATCTTTCTTGTATTACTGTGTTTGATTAATTTGAATCCTATGACAATATCTCTTAACATAATCTCACCACCTTAAATAACCGGACAGTAGTCAAGTTTTGTATTGTGCCTCATAACGGCGACACAGATCTGAGACAGCGTTGCCTGTTCGGTTACGACACCGGTTCCGGCAATACTGTCCAGGTCGTCTGACAGCATAATTCCGCTGAACCCGAACTGACTTGCAGTAACCGTATACAAATGCTGCGATATAGCTTCCTGCTGTGCTGCGTCTCCCCTGACAAGTATGTACTTCTCCTTCAGGTCTTCCACAAAACCGCTTTCTACAATTGAACCGTTCTCAATTATGATTGCATAATCGGTTACATTCTCCATATCCGCGATATTATGTGTCGAAAACAGGACTGATTTGTCTCCGTTTCCTTCGCAGACATAAGAACGTATCATCTGACAAAGAACATCTCTCATAAGCGGGTCAAGCGGTGACGCCGGCTCGTCCAGAATAAGCATGTCTGTATTACGCGCAAAAACTCCGGCAAGCATTGTCTTCATCTGATTGCCGTCAGATAACTGTGAATTCTTCTTTTTTAAGTCAATCCCTCCGTTCGGAAAAACTGAAAGCTCGTTCAGAAGTCTCATAAACTTCTCTTCTGAGTAATTATCAAAAAGAACCTTGTTGATATCATTGATTTCTCTGATTGTCCACTGAGGAAAATAATAACCTTTTGAACCTACATAACCGATTCTGTTCTTTACATCGTAACTGTTCTCGCGATCCTTGGCGGAATATTCACCGAAATACTTCAAATCTCCTTTTGCATCCAGAAGAATTCCCGTAAGAATATCCATCAGCGTAGACTTTCCGGCTCCGTTCTCCCCTATAAGAGCCGTAGCGAATCCTTTAGGAACCTCCAGACTGGGAATATCAAGGACGAATTTCCCATATCTTTTATTAATCCCTTTTCCTTCAATTACATTAGTGTATTCCATATAAGTCTCCTTGTGTTAATATTGCAAAATACTTATTTGCTGTCCTCTTCATCAAGCTTTATGAGATAATCCAGAGTCTGCTTAAGCTCTTTATAACTCATTCCCGCTATTCGCGCGGATTTTATTGCTTCCAAAAGAGAATTCTCAATCATACGGATATGCTGTTCTCTCAGCATCTCTTTATCCTGTGCGTTCACACAGAAACCCTTACCCTGAATAGACACGATATAGCCTTCATTCTGAAGTACTTCATACGCCTTCATCGTGGTTATTACGCTTATTCTGAGTTCTTTCGCAAGACTCCTGATAGAAGGCAGCATATCGCCCGGTTGAATTCTTCCCTCAAGAATATCCGTTCTGAACTGATCCGATATCTGCTTATAAATAGGTTCTCCCGAACTTTGAGAAATAATCAAAACTGTCAACTCTCCTTTCCGGCTGAAAGCCCCGGACAATTCCGTACCAGTCGATAAGCGGCATCATATAATCAGGCGTTCAACTGTTAATGTGTTTAATATACAGTATTAACAGCAATGTGTCAATATATTTCTGTCTCTTTAGTTTCTCCCATCAGATAAGCATTTGTAACAGTTATTTTCTTAAAGGAATCCTAAAAGCAATCCGGGCTGCGTGCCACAGTTATTCCTGTAATTACTGTTTGATTTGTGGCGGCATTAACCGCGTTGGATTCCACCGTAGGGTTATAGAGATTGTTGAACGGGGACTTTGTCTCTCCGACAATTCCCAGTATAGCGTTGTTAATCGCGGCTACCGAGCTGTTCGCCGGGTCTGCCTCGCTGCCCTTCACTATATCTGCGGCAAAACGTACCGGCACAATCACCTTGTCCGTATTGACCGTGATACCGCAGGCTGCCATAGCGTCTGATACGCGTATCTCTGAGATAACGTACGTTCCCTGCGGCGCTGCTGCCGTGCCGTTCCTGTCCGTGAACACCCCTGAGAGCAATCCGGCATTGATATAACTTCTGGTCGCATCGTCAAGGTATGTGTTGGTAGCTGAGAACTCGCCGTTGCCGTCGGAAGTCACTGTCCATCCGGCATTCGGGCGCGCCGGAAGTTCGGCTGCTGTCTCATAGATACCGTTGTAGTAGGAGATCATGAAAGATACTCCGTTCTTCGGGAATAACTTGCATACGTCCTCGCTGTCTGCGGCGGCTATCGTGCCGCTTACGATGTGCTTGTAGAATGTGCCGAAAGAAGTCATCATCGGTTCATCACTGAGCGTCACTTCAGCGGGTGCAGTCTTAGTGTTGGCTGATGTAACCGTAACATCGTGCTTAGCTTCGTCAAGATAGAATCCTCTCGCCGAGTGCGTCTCGACAAAATAATACTTTCCTGAAGTCTCGCTTGTGTAAGGCACTGTGATAGCTGTATCTCCCGCCTTCCACTTATCATCTTCCGATACGGTAAGTCCGGGTGCGTAAGCGACATTGCTTATCCTGCCGTCCGTACCGAAAGTTACTGTGCAGTAAAGATTCCCTGCACCCTTTTCACCGTCAGCTACACGGAGATCATAAGTCGTGCCCGCAAGGTCGTAGAGCGACGGTGCTACTGTTTCCAGACCGTTGTCAGAAGTAACAGTCTTTGTCACCGCAATTACGCCTGTCTTCGGCTGCTCGTAAATCACCGCATTCTCTGAGTCAAGTGTGGCATAGAACTGGTTGCTGGAAAGTAAAGTAATATCAGCTTCTCCATTCGCGTCCTCGAAAAGCTTATATACAAACGGAGAAGTTGAAGGTACTGACGTATAGCCTGCCGGAGCTGATACTTCTCGTATTACATAAGTTCCGAGGGGAAGTGCATCAATGTTAACAAATGAAGCAAAATACGCTGATTTAGCTTTAAGTGCGCTGCCGTTAACAGTAATGCTTGCCGATCCGGCTGCGTCTGTAGCAGTAGTAAGCTGTACAGTCGCTTTAGGATTAGACAAAGCCTGCGCGTCTGCTACACTGTTTACATTTACAGTGTCGTAATAATCGACCTCAAATACCGCACCGGCAAGAGTTAATCCCGTGGCGATATTGTACTTGTTTGCATCCGTCTTCTGAAGCGTCCAGTTAAGAGGGTCTGTTATCGGTTCATCTTTAAGAGTGACTGTCTGGTTCGAACTGTCGAGCTGTACAGATATGACATCCGGATTCAGCTTATAGCCTGCGCCTGCGGTCAGCTCCTTAAGATAAAGCGTTGCGTTGGTATGTGTAGTCGTGTAGGCTGCCTTGCCGTCTACCGTACAGTTGCCGTTCGCGTCAGATGTGATTGTAGCCAAACGTGAAGTGTCACTGTTTGCGTTATCCGCTGATCCGTAGATACCGTAAGTAGTTCCGGCGAGCGAATAGAGGCTGTTGCCGATAACTGCCGGACAGGTAGAAGTCTTTGTGAAAGAGACATCTATTGATGTAGAGAACAAAACGGAAGCAGCATTTATTGTCCAGTAATCCTGATAAGCTCTGCAACCGCCGGCGGCAACCTGATTCTGGTTGTTCGTCCATGTGTAAATATCCCACTCGTAAGTAATACTTGAATAATGGGTATTACCGCCGACTGTTATGGAAGTATTGAGAATATCGCTTGTAGTAGCGTCATCTGCAACATGAATAGTAAGATACTTTCCATTTGTCTCAGTAGTTATCTTGCTGTTATTCGAAGATAACGTGCAATACTGCAACTGGTCATTATCATCTGTTATGGTGTAAGTGCCGCCCGGCTCTACAAACAGCTTGCCATCAACCGTCGTATTATTCCCTACGCTAAAGCTGAGGCCGGTTGATTGCAGCTGTCTGAGTCCTACAGAAACACTGTCTATTCCCGGGTCTCCTGCAATCGCAGTACAGACATTTCCTCCAAGAGAAACGGCTGTCTGATGCGCCCAGCACCAGCCTGCCTTCTCCTGATCTGTCTGGTCACTGCTTAATACTCGTGCAGCAGTAAACGAATCCACGTTCATAAGCGGATTTCCGTTTGCATCATGAACAGTATTATTTTCACTGCTTGATATTTCAGCGCCTCTTATGCCGGCGCCCAAACCCTCATAAGTGGAAAATCCTGTTTGATGATATGCACCGCTTATGTTCCATGTTCCGGTCTCACCGCCCGGCTCAATACAAAAGTGTTTTGTATCACTGGTGCCAACATTCGGACTGGAAGTCGCTCTGACAAACCAGCCGTCAGAGTCAGTAACAACAGTCCACTGCTCACCACTAAGGCGCTTGATGTGCTTTTGGTTGAAGTCAGAAGCTATGGAGTTCCAGTTTAACGTAATTGAAATGCCTGATGGGGTGAATGTCTTTGAATCTCTATTGGACAAGGTTCTAAGATAATTTGCACTCGCATTTGTTATGCTGCCTGTTCCGTTTTCTGTTGCTGCTAACTTAAAAGTAATTGTATAATGCTTACCTACACCAGTTGGCGCAGCAACTTTAACATCACTTATCCATGTTATACTGTCTAACTCATTTTTAATACCGGTCGCTGCGGCAGTAATTTCGTTAGAGTTATAGCGCTCAAGATTATCACTCGTTAGGGTTACAAATCCTGTACTGTCGATAGTAACTTGGCTGTTTACAGTAAAAACTTCACTATTAAAATCAATACTACAAGTTGTGCCGTCATCCTCAGTCCATGTATCCTGATCTGAAGCAGGCGTAGGCGTAGGCGTAGCTGTAACTGCCGGTGTTGATTC
>JAKVLB010000008.1 GCA_022484595.1 Mageeibacillus sp. | reverse complement strand
GCCAGCAAATGCAGTAACCCTGACAGCAACCTATGAGAATGACACACCACCAGCTCCAAGCACCTATGCAGTAACAGTCAATAATGGTACAGGTGATGGAAATTATGAAGAAAATGCAACAGTCACAGTTACCGCTGCAGGAACCCGAAAAAATGATTCTGCTGAATCGTCTTCTGCCGATATAGTCTCTACCGGAGAAAAATATGATGAATTGTCTTTTGTAACGGCAGGAATTGCAATAACCATAGGCATTACCGGTATTGCAGTTATCAGAAGAAGAATCAGAAAAGAAGCCTGACACATCTATCTACCTTACCTCAGAAAACCGGATGCCGCTTGAGACATTCGGTTTTCTTTTTTCGGACTGATCCAATGAACATAAATTACCGAAAAAAATAACGAAAGTAATGATATAATATTCTTCCGTGGGTAAAAATACACGACGGAAGGCATAAATAATGATTAATATTGCGAAGAGAATAATGTCAGCATTTATTGCGGCAACCATCATTTTCTCCGGTTCTGCTCTTTTGACACGAACGGCTGAAGCTTCCGATTCAACTGCATATACATTGAGCGGTGAGGCACATGTTCAGGATTATGGTGACAGATCAGGATCTTTCGCCGATGGTGAACTTGTAATCGGAACAACGCATGAATCCAAAAGACTTGAGCGCATCTGTATCAGTCTGGTAAACAATACCGGCTATGAAGGCTCTATTACATATCAGGTACATGTCCAGAATATAGGATGGATGGATTGGGTTCAGGCCGGACAATATGCAGGTACGGAAGGTCAGTCACTTCGTCTTGAAGGAATCAGAATAAAGCTAACCGGGGATCTTGCCAAACATTACAGTGTGTTTTACAGCGTACATATCCAGAATTACGGAGATAATCAGGGATGGGTATCGGACGGCGCACTTGCCGGCACCACAGGGGAATCGCTTAGACTTGAGAATCTTCATGTGAAGCTTGAGGCGCTCGATTCTGTAAACGGCAATGAGTCGGTCAGCTACCGCGTGCATCGTCAGGATTACGGTTGGGAAACCGATTGGAAGAAAGACGGCGATGTTTCGGGAACTACAGGTGAATCCAAGAGGCTTGAGGCTATTTCAATGTCTCTTATCGGAACGAAGTACACCGGTGGAATCACTTACCGCACTCAGATTCAGGATATCGGATGGGAGAGTGACTGGGCAAGTGACGGTTCGCTTTCCGGAACCTGCGGGCAGGGGAAGAGACTTGAAGCAATTGAGATAAAGCTTACAGGCGATATAGCAGACTATTATGATGTATATTACAGGGTTCATGCTCAGGATTATGGATGGATGGCATGGGCATGCAATGGCGCAAGTTCGGGAACTTCTCGCATGTCCAAGCGCCTTGAGGCAATTCAGGTTGTGCTCGTTGCGAAGGGAAGTCCCGCACCGTCAGTTATTGAAGGAATCGCAAGCGATTGCTCAGAAGCCTATCACGAAGGCAGTGCTTATGTGTTTCCCGCATTATATGTAAGCAGGTTCCAGTCCATTCATCAGGATGATATTGCCGCAATTAATTCAGCTGTCGGGAGCGGTCACAGAGACTATCTGTATTCTGATGTTACGTCATCGACAGAACATGATTCAACGCAGACGATGAGCGACGCCGACTGGAACGCATGCGCGAAGTTTGCTTCGGAGAACTTCGATGCGTCGTGGTCTACCGGCGAAAAGGTACTATATACGCTCTACTGGATACACTACAACGTGACCTATGGATCAGGTTCTATGGATTATGCGGTATCGGTCTTCCAGAACAGGCGAGGCAGGTGCGCCCAGTATAACGGTGCTATATGTGAGATGATGTGCTATCTGGGTGTAAATAATGTCAGGCTTGTCAACGGATACCGTTCAAAATCAGCTACAAGCTTAAGCGGCAAATTCTCGCATTACTGGTGTGAGTTGTCGATAAATGGCGTGAATTATGTGGTAGAGTGCGGAAATACGAGTAATGATTCAGGCGATTATGTCTGGTATTATTTCGTAGAACCTTACGGAGTAAACAATGCCAAGAAGTACGTAAAGTGCGGATTGGTAATGCGATAATTAACACGAAAAGGGGAAAAGAAATGAATTTAGCAAAGAGAGTGGTTGGTATTGCATTGATGCTCGCTATGTGCGTGTCAGTTGTAAACATACCTGTTGCTGCAGATTCGGCCGGTAATCTTGCACTTGGTGGAAGTGCTCACGTTCAGGATATCGGAGACCAGAACGGAACTTATGCAGATGGAGTTCTTACATTGGGAACAACCGGGCAGAGCAAAAGGCTTGAGAGCATCACGGTGAATTTTACAAACAATACCGCGTATGCCGGAACGCTTGAGTACAAAGTACATGTTCAGAATATCGGATGGAGCGCTGACTGGGTAGATGCCGGTCAGTCTGCCGGTACTCACGGCCAGAGTCTCAGACTTGAAGCCATAGAGATGCAGCTTACAGGTGATCTCGCCAATCACTACGTTGTAATGTATCGTGTTCATATTCAGGATTACGGCGATGCACAGGGTTGGAAGACCGGCGGACTTCTCGCAGGTACTACAGGCGAGAGCAAGAGACTTGAGCAGCTTCAGGTTATGATTGTACCTAAGGATCAGGCCAGTATAACGCCTTCTGTTCTTTACAGAGTTCACCGTCAGGACTACGGATGGGAAACCGAGTATAAGAGTGACGGACTTAAATCCGGAACTACAGGCGAAGGCAAGCGTCTTGAAGCAATCTATATGGATGTCTTTTCGCCGAATATCGCAGGCGGAATAACATATCGCACCCACATTCAGGATATCGGATGGCAGGACTGGGTTACCGGCGGCAACATGTCCGGTACCGAGGGGCAGAGCAAGAGACTTGAAGGAATTGAGATAAAACTCACAGGTGATCTCGCAGACAAGTATGATGTGTATTACAGAGTTCATGCTCAGGATTTCGGATGGCTTGACTGGGCCAAGAATGGCGAAACATCAGGAACTGTGGGAAGATCCAAGCGCCTTGAAGCCATACAGGTTGTTCTGGTTGCAAAGGGCGGAGCTGCTCCGGGTGCCGTATACGGTGTTAATACTGATATGCCGGGTCATGTCTCTTTGACAGGTTCGGATCATATTATATGTCTTGATGCAGGTCACATCGGTGTCTATAATCAGAGTCCTGTTGTAAAAAGCTATTATGAATCCAACTTTACCTGGAAACTTCATAATTACCTCGCACAGGATCTTCAGGCATATGGTTTTATTGTAGTCAAGACCAGGGCGACTCAGGATACGCCTCTGGGAGTTTATGAGAGAGGTCTGTGCGCAAACGGATGTGATCTGTTTATCAGTATTCACAGCGATGCAAGTTCCAACCATTCAATCAATAATCCGAGCGCTTACTGTTCAATCAACGGACAGGCCGATGTGATCGGTGACAGGCTTGCGTCTACAATCCAGAATGTAATGGGCGTTCAGCAGTATGCACGTTACAACAGACACGGTTCTGGTTCAGTTGCATATGACAGGGATTACTATGGCGTTCTCAGAGGCTGTACAGATGTCGGATGTCCGGGAATTCTTCTTGAGCACAGTTTCCATACGAATGCTTATGCTGCAAACTGGCTGCTCAGTGATGAGAATCTTCAGAAACTTGCAGCAGCAGAAGCTCTGGTGATTGCACAGTATTACGGAAAAGCCTGATTAGCCGAGATTGAGCGAATCAATAAATAAACGAATAGCTGCCGCGTCTGATTTTCTCCAGGCGCGGCATATTTTTTGCGCCTGCGCTTCTGACGATACGGTTAGTGTTGCTGTGAAAGGCATGCCGGAATTTGAAGAAGAAAGCCTGATAAGAATAGAATCCGATCCCTGAAATGAATAACTGGCAGTTGCCGTAAGCAGACTCATCATTGTTTCTTTTAGCTGCAATGCAGCAGCAGACAGATGCTCGATTACCGGAGCATTCAATGAAGGTCTGAGGTCGTCAAGAATCGCATGACCGCCGGCCGTCACATGAAGGATCTCGGTTGATCCGACGGCTTCACCGGTGCCTGTATCTTCTGATTTGACATCCATGAGATTGCCGGCTACAAGTTCGTTATAGGCCTGGCTGAAAGTAAAGAAATCTGCGTACAGAGAATTGACCACCGCTTCCATCAAAGCGTGGTAACTGACACCGGGGACGGCGTCTACGAGATACAGAATGTGAATTTTCGCCTGGGCGATTGATATGTCAGCCATGCGCTTATTATACTATTATTGAATGCCTGCAACAATCTTGCAAAAATCGCGTATGATTTATCAAAATTTGCAATTTTACAGTTCAAGAATGCCACTTCGGGTGATATACTTTGTAATGTTTTTGAAATAAATCCAAACAAGGAGAAATCACATGATTACACTTGATTATTCCAACGTGCTTCCGTTTATTGGCGGCCAGGAGGCCATCGACAGAATGGAGCCACAGGTAAAGACGGCTTCTGATATGCTTCACAAGAAGAACGGTCCGGGAAACGATTTTCTCGGATGGCTTGATCTTCCTTCACAGTATGACAAAGAAGAATTCTCGAGAATTCGCAAGGCTGCTGCGAAAATAAGAAGAGATACTGACGTACTTATCGTTATCGGTATCGGCGGTTCATATCTCGGAGCGAGAGCGGTTATTGAACTTCTCAATCATTCTTTTGCCAATGCGGCATCAAAGAAGGTCAGAAAGAGTCCTTTGATTCTTTTCTGCGGTAATTCAATAAGCGCTACATATCTTGCGGATATGATGGATGTTATCGAAGGCAAGAACGTCTCGCTTAATATCATTTCAAAGTCCGGAACAACAACAGAGCCTGCAATTGCCTTCAGAATCTTAAGAAGCTACATGGAGAAGAAGTACGGCAAGGAAGAGGCGAAGGCACGTATTTACGCAACGACTGACAAGGCCAGAGGTGCGCTCAAGGGTCTCGCAGATGAGGAGGGATACGAGTCTTTTGTGGTTCCTGATGATATCGGCGGACGTTTCTCGGTTCTTACAGCTGTCGGACTTCTTCCTATTGCTGTTTCAGGCGTAGATATCAGAGAACTCATGAAGGGCGCGAAGGATGCTTCAAAGGCTTATAAGAAGATGCCTTTGTCAGAGAACCCTTGCTATCAGTATGCTGCAATCCGCAACTGTCTGCTTCGCAGCGGCTACTCCACAGAAGTCATGGTCAATTACGAGCCCTCTTTCCACTATATGACTGAGTGGTGGAAGCAGCTTTACGGCGAGTCCGAGGGTAAGGACAACAGAGGTCTTTTCCCTGCAGGCGTAGATAATACAACAGATCTTCATTCAATGGGTCAGTTCATTCAGGACGGTTCGAGAGTTATGTTTGAAACAGTAGTCCAGATTGACAAGCCTCGCCGCACTTTTGAGATTCCCGCAGACGAAGCCAACCTTGACGGACTTAATTTCCTTTCAGGCATGGACATGAATCAGGTCAACATCAAGGCTATGCAGGGTACAATTCTTGCACACGTCGACGGAAAGGTTCCGAACCTCCTCGTTCATATGCCGGATCAGACCGCATACTCACTCGGTGAGCTTATCTATTTCTTCGAAAAGGCCTGCGGTATCTCAGGATATCTGCTTGCGGTAAATCCGTTCAACCAGCCCGGTGTCGAGGCATACAAGAAGAATATGTTCGCTCTTCTTGGAAAGCCGGGGTATGAGAGTCAGAAAGCTGCACTTGAGGCCAGACTTAACGGCTGATTTGTATATTTGACAAATTGTTGATTGCCCCGGCCAAGCTTCGATGCTCGGCCGGGGCTTTTTGTATAAGGAGATGACAAATGCTTGGCAGAATATATAATCAGTGGCTGCTGCCGCTATTCTTTATTACTATCGGTGCCGTGGTAGCGGCTTTTGCGCTCGATGAATTTCTTGTGCCGTTTACGATTCTTGACGGAGGCGTTGTCGGCGTGTCTATGATAATCAGCCAGCTGACCGGGATAAAGCTCGGACTGCTTACAATTATTCTCAATATTCCGTTTATGATTCTGGGATACAGAAGGCTGGGATATGTTTTTCTGATAAAGGCTGTTTATGCCATGACTGTTTTTTCGCTGTTTCTTGGCTTATTTGAGAATACAAAGGCGGTAACGCAGCAGGATATCCTGGTGGTGGTTTTCGGCGGGCTTCTGCTCGGCATCGGTGTAGGACTTATTCTGAGATATGGCGGCTGTCTTGACGGAACCGAGATTGTCGCCATGCTTTTGGGACAGCGTACCAAAATGTCGGTGGGGCAGATAGTGCTGTTTTTCAATATTGTCATATACGGTGTTGCCGGAGCGCTTTTCGGTGCAGATCGTGCATTGTATTCACTGCTGACATACTTCATTACCTCCAAGATTATAGATATTGTCGAGAACGGAATGGAACAGGCCAAAGCAGTGATGATTATTACGGATCACGGCAGCGACATTGCGGAAAGAATATACAGTCAGCTCGGACGTACATGTACCAGGATGGAAGGAACGGGGCTTGTGAGCAACGGCAGAAAAACGGTGCTGTATTGCGTTATTACAAGAGTTGAAGTGTCTTCAATAAGGAAAATAGTAAGTGACGGAGACGTATCGGCTTTCGTCACAATATCGGATGTCTCGGAGATAATAGGAGAACATATCAAGAAATAAACGTTTGAATTGCTGATGACCTGCATTGATTTTAACCTTCAAAAAAACATCCCTCAGGAGGCTTTTCCTGAGGGATGTTCATTTTATTCATATGAAGTATCCTGAATCATTTTGCTACTATATTGGCGATTCTGCCTTTGACGTAAATGAATTTGACGATTGAACGTCCGGCGAGTGCTCCGGCGAGCCTTGAATCAGCATTGACTGCAGCCTCAACAGAAGCCTGGTCGGCATCAGACGGAATCTCAGTCTTGAATGATACTTTGCCGTTGATCTGAACGGCGATTTCAATAGTATCCTTTACAAGCGCAGCCTCGTCATAGGAAGGCCATTTCTGGTTGAAAACGGAGTACTCATTACCTAAGACATTGCACCAGAGCTCCTCTGAGAAGTGAGGCGCGAAAGGCGCAAGCACGAGAATCAGGTTCTCTACCGCATATCTGTAGAACACGGGCTTGAAACCTTCTGTCTGACCGTATTTTGTTATGGCATTGAGAAGTTCCATCATACGCGCGATTGATGTGTTGAACTGGAATTTCTCTATATCCGTCGTAGCGCTCTTGATTGTGTAGTTAACGGCGTAGTTGAGCACTTTGTCGTTATTGTCAAGAGTGAGCCCCGAGATGTCGGATGAAGCTGTCGCTGAGGCTTCGGAGGCAGCAAACTCTATGCGGCGGAAGAATTTGACGATAGCCTGAAGTCCGGTGTCAGACCACGGACCGCCGTCAGTATACGCGAAACCGAAGCCGAGGTAGGTCCTGAATACATCGGAACCGTATTTGTTAACATAGTCGTCCGGCATAATGGTGTTGCCTTTGGACTTGCTCATTTTCTGACCGTCCGTGCCGAGAATTGTTCCCTGATGAACGAGACTCGTGAAAGGCTCATCGAAATCGAGAAGACCCATGTCGCGCATGGCCTTCGTAAAGAAACGGGCATAGAGCAGATGCATGCAGGCATGCTCGGCTCCGCCTACGTATTTGTCTACAGGGCACATCCTATCAATGACATTCCTGTCGAACATTGCCTTGTCATTCTTTGAATCCGGGAATCTGAACTGGTACCATGAGGAATCGACGAAGGTATCCATTGTATCAGGATCGCGTCTCGCTTTGCCGCCGCATTTAGGGCATGTGCAGTTTATGAAAGACTCGCACTTGGCAAGCGGACTCTCGCCGTCCGGTGTAAATTCAACGTCATAGGGTAGAAGGACTGGAAGTTCTGATTCCGGTACCGGAACAGTGCCGCATTTCTCACAGTGAATCATAGGGATAGGTGTGCCCCAGTAACGCTGACGCGAAATAAGCCAGTCGCGAAGGCGGTAATTTACCTTTGTCTCGCCCATGCCGATAGCTGCGAGCTTGCCGACAATCGCCTTCTGCGCGTCGTGAATCTCCATGCCGTCGAATTCTTCGGAATTTACAAGAAAGCCCTTCTTCTCGCAGTAGGGAAGTTCATCATCTTTTCCCTTCTCTGACTGGATAACTCTGATTATGTCGAGTCCGTACTTCTTTGCAAAAGCGAAATCCCTGTCATCGTGCGAAGGAACTGCCATTACAACGCCTGTGCCGTAGCCGGCTATTACATAGTCCGCGGCCCAGATAGGAACCTTGCGTCCGTTGAGCGGATGAACAGCATATGCTCCGGTGAAGACTCCGGTTTTCTCTCTTGTTGTCGACATTCTGTCGATGTCAGTTACCTTCATGGTAGCTTTTTTGTATTCGTCAACGGCGCTTCTCTGGCTGTCTGTCGTCAGCTTGTCGCAAAGCTCCGACTCCGGTGCCACGACGACATATGTGATTCCCATAAATGTGTCAACTCTTGTTGTAAAGACTTCAAGCTTGACGGGCGTGCCATCTTCGTTCTTAAGCTGTTCACCGTTTTTCTCAACGAAAAGCGCTACCTGAGAACCCTCCGATCTTCCAATCCAGTTTGTCTGAAGCTTCTTTGTCTTCTCCGGCCAGTCAAGCTTCGGCAGGCAGTCGAGAAGTTCCTGTGCGTAGTCGGTAATCTTGAAGAACCACTGTGTCATATTCTTGTGAATGACTTCGTTTCCGCAGCGTTCGCAGCAACCGTCCGTTACCTGCTCGTTCGCGAGAACAGTCTTGCATGAAGGACACCAGTTGACAGGCGCGTTCTTTCTGTACGCGAGACCTCTGTTGTAGAGCTGTATAAAGAACCACTGGTTCCATTTGTAGTATTCAGGGTAGCATGTGGCAAATTCATAGTCCCAGTCGACCGTGGACCCCATAGCCTGAAGCTGGCCTTCCATCGTCTTTATATTCTTGAGAGTTGAATCCTTGGGATGAATTCCGGTTTTGATAGCGTAATTCTCAGCCGGGAGTCCGAATGCGTCGAAACCCATCGGATGAAATACATTGAAGCCCTGCATACGCTTCATTCTTGACCACGAATCAGTAAGTGAATAGTTGTACCAATGTCCCAGATGAAGGTTTGCGCCCGATGGATAGGAGAACATCTCAAGGCAATAAAGTTTCTTGCCTTTGGCGTCCGGGTTGAATTTGTAAAGGTTGGTGTCTTTCCACTTCTTCTGCCATTTCTTGTCGGTCTCAATTGAATAACTCATGGTATAACTCCTCTATTTACTTAATATAAGCATTTAATTGTACACCTGTAAGAGTAAAATTTACAGCACGGAAAGGGCGCGTGCAGTATTATATTACTAAAGCAGGTGAGGATGAAACATGACCAGAGATGATGTTTTCGATTACATAAAGAAAGAGTATCTGACGGAGCCGGAATACCTGTGGAAGAGTTTTCCGGACTACGCGGTTATGAGACATGGCGGAAACCGTAAATGGTTTGCGGTCATAATGAACGTGAAACGCGGCAGACTTGGCATGGATGAAGAAGACGCATACATCGATATTATTGTCGTTAAGTGCGATCCGGCATATGTTGACGAACTTCTTCGAAGGGATGGCTTCAGACCGGGGTATCATATGAATCAACGCAACTGGGTTACTGTTCTGCTTGACAACACAGTCGCGGATGGCGAGATTACGGAACTGATTGATGCAAGTTTTATTCTGACTCAGATCAGGGGACACAGGTAAAATTGTTGTTTATGATACTTATGCGTAACGCCTGATAAAATAATCAGTTGACAGAAATTGTGGTTCAGAGCGAAAATAGAAATGAAATAACATATATATGCATCCTGTATGTTCTGGTAGTGGCTTTAGATGTTACCGTGAGGAATAATATGAAGAAGACAGTTTACAGCAGAGGCGGATTTACAATAGCGGAACTCCTTATCGTTTTAATGATTATCGGAATTCTCGTAGGTGTAAGTGTTCCTGTTTTTACAGCTCAGCTGGAGAAAACAAGAGAGGCTACCGACATTGCCAACGAGCGTGACTGCAAAGCAATCGCAGTGTCTTCTTTCTTGAACGACGGTACAAACGGCACGTTTTTCTATGATGCCGCTTCGGGATGTCTGATGACAACTTCGGAAGATATAATTGTATATGGCAAAGGAACAATGGCCGGAAGCATCGCGGAAGATCATACCAAGAGCATTATCAGGTGCATTATTACACCAAGCGGATCAATTTCAATTACCTGGACCGTTGACGGAATCAACGGCAATGCCGATCTTGGTTCTTATACTCCATCGCTTTATCTTCTGGACGTATTCAACAAGCTTAAGCTTACAAGTTATCCTGTGTATTCCAATATAGCCGGCGACGCCAACACGCAGGCTGTTAAAGCTCAGCTCGCTGAATCGTTCGGTGATACCAATATCAACTCGTGGCTGATTGACAGGGAAAGCGGCTATCAGATAGTCTGGATTACTGATATTGATGTTTCTACCGTTCAGGCGGGATCTTATGTGAGAGTCATGCGATACAATACAAAGAAGAAGACTTATACGGCCGCTTATGTCAAGGTTACAACCACGACTGTTAACGGCGTTACCTATAACGTTCTTCCAAGAGCGATATCGACAGGTTATAAGGAAATCGCCGGACAGAATGACACAACTAAGCAAAGCTATTCTTCAACTCTTGCGGTATTTAACAGTGCGTCCTCGTCAATCTGATGAGAAGTTGATCGCTTAATATGATTGTGACTTACGTATTTACTCTGTCACTATAATCGCTTATCTGCAATAAACCTAAATGAAACGTGATTGTCACTCTATTTGAACCTCTTTTGATTGATTTTTGTCAGAGTGAATGTAATAATTACTTTGTTTCATTATGAATTTACGGATGCCGCAAAGCATCTGATCGATATATTAGAGGTGAATAATTATGGGTTTAGGCATGGAGATTGGTATTGATCTCGGTACCAGCAGTGTTTTAGTTTATATCAGGGGAAAGGGTATTGTCCTTAAGGAACCTTCCGTTGTTGCAATTAACAGTAAATCAGGCAAGGTTCTTGCGGTCGGTGAATCTGCGAGTCTTATGCTTGGCAGAACTCCGGGAATTGTTGAAGCAATAAGACCTCTGCGTGAAGGTGTTATTTCTGATTTCAGAGCCACGGAAGTTATGCTTAAGGCTTTTATCGGACGCGTTTGCACAGGCCTGAGAGCTTCTTATTTCAAACCGACGATTGTAGTCTGCGTTCCTTCGGTTATCACACCGGTTGAACAGCAGGCTGTTGAGAATGCCTGCCGTCACGCGGGTGCCAAGGATGTTTTCCTTATAAGAGAACCTATTGCCGCTGCAATAGGTGCCGGAATTGATATAACCAAAGCATGCGGTTCAATGGTTGTAGATATCGGCGGAGGGACCACTGATATTTCAGTAATATCACTTTGTGAACCTGTTGTTGATGCATCGCTTAAGGTTGCCGGAGACAAATTTGATGAGGCTATCGTCAAGCATGTCAGAAAGAGACACAACATACTTATCGGTGAGAAGACTGCCGAGAAACTCAAGATTGAGATCGGATGTGCATATCCGAGAGACGAAGAGCTTACGCTTGATGTGCAGGGACGAAATATCATAACAGGTCTTCCTTCTACCGTGACGGTTTCATCTACCGAGATGCTTGAAGCTCTTGAAGAACCGATTACCCAGATATTTGAGGCGGTTCATAATGTTCTTGAGAGAACTCCGCCTGAACTTATGGCCGATATATCGCAGAGAGGCATTGTTATGACCGGTGGCGGCGCAATGCTTTACGGTCTTGATCATATGCTCTCCAACAGAATCGGTATTGATGTTTATCTTGCGCAGGATCCTGTTTCCTGTGTTGTTATCGGAACCGGCAAAGCGCTTGATATGATGGATAAGTTTGCTGCTCTGAGCGACAACTGAGTCCGGTCCGGTACATTTGTCAGACTGTCCGGAACAAGAAGGTATAAACATAGACGCTCATCAATACTATTGATGAGCGTCTATTTATTTTGACGTCGCTCTGATACTTGCAGCTTAAAATTTTCCGATACTATAGATTTGTTGATTTCCGTATTGACTTAGCAAAAGTGCAATGTTAAAATTCGCCAAGGTTGCTTATTGCAATTCGTCGATATTTTAGATTTCCATTACAATGATTGTATCTGATACTGGCTTCGACTTTTTATTAAGAAAGGTTATCCATGAGTGAACTAGAAAATCTGGCATCAAAATCCGATGCCGATCTCATCCAGATTGCTGTTGCTTTCGGTGATTTTACACCGGAGCAGGCTCAATCCAAGACACGTGAAGAATTAATTTCTGCGATTTCGGGCAATACCGATGCGGCTGAAAGGTCTGCTTTGTCAACAGCTGAAGTACCGGCTCCCAAGAAGCGCGGAAGAAAGCCTAAGGCTGTAAAACCTGCTGAAGAGAAGACCGCTGAAGAAGTAATTGCTTTGTCCGCTGATAAGGCCAATGACGGTGATTCCGATTCTTCGGCCGCGGCTCCTGAAGTCAAAATTCCCAAAAAGCGCGGCAGAAAACCTAAGGTTAAGGCTGACAGCGAGGAAAAACCCAAAGATCTGCTGATTCCTGACTGGACTGTTGACAATACTCCGTCAGAGGAAGCCAAAGCTTCAGAAGATGAGACTTATGGTATTAAGAAAACTTCTGATGCAAAGGAGCATAAATCTTCGCCGTCAGAACAGAAATACAGTAAGACGGAGCGAACAGCTAAGTCCGGGAACGGTGCTGTTCACAGAAGACATATTTCAGATAAGAACACTGCTTCCGGTGAAGTCAGTCAGGGTGCTGTGACTGTTTCTTCAGATATGGGCAATGGTACGGACAGTGTGTCTGATGAACAGCTGGCTATAAGAAAAGAATCACATGCATCCCAGGATTCAAAAACACCGGACGCAATGCATAATGCAGACAGACGCGGACTGCGTACAAGAAAGAGAAAGCTGTCATTCGGTCCCGGACAGGACGTAAGGCCTGTTGAAGATGAAGAACCGGAACAGATACCTGACACTGATATTGCAAGTGAGATTGTTTCAGATGCTGAAGAGGTTGCCGCACCGGCGCCGGTTGAGATACCTATTGAAGGTGTTCTCTCAATAGGAAATCCTGACAGCAACAAGAATGATTTCTGCGGATTTATCCACAGAAGCAATTATCTTCCCGGTGACGACGATGCTTATGTTCCCGGACAGATAATCAAGAGAATGGGTCTTCGCCGAGGTGATTTCATCAAAGGCGTTACTATGCCAAAGCGCGGAAAAGAGAAGTATGCCCCGCTTAAACGAATTGTTGAAGTCAACGGAATTATTGCGATAGAAGACAATAATTATGAGAATATAAGACGTCGTCCCAAGTTTGAGAACCTGACTGCGATATATCCGGATGAGAGACTTACGCTTGAGACTGCACGGGAAGATATATCTTCCAGAATTATCGATCTCTTTTCGCCGATCGGCAAAGGCCAGAGAGGTATGATTGTATCTCCGCCTAAGGCAGGAAAGACAATTCTTCTTCAGAAGGTTGCAAATTCAATTACAACAAATAATCCGGGATGTGAGCTTATTGTTCTTCTGATTGACGAGCGTCCTGAGGAAGTAACCGATATGCAGCGCAATATAAAAGGCGAAGTTGTCTACTCGACTTTTGATAAGCGTCCCGAAAACCATGTGAGAGTTACTGAACTTGTTCTTGAGAGAGCGATGAGGCTTGTTGAACTCGGCAAAGATGTTGTAATACTTCTGGATTCCATGACAAGACTTGCAAGAGCCTATAACCTGACGATCAATCCTACAGGAAGAACACTTTCCGGAGGTCTCGACCCGGGCTCATTGTATGGACCTAAGAGATTCTTCGGAGCCGCAAGGAACATTGAGCACGGAGGGAGTCTTACAATTCTTGCAACAGCTCTTGTTGAGACGGGTTCGAGGATGGATGAGGTCATTTTCGAGGAGTTCAAGGGAACGGGCAATATGGAAGTTACCCTTGACAGAAAGCTTGCAGACAGAAGAGTATTCCCGGCAATTGCTGTAGACAGATCCGGAACAAGAAGAGAAGAGCTTCTCCTGACACCCGAAGAACTTGATGCCGTATGGCTCATAAGAAGAAGAATTGCCGAGGCTGATACGATTACGGCGACTAATGCAGTCATCAACTTTATGACAAAGACGCCGAACAACAGGTCGTTTATTCTTTCGGTAAAAAAATCATTTGCTACTGATTGACATAACCCGTTCGATAAAGTAAGATAGCAAGGCTAAATAAATCCGGTATGGCATACGTAATGCTACGCGCCATATCTTTGATGAGAGGTGAAAGATATGAAGGCTGATATTCATCCTAAGACACAGCTTGTAACTGTAAAGTGCGCTTGTGGCGCTACATTTGAGACACTTTCCACTAAGGAAGATTTGAGAGTAGACATCTGCTCTAGCTGCCATCCTTTCTATACAGGCAAGCAGAAGCTTGTTGATGTAGGCGGACGTGTGGACAAGTTCATGAAGAGAATGGGAAGCAAGGCTTAATTGCATCTGTCATTCTTGTTGTAAGAACAATGGAACCGTACCTTGATGGTACGGTTTTTATTTTTTCATTTCTGTACGAAGCAACTGCGGAAACCCCATCGGATTACATCAGACTGTAATAACATAACGCGTTTATAATGATATAATCTGCTTAAATGGTTTATTATGTTCAAATGAGGAGTACGTATGGATAAGATATCAGCAGAAGATTTAAACAAAGCCGGTGCCGGCGAACTTGAATCCGTCAGCGGCAGCACAGTTGATCAGAAATCAGAGTCAAAAGTCAGGAGTGCCGTCAAGAAGACAACGATAGGCGGTCAGGCACTTATTGAAGGTGTGATGATGGTTGGACCCAAACGCACCTGTATGGCGGTTCGAAAAGGTGACGGAACAATTCAGGTAGATGAGATAAAGCAGAGTGAACATGTATCGTTTTTCGAGACGGTTCCGTTTATAAGAGGCTGCATACGCTTCTACAAGATGCTTGTTACCGGAACAGGTGCGCTTATGAAGTCAGCAGATATTTCGGAAGAAGGCCGTCCCGAAGAAGAGAAGAACTCCGGTAAGTCAGACGCGCGGACAGATGATACAAACGGTGAAGCCAGTAACAGCAAGTCAGGATCACGTCTCGATGATTTTCTTTCAAGACATTATAACCTTGTCATAACACTGTCGGCGGTTCTCGGAATTCTTCTTTCTGTAGGACTGTTTATTCTTCTTCCGAGACTCATTGTTGATCTTGGGGCAAAGTTTATTCCAGACAGATATATGGAAAGGACATGGATGGCTGTTGCGCTCAATATTGTAGAAGGAATACTGAGAATGCTTTTTTTCCTGATTTACCTGATCAATGCGTCAAAACTTCCGGATGTAAAACGCGTGTGGAGATATCACGGAGCCGAGCATAAGACAATTGCCTGCTATGAGGCCGGGGAAAGCCTTACAGTAGAGAATGTTCTCAAGTATCCGAGGTTTCATCCGCGCTGCGGAACTGCGTTTATGTTTATTGTTCTCGCTTTATCGATTGTAATCTATACGATTATCGGCGTTTTTACCGGCACTTCGAGTATGCTGGTGAATCTGCTGGTGAGGCTCATCGGAATTCCTTTCATATGCGGAATATCCTTTGAATTTCTGCGTTTCATCGGAAGACACGATAAGAATCCGTTCATAAGAGCATTGGCTGCTCCGGGACTTTGGCTCCAGAGATTTACAACGGCAGAGCCGGACGGACCTATTGTCGAAGTTGCAATTGCATCGATGCAGGCAGTTATTCCTGAGAATGCCGAAGATGATATCTGGTAAATCCAAAGAGATTGCCGTGTATCTGGAAGCGTCCGGCGACGATGAGTCAGAGCTTGATGCCAGGATTCTGTGTGAGGAGCTTTCCGGAGAAAGACTTGCCTGCGCTGCTGAAGAACGCGCCAAAGGGAAGCCTCTAGCGCTGATATTAGGGCACAGACATTTTTATCGTGAAGACTATAAAGTCGCGCAGGGTGTGCTTATCCCGCGCGCCGATACAGAGATTCTTGTTGAATGTGCCATCAGATTCTGCGGAGCGTCTGTAGATTGTTTCGGTGATATAGCGAGTATCGCACCGCCGGAGAATGTACCTTCCCACATTGATTATGCCGATATCTGTACAGGAACCGGATGTGTGGGAATATCAATCGGGAACGCACTTGTCAGAGCAGGAACAGACGTATCGGCATTGCTGACCGACATCTCTGACATTGCGCTTGACATATCTGAGCAGAATGCGAAGACACAGTGCGTTAAAGGCTTTGTGCCTCGCATCCTGAGACATGACATCCTGTCTGACGGACTGATGCGCGATTCTCTTGATCTTATTGTTTCCAACCCGCCTTACATTACCGGTAAAGAGATGGAAAGTCTCGACAGGGAAGTTCGCGACTATGAGCCCGAACTTGCTCTGTTCGGCGGCATTGACGGACTGGATTTTTACGGCCGGATTTTTGATAAGGCGTTTGATTCGCTTCGAAAAGGAGGAGCGGTGATGACGGAACATGGATATCATCAGGGAAGTGATGTCCGTGAACTATGCAAAGCCAGCGGCTTTACTGATGTTGTAACAGTTAAGGATTATGGCGGAAACGAAAGGGTTACGTTCGGGAGGAAGAATGCCGGGTAAATTCTACAGGTTTAAGTATGAGACCGGAGATATCGTCACGATGAAGAAGAAACATCCGTGCGGCTTTGACACATGGGAGATACTTTCTGCGGGTGCAGACATCAGACTCAAGTGCTGCGGCTGCGGTCACATAATGACGGCTTCAAGAGAAACAGTTGAGAAGGCGACAATGTCAGTCGCCGGCCGGTAACCGGGAGCAGTGACACAAGGCGGTTGTGTTAATCACGATCAGCTTTATTGTATGTTCTCTATCAGCTGCGAAACGCAGATGTGCCGCTTGTCGATATCCTCAAAAACGAACTGACGGTTTACCCTCAGGCCTTTGGTATGTTCGGCATCCGGCAGTTCCTCGATGATTTTTACGTTATAGGACCGGAGTTCATTGTAGAGCAGAAAAGGTTCAGAGCAGTAAATATACATGTCGTATCTGATCCCGAACATCCGGAGCGGACGGACAGTGTCGCCTGTGCCTTTGACAAGTATAATGGCAATATTGTCGCGAGAGAGCTTTATGTGCGGCATTGTCTCATCGTCAAGATGCTGTGCCTTGAACCCGAGATGAGTCTCATAGAAGACAGCGGTCCTGAAAGGATCGCTGCATGCAAATATCGCCGCCTGTGAATTCATCAGGAGAAGCCGTCCCTTGCTTTCAGCGCCGTCAGTGCTGTCATCACTGCCTTCTTCCGCTTTTACCGGAGCCGCTGTCTTGCTGCCGCTGTCGCTGATTTTATATCCGAGAAGAGGTTTCCCGAAAAATCTTTCGTGCGTTTCAAGGGAATCCATAACTTCTTTGCGCTTCAAGACATCTCCTTCGGTCATGCTCTGAGGAATATCCCTAAGCAGCTCGATTTTCTCGCGGTATTCCAGAAGATTCATAAGCCTTATATATAATGGCATAATCTCCTCGGTGCTTTTCGGAAGATTCTTCTCGCCGTGAATGAACATCATTGCGTATTCGACAGCCTGTGCCGGCAGCCCTGCAAAAAGGTGTTCCAGGAACCTTGTCTCGTCTTCGCACCGTTCATCGGTGCCGCCTTCTTCGATTGTCCTGTATATCATCTCGAAAACAATGTTCATGTCGTGTTGTGGATAATCACCGGTAAGCATTTGACACCTCGCTCAAATAAATTACAATAAACGCAAAATTTATCATATTATATCAGAAGCATAATTACGAGGTGTTTTAGATGGCTGCTGTAAAAAAAACTAATGTAATGAGAATTCTTGAACAGGCAAAGATTGAGTACTCCTGTCATGAATATGAATATGATGAGAATGATCTGGACGGACATCATGTTGCGGATTATCTCAAGATACCTTATGAGGAAGTGTTTAAAACACTTGTGGCACGTTCGGATAAAGGCGAGTACCTTGTGTTCTGTCTGTCTGTAGACGATGAAGTTGATTTTAAGAAGGCAGCCAGGCTGGCCGGCGTAAAGAGTGTCGAAATGATCCATGTCAAAGATCTCACAGCCGTAACGGGGTATGTAAGAGGCGGCTGTTCACCTGTCGGAATGAAAAAACAGTTTCGCACTTTTATAGATGAGATGATTGAACTTGTCGATCAGGTGTGCGTGTCAGGCGGCGTCCGCGGGATGCAGGTAAGGCTTAAAGCCTCTGACCTTGTGGCTTTCACCGGGGCGACAGTGGGAGATTTTACGATGCGTGAATGAAATGCTATCATATAGCAGACTTTAAAAGGAAGTGTTCATAATGACTGATTCAAAAAAATTTACACTGGAAGATCTGAAGAACGGATCAAAATTATACTTTATCGGCATCGGCGGCATATCGATGTGCGGTCTTGCGAGACTTGCGGAGAATGCGGGCTTCATTGTAGCAGGGTCAGACAGCCATCCTTCTGACAGAACGAGGGAGCTGTCTTTGCATGGAATCAAAGTGTTTGACAGCCAGGTGGCTTCAAACATCGAAGAATTCAAGCCAGATTATCTGATAAAGACGGCTGCGATTCTGCCGCATAATGAGGAAGTTATGGCGGCAGAGCGCCTGGGGCTTCAGATCTTCGACCGCGCTGAGTTTCTTGGCGCATTTACGAGAACCTATAAGAATGTAATTAACATATCTGGAACACATGGGAAAACCACAACAACGTCAATGATTTCCATGATAATGATTGATGAAGGACTTGATCCGACAGTCCATCTCGGTGCAGAGCTTGAAGCGTTCGGAGGTACAGTGAGAGCGGGCGGAAACCGGAATCTGCTGATTTCCGAGGCTTGCGAGTTCAACAGATCTTTTCTGAATTTTTCTTCAACGACTGCGGTAATTACCAATATCGATCACGATCATGTTGACTGTTATCCGACAATCCAGGACGTTATTGATGTTTTTGCCGGTTTTATGCAGCTTTGCACTGACACTGGCAATATTGTTGTCACCGGCCATGACGGGAATACGGCAAAATCTGTCAGGGAAGCCAGGATCGAATTTGAGGCCAAAGGACGCGCATTCCCACGTATTATCACATGCGCAACTGATCATGAACCGTGCGAGATTACCGGCAGGGAAGCAGACTTTATTGCCGACGGCATTGAGTTTTCGCAAGGACTGCCAAGCTTTAACATTGTTTATCACGGTGAAGATTTTGGAAGATGCTCTCTCAAGATTCCGGGCACGCATAATATCAGCAATGCTTTGACAAGCGCTGCGGCATCTTTTGTAAACGGGGCGTCTCCGGCAAGCATCATAAAGGCACTTTCGGAGTTCGGAGGAGCGGACGGACGCTTTACCATCAAGGGCAGATACAGGGATGCACTGGTGGTCGTAGATTATGCTCACCATCCGACCGCTGCGAGAGCTACCATCGAGGCGGCGGAGAATATACCGCACAACAATATACTTGTCGTTTTCCAGCCGCTGACGTTCAGCCGCACGAAGCTCCTTTTCGATGACTACGTATCGAGTCTGCTGCCGTGCAGGAAGGTTCTGTTTGCTGAGATTTTTTCCGATCGTGAGATAAATAACCACGAGATATCGAGCCGGGATATAGCCGTCAGAATGAATGAGCTTGGCGGTGATGCGGAGTTTTTCGATGACAGAAAACAACTTCGCGGAAGAATTGACGAGCTTGTATGTCCGGGAGACATAATATTGATTCTGGGACCCGAGGATATCAGAACTTTGGGCGACGAGCTTGTACGCATATGAAGAAAAATGCGGATAACATCGGTAACCGGAGCGGAACCACGCAGCGCGTCATGAGAGCGCGCAAGATTCCTTTGGCTGCGTGGATATCGGCGGGAGTCGCTGTGATTATGATTGGCGTTCTTGCGATTCTTGCGATTGTGTCGAAAACCTGCGACAATTGTGAGCGCAAAGCCCTTTGCTACGGGATAGACAATTACTCTGCCGTCAGTACATCTTCTCTCGAATATGCGATGAAGAGCGCAGGATTTGACTGTGTATTTGTCGGCAGCGAAGGATATGCCGATGACAAATATGTCATACCGGACGAATACAGCGGTGATGATGTGTTTATTGTCGCCGCGGGCGAGGCAAGTTTCAGTGTTGCCGCTGACATAGATTCCGCGAAGCCGTCAAATGTTATAGGCTACTGTCTGATAGCTCCTGAATATCCGGGCGATGACGCGCTGGACGGCTGGAGTATGAATTATCCGGACTGCGATGTGGCAATCTTCGGCTTCGCACGCAAGGCAGGCTCGCTGGATGAGATGTCAGGGGCTCAGATGCTTTTCGAACAATTGTCGGGCGTTGACACCGTGTACGGAGTTCCGGCCAGAACAGGCGGGGCATTGTCGTCGGAGGTATTTGTATCGGCCGATCAGACCAGATATCTGTCTTTGTCCCATATAAACTCTGATGTGAGAAAGCTGATATCAGGCGCATCCTTCCAAAGCGAACTGTCCGGTTATCTTGAGAATGAAATCGGTCAGAAGGCTGATTACGGAAGGCTCAACGCTTTTTTTGTCCTGAGAGCGACAGCTATTTTTATTGCACTGGCCTCGATACTGGTTTTTGTATATTTCGTTCCGGTTCCGGTTCCAGACAAAGGCGAAAAGCACCTGAAGGGCAGAGACAGCCTCGCGCTCATAGTTTTCATGGGCGTATCGGTCTGGCTGGCACTCGCGGCGGTTGTAATGTCTGTTATACCGTACACATTGCACTTTGTCAGATATCTGATGGTTTTCAGTCCCGTTGTTCTTATCACCGGCATGTTTATCGCACGGCTTGGCTTCTATATGTCAAACAAGGTTACATGTGTTCGCCGGATTGAGAAGTCAGGTGTATATATTATTATGGCCCTGCTGGAAGTATCCTTTGTCGTAGCTTCGCTGTGTGTGTTTACCGAGCTTGACGCTATAAAAAAGCCTCTGGCGGTATCAGGCTATGCGCTTGCCGTGATGCTTCTGGACTATACCGATACCTCCTGTCTGGCTCAGATTGACAAGAAGTCGAGATGCGCAGGTGAAGGTTCAGGTTCTTATTTCGGCAATCCGCTGTATTTTGTCGAAACGCTTATACCGGCAGCAGCAGGTCTGGCAGTATCTTGTGTAACAGGCGACAGCGACCTCAGAATGACCGCGATACTCGGATTGCTTATAGCGGCAGTGCCTTATCTGGCCTCTGTCACCATCAAGAGAAATTCTGACTGTTTCGAAATAGTCGGGGCGGTACATGCGGTGATTATGGGACTTCTTGTATATATTGCGTTCTGATGCAAATAGGTGTTGACTTTGACTCACAAGCAGTGATATTATACGCGGGTGACCGCATGCGCCGGGCTACTAAACGTGCGCTTTTTTATAAGTGCACTGCCTTGGCTAAAGCAGCGAGACTGGAAGAACAGGAGGAGAACATTTATGTACGCAGTTATCAAGACAGGCGGCAAGCAGTACAAGGTATCTGTCGGAGACGAGATCTTCGTGGAGAAGCTTGAAGGCGAAGCCGGTGAACAGGTAACATTTGATGAGGTTCTTGCAATCTCTGATGACAATGGCATCAAGGCAGGTGACCTTAAGGCTACCGTTACAGGTGAGATTGTCAAGCAGGGCAAGAACAAGAAGGTTACTATTTTGAAGTACAAGGCCAAGAAGGGTTATCGTCGTAAGAACGGACACAGACAGCCTTATACTCGTGTACGTGTATCTGCAATCAACGCGTAATTATGATTACCGTTATCGTTGAAAGAGACGTGGCACGCAACATCCGATGTGTTTACATGAGCGGACATTCGGGTTACAGCGAGCCGGGCACTGATATCATCTGTGCCGCAGCTTCAGTTCTTTGCTATACGGCTGCCAATGCCCTTGAAGACATTTGTGGTTACGACAATGAAGATTTTTTCAGAGTCAGCGGTGAAGGAACAGAGGACGTCAACGTCAGGATAGAAGTTCCCGATAAGGGAACTGAGGAAGCAAGACAGCGGGCTCAGGTCATTATGAGAACCGCGGAACTCGGTTTCATGTCTATCTCGAAGGACTACAACGATAAGAAGAACAGATATCTGGAGATTATCAATTCAACAACACCGGAGGTGTAAAAATGCTTAAAATGAATTTACAACTCTTCGCTCACAAGAAGGGAATGGGTTCCACCAAGAACGGCCGTGAATCCCAGTCCAAGCGTCTTGGCGCGAAGAAGGGCGACGGACAGCCCGTTCTCGCCGGCAACATTCTTGTAAGACAGCGCGGTACAAAGGTTCATCCCGGCACCAATGTCGGAATCGGATCTGACGATACCCTTTTCGCTACTATTGACGGTACAGTCAAGTACGAGCGTCTTGGCAAGGATAAGAAGCAGGTTAGCGTTTATCCCGTAGCTTAAGGGATAATCCTAAGTAGACTTTCTGGGAGCAGTTTTGTCGTGTATTATGACGGCTGCTTCCTTTTTTTTATTCAAGGTGAAACATGTTTATAGATCACTCGAAAATTTATGTTAAGGCCGGTGACGGCGGTGCCGGATGTCTGAGTTTCCATACAGAGAAGTATGTGACAAACGGCGGCCCTGACGGCGGAGACGGCGGCAATGGCGGAAATGTTGTTTTTGTGGCTTCGTCAAAGCTTACAAGTCTGCAGAACTTCCGTTTCAAGCACAAGTTTGTGGCTGAAGACGGCGTAAAGGGCGGCGACCGCAAAATGTACGGCAGAAGCGGTGCGGATCTGGTTATAGGAGTTCCTGTCGGAACTGTCATAAGAGATCTCGAGACCGGAAAGATTGTCGCTGACTTTACAGAGGACGGTCAGAAGATTATCGCTGCAAAGGGCGGCAAGGGCGGACTCGGCAACATGCACTATGCCAACTCGGTAAGACAGGCTCCGCAGTTCGCGACACCGGGACTTCCGGGCGAAGAGCACAATCTCGGAGTTGAGCTTAAGCTCATTGCCGACTGCGGACTCGTCGGATTTCCGAATGCGGGTAAATCAACGCTCCTTTCCGTCATGACTCGCGCAAAGCCTAAGATAGCAGATTATCCCTTTACGACTCTTGAACCGGTTCTGGGTGTTGTGAACGACTATGAGCATTCCTATGTAATCGCAGATATTCCGGGTATTATCGAGAATGCACATGAAGGCGCGGGATTAGGTCATGATTTCTTAAGACATATAGAGAGAACAAGACTGCTTATTCATGTTGTTGATGTATCGGCTCAGGACGGCAGGGAACCTCTGGACGATTTCAAAGCAATCAACAGAGAACTTGCGGAATTCAACAAGGAGTTGTCAGAGCGTCCTCAGATTGTGGTTGCCAACAAGTGTGATTCGGCATCGGAAGAAGCAATTGCGAAGTTTGTTGAAGGTGTAAAGGCGATGGGTTATGAGGACATCTTCGTAGTTTCTGCCGCAGGACGCATCGGAATCAAGGAACTTACGGCAAAGGTTACGGAACTCGTGTCAAAACTTCCTCCGACACTTCTTCATGATGATGCCGAGAACGGCGAGGTTGTATATAACTTCGAAGAAGTCAAGAAATACGATATCGTCATACACGACGGCATATATGAGGTAACCGGCGCGTGGATAAAGACAATATTCAATTCGACAAACTTTGAAGACACTGAATCTCTCAACTTCTTTGAGCGTACTCTCGAGTCGTCAGGCATTATAGCTGATCTCAAAAAGGCCGGGATCAAGGAAGGCGATACGGTCAAAATATGCGAACTCGAATTTGATTACTACGATTGATCTGAATTTACAGTTTGTTCATTAACAAACATATTTCTGCCGTAATGATTTAGTATTATATGCTCATAAGTTTTCCGGTAGGATATAATGAGTTTGTTGAAGGAATTGCATTGATTTGCAATTCCTTTTTTTATGGTTCACGGTATAAGCTTATGAACCTGTTTTATTGTCCGGAATACTGTAAAATAACTAATGAAATGCATGGAGGTATAAAATGGATTTTTTAGTTCAGATTCTCAATAACAGAATATTGATATCCGGTGTTCTGTCGTGGCTGACGGCTCAGATATTCAAGGCGATCAATAACTATATAATTAACGGAAAATTCAGCTGGGAGAGACTTTTTGGAGATGGCGGAATGCCGAGCGGACATTCAGCAACGGTATCTGCCGTATTGCTGTCGACGGGTCTGTACGCAGGCTTTGATACACCTGTTTTCGCCGTGTCTGCAATACTCGCCATAGTTGTGATGCATGATGCCATGAATGTAAGGCTTGAATCCGGAAAGCAGGCTCATCTGCTGAACGTAATGGCAGATACATTCGAGAAGGTGACTGGAGAAGACCTGCCAAACGACAAGAAACTCAAGGAGCTTCTCGGACATACACCGCTCCAGGTTGCCGCCGGCTGCGCACTGGGTCTTCTGATAGCGGTTATCGTCCGCGTGACGGGCTGACAATATGATTTATACGGTTACATTCAATCCTGCGCTTGATAGGTGTTACAGAATCGGAAGTCTGGCGGTCGGAGAAGTGAACAAGGTAATACCTGTGAGTTTTGATGCGGGCGGCAAGGGGATTAATGTCTCGAAAACGGTAAGCATCTTCGGAGTAAAGACCGCCTGCTGCACCCTTGCCGGCGGAGATACAGGCGATATACTGGTCTCAATGCTTAATCGTATGTCAATTCCCGTAATGTCTTACAGAACCGACGGAGTAACAAGGACAAACATTAAAATAACAGATGATGAAGGTCATACAACAGATATCAATGAGCCCGGACCCTTATATGATGAGCAGGGCACTTCAAGACTTGTGTCAGATCTTCTTGCAGCGGCGGGTCCGTCGGATATTGTTGTTTTGTCCGGAAGTCTTCCGCCGGATTCACCGTCCGATCTGTATATGACGATAATCGAATCGCTCCGGTTGAACGGCTGCAGGGTTTTTCTTGATACATCCGGAAGCGCGCTTGAAGCAGGAATTCAGGGCAGACCGTATTTCGTGAAACCCAATGCCGCAGAACTCGGAATAAAGTCTGACGTTGGCGAAGCGCTGGACAGTGGCTTAAAGCTTGTGGAGAGCGGAATACCAAACGTCATAGTATCGCTCGGCCGTGAGGGCTCGGTGTATTGCAATTCTGACGGGTTAAGGCTTTACGGTCATGCGATTCCGGTACCGGCGAAGTGTACCACTGGCGGAGGAGACGGCATGACGGCCGGATTTGCTGTCGCGACAGCGAAAAAAATGACAGGTCCTGAAGCTTTTAAGTTTTCAATCGCCTGTGCAACGGCAGCTGTTGTTACTCAGGGGACCGGTGCGCCAGACAGAAAGACAGTTGATGAATACTTAAGTAAAGTTGTGGCAGAGACAATATAAATATGTTGCATTTTAAGAACAAATGTTCTAATATGTAAAATAAAAAGTGGTAGTTGGTTATGTTTAATCTTGTTTCAAATTATAAGCCGTCAGGAGATCAGCCGCAGGCGATTGACAAGCTGGTCGCCGGTATTGAGAACGGAATGCACGCGCAGACGCTGCTCGGTGTAACGGGTTCCGGCAAGACATTTACCATGGCTAATGTTATACAGCGGCTTGGGCGACCTACTCTTGTTCTTGCACACAACAAGACTCTTGCTGGACAGCTTTATGCGGAATTCAAGGAACTGTTTCCGGATAATGCGGTGGAATACTTCATTTCATATTATGATTATTATCAGCCTGAAGCCTACATTGCTTCAACCGACACATATATTGAGAAGGATTCGTCGGTCAACGATGAGATTGACAGAATGCGTCACGAAGCGACTAAGTCTCTGCTTACGAGGGAAGATACCATTGTTGTTGCTTCAGTATCGTGTATATACGGTATCGGAGAGAAGAGTGATTATCTTTCGCTTATGATGATGCTTGAAGTCGGACTTGAGATACCGCGTGATGCCGTGGTCGGCCAGCTTATAAGTATGCAGTATGAGCGCAATGATTTTGAGCTTAAGCGCGGTACTTTCAGATGCAAAGGTGATGTTCTGGATATATGGACGCCGGATTCTGAGCATGTAATCACAAGGGTCAGCTTTTTCGGTGACGAGATAGAGAAGATAAGCTTTATTGATTCAATTACAGGCAGGTTTGAGTATTCGAAGTCTTATGTGGAGATTTTCCCGGCTTCACATTACGCTACAGGGAGATCGAAGCTGAACAGCGCAATCGAGAGAATTGAAGATGAACTCGACGGAAGAATTGCTTACCTACGTCAGAAGGGAGAGACTGTAGCGGCATACCGTCTTGAACAGCGCACCAGATATGATATGGATATGATGAGGGAGACGGGCTTCTGCAAAGGCATTGAGAACTATTCCAGGCATATATCGGGACGAAGTGAGGGTGAACCGCCCTGCACGCTTATGGATTTTTTCCCGGATGATTTTCTACTGTTTATTGATGAATCTCATCAGACATTACCGCAGGTACGGGCAATGTATAACGGTGACCACGCCCGCAAGGATATGCTGGTTCAGTACGGTTTCAGACTTCCGTCAGCCTATGATAACAGACCGCTTAAGTTTGAAGAGTTTGAGAGCAAGATGGGCAGTACTGTTTTTGTCAGTGCTACACCGGCGGAGTATGAGACAACGCACAGCGACTGTATTGTAGAGCAGATGATCAGACCTACAGGGCTTCTTGAACCTGAGATTGATATCAGACCTGTCGAAGGTCAGATAGAGGATATTCTCGGGGAACTTCAGGAACAGAAGAAGCGCGGGGACAAGAGTCTCATTATGACGCTTACAAAGAGAATGGCGGAAGACCTGACAGAATTTCTTACAAAGGAAGGAGTAAGAGTTACCTATATCCATTCAGACATCAAGGCTGTTGAGCGAATGCAGATACTTAACAGACTGAGGAATGACGAGATTGATGTAATTGTCGGAATCAACCTTTTGAGAGAAGGAATTGATCTGCCCGAAGTGTCATTGCTTATGATACTTGATGCAGACAAGGAAGGGTTCCTGAGGTCAGAGAGATCGTTGATACAGATAATCGGAAGATGTGCCCGCAACGAGCACGGAAGAGTTATTCTTTATGCGGATGAGATTACCGATTCTATGATGAATGCTGTATCAGAGACAAACAGAAGAAGAGAGATTCAGAGAAGATTCAATCAGGAACACGGTATTGTTCCAAAGACAATAAAGAAGGCCGTAAGAGATGTATTCGATATAGTTGCGCAGAGCGCTTCGTCATCTTCTGACAGGAAAGGCTCGGCGTCTTCTTCAGGCAGGAAGGGCAGCAGGACCAGCAGCAAGGGTGATACCATCGATCCGGTAAGACTGATAAATGAAGGTGTCACCGGCGGAAGCGAAGAAGATAAGAACAGGATGATCGATAAGCTTTCTCATGAGATGGAGGTCGCCGCAAAGGCACTCGATTTCGAGAAAGCGGCTGAAATCAGAGATATTATCATTGAACTTAAGGGTATAAAGTCATGAGTGAATTTTGTCATCTCCATCTGCATACTGAGTACAGTCTTCTTGACGGTGCTATAAAAATCAAGGATCTTGCGGCACGTCTCAAGGAGATGGGAATGACGTCCTGTGCGATTACCGATCACGGGGTTATGTACGGTGCCGTATCATTCTATAAGGCGATGACTGAAGCGGGAATACATCCCGTAATCGGTTGTGAAGTCTATGTAGCGCCGGGCTCGCGTTTCGATAAGAGTGTTGCCATAGGCGATAATTCGAGAGCATATAACCATCTGGTGCTGCTTGCCAGGAACAATGATGGCCTCGTCAATCTTAACAGACTTGTTTCGGCCGGCTTTACCGAGGGCTTTTACAGGCGTCCGAGAATAGATGAGGAACTGCTCGCCAGGTGGCATGAGGGACTTATATGTCTTTCAGGCTGCGTTGCCGGCAAAGTGGCATGCATGATTAATGACGGTAATTTCGAAGGTGCAAGGGCTACTGCAATTGAATATGACAAGCTGTTCGGAAGAGGCAGCTATTACCTTGAGATACAGGCAAATACCACGGCAGTTCAAGCCAGGGTTAATTCAGGCCTTGTCAAGATTTCGAGGGAGACCGGGATACCGCTTGTTGCTACAAATGACTGTCATTATCTGAACAAGAGTGACTATGAGGCGCAGGATGTACTGCTTTGCATATCGACCGCCGCCAGAATTGATGATGAGAATCGTATGAGAATGTCATGCGATGAGTTTTACGTCAAGTCTGAGGCGCAGATGCGGCAGTTTTTCCCCGATCTTGCAGAAGCAATTGACAATTCAGGAAGAATCGCTGATATGTGTTCGGCTGAGTATGATTTCAATACTGTACATCTTCCGGTTTTTGAGGTGCCTGCGGAGTACGGGAGCCATGAGGATTATCTCTCGCATCTCATTGAGCGTGGCCTTGGAGACAGATTTGAGAGTATGCCGCCTATGGGAAGTGAGGATGAATACAGGAAAAGGGCAGATTACGAGCTGTCAGTTATCAGCAGCATGGGTTATACAGATTACTATCTTATAGTGTGGGACTTTATCAACTACTCGAAGACCCATAGTGTTACTGTAGGTCCAGGAAGAGGATCCGGAGCCGGATCTCTTGTGGCTTATGCAATAGGAATAACAGATATCGACCCTATCAGATATGGTCTTGTATTTGAGCGCTTTCTGAACAGTGAACGTGTATCAATGCCGGATTTTGATGTAGATTTCAACGATGAACGGCGGCAGATTGCAATAGATTATGTTACTGCCAAATACGGGAAGAACAGGGTGGCTCATGTTGTGACGTTCGGTACGCTTGCCGCACGGCAGGCAGTAAAGGATGTGGCCAGGGTTCTCAATATGCCTGTAGCCCAGAGTAACAAGCTGACGAAGATGATACCTTTCTCGCCCGGAATGACGCTTAAGAACGCACTTGAGATCAGCACAGAATTTAAGGAGTGCTATGAACAGGATCCTGAGTCCAAAAGAGTTATTGATATGGCTATGAGGATAGAAGGACTGCCACGCAACGCGAGTACTCACGCTGCCGGTATTATTATCTCCGGAAAGGATATCACTGATATCGCTCCGCTCGCAGTAAATGATGATACAACAGTTGTTCAGTTTGCCAAAGCTGATGTTGAGAGCATAGGACTTCTGAAGTTTGATTTTCTCGGACTCAGAACGCTGACGGTTTTGCAGGATTGTATAGACATGATTGCGAGGAACTTCGGGATTAATATAGAACTGAACCGTATTCCTCTTGATGACAGTGATGTTTACAAGATGATAGGCAGCGGGGATACTGTAGGGGTGTTCCAGCTTGAGAGCCGGGGTATGACAAGTTTTATGAAGCAGCTTGAGCCCGAGAGTCTCGAAGATATCATTGCAGGGATTTCTCTTTATCGTCCGGGGCCTATGGATCAGATTCCAAAGTATGTGGATTGCAGACATAATCCGTCTCATATTACCTATGATCATCCTCTTCTTGAACCTATTCTTAACGTAACTTATGGCTGTGCTATATATCAGGAACAGGTTATGCAGATAGTCAGAGACCTGGCAGGTTTTTCTATGGGACAGTCCGACAATATCAGAAGAGCGATGAGCAAGAAGAAGAAATCAATGATGGAGAATTACCGTCAACTGTTTATGTACGGCGGTACGGACGATAAGGGCAGACAGATAGACGGAGCAATCAGGCGCGGAGTTCCCGAGAAGACAGCCGCGAAGATTTTCGACGATGTATCCGGATTTGCCGGGTATGCATTCAATAAGTCTCACGCCGCCTGCTATGCGCTTGTAGGCTATTGGACAGCTTATCTTAAGTTTCATTATCCGTCTGAGTTCATGGCTGCGATTCTTAATTCCTTCAGGACAGAGCTTGATAAGGCGTCCTACTATATAAGCTGCTGCGAGGATCTTGGACTCAGAATTCTGCCTCCCGATATCAATAAGAGTACAGAGAAGTTTACTACAGAGGAGGGCGGAGCCATCAGAATCGGACTGAGCGTCATAAAGAATGTGGGAGAAGGAGCAATTCTTGATGTTCTCGCAGAACGCGACAGAAACGGAAGGTTCAAATCTTTTGAGGACTTCCTTGTTCGAAGCTCCAGGTCCGGAATAAAGCGCAATGTGTGCGAGGCGCTTATTCTGTCATCGGCTCTTGACTGCTTTGGCGTGAACAGAGCAAGAATGGTTGCCTGTGTTCAGACTGAACTTGAGAAACTGGTGGCGTCGTCCAACAGCAACATAGACGGTCAGATGTCACTGTTTGATATGGGAGAACAGGTTACGGGCGATGTCAGCATCTTTGTACCGGATATTCCTGAATACCCAGATGATATTAAACTCGGATACGAGAAAGAGATGGTTGGAATATATCTGTCAGGTAATCCGCTTGATCAGTATCGTCATACGATCGGAAGGCTTGTTACGTTTGATATGGGTGAGGCCCGCGACAAAGCAGAGCTTGACGGAATTGATTCACTTGATGATAACAGACAGGTTGCTATGTGCGGACTTGTCACGTCCAAGAAGACTAGATATACGAAGCGCAAGACAATGCTGGCGACAATTGCCTGCGAAGATCTGTTCGGCAGTTATGAAGTAATGCTTTACGGAAAGAGCTTCGATGAATTAAATCGGATTATTGAGAAGAACAGAGCCTATATTTTTGTCGGCAGAAGACAGGTGAGAGATGGTGAAGGTCTGTCAATGTTTGTCAGCGCCTGTTTCCCTCTGAGTAACGATGAGAAGGATATCGCAAGGATATGCGGAGACAGAGCATACTGTCTTGCAATTAAGGAATCAGGCAGGAATGATTTATCGACGAGAAGTGATGGCTTCAACACGCCCGATAACAGAGCAGACATAAGCGGTTATTCTGATTCTGAAGATATTCCGTATGATGTGGCTGCAAATTTGCATGTAGGTGAAGATGCTGTCACTTCAGACACTGTTCTGAGAATCAGATACAGCGGGAGCATCAGATCACCTGAATTTGAGAGACTTGTATATTTTCTCGCGTACTTCCACGGAGATATGCCGGTTGAAGTTGAATTTGCTTCTGACGGAACGGTCAAGCGGCTTGACAGAATCTGTGATGTCATGACTGATAAACGGGTTATTGAGTTTCTTGGAGATATTGTCGGGGATGACAACATTACTTTCTGCTGAGATATAATCACATTATCTGACGAAGTGCGGAGGATAAATTTATGGAAGATGATTATGAGAGACTGAACAGGATTGTCCATGAGAGCAGTCACGTTGTTTTCTTTGGCGGAGCCGGGGTCTCAACGGAGAGCGGAATACCTGATTTCAGAAGCAAGGACGGATTGTATAACCAGCACGATGTGAAGTTTGACAGGTTTTCGCCGGAGTATCTGCTAAGTATTGACTGTCTGGAGGAGAATCCGAAAGTTTTCTATGAGTTCTACCGTCAGAAGCTGAATACTGCCGGAATCGAACCTAACGGCGCTCATATCAGACTGGCTCAGATGGAGAAGGCAGGACTGCTTGACGGAATTATTACCCAGAATATTGACGGTCTTCACCAGCGCGCAGGCAGCTGTAATGTTCAGGAGATTCACGGGTCAACTCTGAGAAATTACTGCATGAAGTGTCATGAGAAATACCCTTCAGACTATATATTCAAGTCTGCCGGTGATCTGCCGAGATGTCAGCGGTGCAACGGTATTGTACGTCCGGACGTGACTTTGTACGGGGAAGGACTTCCCAGGAACGCATGGATTGAGTCAAAGAGACTTGTGGATAATGCCGATTGTCTGATTATAGGGGGAACATCACTCGCGGTTCAGCCTGCAGCGTCTCTCACATATGATTTTCGCGGCAGGTATCTGATTGTAATCAACAGGGATATCACGTCACGGGACAGTGATGCGACACTCGTGTTTCACGAGAGTATATCCGGGGTTCTTGACAAGATTGTGATTTAAGCCGCATACATAAAGCAGTTTGGAGACATTTTCAATTTTTTAAGATATTACAAACTATGTACATTAAAAAAGAACAAATTAGTGTATAATTCTTAAGATAAAAATGCTGTTTCGGAGGACATATACTATGGGCCGACTTTTATATGATGAGAGTAATCTTCCAGATATTAATACTCTTGTTGCACCCAATTACGATAACATTGACAAAGAGACCATCGAACCTGTTAAGAGAGTCGGTGTTCTTACAAGCGGCGGAGATGCTCCGGGAATGAATGCTGCAATAAGAGCGGTTATTCGTGCGGGAATTAACGCAGGATTTGAGATGTACGGCGTACAGCGCGGATTCCATGGCTTGTGGAAGGGCGAGATCAAGGAGCTTGACAGCCGTTCAGTATCGGAAACTTTGCAGCGCGGCGGAACTTTTCTTATGACCGCAAGATCCAAGACCTTTACAACAGATCAGGGCGTGCTTAAGGGCGCGCGCATGATGGAGGCCTATGAGCTTGACGCGCTTGTTGTAATCGGCGGAGACGGTTCTTACAAGGGCGCAAGAGCGCTTGCAAGAATTGGAATGCCTGTTATCGGGCTTCCCGGAACAATTGACAACGATATTGCGTCAACAGAATATACAATCGGATATGATACTGCCATGAATACCGCAATGCAGTGTATTGATAAGCTCAGAGACACCGCTTCTTCGCATGAGCGCTGCAGTGTCATTGAGGTAATGGGAAGACATGCAGGGTGGATTGCAATGAACGTTGGTATTGCGACGGGAGCTGAGAGTATTCTTATTCCTGAGGTTCCCTATGAGTTTAACCGTGACGTGCTGAGAATTATTCTTGACGGCAGGAACAAAGGAAAGAAGCACTATATTGTTATTGTTGCTGAAGGCGTCGGACACGCTGAAGATATTGCAAAGCAGATAGAAGAGACTACGGGAATCGAAGCCAGACCTACTATACTCGGACATCTGCAAAGAGGCGGTTCGCCGACTCTTCGCGATAGAACTACTGCAAGCCTCATGGGAATACGCGCAATTGACTGCATAAGCAATAAGAATTTTAACCGTCTTGTAATTGAGAGGGCAGGAAAGATTGATGATATTGATATCGAAGAAGGCCTTTCTATGACAAAGACTATCTCGGAAGAATTCATCAAGAGTGCCAGGAGACTTCGCTGAAGCAATCTTCAGTGATTAACATGATTATGACAGGGCTTCATTCCGGATTTATCCGGCAGCGGAGCCCTGTATTTATTAACAGCTGATATGGTGATTTTATGTATGAGTATATGACATTTGATGAGCAGCTCGATAAACGGAAGATCCGCGGAAGAGTGCTTGAGACACTTGAATTCACAAAGATCCGAGACAAGGTTATCGCTGAGGCGAGAACAGCATACGGTAAGAAGCTTTGTGAGGAGATGACTCCGTGTTGCGATGAGAACTATGTGAGAGACGGTCTTGAATGGACCAGAGAAGGAATGGAGCATATTATGCGTTTCGGTGCGCTGCCTTTGGGCGGCGTCAGATATATCGATGACGCACTGGTATATGCACAGGCCGGCGGAACCCTTACATGCGGACAGCTATTGGATTTTGCCGCGGTATTAAGAAGTGTCAGGGATATCAAGGCGGCAGCTTCAAAGGCACGGTCGGCCGGTTCACCCTTTGTGGACAATACGGAACCGGATATCATGGGCGCAACTGACAGTCTTGAGGATGATGATAAGCTTTATCAGAGTATTGATACAGCAATAATGGGTGAAAATGAAGTATCTGACAGAGCAAGTAAGCTTCTTTCTGACATCCGTCGGGAACGAAAGACTGTTGCAAACGGAATCAGAAGCCTGCTTGAGCGTGTTATTGCCGGCAATGAGGATATGCTTCAGGAGGCTATAATAACTATAAGAGAAGGACGTTACTGTGTTCCGGTGAAGGCGGATTTTAAGGGAAGAATTGACGGTATCGTCCATGGCGCATCTGCTACCGGACAGACGCTTTTCCTTGAACCGATGAGCGTGGTAGAGGCCAATAACCGGATATCCGAGCTGACATCTCAGGAAGAAGCGGAGATTCTGAGAATACTCGGAAGTTTAACCGCTTCTGTTCTGCGCAGCAAAGATGTTTTCAAAAGAAATGTTGAACTCTGCGGAACTCTTGATTTTTGCATGGCAAAGGCTTCGTACGGGGTGAGAACAAGGTCAGTTACGGCAGTTCTTAACAACCGGGGAAGAGTGTCATATCGCAAAGCGAGACATCCGCTTATTCCCGATGACGCTGTGGTTCCTGTTGATATTGAGATTGGTGATCAATACAGTACTCTTGTAATAACGGGTCCTAATACCGGCGGCAAGACGGTGTCTCTTAAAACCTGCGGACTGCTTACTCTGATGACACTTGCCGGTCTCGGAATACCGGCGGAGGATGGAAGCGAAGTGTGCGTTTTCGACCGTGTGCTCGCAGATATCGGCGATGAGCAAAGCATAGAACAGAGTCTGTCTACGTTTTCGTCGCACATATCAAATATTGTGTTCATACTTCGCAATGTCCGCGGCAAATCTCTGGTGCTCCTCGATGAGCTCGGTTCCGGAACGGATCCGACGGAGGGCGCTGCGCTTGCCATAGCAATTATTGAAGAGCTGAGGATGAGGGGCTGCGTGATAATGGCAACTACGCATTACCGTGAACTCAAGAGTTATGCCGTTGATACTCCGGGAGTTATGAATGCTTCGTGTGAGTTTGATACTGACACTCTTGCTCCTACATATAAGCTCATTATCGGCCGTCCCGGCTCATCCAACGCATTTGTGATTTCCAGCAAACTTGGACTTCCGCAGAAGATTCTTGATAATGCCGCTTCACATATTTCTTCAGAGGAGATAGCTTACGAGACTCTGATTGCCAAGGCGGAAAAGGACGCCAAGGAAGCGTCCGAGAATCTTGCCGGTTCTAATGAACTTAAGGCTCAGCTTGAACTTGCCAAAAAAGCGCTGGAAGATGAGAAGGCGGCTTTGAAGGCGTCGAAAAACAAGATTCTTGTCGAGTCAAGAGCAGAACAGAAGGCAATGCTTGAGGAACGTGAGGATGAGATTAACGGACTTCTGCGTGATATGCGCAGGAGAGCAAAGCAGCAGAGCCGGGAAGAGACCATAGAAGAGCTCAATAATATAAGAAGAAGACTCAGGGCGGGAATAAACGATATTTCAGAGCCTGAAGATGATGAGATAGCGCGGCGTGTCGCTTTGAGCGGAGAGCCTGTCAGAAGTGTCATTGTCGGTGAGAGTTACTATGTTCCTTCTTTTGATGTCACCGGAGTCGCGCTGACATTGCCTTCAAAGAGCGGTTCGGTTCAGATATCAGCCGGATCAATGAAGTATACGGTTAAGCTGGATGAACTGAGAATGCCGACCAAGACTCAGCATGATGAGCAGGCCAGACGCAGAAAGCAGACTGCTGCGTCTTCAGGAAAGACAGCGGCTGTTACCAGAAGCAGGTTCGAGATGGTATCAAATATCCAGTCAGAGCTTATGCTTATCGGTATGACGACTGCCGAAGCCGAATCCAGACTCGGCAGATATCTTGAGGAGTGTTCAATGTCAGGAATCAACGAATGCCGCATCGTACACGGCAAAGGCACCGGCGCGCTCAGAGCATGCGTCCGTGAGGTACTCAGCCGCAATGATTCAGTCGATACTTATCGCGACGGAATTCAGGGAGAAGGAGACAGCGGCGTTACCATAGTGCGTTTTAAGCATTGACAACGTTGATTTTAGTAAATACAATTTGATTAGTATATTTATTTGGGGGATCTAATGGAAGATAATAATTGTATCGAGCTGGGTGACAAAACCCAGGAGAAGAAGAAATTCAGAATTCTGACTTTTCTTTTGGCTTTCGTACCGCTTGTTATGGCACTGATTATTCAGATGCTTACAACTGTTCCTTTTGCATTTAAGGCTGTATTCAGTGTGATGGGTTCATCCCCCAATAATGACTTGTCGGGTGATGAGTTGATGGAAGGAGTCAGAGAGAAGCTTCTAGGATACAACATATACATTATGATAATTTACGCGGTCATTGCGTTTGTCGTGTTCTTCCTGTGGTATCGCTCAGCCTTTATCAAAAAGGGCAAAATCAGCTTTTTCAAGTCATTCAGCGTCAAGTCGGTTATTATGGTCTTAATGATGGCACTCGGAACATATGCGTTTATAGCGCTTATTCTTGCTTCCATTAGCTGTTTTTTCCCGGATATCATGGAAAACTATAATGAGCTTATCGAGACGTCAGGTCTTACCGATAATTCGGTTCTGACATTTATATATGCAATAGTTATTGGCCCGATAGTTGAAGAACTGGTATTCAGAGGTCTGAGTTACGGATATCTTCGCAAGTCGGGACTTAGTGCCATACCTGCCATAATTATTCAGGCGTTGCTGTTCGGATTGTTCCATATGAATCTTGTCCAGGGACTTTATGCTACTGTGCTCGGTATAGCTATAGGATATGTGAGATACAAATTTGATTCTGTCTCATTGGGCGTTCTGTTCCATATGCTGTTCAATATCTTTGGTTTGTTCAGCGGCGGACTGCTTCAGAATGTTGATGAGATGTATCAGGTCATAATATTCATAGTATGCGGATTCATAGGCGTAGCGGGAATCTGCCTTATAATCTGCGACCGTGCGCCTGTAAAGGCAAAAGCTGACAAAACGGAAGAAGTATCCTGATTATTTCGATACTTTATATAGCCGGTCTTTTATTGCAAGGAACGATTCATCACTGATTACATGCTCAATTCTGCAGGCATCTTCGGCGGCAGTCTTCGGATTGACGCCGATTTTTTCAAGGACAGCGCTGATTATGGTGTGTCTCTCATACACCTTTTCTGCAATTTCTCTTCCTGAATTTGTCAGTCTGACATAGCCGTTCTCGCCTACCTCGACATAACGCTCATTGCGCAGCTTAGACATAGCGGATGATACACTTGGCTTCGAATACCCCATCTCCCGCGCTATATCCAAAGATCGTACATTCCCTATAGACTTTGTCAGAACTAAGATTGTCTCGAGATACATCTCGCTTGATTCTTTCTTATCCATATTGCACCTCACATGGGTTTAGAATAACACAAAATATCTGTTATTCGAATTTGCTGTATGCATATTTTTCTACATAATGATGGCTGTCAGTTAGTTTTAACTAACTTCTTTCTGTCTATTCTCATAAAAATCACGAAAACGGCTTGTCAATGCCTCAGTATTTGGTATATTAGAGACGGTTAGTTATAACTAACTTATGCTTTGTTTGCGGGAGATATGTTAATGACAGTACTCAGTGATGTTAAGGTGGGACGCAAGGCCATTGTTGTCAGGCTTAATGGCGAAGGCGCTTTGAGACGCAGGATTATGGATATGGGCATAACCAAAGGAACAGAGATAACAGTACGCAAAGTAGCTCCGCTCGGAGACCCGATTGAACTTACCGTACGCGGTTATGAGCTTACTATACGTAAATCTGAAGCTCAGAATATAGAGGTTGAATGATATGAAGGTTGCTTTGGCGGGAAATCCTAATTGCGGAAAGACTACACTGTTCAATATACTTACCGGTTCCAACCAGTATGTAGGTAACTGGCCGGGAGTTACGGTGGAGAAGAAGGAAGGCAAACTCAAGGGACGTGAAGATGTAATAATAACTGACCTTCCCGGCATATATTCTCTGTCGCCTTATACGCTCGAAGAAGTAGTTACGAGAAAGTATCTCATTGATGAAGAACCTGATGCAATACTTGATGTTGTTGACGGTACCAATCCTGAGAGAAATCTCTATCTGACAACGCAGCTTGTCGAGATTGGAATACCCGTGATTATTGCTGTCAATATGATAGACCTTGTGCATAAGAACGGCGATGTTATTGATCTTGAAGAGCTTAAGAGAAAATTCGGCTGTGAAGTTATCGCAGTCTCAGCTCTGAAGAGTGACGGTGTTGAGCTTGCGGTTCAGACAGCAATAGATGCGGTCAATAACAAAGTAAGAACAATACCGCGTCATAATTTCTCGGGACCTGTAGAACATGCGCTTGCTCATATAGAAGAACGCGTGTTGCATGATGTGCCCGAAGATAAACAGAGATGGTATGCAATCAAGCTTTTCGAGCGCGATGCAAAAGTTATCGAAAAGCTTGCCGTATCAAAGGAGAATCTTGATCACATCGAACTGGACATAAAGGCGGCAGAAGAAGAACTCGGCGACGATTCGGAGGCGATTATCGCAAACGAACGTTACGTTTACATAGGAGAGGCACTCAAGACATGCTACAAAAGGCACAGAGGCGATGGGCTCAGCGTGTCGGACAAAATTGACAGGGTTCTTACCAACCGATGGGCGGCATTGCCGATAGCAGCTTTGATTATGTTCGGAGTATATTACATCAGCGTAACCACTGTGGGCGCGTGGGCGACGAAGTGGGCGACGGAAGGACTTTTCGGAGACGGATGGAGCATGTTCGGGCTGTGGATTCCGGGCATTCCTGCAATTGTCGGCGGACTTCTGGGCAGCAACTGTCCGGAATGGCTTTACGGACTTGTGATCAACGGAATAATAGGCGGCGTCGGATCTGTAGTCGGATTCATCCCGCAGCTGCTGGTGCTCTTTTTCCTGCTGGCTTTTCTTGAGTCGTGCGGTTATATGTCGCGTGTCGCCTTTGTGCTTGACCGCGTGTTCAGAAAGTTCGGGCTTTCAGGAAAGTCTTTTATACCGCTTCTGGTGGCATCGGGCTGCGGGGTTCCGGGAATTATGGCGTCAAGGACTATCGAGAACGAGCGGGATCGCCGGATGACCATTATCACCACCACGTTTATTCCGTGCGGCGCGAAGATTCCAATTATTGCACTTCTGTCGTCGGCTATTTTCGGCAATGCATGGTGGGTAGGTCCTTCCGCATATTTTATGGGAGTATGCTCTGTCGTGCTCTCCGGCTTCATACTTAAGAAAACCAAGCCCTTTGAAGGCAAAGCTTCACCTTTTGTTATGGAACTTCCGAATTATCACTGGCCTACCATGACGAGTCTTCTCAGAAGTACGTGGGATCGCGGTTCAGGCTTCATTAAGAAAGCAGGCTCGGTAATATTGCTTGCATCGGTGCTGATATGGGCGGGATCTGTTTTCGGAATGGTGTCAGACGGTACATTCGGTTTTGATACCGGAATGCTGCTTGAGAACAGCGTCCTCGGAATTTTCGGCCGCGCTATAGATGTTGTCTTCTTACCGCTGGGGTTCGGAACCATAAGAGCTTCAATCGCAACTGTGATGGGACTTTTGGCCAAGGAAGAGGTAGTCGCCGTGTTCGGTGTTCTTGATTTCGAAAAGATGAGCGGTGCAGCAGGGTTCTCATTTCTCTGCTTCAATCTGCTTTGCGCGCCGTGCATCGCTGCTATAAGCGCCATAAGGAGTGAGATGAAGAGCACACGCTGGACTTTGTTTGCAATTGCTTATCAGACGGTATTTGCTTATTGTGTCTCACTTATGATTTATCAGTTCGGAAGGATATTTGAAGGTAATATCAGCGTATCCGGGTTTATATGTGCCATGGCTGTTCTTGCTTTCATGCTGTTTATGGTTTTCAGACCTGTCAGGCGGGATCAGGGCGGCGTATGATGATTGGTGCGTTTGCTGATTTCATAGCTTCGAACTACCGGACGGTTATTGCAGTTGCCATGGTGTTGCTGCTGTGTGTTCTTTCGGCGCGTCATCTGCTTAAAACGCGAAAAAAAGGCGGCTGCAGCGGCTGCGATAGATGCGGTGAATGCCGTAATGCCCGGAAATGTTCCAAGAGCGGGGACGGACGAAGTTTGCCGTAATCGCAAAATAGTTGTAAAATTATCCGGTATATTTTATCTTGGGGGGCAAAGGTTTGCATAGTGACGAAGAAATCATGTCTGAAGCTCTTGTAAGGATTTTCGAGAATGTGGTACTCACAGAAGAGAAGTCTCTGCAGGCCGGATATTTCTCGAATCTTTCCATTGCTGAGATGCATACACTTACCGCCATAGGACCTTATGAGGCGCGTACAATGACAACCACCGCCGAAGATCTGGGAATTACGACCGGTACACTTACCGTCGCGATAGACAGACTTGTCAGGAAGGGCTACGTCATAAGGAAGCGTGACACCAGGGATAAACGTGTTGTACGGATAAGCCTCACTCGAAGCGGAAAGCTTGCATGCCGTATGAATTCCAAATTTCACAGAGTTCTGGCAAAGCATATTCTCGGCGGCTATGGAGCTGAGGATCGTGAGCATCTGCTCTGTCTCGTTAATGAAGTTGATAAATATATTGAGCAGCAGCTCAGAAGATATGACGATACTGAGAATGTCAGGAAAACAGCTATGGATGTCGCTTATGACAGCCGGAAGGAGACAATCGACAATGGATGATGCGGACGGCCGGACTGCCCCTCGAGAACGTAAAGAAGACAGACGCAGAGAGAAGATTTTCGATGATGTAATCAGAATCATATCCAGTGCACTTGAGATATCACCGACGGAGATAAAGTCGGATATTGACTTTAATTCTGAATTTACTTTCGATTCGCTTCAGCTCTATGAATTTGTGATTGATCTTGAGGAAGCCTACAATGTAAGAATATCTGACGAAGATCTGGATAACGTTCGCAATATAGACGACATTGTTGATTTGATTTGCAACCTTACAAATAAAGACTGAGAGTGACTCTGATGCGCAAGCTTTTTATAGTGAATTCCAAATCCGACAGTGAACGTCTTGAAGATTTCAGGCGTTCAGTTGAAGGGTTCGCACCGGATCACAAAGCCGACTGCGAGTTTTTCTACACAGAATATGCGGGACATGCCGGAGAACTTGTGCGTGAGCTTGCTGCAAGCGACGATAAAGATATGATAATCGTTGCCTGCGGAGGCGACGGTACCGTTCATGAAGTTGCGAATGTTCTTGCCGGTACGGGAACAGCAATGGCGGTTGTGCCGATGGGTACCGGCAATGATTTCGCACGAAGCATAATGGATGAGAATCACCGCAGATCCTGTGACTATTGTCTGAGTGAGCTCATAAAGGATGATTTCTCTATAAAGCCTATTGATCTTATAAAGGTTGAATCATTTGATTCTGACGGAAATCTTATTCCAGGCAGCAGCGCATGGTGCAACAATGTTGCTTCAATAGGACTTGATACTGCTGTACAGCTTCGGGCAAAAAGCATGGTAAACAGGCATCCGAAGTCAGCGATTGTCAGAAAGACGGCCTACGCCTTTGCTGCCGTGACTTCGCTTTTTGGCAGCCGCAGCTTTGATTTCTGTTACAAGGCTGTAAGAGGAGACGGTAAAGATCCGGTTTCGGGAGAACGCAGATATACTCTGATAAGTGTCTGCAACGGTTCTTATTGCGGAAACGGCTTCTGTCCCGCGCCGCAGGCAAGAGTCAATGACGGACTTCTGAGTGTGTGTTCGGTCAGCGATGTAAAGCTGGCAAGAGCTGTTTATCTGATTATTAAATACAGCAAAGGCAAGCATATTGGCCTTAAGGACATTGATTCCTTTGAAGTCACATCTGTTGATGTGACCGCCACATCAGAAAAGAGACTTAACGGCAATTACGACGGTGAAGATTTCAGCGGCGTTTCTGTTCGCTTTACATGTGTTCCTGGAGCATTGAACCTTGTATACTACGGTTAATTGAATTCTTACTCATTGTGCTATAATTATTCTGTTTATTTTTATATTATGGAAGGCAATGGCTTTGGACGATTTTTCAGACAGTATTCTTAACAGTTATGCACGTTACGGAGTGACAGATGAAGCACTTGAGTTTGGCGGTAAAGCCGAGGAACGTCTCAGATCCGTATACGCGCGGATAGATGATATAGTAACTTTCAACGAACTTAAGGTTTTGGACGCATTCAGAGAAGAGAAGTTCTCGGATGTCCATATGGGACAGACCACCGGGTATGGCTATGATGATATCGGCAGGGAGAAGATTGAGAGAATCTTCGCGAGAGTGTTCGGGGCGCAGAAGGCGTATGTAAGAGTTCAGATAAGCTCTGGCACGCAGGCGATATCCGCTATGCTTTACGGCTGCTTAAGACCGGGAGACGAGTTGCTGTCAGTTACGGGCCGTCCGTATGATACACTGTCGGCAACTATAGGAATCGGTGAAGGTGATCACGATATGTCACTTACATCCTACGGAATAACCTACAATGAAGTTAATCTTAAAGATAACGGTGAGCCTGATATTGAAGCGATTAAGCGGGCTATCGGACCTTCAACCAGGATGGTTTTTGTTCAGAAATCACGAGGTTACACAGGAAGACGTGCTCTGCTCACTGATGATATTGAATTAATAGCAAATGCAGCGCACGGTGTCAGGCCGGATATTATTGTTGCGGTTGATAACTGCTACGGTGAATTCACTGAGAAACGTGAGCCTACACAGGTAGGTGCAGATATAATTGCGGGATCTCTCATAAAGAATGCCGGAGGAGGAATATGCAAGACCGGAGGATATATCGCGGGAAGAAGTGATCTTGTCGAGAACAGTGCCCGTCATCTTACTACTCCCGGCCTTGGTTCAGAGGTCGGACCTTCGCTGGGATTCAATTCAATGATTGCAAGAGGTCTGTTTACGGCGCCGCAGTGCGTCGGTGAATGTCTCAAGGGTGCCTGCTTCGCTGCCGGGCTGTTTGAGCTTGCCGGAATAAAGACGAGTCCTTCGGCAGATGAACTGAGGGGCGATATTGTGCAGACGCTTATTTTCGATTGTGCGGATAAGATGACTTCCTTCGTAGGACGCATACAGTCCTGTGCGCCGGTTGATTCTTTTGTGACTCCGGAGCCATGGGATATGCCCGGTTATGAGGACAAGGTAATTATGGCTGCGGGAGCTTTTGTTCAGGGGGCCACTACCGAGCTGTCGTGCGACGGTCCGATGAAGCCGCCTTATATCGCGTACATGCAGGGCGGACTGGTTAAAGAACAGGTTAAGCTTGCCTGTATGCTTGCTTTGAGTTGAGGAAATGCATATGCCTAACGATAATCAGTGGTACAACAAAAGTCAGAATGGTTCCGGTCAGCCCCGAAAAACAGCTCCGGCTGCCGGTGCTTCAGAAAAGCATGGTGTCACCATGCAGGGAAAGAGCCGTGCGCTGTCTCCCAAGGCCGGCGCAAAGCCCAAGGCCGGCGCAAAGCCAAAGGTCGACGCAAAGCCCAAGGCCGGCGCAAAGCCAAAGGTCGACGCAAAGCCAAAGGCCGACGCAAAGCCAAAGGCTAACGTAAGTCAACAGGCGAAGGCAAAGAAGAGCAGGAAGTTTTTTTCCGGCAGGAAGAAAGCAACGGCGGAGAGTACATTTACTCCTGCTGCCGAACAGACGGGGTTTGTCGGTACAAACAATCCAAATAAGGATGTTGCACACAAGAGCGCGCAGGGCAGGGCGGTTCGCAACGGCTTTCTTTGCGCTGTCGCGGTAATTGCGGCTTTACTGGTTCTGGTTTTCGTGGTGCATCATCTGTACGACTATATTGCCGAGAAGCCGAGCTTCTCATTTGTCTCGACCGGCACAGTGGAGCATACAATCGGCGCAAAGGCTCTGATTGTACGGGATGAGAGCGTAATAAATTCCGCGAGTGCGGGCGAACTTGTCACAAGTATTACGGAAGGCTCGAGAGTTGCAAATTCGCAGGAACTTGCAATGGTTGTTCCTCCTGATCTTGAATCGGTTGTATCCGACCTGCGCAATGTTCAGTCTCAGATATCTGATGTCCAGCAGGAGATTATCGCCGGCGGCGGCGTTACAGAAGCTGATGCCATATATGACAATTTTAATACCAACCTGTCGACTATTGTAGATCAGTTAAGATTTGACTCCATGACCGGAAATCTCAGCGATCAGGCGTCATATGCGTCGTCAATCAAAGTTGTGCTTGATGAGCGTGAAGAAGAGTTATCGGGAATAGATTTCAATGATGAGAGACTTACAGCACTTCGTGATGACGAAGGCGTCTATGAAGCGCAGCTTGAGAATCAGGCTTCAAAGATTTATGCGGATCATCCGGGAATTGCTTCATTCAGACTTGACGGACTTGAGAATGTTCTTACATACAGTTCTTTCCTGCAGATGAACATTAACGATGTAAAGAATTATATCGAATCTTCTGCGGGAGTTATTTCTTCAGGTCTCGATATCGAAGCTTCAGCACCTGCCGTAAGGCTTGCGCAGAATGAGAGTCAGTATCTTACGGTTTATCTGGCTTCAAGTGATGCGGCGGTTACTGATTTTGCTGTAGGCACACTTCATGACATAAATGTACGCTCACAGGGACTCTCAATCGATGATTGCAAAGTTGTGCGGTGTGAAGGTGATGACGGAGGAATGCTCATCACTTTTGAGACCAGCAGATGTGTCGAAGACCTGCTCGACCTTCGTACTGTTGATATTGAGATAGTCATAAGTGAGTCAAGCGGAATGAGAGTGTCGAGCTCAAGCCTCGTGAATGCCGAGTACAATGATAATGAGTCAAAGGGTTTCGCTGTATATTTTGCCGCTGATTCAGGCGTTGCTGCTGAAAGCTATGCTCCCGGCGGAATATTCAATATCAATATAGTGCCGGAGGCTGCGGTTGACGAGGCGGGCAATCCGATTGAACAGGATAACGTTACTGTGGGAGCATGTACAGTTGTTCACAGTGAGACGCTGGCTGACGGCGGATGTCTTGTCACGTTTACTTCCGGAAACGATTACAGCGGATTGCTGAAGCTTGATAAACTTTACGCAAACGGCTACACAGCCACGTTTATTGACACGTCCACCGGATTCGGAACAACAGTTTCCGATATAGGCGTCAGTGCGTGTGACGGCATAGCTTCGGTTTATTCGAACAATCAGGGTTTTGTTGAGGAGCTGCGGGTTATCGTGGTAGATCATGACCGTGAGTTTGCGATTATTGTTCCCGCAGGTCAGGCACAGACGCCTGATCTTGATACGGTTATCATAACTAACCCGGAGACGGTCAAGCCGGGAGATAAGGTTGATTAGAAATGGAATATGATTTTAGTGATGAACTTTACAGAAGAATAGAAGAGAATATTGCATCCGTCAGGGATTCAATCTCACAGTGCTGCAAAGAAGCCGGAAGGTCAGAAGAAGAAGTTACACTTATAGGCGTATCCAAGGTGTTTCCTGTCGAGTATGCTGAGGCTGCGTTTGCTGCAGGTCTTAATAATCTTGGTGAGAACCGTGTACAGGAACTTGTCCCCAAAATAGAACGTTTCAGTTCTCTCAACATGGATTGCAACTGGCATCTCATAGGAACGCTTCAAAAAAACAAAGTTAAGTATATCGTCGGAAAGACCGCGCTTATTCACTCTGTAAACAGTTTTGAACTTGCCGGGGAAATATCGAACAGGTCAGTCAATAACAATGTTACAACTGCTATTCTGCTTCAGGCCAATGTTTCCGGAGAGGAAAGCAAACACGGATTTGCGCCTCATGAACTCAAAATGGCTATAGACAGAATACAGAATCTCCCGTCTCTCAAGCTGTGCGGTCTCATGACGATGGCACCGATACAGACTTATGACGGTGAAGCCCGTGAAATATTTGCCAAAACGAGAACGATTTTCGATGAGCTGAAGCAATACTCCGGAAGCGATGACTGGAAAGTGCTGTCAATGGGAATGAGCCAGGATTATCAGAGTGCAATTCTTGAAGGCGCAACGCATGTCAGAATCGGAACCGCCATATTCGGAAATCGTGCAGAATATCAGGGTTTGTAACAATGATACTCAGTTTTTTGTTACATTTTGTAATAAAAAGCTTATAAAATTACCGTCTTGTGTCACTTTACCCAAATTTATTGCGCCTTAAGTTCAAGTTCGATAAGATGCTAATAAGTTTTACGAATGCCTTGGTCGGGCAACTATTAAGGAGGAAATGAACAATGGGCGGATTTAATGTTAAGAGTTTTTTGGGTGGTTTGTTTAGTGAGGTAGATGATTTTGATGAAACAAATGAATCTGAAAACTATGACATTCAGGACGAGGATATGTACGTCGCTGACGAAGAACCTTCAAACGAGATAGGATATGGCGCGGAAGAGCCTACATTCGTTCAGGAACCTGCACCTGCACCTGCTATGAGAACACCTGTTGTTCAGCAGAATGCAACAGTTGTTATGCTCAGCCCTTATGATATCAGAACAAGCCAGATTGTTTGCGATCATGTACGCGACGGTCACATCGTAATCTGCTATATTTCAGGAAGCACAGACAAGAGCCAGAGAGTAGTTGACTATATCTGCGGCGGAGTTTATGCGTTGGGCGGAAGACTTGAGCCTACTCCTATCAAGTCAACCTTTGTCTGCACACCAAAGAGCGTTGATCTTATCGTTGAGAATACTGATGCAGAGGCAACAACAAAGGTTTCAGCTCTCTGATTATTTTGATTTTATTGTTTTTTGCCCGCTGTTTTACAGCGGGTTTTTTTTTGTTGATTTTTTTTGTATAATTAATGCATTCTTTATGTGGAGGATTTGTATGACTGATAAGGAACGAGAGTATATGTTCGATCAGGCAATTGCATTAACTGAAGTTCTTAACCGACAGTGCGACGGACTTATGGATATGATTGACAACATTGATAACAGGGAGATTGCCGCCAACAGAGTCAGTTCTCTTGAGGCGGACGGTGATTATATTTTTCACGAATTTTCCATGCGGTTTAATTATATAGTTATTGAACCTTCAGAACACAGGGCAATGGTTTTCTCGATGCTCCGCCATATAGAACAGGCGGTCGATATGATCGATGAGCTTGCAAAGAGTGTGGTCAGATACAACATATCTGAGGTTCCTGATGGCTTTAGGTCAGCCGTTAACGGTATTTGCGGCGCTGTAAGAAAAGAGATGCATCTTGTAAATGTTCTCCGCGTTTATGATTCTTCAAGGAGAGTAAGCTTTATCAGAGCGGTTAATGATTTTGACGCTTTCAAGGTCGAGTATTCAAAAATGTATGACATGCTGATATTTGACCTGTTCTCTAATGATTATGATCCTGTATATATTATGAAGTGGAAATCGGTGTATGATGCGGTCCTCAAAGTGTTTGAATCGTTTGAGGTAAGTGCCGACGACTGCTACCGCTATGTTATATTCTGATTTTATAAGGTTATGGTTTTAGCATAAGGATAAACTGTATTTTGTTTTGATTATGCCGGAGAATGAGATCTTTGTCTCGGGGATTGATTGATGTTGGATAACGTTGTACTGCCTGAAGGCTATAAGTTGTTCTGGGCTGAAGAATTTGACGGTCATGAGATTAACAGCAGCTATTGGAATGCCGGATCATTCGCATCCGGTGCGGGTGACAGTGTGCCTGAAGATCATTGCGGCAGGTCATGTCTTGAAGTCGGTGAAAGTTGTCTTACTATTTCCCCGAGTTATTTTTCGCGCAAGAAGAATTCACATGCCTGCATATCTGCTAATCTGGACACAATCGGCAAATTTGATTTCCGATACGGTTTTGTCGTGGCAAGAATCAAAGTTCCGAGAGGACAGGGACTTGTAAGCTCTTTTAAGCTTTTGCCTGCCGGTGACAGATTGACCTGTGACAATGGCGAGATAGACATTATGCGAATAACCGGCTGTAACACGCGCAAGCTCGAAGGCTCCGTGCAATTTGGACACCCACACACACAGAAGAGAGAAATTCTTACAGGCGACGTTGATTATTCTGATGATTTCCACGTTTTCGCCTGTGAATGGACTCCATATGACATTACAATCTATTGTGACGGAGAGAGAATATGTCATGCATGTTCATGGTTCTCGAAAACCGGCTCTGTTTTTAAGCCTTATCCCGCTCCGTTCGATAAGCCGTTCAATATCTCCATTGGTCTTGATATGGGAAGAGATATTACCGGTTGCAGATTCAACGCTTCCGGTGACAGTGACGGGAAATATGACTGCATGATTGTTGACTATGTCAGGCTATATCGTAAACCAGAATATGATGACTTCAGGGCAGAACATCTGAATGATAACGCGCAAGGTACTTCTGATGCCTCAGCTAATCTTCTTCGTTCAAATGACTATTTCAGGGTTAACGATTCTTATGACTGTTCCGAGGTGCTTATTTCAGATAATGATATCTGCATTGTACCTTCTGAATATCAGATCAACAGGTCCGGCATCAATATGACTCAGAACGGATTCAGCCTTGAAGGCAGTTCATTATATGAGTTTTCGGCTGAAGTGAAGGCTGACTGCGAGTGGGAAGTCTCAGCATCTGTAAGACAGGACAACGATAGCTTTGATGATATTTCAGGTCAGATTACTTTTAATATCGAGAAGGAATGGCAGACACATAGATTTGAGTTTGAAGTAAAGTCTGATACTAAGGTTGATGCTGTGGCGGAGATAATCATGAAACCGGGCAACTTCGGAGGTGTCTACTTCCGTAATATCTCTATTCGTAAGGTCAAAGTGTACGGAAATTCAAGAAAACTGATTGCAGTATGCGGAGTATGGGAAGATGCCGATAATTACAGTGTTGTGCTGAGAGCGATGCAGACTAAAGATGTGCTGTCAAAATACGTGATTGCAAGTTTTACGTTTGGAATACCGTCACAGGATTATGGAGAGACAGAGCTGCAGCTCAAATTTGCCGATATTGTCGGAACGCTTGATCTGGCGGCGATTGTTATTTTCGGCGAGATGATTAAAACCGGACAGGTAATAGAGAGACTTGTAAGTTATGGCCACAAGCTCAGAATTCCGGTGATTACATTCCAGTATCCTATGGAAGGCTGTATCAATGCGGATTATGAATATGGTCCAGGCTTTGAGAAAATAGTCCGGCATGTTGTTGAACATCATGGATGCCGTAAGATTGATATGTTTGCCGGATTCAAGGACAACAGTTTCTCCGAGGAGCGAATTGATATTTTCAGGAGAGTTCTTGAGGATAACGGAATACCTTTCAGTCAGGCTCACATCTTCTACGGTGATTTCTGGGATGCCAAGACATCTGAAGTATTAAGCGAGCTTCTTGATAATGGTTATGAGGTTCCTGAAGCTATAATCTGCGCAAATGATTCAATGGCGATAGGAGTCTGCGATACTTTGCGGAAATACGGGATATCTGTTCCTGACGATGTGATTGTCACAGGTTTCGATGGTATCTGGCAGGGCAAATATAACTCTCCTGTGCTTACGACATGTGAACTCAATTATGACAAAATCGTTGAGGGACTTATGGTGCGCATTAACGGATGGAGACCAGAATTGTCCGGAAAAACAGATTCTTTCCTGATACCGTATTCTCTAAAAATAAACCAATCATGCTCATGCAGGAAAAAAGAAGATTTTGAGTGGTCTGATATTGTTGATGAGCTTGCTGATGAAAATCAGGATTCATTCCGTCACATGCTTGAGATGGGACATTTTGTTACAAGGATGATCAGCGCTGACAATATAGACGAAGCTTCGGTAAATCTTCAGCACTCTCTCTGGATGTGGAAGAAACAGTATTATTTCATATGTATAACTGAACCGAACAATTGCAGGCACTGTATATTCCAGGGAAATGACGGAGAATACAGGTATGCGCAGAAGTTCTACGGGATGGCAAACATCGTTCCTGATTATTTCAGACTTGTCGAGAAAGACAGCGGTGCCAATGTGATGCTCTTCAGACAGATAGCATCCGGTTCGGCAGACCACGGATATCTGCTAAATGCTTATGACCATATTACTTTACGGTCGCAGCAGCGATTTGAGGAACTGAGCCTGTTTGTAAGTGCGATGGTAAACGGAGTGCTTAATAACCACAAACTGGTCAACACAAACAGAGCGGTTGCAAGACTGTCCGAACAGGATTATCTTACAGGTCTGTATAACAGAAGGGGTTTCTTCAACGCCATCAGCGAGATATGCTCAAAAGAAGATAATCAGGGCCGGATATTATCATTGTTTTCTGTCGATATGGACAGACTTAAGCGTATTAATGACAATTACGGGCATGATAACGGCGACATAGCTATACAGATTCTCTCACGCGCGATAATGAATATTGTCGAGAACAACGGAGTTGCGGCACGCTATGGCGGAGATGAGTTTGCCTTTGTTCTGACAGGCGATCGCAAACTTGCATCCGGTGTTTCCGATATACGTTATGAGATTGAAGATTTCTGCAGCAACGACCGGGCTATTGCAGGCAAACCGTTCAGCGTAAAAGCAAGTATCGGAATATCGGAAAGGGTTATAGACAATGACCTTGATATCGATAAAATGATAAGCGAAGCTGACGCTGCAATGTATACAGACAAGATGAAGAGAAAGTAAACCAGTAAACAAAAGTGCATTATGTTGCGCACAAACGTGGGATATTGCCATCTGTTTATGCTATTATAAATTATAGCCTGCATGAAATGAGGTGATTTATATGGCACGTCCTCTTAATATCGGTTTTCTGATAGATGACCTTGACAAGTATTTTTCCAATGAAGCCTGCAAAGGTGCTGAACTTGCCGCCAGGGCTCTCAATGCAAATCTGTTTATTTTTCCGGGTCACTATATAGGAAGACCGGACAGCAAATACGCAGACAAAGAGTATGAGTATCAGTATAATTCGATTTTTTCTCTTCCTTCTGTCCGTAATGTTGACATTATCTATATCCTTCAGGGGACTATATGTTCAAGGGCGGATGAGCAGATGCAGCGCAAATTTCTCAAGGGATTGCCCGATGTTCCGATTGTCTGCCTGTTCTCAAATTTTAAAGGATATCAGTCCGTAACTTTTGACAACAAATCCGGGCTTTCACGCGCGATCAGTCACCTTATTGACAAGCATTCATGTCATTCCATCGGGTTTGTATCCGGTCCTGTAACGAACCGGGATGCACGGGAAAGACTCGAAGTTTACAGAAGTGTACTTGCGGAGCACAATATACCTGTTGATGACAAGAGGATTGTCTATGGAGATTTTTCAGAGAACAGTACAGTGGAAGTAAACGATCTGCTGGATCGTAATCCGGATATTGACGCGATTGTTTTCGCGAATGATTCCATGGCTATCGGAGGATACAGGGTTCTTTACAGCAGAGGACTTCTTCCCGGCAAGGATATTATGGTCACAGGCTTCGATGACGACCGGTTCTCGGTATCTCTTAATCCGCCGCTTACGACTGTTGAGGCAAGTTCTGCAGATCTTACTTATAAGGCTGTAATGAATGCATACAATTATATAAACGGTTTTGCTCTGGAAGATATGTCTGTGGAGACACATCTGATACAAAGAAGCTCCTGCGGCTGTGATGGACTTGACGTCAAGGCTATGAGAAGAAGACTTCATTTTGATGAGCTTGAACATGGCGGGAACCGTGTCGCAGATGCAGTAAAGAAATATCTGTTCGGAATATTCGCAGATGATGAACCGATGATTGAAATCAAGAAACGAATTGATGATTTTTGCAGCGATTACCTGTCATTTATCGGAAATCCCTCAGACCCGGCAGTGTGTGATAGTCTGAATAAGAGTTTTGCACATATTCTGCAGACACAGCTGCTTGTATATATAACTCCGGAGAAATTCTTCAATGTGCTTCAGACTATGCAGTACGAGGGATCGATCATCCTCAAAGACAATACTGATGCTTTGAACGAGATGTTCTCGGATTATTACAGAATGCTTTCTTTCTCCGGATTATCAATTTCCCGCAATGATGAGAACAAGAGTGAACATCTGTCAAGACTTGTGAATCAGCAGACCGGGGATATCTTCCTCATGTCGTCAGAGAACGACATACCATACGAACACCTTCTGGAGGGACTCTATTCTGTGGGCTTTCACAGGTCATTTCTATATCTGTTCCAGGGTAATGTGCACAACTCCGGGAAGGGCAACTGGAAATGCCCGAATTCAATGCTTTTGAAGGCAATCGGTGATGAACACGGAATTCGTGCCTTGAGTGAAGAACAACAGCTCCTTCGTACCGATCTTCTGTTTACCAATGAGAACATACCTGAGGATAAGCGCAGGACCATGGTTGTTTTCCCGCTCTTCGTCGGTGCCGATTTATACGGGCTTCTGGTAAATGAACTTGACAGCGGAAATCTCGGCAATGTGTCGACAGTAGCTTTCCAGCTGTCCGTAACACTCAAGTCACTGATAATGATAGAGGAACAGAATAAGTCCAAGCAGTCGCTTCAGAATTCGCTTGAGAGATTTATCAGAGATAACACCAAACTTGACGAGATAGCTACACATGATGAGCTGACAGGAATACTCAATCGCAGAGGCTTTCTAGGGAAAGCTGAAAAGGTTCTGGGAGATCCTCTCAATATCGGAAAGGCTGCGGTTATCTGTTATGCAGATATGGATAACCTCAAGATGGTGAATGACAAGTACGGCCACGATGACGGAGACTTCGCGATCAGAACGATAGCGAGGATACTCAAGAAATCATTCCGTGACGCCGATATTATCGGACGGCTCGGAGGTGATGAATTTGTGGTGCTCGCTGTCATTGGAGATGAATGTGACATACATAAGATTAAAATGCGCATTGATAAAGTTACCGAATTCTATAACAAGCAGGCGGATAAGCCGTATCATATCGGAATGAGTACAGGAATACATGAGTTCAAGTGCAGCCCTAAGATTGATATATATGAGATTCTTGATATCGCTGATGGTCTGCTCTATGAAGAGAAACATGAGAAACGCAAGAAATACGGCTCTTACAGATGATTAAATGACATCTGCGCACTTTATGAGGGCCTGGATTTGTAGTATTATAGGGTTCGGTGGGCGCATTGTGCCTTCCGAACCCTAATTAAATATAGGAGATACAGCCAATGAAAGAACTTATGCTGGGAAACAAGGCCGTCGCAAGAGGTCTTTTCGAAGCGGGTGTTTGCGTTGCAAGCTCATACCCGGGCACCCCTTCTACCGAGACAACGGAAGAAGCCGCCAAATTTAACGAGATATATTGCGAGTGGGCTCCCAATGAGAAGGTTGCTATGGAAACTGCGTTCGGTGCAAGCCGCGCCGGCAGGAGAAGCTTCTGTGCCATGAAGCACGTAGGACTGAATGTTGCGGCCGATCCTCTGTTTACCATATCCTATACAGGTGTTAATGCCGGCATGTGCATACTTGTCGCTGACGATCCGGGCATGCATTCTTCACAGAATGAACAGGATTCCAGGCACTATGCAATCGCGGCGAAGATACCTATGCTTGAGCCTTCCGACTCGCAGGAAGCTTTGGATTTTACAAAGAGAGCTTATGATTTGTCCGAAGAGTTTGATACTCCGGTATTTGTAAAAATGTGCACGAGAGTTGCGCATTCACAGAGTATTGTCGAGACCGGTGACAGAACAGAGCATGAGATGAAGCCTTACGTCAAGGATGCCGCGAAGTATGTTATGGTCCCGGCAAACGCGAAGAAGCGCCACCCGATTGTTGAAGAACGCACGGAAAGGCTGGTTCAGTTCGCTGAGACTACAGATTTGAACAGGGTTGAAAAAGGTACGGATGATTCCGTCGGTTTTATAACTTCAAGCACTTCATATCAGTATATTAAGGAAGTTTACGGTGACAAAGCCAGCATTCTTAAGCTTGGACTTATAAACCCGCTTCCTGTAAAGCTAATCAAAGATTTTGCCGCAAGCGTCAGGAAAGTAGTTGTTGTCGAAGAACTCGATCCTATAATTGAGACACACTGCCGCGCGCTTGGAATTAATGTTACCGGCAAGGACGTATTCCCCATGACCGACGAATACTCGCAGAGTATAATTGCAGAGAATATGGAGCTTCCGAAGGCTCCTTCATGCAAGCCCATTGAAGGTCTTCCGGGCCGTCCGCCGGCGATGTGTGCAGGCTGTCCCCACAGAGGTCTGTTCTATACGCTCTCGAAGAACAAGTGCCGCGTAATGGGCGATATAGGCTGCTATACGCTCGGTGCCACACCTCCGCTTTCTGCTATTGATACCACTGAATGCATGGGTGCTTCAATCAGTTCACTCCACGGCTTCAACAAGGCGAGAGGAGAAGAAAGTGAGAAGAATACTGTTGCCGTAATAGGCGATTCGACTTTTATGCATTCCGGAATGACAGGTCTTGCAAACATAGCCTATAATCAAACAAATTCAACAGTCATCATTCTTGATAATTCCATCACAGGTATGACGGGACATCAGCAGAACCCGACAACCGGTCTTAACCTTCGCGGAGACCCGGCCGGAAAGATTGACCTTGAAGCGCTTTGCCGTGCAATGGGAATCAATCGAGTAAGAGTAGTAGATCCTTATAATCTTGATGCAACAGACAAGGCTGTCAGGGAAGAGCTTGTCGCTTCTGAACCTTCAGTTATTATCAGCAGACGTCCGTGCGCACTTCTCAAGTATGTCAAGCGTCAGCCGGCAATCAGAGTCAACCCGGACAAGTGTAAGTCGTGCAGATCATGCATGAAGATGGGATGCCCGGCCATATCATTCAAGGACGGCAAGGCTCAGATTGACGCCACACAGTGCGTCGGCTGCAAAGTATGCGCGCAGCTTTGCAAGTTCGGAGCCTTTGAGACACAGGAAGGAGATACTGTAAAATGATTACCAGCGTAATGATAGTCGGCGTAGGTGGACAGGGTTCGCTTCTCGCGAGCAAGGTTTTAGGACGCGCCGCAATGGATAAAGGCTATGACGTTAAGGTTTCCGAGGTTCACGGTATGAGCCAGCGCGGAGGCAGCGTTGTTACCTATGTCAGATTCGGAGACAAGGTATATTCTCCGATAATTGACAGAGGCGGAGCTGATTACATCATATCTTTTGAGCTTCTTGAAGCCGCGAGATATACCGAATTCCTCAAACCCGGAGGTCAGATTGTTACTTCGACACAGCAGATTGATCCTATGCCTGTAATTGCGGGAACAGCAAAGTATCCTGAAGAGCTTATTGAGAAGATGACTGCCTCCGGAGCCAAAGTCGACGCGCTTGATGCGCTTGATATCGCCAACGAAGCCGGATCTTCCAAGGCGGCAAACATCGTTCTTATGGGAAGATTTGCCAACTATATCAAAGAGATAAGCAGTGATGAATGGCTGAATGCCGTTGAAGCCTGCGTTCCGGCAAAATTTGCTCAGCTAAACAGAAAAGCTTTTGAGATGGGCGCTCAGGCGAGGTGAGTTTCTGTGGCTGCCATTGAAGAAGTAAGAGAGTTTTTTCGCGGTGACAGATATGCTACTGAAGTTACCGGAATATGTATTGATGAAGCGAAGTACGGTCACAGCAAAGTCACGCTGGAGCCTTGCTCAAAGCACATGAATGCTGCCGGAGGACTTATGGGCGCTGTATATTATACCATGGCGGATTTTGCATTCGCGGTGGCGCAGAACTGCGAACCCGGCGGAAATACTATGACGGTGACGCAGAGCAGTCAGATTAACTTTCTTAGACCATGGAAGTGCGGAGAAATTATATGCACAGCGGATATCGTCAAGGATGGAAGAAGCACATGTGTATATGAAGTTAAGATTTATGACGGGCAGGGAAGGCAGCTGGTGCTCGCTGTCATGAACGGATACAAAGTCAGCAGACAGTAAGGAGAATTACCGTGATTTGGAATGAAGCCAAGGAATGTATGTCAAGAGACGAGATAGAATCGCTCCAGAGTGCGAGGCTTGTCAAGGTGGTTAACAAGGTTTACCACAATGTTGAGTATTATCGTAAGAAGATGCAGGCTGCGGGAGTTGAACCGGGCGACATCAGAGGTGTTGAAGACATTGACAAGCTTCCGTTTACAACATACGAGGATCTGAACGCGACATATCCGTTCGGTCTGGCGGCCGTTCCGAGGTCTGAACTTGTCAGAGTCCATGCTTCCAGCGGTACGACAGGAAAACCGAAGATCGGTGTATATACAAGAAGAGACATTGATATATGGGCGGAGTGCGTTGCGCGCTGCCTCTCGATGGCAGGGATCACCCGCGATGACATTATACAGATAGGCTACGGTTACGGCCTGTTTACCGGCGGTCTGGGCGCACACTACGGCGCCGAGTATCTTGGCGCTCTTGTAATTCCTATGTCTACGGGAAACACGAAGAAACTCATTGATATGATGATTGACTGTGAGGCAACGGCTATAGCATGTACACCTTCATACCTTCTTCATGTTGCGGAAGATCTCGAAAGAGACGGACTTATTAATAAAATCAAGCTAAAGACTGCAATATGCGGCGCAGAACCGTGGACGGACGAGATGCGTGACCAGATGGAATCAAGACTTCACATCAAGGCATATGATATCTATGGCCTGACTGAAATATGCGGTCCGGGAGTTGCCTGCGACTGTGAGTACCACAAGGGACTTCATATCTGGGAAGATAATTTCCTTCCTGAGATAATTGATCCGGCAACTCTTCAGCATCTTCCTCACGGCAGCTCCGGTGAGCTTGTGATCACCAACCTGACCAAAGAGGGAATGCCGCTTATCCGTTACAGAACTAAGGATCTGACAAGTCTCAAGTACGATAAGTGCGATTGCGGAAGAACAATGGCGAGAATACAGCGTTTTGTAGGGAGATCCGACGACATGCTTATTATCCGCGGTGTCAATGTATTTCCGTCACAGGTTGAAGCCGCGCTTCTTACGGTAGAGGGTACAACACCTCACTATATGATGATTGTTGACCGCATCGGCAACGACGATACGCTTGAAGTTCAGGTGGAAGTTGCCGAGAACATTTTTACTGATGAGGTTAAGAGTCTCGAAAAGCTTTCATTGGAGGTTCATAACCGCCTGAAGACAGCGATTGGACTCAATGCCAAGGTCAAGCTCGTTGAACCAAACGGGCTTGAGCATTTCGACGGTAAGTCAAAGCATGTAATCGACAGACGCAAGCTTTACGCGTAAAGGAGGAACCGTATGTTTATCAAGCAGTTATCAGTATTTCTCGAGAATAAAGAGGGCAGACTCGATGAGGTTCTTAAGATTTTGAGTTCAGGCGGTATAGATATACTTTCAGTCAGCCTGGCAGATACGTCTGAGTACGGCGTTCTGAGAATGATTGCAAAGGAACCCGACAGGGCACGTACGCTTCTTAAGGATGCAGGTTTTACTGCCAGAATAGATGAAGTCATTGCGGTGGTGGTTCCTGATGCGGTCGGAAGTCTTCAGAAGGTTATATACAAACTTCATGAAGCAGATATCAATATCAGTTATATCTACGGACTTTCAATTGACGGGAAGGGCGCTCCGATTGCAATCCGCGCGAGCGAACCTGAACGCGCTGCTGAGATTCTTAAGCGCGAGAATGTGAAGACTCTTACAACGGAAGATCTTGATAATCTCTGAAATCATCAGAAACTGAGGAAGAGCCGTTAACACAGTGCGGCAATAATAAACGGTGCAGCCTTCATAAGCTGCACCGTTATTTGTTTGTGTTGTTTATGCTTTTCTTCGCGGTTCAGGCGTAGATTTATGTTTTAGCTTTGGCTGCCGTCTGATCGTCATCTTCTTCAAGACTGTATCTCTTCTCGATAGTAACCTTCTCATCATAGCATGAGAAGATATTTGATATGTGAGTCTTGTCGGGTGCAGGTGTAATAAGGCTTACGAGCGGAACGAGAATCAGCCCGATGAGCATTGTGAAAGCGCCTGCATTTATTGGAGATGCAATGTAGTGGAAAATCATGTTTGATACTGTTATGCCGACACCTGAGATGAAGCATACCCATACGGCCGGCTTTGTCGTTCTCTTCCAGTAAAGGCCCCAGAGGAAAGGAGCGAGGAATGAACCGGCCAGAGCACCCCACGAATAACCCATGAGCTGCGCTATAAACGTAGGAGGGTAGAGAGCGAGGACTACCGACAGGACAATGAATACTACAAGCAGAATTCTCATTGTGAGAACCTTTCCTTTTTCGCTGATTGAAGTCTTTGCCTGAGCAATCAGATCAAGAGTAACTGTTGAACTTGATGTGAGAACAAGTGAAGACAGCGTTGACATTGAAGCGGAAAGCACAAGAACTATGACAATTCCCAGTAGAACATCAGGAAGTCCTGAAAGCATTGAAGGGATGATAGCATCGTAGTTTACACCGATACCGTCTTCCTTCATGATTCCCGGGTTATCTGAATACAGACGTGCGAACCCGCCGAGGAAGTACGAACCTCCTGCTACGATGATCGCGAAAACAGTTGAAATGATTGTTCCGGCTTTTATCGACTTCTCATCTTTGATGGCATAGAACTTTCCGACCATCTGCGGAAGTCCCCATGTTCCCAAGGAAGTGAGTATGATTACGCCGAGAAGGTTAAGCGGATCCGGACCGAAGAAAGAGGTAAAAGCACCCTGCATTCCGTCTGATACCGCGACATCGGAAGGCGTCTGTGAGAGCTGGTTTAAAGCTGTCATAAATCCGCCGTTGTTGTTGATTACCACCGCGACCACCGCAATAATTCCTATCAGCATTATGATGCCCTGAACGAAATCGTTGACAACAGTAGCTGTATAGCCTCCGAGAATGACATAGATGCAGGTCAGCAAAGCCATTGCGATGATGCATGTCTTATAGTCGACGCTGAATGCCATATCGAATAGTCTTGAAAGTCCGTTATATACAGAAGATGTATAGGGAATAAGAAAGACAAACGAGATAACTGCGGCCGTGACTCTCAGCGCCTGGCTGTCAAATCTCTTGCCGAAAAAGTCAGGCATTGTCTTTGAATCCAGATGCTTCGTCATGACTCTTGTGCGTCTGCCGAGCACAATCCAGGCGAGAAGGGATCCGATAACGGCATTGCCTATGCCTATCCATGTTGAAGCTATACCGTACTTATAGCCGAACTGTCCCGCGTATCCTATGAAGATAACCGCTGAGAAGTATGACGTTCCGTATCCGAAAGCGGTGAGCCACGGACCTGCAGTTCTTCCTCCGAGTACGAAGCCGTCGACGCTGTTTGCCTTCTTGCGAGTCCTGACTCCGATGTAAATCATTACAGCGAAAAAGACTACCAGAAAAATGATTTTGATTAACACCCTTGATAACCTGCCTTTACTAAGATTTTTTATTGTTCTTTTATATTCAAGCCATTCAGCTTAAGTCAAGACATATTCTCCTGTTCGACAAGTCTTTCCGCGCCGTATTTCTTGCGAAGAAGCGGCTTCTCAATCTTGCCTGTGGCGTTGCGCGGCACTGGTGCGAAAATAATCTGCTTCGGACGCTTGTATCGCGGAAGCTGGTTGCAGAACTTCTCAATCTCGTCAAGAGTGCAGCCGCTGTCAGGTTGCGTCTCGATAATCGCACCGGTAATCTCGCCGAGACGCTTGTCAGGAAGACCGATTACCGCGACATCCTTGATCTTTGGATACTCCTGAAGGAAATTCTCTATCTCGACAGGGTAGATGTTCTCTCCGCCGCTGACGATTACGTCTTTCTTGCGGTCTACAAGGTAATAGAAGCCGTCATCGTCCTGACGTGCCATATCACCTGTATAGAGCCAGCCGTCCTTAAGAGTCTCAGCGGTCGCTTCCGGATTGTGATAGTACTCAAGCATCACTCCCGGGCCTTTTACACAAAGTTCTCCGACATCACCGTGGTTCACCGTTTCACCGTTCTCGTCTATGATTTTGCACTCCCAGCGGTATCCGGGAACGCCGATCGCTCCGACTTTATTTATGTTATGAAGTCCAAGGTGTACGCAGCCGGGGCCGGTTGATTCCGACAGACCATAATTGGTGTCATACAGATGATTGGGAAAATATTCCTTCCAATGCTTGATGAGTGACGGCGGAACGGGCTGCGCGCCGATATGCATCAGTCTCCACTGGTCCAGACTGTAATCTTCGAGATGAATCTCTCCTCTGTCCAGAGCGTCAAGAATATCCTGCGCCCACGGTACAAGAAGCCATACAATCGTGCAATGTTCGTCAGAGGCTGCCTTGAGAATTACATCAGGCTTGGCACCTTTTAAGAGAACTGCGCGGCTGCATGTCCAGAGCGAACCCATCCAATGAAACTTGGCGCCGGTGTGATATAGAGGCGGTATGCAGAGAAAGCAGTCGTCCTTTGTTGTCTCGTGATGTATGGCTTCCATTTCGGCTGCCTGCGTGAGACTCCTGTGAGCGTGCAGTATCGCCTTCGGAAAACCGGTAGTGCCGGACGAGAAGTAAATGGCCGCGTGGTCTTCCTCTGTCAGTCTGATTCCTGGTTCCGAACTTGAGTAGTCAGCAACCATATTCCAGTAGCCTTCGGCAAATTCAGGACATTCACCTTCGCCGACATAAATCAGCAGGCGTCCTTTGGTCATCTCCTCGGCGTTCATTCTGATACGGTCGACGAATTCAGGCCCGAAAAACATAACCGACACATCCGCCAGATCCGCGCAGTAAGAAATCTCATTTGCCGTATATCTGAAATTGAAAGGAACCGCAATGGCTCCCGACTTAAGGATACCGAAGTATATGGGAAGCCATTCAAGACTGTTGAACATCAGTATTGCTACCCTGTCCCCTTTGTTGATTCCACGGTCAAGCAGCATGTTCGCGACACGGTTTGCTTTCTCGTTAAAGACCTGCCATGTGATTTGTCTGCGGTAAGACCGCGGGCTTGTCTGCTGAACAAGATCAAACTCCTTGAAAGAGTATTTCCTTGTGTCTTCCATAGTCGGGTTGAGTTCAACAAGCGCGACCTCTTTGCCGTGTTCCGCGGCGTTTCTGATTAGTAAATCTGTAACAGGCATTTCTTTCCCTCCGGAGATAATAAAAAAATCCAAAAGTAATAATATCATTCGGACTGATATCAGTCAAAATAACTTATCGATATTTATAATATGTTGCAGACCGAATACATGTGTGGTATCGTATTACAGATGAACAAATGAACAACTGTTCATTTGTTGACGGAAACGAGACTTCAGGCTGCTTCAGCAACGGAGGAAATTATGCCGCATAATCATGCTTTGCTTCTCGAGAGAATCAGGAAGGACATCCCGTCCGATGAACTCTTACAGGATTTGGGAGATTTGTTTAAGGTTTTCGGAGATACCACCAGAATCAAAATAATGTATGCCTTATATGAGGATGAGATGTGTGTGTGCGCCATCTCGGAACTGCTGCAGATGACGCAGTCCGCAATATCACACCAGCTTAAGACGCTGAAGGATGCGAATCTTGTATCGTCAAGGCGCGAGGGTAAGACCATCTACTATCACCTGTCTGATGAACATGTGAAGCTTATTATCGGTCAGGGATATGAACACATAACAGAATAAAGCTGCCGGGCAGCATAATATAAAGGAGCGATTGCTATGAGAAAGACATTTGAACTTGAGGATCTTGACTGCGCCGTCTGCGCGGGAAAAATGCAGGACGCAATCTCGAAGATACCGGGAGTAACCTACTGTTCCGTTAATTTTATAACCCAGAAAATGATTCTTGAGGCAGACGACGCGACTTACGACAAGGTTCTCAAGAAGTGTGTAAAAGAGATAGCCAGGATAGAGCCGGATTGTACAGTGAACATATGAAGTACAAAATGACAGGAAAACAGAAGAAGATGTGCCGGAGGCTGGCAATTGCTTCGGCTGTTTTTGCGTTATCCGCCGTTGCCGACCATATCTTCGGACTGACATGGCAGATAAGACTCGCAATTTATCTGATTCCTTATGTTATAGCGGGATATGATGTTCTGAAGACAGCCGGGATCAATATCATTCACGGCAGAGTCTTCGACGAAAAATTTCTTATGATGGTGGCGACCGCAGGCGCGCTCGGAACAGGCGAATATCCGGAAGCCGTTGCGGTTATGCTGTTCTATCAGGTGGGCGAACTGTTCCAGAGCATTGCGGTCGGGCGCTCGCGCAAGTCGATAGCGAGTCTGATGGACATAAGACCCGACTATGCCGTCGCAGTAAGAAACGGTGAGCAGATACGCGTCCCGCCTGAAAGTGTAGCAGTCGGTGAGACTGTTATCGTAAGACCGGGCGAGAAGATTCCGCTTGACGGCATTGTGATCGATGGCGAGACTACTGTCAATACGGCTGCTCTTACCGGTGAATCTTCGCCTGTCGATGTGTCGGTGTCGGAAAGCGTTATATCCGGAACGCTTAATCTTACGGGTGTAATAACCGTGAAGACGACAAGCACGTTCGGTGAGAGCACAGTGTCAAAGATTCTAGAGCTGGTTGAGAACTCATCGGAGAAGAAGGCGAGAGTTGAGAATTTTATAACGAGATTTGCCAGGTGGTATACACCCTGCGTGGTGGCCGCTGCTGTACTTCTTGCGGTTATCCCTCCGGTTTTTCTCGGTGTGTCTGATTGGAGCATCTGGTCCGTATGGCTTACAAGAGCCTGTGTTTTTCTTGTTGTATCGTGTCCGTGCGCGCTTGTTGTGTCGGTACCTCTCTCGTTTTTCGGCGGAATCGGAGGCGCCTCGCGCGAAGGAATCCTCATTAAGGGCGCAAGCTATATGGAACAGCTCGCCGGAATCAGAACAGTGGTCTTCGATAAGACAGGCACGCTTACGAAGGGCGTTTTCGCTGTTGAAGACATACATCCGAACATCGTGTCTGCCGCTGAACTGCTTGATATAGCGGCTGCCTGCGAGAGTATGTCGACTCATCCTGTGGCGCAGTCAATTGTAAGGGCACACGAAGGACATATTGATAACCGTGCGATCGGATCGGTTCAGGAAATACCGGGTCAGGGCGTGAAGGCTCAGATAGACCGCCTCACGTATTATGTCGGCAACGGAGCACTTATGGATTCGGTCGGAGCGAAATGGCACGAATGTCATCTCACCGGGACGATAATCCATATTGCGAGAGAATACCCTGACGGCGGTTCATTGAAGCCGGAAGCTGAATATCTCGGGCATATAGTAATAAACGATGAAATCAAGCCGGACGCAGCGCAGGCTGTCAGCGATCTTAAGGCGCTCGGTGTTACCAGACTTGTCATGCTTACCGGAGACAAGGAGAAGGTTGCCGAAGCTGTCAGCTCAAAACTCGGGATAAGTGAGCATTATTCCGGGATGATGCCGCAGGACAAGGTGTCCAGGGTTGAGGAGCTTCTCGGGGGTGACGGCAGGCTTGCGTTTGTCGGCGACGGCATTAACGATGCGCCGGTGCTTATGAGAGCTGATGTTGGAATAGCGATGGGAGCCATGGGGTCGGACAGCGCGATTGAATCGGCCGACGTTGTGCTTATGGATGACAAGCCGGACAAGATCGCTGCCGCAATTAAGATTGCCAGGAAAACCATGACGATAGTGCGGGAAAACATAGTCTTTGCCTTGGGCGTCAAAGCGGTTATTCTGGCACTCGGAGCTTTAGGCATAGCCGGTATGTGGCTTGCTGTCTTCGGAGATGTCGGCGTTCTGATAATTGCCATCCTCAATGCAATGAGAACAATGCATAAGTGAATGTAACATTTATGAAACTTAGTTATCGGTTATAAATGTTACAATTAACGTAGCTTATTGTCGAAAAATCACCGGTAAGCGAATTTGTTTTTATTGGGGGCTACTATGGAGTTCACGTATTCTAATGACGGTTTCTTGCCATATGATTCCTTTGACTATATTTACAACGAGCGTGAATTGCCGGAATTCGGCAATGTCGTATCACCTTATGTGAGAACCGTAACGACATGGAGGTTCTTTCTCGCAAGAGGCACATCTGAGATTCCTTTCGGCGTTGAGAAGATGTCGTTTGATGATTCGGAATGGCCGCTTATAGATACTCCGTCAACGTGGCAGACTGAGGGCTACAGCCTGCCGCAGAACCTTATATATGACTATCCTGAACGCCTGGTCAATGAGACTGAGAAGCGTGAACAGACGATAAGCGACAGATATATGCTCCAGTCGTCCGGCCCGGATGACGATGAGGTCGGTATTTACAGGGCCAGCATAGTCTTCAGGGATGAAGACATCAACCGCGCACTTTATATGGAAACATCCGGTATCTGCGGAAGTTTCAAGGTTTTTGTCAACGATTCTCTGGTGTGCTGCTCTCATGCGGTTTATACCAGGAAAAAGCTGCTTATTTCAGGATTTGTCAAAGCGGGCATTAACAGTATAGTAGTAATTGTTGACCGTTATGAAAGAGATGATTCAGGCCATGTCATAATGGATTCAATGAACTATGGATTCTCCGGCATTTTCAGACCGGTTTCAATTGTCGCAGACGCTCTTCTGGAGCTGTCTAATCTCCATCTCAAGCTTGAATATGTCCCTGCCGCATACGTTACAGAGGTCGCGAAGCTCGGAGAGCTTGCGCAATCAGGTAATGTCGCGCGTCTTCCGCACGGAGACTTTATGATTAAGGTTGACTTCTCGATGCATAATCACACCGAATATATGATTCCTTATTCCGTCAGGATTTCACTTCTTGAGGCCAGGTCGGAATATGACCCGTACAAGCTGCCGTTTGTTGACATCAAAGGACAGAGCAAGCCTGTGGTAGGGGTTGTTGACGCGGGCAAGGATACGCGCGCACAGACTGATTTTGTCGCGCTTAATGTCGCACAGTGGTCTGACTGCACACCTGTCCAGTATGATATTGTTTTCGAAGTCCTGAATTCCGACAATGAGGTGGTGTGCGCGAAAAAGAAGCGTTTCGGTTTCCGCACCACAGAAGTGGTTCACGATAAACTCAATATCAACGACAGACGTGTCAATCTTCAGCTCACCCATTATTATGAATTTGATCCGAGAAACGGCATTGCGGTAACTTCTGACCGTATGCGTCAGGATATCATCATGATGAAACGTGTCGGAATTAACGGTGTAATTGCTGACGGTTTTCCGCTTTCCGATGACTTTCTCAATCTCTGCGACCAGTACGGTATGTATGTTATCTGCAGTTCTGCTTCAATTTACATGCGTGATTATGTCGAGTCGGCTATGAACCATCCTTCTGTTGTAATGTGGGGCATACAGAATTATAACTTTGACCCTGACAAGGCGGCAGGCGTCAAACATGAGTGCATGATGATAGATGATACAAGACCGTGGTACTGCGGGGCAGAAGGCCACACAATCGCCAGAAGCAGGACTTCAAAGGTGATTGATTCCGTATCTGACATCAAGCCGTTCCCTGGAGAAGCCGGAGTTGTTTTCGGACCGTGGATTGATCTGTGTCTCGACAGAAAAGCGATATTTGCAAAAAACAAGACCGGAGAGAATCTCTTTGAGACTATTCCGGGACGTACGAGATTTACCGATGACGATACGCTTTACAAGTGGATCCATCATGCTGATCTTGTCGGCGGAAAGCAGAAGGAGAATTCATGCATAGGTCAGGGAATCGTAGACAGCGAGCGCAATCCGCACCCTGTTTATCTTGATATAAAGAAGCAGTGCCAGTCGGTAAGCATCTTCGCCAGTGCGGGAGACCCCACGACGCTTACTATGCGAAATACAAATCCGTTCGCATATACGGAAGAGCTTGATCTCGAGTGGAAGATTCTCATGGGCGGCCAGCCGATAATTTCCGGAAGAGGAGCGGTCACTGAGATAGAGCCGTATGGCTCAAGAACGCTGAGATTCCCGTTTACCGTCGATATGTTTATGACACCGGGATGGGCCGCCGGCAAAGCTGAATTTGTTGAGATGTATGTCAAGTCTCTGTCGCATGAACTTGTTTTCGACATAACGCTCAAGCTTCATTCAGACACATATTATGCAAAGGCCGGATATGAGATTGCTTTCTATCAGGACATTCTGGCAAGTGAGATAGCAAGTCCGGCCGGGACAGGTGAAGATAAGAGGGCCGCGATTGGTGCTGCGTCCGGCAATGACTCTGCTTCAGATCAGACGCTGCTTGCATGCTCTAACGTTGCGCGCGTTGAAGAATCCGATTATAAGGATGCAGGTTCTGACTTCGGAAGCTCCGAGGTAAGCGGAGATATTCCCGGCGGTGATATAATCGGAGAGGTTCCGGATTCTGAACTTGAGACGGAGCAGGATATGCTTCCTGCCGAAGAGAAGATTACCGACATAATCAACAGGATTTCCGTAACAACCGGTACCGAGGGTATCAGCGTCGGCAACGGAATGTTCAGAATCGGTTTCAATCGGGAATCAGGAAGCTGTTCAAGACTTGAGATTAACGGTTTCAACTTCCTTAAGGGTGGTTTTATCCCGAGTTTCTACAGATGTCCTTCGAATATCGACAGAACCGATAAGAGCTTTATTCTAGCTAAAACCATATTCTCTCAGGAGACCGATTACGAGCACATTCAGAAGACACTCAAATACGTAAGTTCAAGCTATGGTGTCAAAGACGGAGTGTTCAGCATGATTACGCATTTCAGATCTTTTGCCATGAAGGGCGACGTACTGCTTTATTTTGAGATCCCTTCTGCAGACACACTGACAGTCACTCTGACATTCACGCCGAAGTATGACATGGTGAGATATGGCGTCAGATTTCCGATAGTAATGGACGGCATACTGTGTTCATGGTATGGCCGAGGTCCGGGAGAGTCTTATGTTGACCGTAAGAATGCTGCGAGACTCGGAGTTTTTGCGGCGGGTGCGGATAAAATCTATCATCCGTATGCAAGACCTGCAGAGAACAGCTCTCATGCAGACACACAGGTAGTAAAGATAAAGAACTCCGATGGGGACGGTTTGTCTATAAGACGGCTTGGAAACAATTCGAAATTTGATTTTACCGTTCTTCCGTATACACCGGAACAGATGAACGAATATCTTCACGAGGAGCAGCTCATGAACAATGATTTCTGCGAGTTCTTCTGTGACTTCTGCACGAAGGAGATAGAGAGAACCAGAGAGAATATCTCCACACAGCCGCTGAGAAAAGGTGTCAATTACCGCGAGACCTTTGAAATTAAACTGGAGGCGCATAACTGATCATTTATGAAATGCTGCAGCAGGTGTTTTAATCCTAAACGCACAAGTTTTCTTAAGTTCATTGAGGACAACGGCATAGCAGACAATGACAGATGTCCGTTCTGCGGCAGGCCGGACGGAATCAAGATTGATGTTTCCGTTCTCGGCGAGTTTATCATGCGCGGCGTCGCCAGGGCGTATGACAGCTTTACCGGCAGAGAACAGGCCGTCGATGACGGAATCAGAACGTACTCACTGTATGAGATCCTGATGAGAAGGGTTTTTCTTTTCGACAGAGACAATAACGCAGCTGAAGAGCTCACAATGAAGCTTCTTAAAGGACAAGACATCTATGAGCCGCTGTGGTCGCTTAAGATGGATTACGGCGAAGAGGACGCGAAGCAGTACAGAATCTGGAAGAACTTCGAGCATGACTGCAAGTACTACAACCGTTTCTTTGATCTGACTTCCGGAAAACAGGGAGGCAGTGAGGACAATATACTTCATGGTGCGACGGGAAGAACAGGTATGCTTACAAGCCTGTATGATACATGCTTCAGGGATCTTCAGATAATCATACCTGCCGGCTTTGAGTGTTACAGGGCGCGCGTTATTGATGCATCTCTCAAAAGAGGTGTCGATTATGATCTTGAAGAAGCGTCGATAGGTCCGGCAACAATCCACAACTCAGAATCCGGAAGAATGAATCCAGAAGGAATAACATACTTCTATGTGGCGCAGGACAGGGACACGGCTCTCAAGGAGAGCCGGCTCAGAGGCAATGACCGTGTGCTGATCGGAAGATTCGCAATATCACGTCCGCTTAAGGTGATTGACTGGACCAAGGCAAATATATATGAGAAGGCGGTGGATATCTTCTCGCAGAAATACTCTCCTTCAATGGCGGTCTATCAGGACTTTCTGAGGCAGTTTGCAATAGAGGTAGGAAAACCGAATGAACTTGGACGCAACATAGAATATGTCGCGACACAGCTTGTCGCAGAATTTGTAAGAGGCAAAGGCTATGACGGCATCAAGTACGACAGCAGCGTCGGAAACGGTTACGATGTAGTCTTCTTCTACGGACCTCGTACAGACAGCAGTGCGCATCATGAATTCAACACTTTGCCTGACTACACCGACATCGCTCAGCTTATGGAAGTTTCTGAGTTTAAAATAAAGATAGAGTACCTGATTGAAACCGAAGGAATCAATTCCTGATAATGCAAGGATATTGAAGAAGAGAAAGCTGCATCATTATCATTCAGGAATCTTGAGCGTTCTTTGCCTTGTATATTGTCGCTTTGCCGTCTTCTGCTATACCGAACAGCGGTTCGCTCAAATCACCGGGCAGAATTGATGCAAGTCCGTCTTCATACATGTACATTCTTGAATCAATCATATCTATGTTATGAAGAACCATCGCTTCAGGAATTGCCGGAACTGTAAGTGCCCCCCATTCAAGCGTGCCGTGATGGGACGCAATCATGTGCTTTAAAAGTCTGACTTTCTCGCGGTCATATGTAGGGTGTCCGGCTTCTGTGTCTGCTCTGCCGACTTCTTCATCAATCATCTCCATACCGATTACCGAGTGTCCGAAAAGTCTTCCGTCAACTGAATATGTCGCCGCACCAAGTCCCGATGTGTTAAGTTCCTTGATCTTGCCCACGTCGTGAAGCGCAGTGCCGCAGACAAGCAGTTCCTTGTCGAGAATCTGATAGACATCAGCTATCTGAGAGGCACAGCTGCACATTCTTGAAGTGTGATAGACAAGTCCGCCGTACAGATTGTGATGCATCGACTTCGCCGCAGACGAAGTGTAGAACTTACTGCGGTATTTCCAGAGAATCCTGACAGTGAGAGCCGTAAGGCTGTAGTCAGTATCAGGAATGTCGGCGGATCTCAGGTCATACGGTCTTCCTGAAGACTGTTTGACCTTAAGAATTACATCGACCATGAGAGTCTTTGGAGATACGGGAGGCATGCGTACAAGCTGTCCGAGCTCGTCTTCTGAAAGTCTTGCCGGCGCAATTGAGTCAACAGTGTAATTCTTCAGTGAATTGTATTCGGTACACTTCAATCTGACATTTACCGCAGATTCCATTGTAATACCGTTGTTTGCAAGTGATTCCGCGGTGTTGTTGTTAAAGAGGTTGCAGTCGGCTTCTGTTGATCCGTCGCTCAGTCCAAGCCTTACATAAGGGTCGCCCTTCTTGGTTGAACGCTGCTCGATCTTTGTTACCAGAAGTGTCATGTCATAAGTGTTACCGATTTCTGCATCCCTGAATTTTGTTGTATTCATATTACTATCTCCGCAATTTAATAAAGTAATCCTACCACACAAGTTGATGTGATTTACAGATTAATTTGGCAATTATGTAAAACTGAGACTCATTTTTGTAAGTGTATAATCATAAAAATGGAGGGTTACGGATGCGTTACAGGCTTGTAATTTTTGATCTTGACGGGACGTTGCTTGATACCATTGATGATTTGGCTGCGGCTCTGAATGCTGCAAGACGGATGAACGGCCTCAGGCAGCAGGATGTGTCACAGGTCAGAAGCTTCGTAGGCAACGGAGTCGTTAAGCTCATTGAGCGTTCCCTTGAGGCTGATCCCGGGATTTACGATGAGACGCTGCGTGACAGACTTCTCAAAGACAATATCTCATATTATGCCAGTCACTGCATTGGACGGACAAGACCTTATGACGGGATACAGGCACTGCTCGGGCGTCTTAAGGGGATGAACATTATGCTTGCATGCATCTCAAACAAAGACAACAGACCGAGCACAACGCTTGTAAACAGGTTTTTTCTGGGAGTTTTCGATTATTGTACCGGCAGCGTGGAGGGAGTTAAACGCAAACCTGATCCTGAAGTTATTGACAGATGTCTATCATATCTCGGCGTTTCTCCGGAGGACTGTGTTCTTATCGGTGATTCAGATGTTGATATTGCTACAGCGGTTAATGCAGGAATCAGTTCAATCAGTGTCGGATGGGGATACAGATCGCGTGAATTTCTTTTGGAGAGCGGTGCCATGTCTCTGTGTATGAACCCGCTGGATTTATGGCAGTTATTACAGTAAACGGAGGAAAGAAGGATGACTGTTGATTCTGAACGCAGCAGCAAACTGAAGATTATAGCAATCAGCGGACTTATAGCGGCTTTTGTGTTTATCGGTACTGAAATTCATGTTCCGACAGCCATAGGCTATATCAATCTTGGAGATGCAGTTATACTTGTAGCTTCGTTTCTTCTTGGTCCTGCAGCGTGTATACCGGCTGCAGTCGGATCGGCACTCGGTGACCTGATTGCAGGGTATGCGGTTTATATCGGACCGACATTTGTAATCAAGGGTGCGATGGGAGCAGTCGCAGGGCTTGTCTATTCAGGAAACTGCAGCTTTAAGAAGTCAGACAGCTGCAACGGAAAATGCCGTCTTATCAGAAGAATTGCAGCGGCAGTTGCGGCGGAAGCAATAATGTGCGCAGGTTACTTTGCTTTCGAATCGATTCTTTACGGTGTGCCTGCAGCAGGGGCTTCTGTTGTATTCAACTGCGTTCAGGCAATTGCCGGAATTGTGCTTGCAACGCCGCTCACATACGCAATCAGAGTCAAGCTGTAATATTTGCTTGATAATTAAGCCCCACAGCACAAATACAAATTGATTTTTTGATTTTTATTAGTATTATATTAGCGATTGTTACAACTTGTACTTCAGTAAGAGGCTTTAAAATGAGTTTTACCATTAAGTTTTCCCGCAGGGATTTACTGCGAATTGTTCCGGCGTTTCTTCTTTGTGCTTTCGGCATTGTTTTATCCGTGCTGTATGGTTTTTATGATTCAATATTCTGGTATGCGGGTCTGTTTATATTGTCTTTTGTTACGGTTACCGTTAAGTCAGACGGTTCCGGACATAAGCTGATAAGACTTCTGCCTGATATAATCTATCCGGTTCTTGCCGCGTTTTTCTCTGTGTTTTTCATGCAGATGATAAATCTTGCCGGACACGAGAATACTGACGGTGCAAGATGGCTTTATCCTTTCATGTACAATGATGAGCCTTTCAGATGGGTAAAGGAGATTCTCATCATAATCGCGTTCTATTTCTTTCTGAGAATGCTCTGCATAACCAGAAGATTCGCGGCAGGTTTTGCCCCGCTTCCGTTTATGATATTGGGACTTGTTGATTATTACGTCTACAGCTTCAGAGGACATGAGGTTCTTTTCTCGGATTTTTTAAGCTGGAGAACTGCGGCAAATGTTGCAGGGGCCTATTCTTTTCCTTTGCTGTATCCGCTGGCCTTTATTGCGGCTCCGTATGCGCTTTATTTTATTGCATGCCTGAGACTAAAAAACGACAGACCTGTTGTAAAGCCATGGATCAGAATAGTAATTTTCGCTGTCCTGACAGCAGGATTTCTTTCATGCTTTGCCGTAAGTGTTTACAAGTGGGGAGAGGTGAACAGACCGCAGGACTGGAACGATAACGGCTCCAGAATCAATGGCTTTATGCTTAATTTCTCGCTGTCTGTAAGGACAATGTTTGTAAGTGCTCCGGAGAATTATTCGACACAGGCTCTTGATGATATGGTCAATCAGACCGGAATTGATCTGAGTGATACCGGAAGTGCCGATGACGACAGCTCCAATATTATCGTAATAATGAATGAATCGTTTATGGATCCGAGGACATATCTTTATGCGCTGGGATGCTATGATGATCCTACGCCTTATTTCAACTCGCTTTCCGACAATACCATCCATGGTTACGCGGCATCGTCGGTATACGGCGGAAACACTCCGAATTCCGAATTTGAGTTCCTTACCGGTATCACAACCGGATATATGCCAAACGGCGCGATTCCATACATTCAGTACATGAAGGGCCAGCAGTATTCCCTTGCATGGGCGCTCAAGAAACTCGGATATTATACTATTGCCATGCATCCGTATGATTCAAGCGGATGGAACAGGACGAAGGTATACCCGTATCTCGGTTTTGACAAAATGATGTTCATTGACGATTTCGATTACGATCAGTCCGATTTGCAGCGTGCCGGTTATATGACGGATTCACAGGCATACAAGAATCTTATTACTCAGCTTCAGCAGGTTCCTGACGGAAAGAAGGTTTTCGCTTTTCTGGTCACCATTCAGAACCATGGTGGTTATTCCAAGGATCTGACTAATTTTGAAACCACAAATTACGTTACACAGACCTATACAGGCTCCGATCTGTCAGTCAACGTTTATCTGTCGTGTCTTCAGGAGAGTGACAACGCGCTTCGTGAGCTTCTTGAATATCTGAGCACACAGGACGAGAAATACACAGTTCTGATGTTCGGAGATCATCAGCCTCAGCTTATGAAGGTCTTCCATAACAGCTTTGCGCTTGGCACAAACACGAGCTGGACAATACCTTATATTATCTGGACTAACTTTGATATGAACAAGGATCTGCAGCAGCAGTACGAGGATGACACTGTCGGAATTACAAGTATCAACTACCTGTCACTTGATGTTCTTAAGGCTGCGGGAGTTAAGCTTCCGGCTTATTATCAGCTCCTGTCACAGATAAGGAAAGAGGTTCCGTGCATCAACTCCGCGGGATTCTATTCAACAATAAGCGGCAAATTCGTTAATTTTGAAGATGCCACGGCTGCGGATGCTCCTAAGATTCTTGAACTGTACCGTTTTCTTCAGTACGATCTGGTGTTTGATAACAATAATTCGAATTTTGAGAATCAGATATCATCTGTAATCGGCAATTAACCGGTTACGGCGCGTCCGGATCTGACAAGCGATATTGTTACCGCCGCAAGTGCAACCAGAACAACAAACGTTACCGCAAGTCCGCCTTCGGGTCCGAACTGTCCGCCTGTTGCGATGGCTTTTGCGCCGCTTATGTAGCTTGTGTGAAGAAGTGAAGCGCCTGAATCCGTTCCCGATACCTCAAGCCCGAACAGATTTCCCTGAGCGAGATTCCAGACGGTGTGAACAGCGCATGTCATCCATATGTTTCCGGTCTTTATGTATATGAGTGCGAAGAGAAGCGCGATGATGAAAAGGTTTATTGCGGCGAGAGGCGAGAATCCGGCATTGAGTGAATGAAAGAGAGCAAAGAGGAGTGAGGACAGGAATACTGCCACTCCTCTTTTATATTGTGTGCTAATCTGAGGAATCATAAATCCGCGGAACATGACTTCTTCAGATGCACCCTGAGGAATCCACATAATCAGATTGACGGCAAAGGTTCCTAAAAGGCTGTCTTTGACACCGAATCCTGTGAATCTTATCTGTCCGCTCAGTATCAGTATCAGATAGACGCTTCCCATCATACACAGCCCCAGAACTGCTCCTTTAAGGTAGCCGGCCAGTGATTCCGACGGACGGTCAAGAGGCAGACCAAGGCGGCTGAACGCCTGCCTGAAGCTGATTGTTTTCGCACGGCGGTATGCTCGAAAAGCATACGTCAGAATAATAAGCGCGTATCCTACTGACATAAGTGACAGGAAAAGGGGGTTGCTCATAAATATACCGATTACTTCAAATGCCTTGCTCATGATTTCAGTAACTGACGAGACATTTCTGAGATTTGAAATGAACTGAGAATATTCTGCCTTGCGCATATAGGATACAATAACCGGAACCACCGCGAGAAGCTGAAAAACCGACAGCACTATAAGCGGATAGAAAAGCTGGTCAATGAGAACACTAACTTTTCCGTATGTTTTGTCAATCCGTTCAATGATTGAAGGTTTTCCGCCAGTTGCCGCGCGTTTAATCTCTTTTGCAGCACTATCGATTGAGACAGTGAAGCGTTCCCTGCTGAGAAGAGATTCTGATATTCGAAGCATTGCTGCCGAAAGGGCAGATGTGGAAAGTATGCAGCAGACAGCCTGCGGGATATTGATCTCTTTTGTCAGAGCGTTGCCGATGCCGTAGAACTGTCCGTATACAGGCATATAAAGATAAATTCCGGTATCACCGCTGTAGTTCTGAATACATGTGACGCAGACAGCAACAAGGATAAGAAAAACCGGAAGGAAAGCTGTCTGTGCAGAAACGACGGTATCGTTTATTACAGAGATAACAATTGTAATCGAGGCGATAAGCAGAGACAGGCTTGCTATAAACAGCATAGTCATAATTATGCCGCTTATGCTTGTAAAATAAGGTATGCACAAGGCAGCCGCCGCAATTGTCAGTGACGGAATCAAGGCCTTGAGGGTAACGCCTGTCGCGTTTCCGATGACAATGGAACGTCTCGAAACAGGTGTCATAAGTATTCCGGTAAATGTGCCGTTTTCTTTTTGCCCGGCTATTACATTTGTTCCTGCGCTCATTGCGGAATAGAGTATTGCAATGAAAATAATCAGCGGGACAAAGCCTTTTGCCATAATGCCGATGAAAGAATTGTCAGAGTTGTCACCGTCAGACAGACTCAATGCCTCATAGGTGGTTTCCGATTCAACGGAATCAGCTGTGGTGATTCCGCGGGATTCCCTGATATAGTTCTGATAGCCTTGCAGGTATATGTTGATGAAATCATCCTTCATAGCGGTATATTCATTGGAATTGGTACGGTAATATGTGAGGACATCAGTGCCGTCGGCGTCGCTGTCTCCGGAAGCTGTCTGTTCTTCAAAGTCTGCCGGGAACACAACTGTAAGGTAAGCGTCATTCTCGCGCATCCATTTTCCGAAAGTTACAAAGTCATACAGCGCGTCGGTCTTCTTGTAGATGAATTTCGAAGCCCCGTAGCCGTCGTAATTGTATTCAAAGAAAGTTATATTGCGCCAGTTGTTTCTGTAATCGTTAAGTGAGCCGAAATTCTTTGCCTTGGCATCACGGTAAGGCTGGGTATACTCGTTGTACTCAATAAATGAATCGGGTGGATTCACTACGACTATGTTATATACTTCATCGCTGAATATCTCATATGGAAACCACCATGTGACCCACGAGATAAACACGCATGTCACGGCAATAATAAACATCACTGATGTCCAGAAGATTGCTATCGGCACCTTCTGCCCGAGATGTTTTCGGTTTGCGAAAAAGCTTTTAATTATTGCCCGGGTTCCTCTGTTCATTCTCTTATTCCTTGTGATTATCCATATAGAGTTTGAAGAATGCCTCTTCAAATGTCTTTGTCCCGGTCAGGTCAATCAGTTCGTTTACTGTTCCGGCAGCCGCTATCCGCCCGTCAATCAGGACGGCAATTCTGTCACAGAGACTTTCCGCAAGCGAGAAAATGTGTGTTGACAGAAGTATCGCGTGCCCGGAGCTCCTCAGTTCTTTCAGATAATCCAGAACCTGTTTTGAAGTCAGTATGTCAAGCCCGTTTGTAGGCTCATCGAAAATGATAAACTTCGGATTATGTATAAGGCTTATGGCGATAGACACCTTCTGCTTCATTCCTGTGGACAGTTCTACAATTCTTTTGTCTGCGAAAGGCTCAATTCCGAATCTTCCGAAAGACTCCTGTCTGCGTTTTGCAATCTCAGTCTTCGGAATATCGTACAGTTCGGCAAAAAAGCTGAACAGCCTGTCCGGTGTTGACAGCGGGTCGAGCTTGATTTCAGTCGTAAGGAATCCTATGTTGCGATGAATCTCAAGCAGGTTCCTGTCTGCTGTCATACCGTCTATAAGAATTGTTCCGCTTGTAGGTTTCATCAGTGTGGCAACCATCTGCATAAGCGTTGTCTTGCCGGTACCGTTGGGTCCGAGTAATCCGAAAATCATCCCGTCCTCTATGTCGAAGCTTACACCTGCAATGGTCTCTTTGTTTTTAACATAGCTCTTATGAACATCAATACATCTGATCATTTGAAGTCCTCTTTTCTGTAGGTTTTCCGGAGTACAAATATGCCTGTTGCAAGGTTCAGAAGAGTAACGGCAAGGATGTGCCATGTTTTATCCTGAGAGTTGAAGGTCTCGGAAATAAGCTCAAGTGAGTTGTGAAGCGGTATGAAGTATTCAAGCGTTACCGGTCTCGTTCCTCTGAACATCTGGATGAAAAAGTCGCCGAGGAAAAGCACAAGCGGCAGCTGAAGATTTGCCGTGATATCCTGCATCTGTTCAAGACTGAATATTACTGATATCGCTACCGCCGTCATCAGAAACACCGTAACCGGCACCGTCAGAAGAATACTTATCAGCTGTAACGGCGTCAGTAACATGCCGAACGGAAGAAGAGACATCGCATCGTTGCCTCTGTTGGCCCATGAAGACAGGAACATGAGAAGAAGCGTGGCGTAGGTTGCTGATGAAGAGATTACATTGATTGCAAGTATCTTGCCCGTGAAAATGCTGCGCGGTGATACCGGGGTCATCAGAAGCTTGCTAAGAAAACCGCGGTCTCTTTCAGATGCAAACATGTCGCTTGCAAGAGAATAAACACAGTAATACATCAATATCATAAGCACTCCCGGAATCACTCTTGATGCAGCGGAATTGGCAGTCGTTCTGAGATCAAGCAGTTTGGTGACCGGATTGAACCCGTCGGTCGAAAAAATGTCTTTGCCGACCGCGGCGTAATCGCCTCCGAGAGTCGTAATAAGAGTCTTCTTGTAAGGGGTAATTACTCCCTGGTCAAGCTGCTCGGCCTGTGCCTGTGCAACAAGCGAATTCTCACTGTACGCGAGACTTATCACAGCCTTGCTGGAAGCGTTCTTGCTGCCTTTCTGAAGTGCCTCGTAATATGCGGATACTGCGCTGTCAAAATCAGCCGTGCTGCCGGAAGCTTCACCTTTTACCCAGAAGCAGCAAAAGCAGGTTCCGCCCTTGAGAAGTCTCATGTATTCATCATTGTTCTCCTGCAGCGCAAGGAAGTCGGCGCTGCTGATGAACCTATAATCATATACTTTGGCATCCGCTGTATCGTCTGTGTAATTTCTGAAAGATTCAGGAGCATCAATCACGTATACAGGTCGACGGGACAGCGAACCTGTGGACATATAATTGATCAGAAGAGGAAAAATATTGAGGGCAATCATCAGCAGCAGAGCAGGCAGCAGAAAATACGCAGCCGCCTTGCGCCAGCTAGAAAATATCTTGTTAATTTCCCAACGGAAAATAATAACTACTGAGTTCATTCTGTAATTGTATCATATGATAATTTCATCTGTGCTTTGCGCCGGCAGCAAGTTTGTTAAAAATGGGTTAAATCTTGTGTGGGTAAAATAAACAAAAACGGAGTTAGAAAAAACGTGAATTAGTAGAATAATTTCAAAATAATTTGTTGACACTATTTGACAAAAAATGTAGATTAAATATATCCAACATATGAAATTAATGGAGGTTCTAAGTATGGATATCGAGAAGAAAGACGCTAAGAAGGTTGAAGTTAAGGTTGAAGCCGGCATCAAGGCTGCACCCAAGGCAGAGGCTAAGAAGGTTGAAGTTAAGAAGGCCGAGGCTGTCAAGTCTGCTCCGGTAGCTGCTAAGAAGGTTGCAAAGAAGACCGTTGCAAAGAAGGCTGTTGCCAAGAAGCCTGTTGCAAAGAAAGCTGCAAAGTCTGTTGATGTAATCATCGAGATTGACGGACAGCAGATTTCTGTCAATGATATCATCAAGAAGGTCAGCAAGGGCGGCAAGATTTATGTCAATACCAACGAGAAGAAAGCATATCCCGTTGATGGTGAAGGTGTAGATCTTTTCTAATCCTGTAACAGTTTAGTCTGTTGTTGTCCCGCCCGGAAACAGGCGGGATTTTTTTGTTTTTTTTTTATCTGCGGTTGCGCTTTGATAAATTTATGTTTATGCTCTTCACATGCCTTTATTGACTGTTCAGAATCTAGTTATGAATTTTGGTGAGCGCCGTATTCTTGACGGCGTAAGTTTTCGCGTAAACAAAGGAGACAAAATCGCCTTCATAGGCGACAACGGAGCCGGGAAATCCACTCTTTTCAAAATATGCAAAGGAGTATACTCGCAGGACGGCGGCGACGTGATTGTTCACGGAAATACAATCATCGGTTTTCTGTCACAGAATATGGAAGAACAGGATCTTTCCGGTGCGTCTCTTAAACCGGCACGTCTTATTGATCTGGAACTCAAAATGCAGGAGCACGAGCACGCGATGTCAAAGGCATCGGGCGAGGCGCTTGAACGTCTGATGGAGGAGTATTCAAAACTTCAGGCAGAATTTGAAGCCTGCGGAGGCTATGACTACGAATACAGACTGAATGACGCTCTGGGCGGTCTGGGACTGTCGGGGATAACCGGAAGAACTGATTATAGCGGGCTTTCCGGTGGTGAGAAGATGCGTGTCTGTCTCGCGAGACTGATTGTTGAACGTCCTGATATTCTTATGCTTGACGAGCCCACCAACCACCTTGACATTGAAGCTACGGAATGGCTTGAGGGATTTCTGCAGTCGTATGGCGGAGCAGTGTTTGTAATATCTCATGACAGATACTTTATCGACAATGTTGCCAACCGTGTCATTGAGCTTGACGGCGGACATATAACCGAATACCGCGGCAACTATTCTGACTATAAGCTTCAGAAGGAAGAATTCATAAAGACTCAGAGCCTGTCGATTGCCAACCTTGAGACCGAGCTTGAGCACCAGCTTGAGGTCAAACAGACCTTTCTGTCACATCGGAATATCAGCGGGTATCATCAACGCGAGAAGACTGTCGAGAAATTGTCTGAGCTTCTTGAACGCGAGAAGGCAAAAATGCCGGCCGGATATGCCAGGATGAGTTTTACCGCGGTGCCGAAGGAACGGTCGGGCAAGTCGGATAAGATTCTGCTTGAAGCAAATGACGTGTCTAAAGAGTTCGACGGATGCTTTATCTTCAGACATGTATCATTTGAACTTAAGGCTTGCGAAAAGATGTTTCTGTGCGGTCCAAACGGCTGCGGCAAGACTACGCTGCTCAAAATGCTTCTCGGACGCGCAGGCGGTTTTGACGGCAGCGTTCTGATATCATCTACCGCGACATGCGGCTATATGGGACAGTTTGTGCCTTTTGAGGATGAAGAGCTCACATGCTTTGAAGAACTGGTGACGAGGTCAGACCTTCAGACCACTGAAGTCAGGAGTCTTCTGGCGAGATTCGGTTTTCGCGGTGACGACGCATTCAAACAGATAAAAATGCTGTCGGGAGGCGAGAGATCGAGACTGTATCTCTGCTGCCTTCTTAACGAGAGTCCGGACATCCTGTTTCTTGATGAACCTACAAATCACCTTGATATCAACTCGAGAGAGATCCTTGAGGCTGCAATCAGAGAATACGACGGAGCGGTTGTATGTGTAAGCCACGACAGATTTTTCATCGACAGAAGTGCGGATTTTGTCATAGGATTTATCGACGGAACCTGCGATAGATATGAGAAATATGCTTATTACCGCAAGGCGGTTAAAGAAGCACTTCTGCCTTCACAAAGCATCCGGGATAATAAACCGGAAAAGGCAAAGAGTTCTTCAGCATCTTCTCCGTTAACTTCGAAAAGCAGCAAAGACAGCCGCGCAGCCGGTCACAGGCGCGAACGCGTCCGGGAAGTCGAGTCGGAGATTTCTGAGCTTGAAGAAGAACAGAAAGCTCTGGAGGCCCGGTTCGGAATTGACGCCAAAGAGGAAGAATACAGGAGATATGCTGAGATATCCGCAAAGCTCGAGATGCTCTATGATGAGTATATCGCACTTGGAGACGGGATCTGATTGCCTGCCGTGACAGCGGCAGGTTTATTAATGTAAAATTTACAGTTTATGGGCTGTAAAAAAATCATAAAACTACAAAAAAGACTTCGCGAGTAGTATTCTGTATTTATAAATTTTATTTGCAGAGGTACGTTTATGGGCATGACAATGACTCAGAAGATTTTGGCCGATCATGCCGGTCTGAAATCCGTCAGGGCGGGAGAACTGATAGAAGCAAAGCTTGACTGCTGCCTTGGTAATGATGTGACTGTTCCGCCTGCAATAGAGATATTCAGAGAACTCGGTGTGGATACGGTTTTTGACCGTGACAGGGTATGTCTGATTCAGGATCATTTCACACCAAATAAGGATATAAAGTCCGCCGCGCTCTGCAGCGAGATGAGAAAGTTTGCTCACGAACAGAACGTCAGCCATTACTATGAACTCGGAAGACGGGAGATGGGCATAGAGCATGTCATATTGCCGGACAACGGTATCGTTTTTCCCGGCGACGGAGTTATAGGAGCTGATTCTCATACCTGCACATACGGAGCCCTGGGTGCATTCTCCACGGGAGTAGGTTCAACGGATCTGGCTTGCGCCATGGCGCGTGGCAAGACATGGTTCAAGGTTCCTCAGGCAATCCGGGTAGTCCTGCACAATGCCCCGCGTGATTATGTCACAGGTAAAGACATTATCCTTCACCTTATCGGGATGATAGGCGTCGACGGCGCTCTTTATAAGTCTTTGGAATTCTGCGGAGACGGCGTTCAGAATCTTCGCATGTCTGACAGATTTACAATATGCAATATGGCGATTGAGTGCGGGGCGAAGAACGGAATTTTCCATGTTGACAATGTCACTCTCGACTATATAGCCGGTACGAATCCGTCGCGTTTTTCCCGCGGAGAATACAGCGTCAGAATTGCAGATGCCGATGCCGAATATGACAGAGTTATTGACATTAATCTTGACGATGTGCCGCTTACTGTGGCACTGCCTCATCTGCCTTCAAACACCAGGCGCGCGGATGAGATTCATGGCATGAAGATTGATCAGGTCGTGATAGGTTCATGTACAAACGGGCGTCTCGATGATATTGAGATGGCAGCCGGACTTTTTGCGGGAAGACATGTGGCGGACAACGTAAGATGCATAATAATACCCGGTTCCTCGAGAGTATACCGGCAGGCGCTTGACAAAGGATGGCTTGCTGTGTTTGATGATGCGGGATGCGTGATATCGACACCTACATGCGGTCCGTGTCTCGGAGGACATATGGGGGTTCTTGCCGCCAATGAGAGATGTGTATCGACGACAAACCGTAATTTTGTCGGGCGAATGGGCGATAAGAGCTCCGAAGTTATTCTCAGCGGTGTGCCGGTCGCCTGCGCTTCCGCAATCGCGGGACGTGTCGCAACGCCCTCGGAGCTTGGAATTGAGGGAGGCATTGTATGAACGTCAGAGGAAAGGTGCTTAAATTCAATGACAACGTTGACACTGATGTAATTATTCCGGCAAGATATCTTAACAGTTCCGATCCGGAACATCTTCGCCGGCATTGTATGGAAGATATAGACGAGACCTTTGCATCGAGGGTATGTAAAGGCGATATTATTGTGGCAGGCAGAAATTTCGGATGCGGATCTTCGAGAGAACACGCGCCGGTTGCAATTAAGGCCAGCGGAGTGTCACTCGTAATAGCTTCTGATTTTGCGAGAATATTCTACCGCAACGCAATCAATGTCGGACTTGCCATACTCGAATGTGAGAAGGCCTCTGAGGAGGTTGAGGAAGGTGACATGCTTGAGGTTGATTTTGATACGGGAATTATTAATGACCTGACCAGCAACAGGACTTATAAGGCAAATGCTTTTCCGGATTTTGTAAAGCGGATAATCGACTGTGGCGGACTGGTCGGATACACAAAAGAAGAAATCAGAAAAGGATAGTGTTTTCTATGGCTGAACATTACAGAATTGCGGTGATAAAGGGTGACGGAATAGGTCCGGAGATTATTGATTCGGCTGTCAGGGTATTACACAAGACAGCCGGTATCTATGGATTTGAGGTCGCAACTGATGAATACCCGGCAGGCGGAATGGCTATAGATGAGTATTCAACTCCGTTGCCAGGATTTACGCTTGAAGGAGCAAAGGGATCAGATGCTGTGCTGCTCGGCGCGGTCGGCGGACCTAAATGGGACGGATGTGACCCGTCACTTAGGCCTGAGGCAGCACTGCTGAGTCTTCGCAAGGAACTGGGACTTTACGCGAATCTGAGACCTGCCGTTATGTTTGACGAACTCTCGTGCGCGTCGCCGGTTAAGAATGCTGCTTCAATGGATATCATGATTGTAAGGGAGCTTACGGGCGGTATTTATTTCGGCGAGAATGATTCATATATGTGCCCCGGAATTCTTTCTGACGGTACTCCTATGGAAGAAGTGGCCTATGATACCGAGAGCTATTCAAGAGGAGAGATAAAACGCATTCTGAAGATTGCGTTTGAGCTTGCAGCGCAGCGCAGAAAACATCTGACGCTCGTGGATAAAGCAAACGTCTTAAGAACCAGCAGGATGTGGAGAGAGATTGCGTCGGAAATGAGTCATGGATACAGGGATGTTCAGCTGGATTATCTTTACGTCGACAATTGTTCGATGCAGCTCATATCCAGACCCTCAAGCTTTGATACTATAGTTACAAGCAACATGTTCGGAGATATCCTTTCGGATGAGGCCGGACAGATTACAGGAAGCGTCGGAATGCTCCCGTCAGCTTCTTTGGGCAGGCCGGGAACACCGGGAATGTATGAACCGATACATGGGAGCGCGCCTGACATAGCAGGTACGGGGAAAGCAAATCCTCTTGCGTCAATTCTGTCTGTGGCAATGATGCTGAGATTGCAGTTTGGCGAGAATATGGCGGCCGATGCCATAGAGAACTCCGTCAGAAAGACGCTCGGTCAGGGTTACAGAACGCCGGACATCTGCTATGGTTCCGATAACATAAAGACGGTAAATAACATCGGGATGACAGATGCGGTTATCTCGAATCTGTATAAGACAGAAAGGCTTAATTAATATGGCAAAGAAACTAATTGCGGTAATAGACATCGGGTCAATAACAGCCAGAATCAAAATATTCGAGGTTAATGCAAAGGGCAAACCCAAAGAGATAGAAGCTGTAAGGAAATTCACAGGTCTGGGTTCAAGAAGCTACAGTTCGGGAACAATTGCTCCTGATCAGGTCGACGAGTTATGCAAGTGCCTCAAGATGTTTGATGAGAAATGCCGTGAATACGGCGTGGCGAGGGTTTTCTGCGTAGCAACGTCAGCTTTCCGCGATGCTTCAAATTCAGAAGTCGTACTCGAGAAAGTCAGAACCCGGACAGGTTTTAAAATCAAGGTGCTTGACAACTCTATGGAGCGCTATTATCAGACCCTCGCAGTTCAGGCCATTTATCCCGATTTCGCGAAGATGATTGAGGGAGGAACAATGATGCTCGACATAGGCTCCGGCTCAATCCAGGCTTCAGTCTATGACAAGTCGGAATTTGTGTTCAGTCAGAATATGGTTCTGGGTTCCCTGAGAATTTCCGGTCTGCTTGCGGATCTCGAGAACCGCACCACTCATTATGACGATGTGCTCGAAGAATTTATCGCACAGGATCTTGACGATTATCACGCAGTTGAACCGAAGGGAATAACTTATAAGAATCTGATTGCGTTTTCGGGCGAGATGGGTTTTGTCAAAGTGCTTCTCGGCAGGGACGCCATGGATTCCTGTGTTCTGACAAAGGACGAGTTCCTCAAAGTTTATGATTACCTTCTTAAGACGAGACCTTCAGATCTGACGCTTCATGACAGTATTCCGTCTATGATAGCGCCGCTTCTGCTCCCGACAGCTCTCATAATCAAGAATATGCTTGAGTATACGGGGGTTGACAGCATATATATGCCGCACGCCTCTTTATCTGACGGAATTGTCTATTATTACTGCTATAACAATCTTGATCTGAAGCCGAGCGTCGACCCTGACAGTTATATGATATCGGCGGCAAGGCAAATGGCGAAGAGATACCGCTGCGACAGAAAACACATTGAATTAGTTGAGAAGACCGCGCTCAGGATTTTCGATGAGACCAGGAAAACAAGCGGCCTCGGAAACCGTGACAGGCTGCTTCTGCAGATTGCGGTCAATCTTCATGAGATAGGCAAATTTGTTCATTCAAGAAATCACAGCGATGCTGCGTATTCAATTATCAGCTACACAAATATGATGGGACTTAACAGTGAAGAACAGCATATGGTGGCAATGGTCGTAAGACTTTATCCGCGTGAGAATCCGTACGGCAGCCATTTCTATTCGATACTGCCTTCTGATCAGAAGGTCATTGTTTCGAAGCTGACGTCGATACTGAGAATTGCAGATGCCATCGATGCGTCACACAAGGAAAAAGCGAAGAAGATTACCGTTACGTCAAAGCCAGACAGGCTTTCAATCAACTGCGAATCCCCGCAGGACATGACTTTCGAGGAGTGGGCATTCGAGAACCGGTGCGGTCTGTTCGAAGATGTTATGGGAATAAAAGCCGTACTTAAGACCAGGAGGGAAATCTTATGAGTGCAAGAAAAAAGACAGAAGAAGTTGCTGATGACAGACCGGCTACAGACTCTTCCATATCAAGTTCAACAGGCAGAACAAAGGATTACAAGACAGAAAGGTATGCTTCTTTTTTGAGCGGCAACTCAAAGTTCTTTAACAGGGAGCTGTCATGGCTTGAATTTGACGACCGTGTGCTGCATGAAGCCAGAGATACCAAGAATCCTCTTCTCGAGAGGCTCAATTTTCTCGCGATTACAGCGTCTAATCTTGACGAGTTCTATATAGTAAGAGTCGCTTCCCTGAGAGACATGCAGAGCGTCGGACTCGAGGCAAAAGACATCGCCGGATTTACTACAAGTGAGCAGCTTGCCAGGATAGACGAGAAAACAAGACGAACGATGGCGCTGATGTACACTACTTTCGGCAGGTCGCTGGTAACGTCGCTTGAACAGGAGAGAATATACTACCGCAACTATGAAGAGCTGACTGACAGGGAGAAAGCTGAGGCCGACATATATTTCAAAACTTTCCTTTATCCTATTCTTACTCCGATGGCTGTCGATGCCTCCAGACCGTTTCCGCTGATCTATAACAGAATGCTCAACATGTGCGTTATGCTTGAGAACGATGCGGACAGTGTCAGGCTTCATGACAAAGCCAACGACGGAATTAAAAACGCAAAGAAAAGCGGCGACGAGGATAAATATGTATATGCTACAATTCAGATTCCTAACGTCGTCAGAAGACTGTATCAGATATCGACAGAGGACAGTGATGTTTTTGTTCCGATAGAGCAGATAATCAGAGCCAATATAGGTGATTTGTTTGACGGACAGAAAGTTGTTGCATCCGGATGCTACCGCGTCATGCGCAATGCGGATCTTGATATTGACGAAGATGAGGCTGAAGACCTTCTGAAAGAGATAGAGCAGCAGGTCAGGAAGCGTCGTTTCGGTGAGATAATAAGACTTGAAGTTCAGGATGATATTGATCCGGATCTTCTTGAATACATTATGAACGAACTCAAGATCGCAAAAGAAGATATTTTCAGTGTCAACGGTCCGATTGACCTGACATTCCTGTCGAAGCTGAGTTCGGCTTGCAAGGACAGACATCCGGGACTGTGTTATAAACCGCATGAGCCTGCGGAGGCCGCATCATTTGACGGCCCCGTAAGTGAGCTGGATATTTTCGCTCAGATAAGGGAGCGTGACAGAATAGTTCATCATCCTTATGAGACTTTCGAACCGGTGCTTGAATTTGTTAGACAGGCTGCCCGCGACCCGAATGTACTTGCCATCAAGCAGACACTGTACAGAGTATCGTCGCGTTCGCCAATCATCGCGTCTCTTCTTGAAGCTGCGAGGAACGGCAAGCAGGTCATGGTTCTTGTAGAACTGAAGGCGAGATTCGACGAGGAGAACAATATCAACTGGGCAAAGATGCTCGAGAATGCCGGATGCCACGTTATCTACGGACTTGTCGGTCTTAAGACACACAGCAAGATAACTCTTGTTGTACGTAAAGAAGAGGACGGTATCCGCCGTTATCTTCATCTCGCGACCGGAAATTATAATGACGTTACTGCGAAAATATATACCGATATCGGACTGTTTACGGCATCGGAGAGCTTTGGCGAGGATGCTTCCGAGTTCTTCAACATGCTCTCAGGTTTTTCGATACCTCAGTCGTGGAGAAGACTTATTCCGGCTCCGCTTTGGATGAAGGATTATTTTCTGCGGAAGATTGCCCGTGAAGCTGCCAACGCCAAGGCAGGGAAGCCCGCGCGCATCATAGCGAAGATTAATTCGCTTGTAGATGAGAATGTTATCAGGGAGCTTTACAACGCTTCCTGTGCCGGAGTGAAGATTGATCTTATCGTAAGGGGAATATGCTGTCTCAGAGCCGGAATACCGGGTATGTCGGAGAATATTACGGTTCGCTCCATAACAGGAAGATTTCTCGAACATTCCAGAATTTTCTACTTCTGCAATGAAGGCCATGAGGACATATATCTTGCGTCGGCTGACTGGATGCCCCGCAATCTTAACCGAAGAGTCGAGCTTCTGTTCCCTGTCGAAGATGATGCCTGCCGTAAACGTGTTCTTGAGGTTCTGGAGACTGAACTCAATGATACTGTAAGAGCGCATTTTCTGAGTCAGGACGGGACCTATCATAAGCTTGACTTAAGGGGCAAAATCAAACTTGATTCACAGCAGAGACTTATTGATCTCGCGAACGAGGCTGTTGCTTCTAGACACGTAACTGAGAACAACCTTGAGTTCGTCCCGAAAGAGAATCCTAACAACTGACGGAAACAAATGACAATTGACTTTATCTTTGCGGATAAAGATAATGAATGAGAATTAATAAAAAGAGGTGTTTCAAATGAGTGTAAGTGTATCAGATTATAATTCTGTCAAAGAACCGTCGAAGTATAAGGCAAAACAGTTTACCATCACGTCCGGAAGCGGCATGAGTGCATCCGTAATAACTTACGGTGCGCTGATCACGTCTCTCATTGTTCCTGACAGGGACGGAAAAATGGCTGATGTAATGCTAGGACTCAAAGGCCTTGACGAGTATATGGCAAACGGAGCCAACCACGGTTCCGTAGTCGGCCGTTCAGCAAACAGAATTGCAGGCGCGAGCTTCATGATAAAAGGCGAGGAGTATCACATCCCCGCAAATGAAGGCCCGAACAATCTGCACAGCGGCAATCCCGCATACCAGAATGTCTTCTGGGAAGGCAAGACGGTTTCTGAAGAAGAGACCAACATGATAATCATTGAATCAGGTATTGCCGGAATCGCAGAGAGCGATGGAGAGGCAGTTGTTCTCAGTTACAACTCGCCTGACGGAGCCTGCGGTTTCCCGGGCAATCTTTATACGCGTGTGCTGTATGCGTGGCTTGAGGACGATACATTCCTCATAATGTACATAGGAAAGAGTGACAAGGACACGATTTTCGCTCCTACGAATCACTCTTACTTCAACCTTGGCGGACACGACAGCGGATATGTCGGAGAACAGCTTCTTATGATAAATTCCGACAGAATTACAATCAAAGACGACTTGAACTGCCCTGACGGAAGGACTGCAGATGTTGAAGGAACAGTTTTCGATTGCAGGGAATACAGATTCATGTCAGAGCTGATTGAGAGCAAGGATCCTCAGATAACCATGTCTTCGGGTATAGACCAGAACTGGTGTCTCAAGACCGTACCGGGAACGTTCTCGTTTGCCGCGTCGCTCACTGATCCAAAGAGCGGCAGGACGATGGAATGTCTCACGGATTTACCAGGTATTCAGATTTATGCCGGCAATCATCTGGGCGGATCTTCCGATCAGAAGGGCGACAGGCCGTATAGGCCGTATGATGCTGTTTGTCTTGAGGCTCAGATGGTTCCTAACAGTGTAAATCTTCCTCAGTTTGCATCGCCTGTTATAAGCGCGGGACAGACTGTTTTCCATGTGTGCGGCTACAGATTTGTTTAAAAAGTCACCTCGAAAACCTTTCATGACGGCCTTTGCAGGGTTATAATGCTTAACAATCATTCAGAAAGAAGGAAATACTTATGGAAAAGAAGAATCTGGACTGGTCCAATCTGACATTCTCTTATGTCAAGACAGACAAGCGTTTTGTTGCGAACTACACTAACGGTGCATGGGACGAGGGCAAGCTTGTTGACGATGATATGATCGTTATGAGCGAGGATGCAGGCGTACTTCAGTACGCACAGACAGTATTCGAAGGCCTTAAGGCATATGAGACAAAAGACGGAAGAATAGTTACATTCCGTCCGGACTTAAACGCGGATCGTCTTCATGATTCAGCTGTTCGCCTCGAGATTCCGCCGATTTCCAAAGAGCTGTTCCTGAAGTCAGTAAGGCAGACAGTTGCGGGCAATGCAGCCTGGGTTCCTCCGTACGGAACAGGAGCCACATTATATCTGAGACCTTATATTTTCGGTATCAATCCCGTAATCGGTGTTAAGCCTGCGGATGATTATCAGTACCGCATTTTCGCTACTCCGGTAGGTCCGTACTTCAAGGGCGGTGCCAAGCCGATTGTTGTAAAGGTATCTGATTTTGACCGTGCCGCACCTCACGGAACCGGCAACATCAAGGCCGGACTCAACTACGCCATGTCGCTTCATGCCATTGTTACGGCGCATAAGGAAGGTTTTTCCGAGAATATCTATCTCGACCCGGCTACAAGAACCAAGATTGAGGAGACCGGCGGCGCGAATATCATTTTCACTGACGGAAAGGGCAAGCTTGTCGTTCCGAAGTCGAATTCAATACTTCCTTCAATCACCAGGAGATCTCTCGTTTATGTTGCAGAGCACTATTGCGGCATGACTATCGAAGAGCGCGAAGTTACACTCGCAGAAGTTATGGGCGGAGAGTTCACCGAGTGCGGTCTTTGCGGCACTGCTGCTGTTATCTCGCCGATCGGCAAGATAAATGACCACGGCAGGGAATTCGCTTTTGCTTCCGGCATGACCGATATGGGTCCTGTAATGACAAAGCTCAGAGAGACACTCACAGGTATTCAGATGGGCACTGTTGAGGCACCTGAAGGCTGGATTGTTGAGATCGACGTCTGATCCGTTACAGCTGCTGACAGAATAATAACACCCCGGGTATTTCTTCATATCCGGGGCGTTTTTTTTTTTGTAAAATTAATTAAAGGAGATGAGCTCTCATCTCGCTTGCTGATAAAGGGCTCAGCATCGCCGGCGCAACATCGAAAACGGTCTTGCATCCGTAGTCGTGTTTCTTTGCGAAACGATCAACAGCTCTGGCGTATGCGACGAGTACACTGCCCGTGAATTCCGGGTTTGAGTCAAGTTTGAGCGAGTACTCAATCACGTGTTTATGTTCGCCGTTAAGGCCTGTTGTACCGGTTCTGAACACAAAACCGCCATGATTCATTCTGCTGTGATCTCTTGCGAACTCTTCTTCAGATATGAAATGAACGGTAGTATCATAGTCGGCAAAGTAATTCGGCATCTCCTTGATAGTCTTCTCAATAAGCTTCCTGTCAGCACCTTCTTCAGCGACGACGAAACACTCGCGTGTGTGCTTTTCGCGAACCGAAAGCTCCGGATTTGATCCGCTTCTGACCTTATCGAGCGCGGCTTCAACAGGAATGGTGTATTGTTTGCCGTTTCTGACACCCGGAATTCTCCTTATAGCATCGGAATGCCCCTGTGAAACGCCCTTGCCCCAGAATGTATAATCCTTACCGTCGGGCAGAATACAATTCGCATAGAGCCTGTTGAGCGAGAACATTCCGGGGTCCCATCCGCAGGAAATGAGTGATACCGTTGAAGCCTTGAGCGAAGCTTCGTTTACTGACGCAAAATGTTCCGGAATGTTGGCGTGTGTGTCAAAGCTGTCAATGCAGTTAAACATCGAAGCGTATAAAGGTGTCTGTTTCGGAAGATCCGTAGCTGAACCACCGCAGATAATAAGTACGTCAATTCTGTCTTTGTATTTAGCAATATTTCCGACGGAATCGCAGACGGCTCCGTCTGTCGCTATTGAAACGGAGGCCGGATCTCTTCTAGTAAACACTGCGACAAGTTCCATGTCAGGATTTTGTCTGATGGCTGATTCGACGCCTCGCGCCAGGTTGCCATATCCCAGAATGCCGATTTTTGTCATAATGAACTCCTTTGTTTATATATTTGTCCCCATTATATCAATCTGAGCATACATAAGTAAATAAATGCAGATTTACAAGCAAACAGGATATCGAAATGTTAATATAAATATGTAGTGCATTTACAATAGAAATGTGTATAATTGTAAACATTAAAACGAAAGAGGTTTACAATGTCTAAAACTTACAATCTTGTACTTATCGCAATCTCCGCAGCACTCATAACTGTCTGCTCGTGGATATCAATCCCGCTGGGTCCGGTTCCTTTTACGCTGCAGACTATGGCGATTCTTGCGATTCTGATGTCTATCGGCGGCGCACGCGGAACGGTCGCGATCGCAGTCTACCTTCTCATGGGTCTTGTCGGTCTGCCGGTATTCGCCGGATTCAAAGGCGGCCCGTCGGCATTTATAGGACCTACCGGCGGCTTTCTCATCGGATTTATAATCGCAGGGCTGGTCTACTTTATGCTCGAAAAGTTAATTTTCAGCAGACTTAAATCCGATTATAAACACAGAATCCTCTGGGGTGTTCTGAATTCTCTTGCCTTTGAGATTGTTCTGTACACGGTAGGCGTCATCTGGTTTATCGTAGTCTACGGACGCCAGACAGGTCCTATAGGACTTGCGGCTGTAATAGGAATGTGCGTGGTTCCGTTCATTATTCCGGATATTGTAAAACTTGTAATCGCCGTAATGATAGGCGAGCGTGCAGGCAAACTTGTCAGAAAATGACGGACTTTATATCGTGGAATTAAAAATAGCTATGTGCTATCATACATCCGTATAATTTTATAGTTGTGGAGGATATATGGAAGACTCATCTATACTTTTCAAAGCTACGGATGTATCGAAATCATATGGTGGTCATCATGTGCTTAAGAATGTCAGCTTTGAAGTCAAAAAGGGTTCGATCTACGGACTTGTAGGAAAGAACGGCGCCGGTAAGACGACCATAATGCGTATTATGACCGGTCTTCAGTACCCGACTTCCGGAACGGTTGAATATGGTTTCGACAGAAAAGAAATCGGCTCAATCGGCGCTCTCGTCGAGACTCCTTCAATTTATATGAACAAGACAGCCAGAGAGAATCTCAAGTTCCAGTTCATCAATCTCGGGATCAGTGACGATTCATCAATTGATGATACGCTGAAATTTGTAGGTCTTGAAGGCACGGGCCGTAAGAAAGCCGCAAAGTTCTCGCTCGGTATGAGACAGCGTCTCGGAATTGCCATGGCTATAGTAGGAGACCCCAAGATGCTTATTCTGGATGAGCCGATAAACGGACTTGATCCGCAGGGAATTATTCAGATAAGGGATCTTCTTATCAGACTTTCGCGCGAGAAGAATATCACTATTGTTATCTCAAGCCACATTCTTTCGGAGCTTTCAAAGCTCGCTACCGATTTTGCTTTCGTCGAGGGCGGAAGGATTGTCAAGGAAGCTACGGCTGAAGATATTGAGAATGCCGGTGAGAAGCTTCTTGTTGTTACTACTGATAAGACAAGTGACCTTCTGGTGGCACTTGTGTCCAACGGCTATAATGCCGAGCAGAATACAAATCCGGGCAAAATCACCATTCACGGCTCAGTTGACATAGCGGCAATTGCTTCTTTGGCTTCCGGCGCGGGTTGCGCGGTAACTGACATGCATAATGTTGAGACAGACCTTGAATCCTACTTTGTCGGACTTGTCGGAGGTGAGACACATGCTTGATTTACTTAAGTTTGAATATAAGAGAATTCTCAGCTGCAAAGCCATATATTTCATGCTTGCATTCTCAATAATATGTCCATTGACGGTTGTTATTGCAATGGAATTAATTTCCACTTACGGAGACTCGTTCGGTCTGATTGATGGTTCGCTTTCTGCGACCAAACTTTTGAACTGGTTTGTAGTCAGTTACTTCTACAGCAATCTGCCCATGGTTATCGCATTGTTCTCATCCCTGTTCGTCGGAAGGGATTATAAGGACGGATTTATCCGCAACAAAATAACCGCCGGACACAGCAGGGCTGACGTGTTCTTCTCAACGATCATTTCTCAGGTTTCCGTCATAGCGGCGCTGTCTGTAGTTTACGTATCTACAGGTTTTCTGGCTCTTGCTGTCTCGTCTTTTGATGTAAATGTAAATCATGGAGAGATGCTGCTTCGACTTCTTACGCTTTTGCTGTCACTTATAGGCATGACTATTCTGTTTACTGCATTGGCGCTTGTTATCAAGAGCCGCGCCGCTGTTGTGATTCTGTGTGTCGTCTTTGTAATGTCGTTCAGTCTGGCAGGTCTGCTTGCCACGTCATATTCATATTCCAGAAAAACCGGCGAAGCGTACATTGATCTCTGCGAGGATTATGCCGATAAGATGAAGGATCAGGGCCAAGACGATTATGATGACTATGTGCCGGAGAGAAAGGATGTTTTCTCTTTCGGCTGGTATGTCGGTCGTCCTTTTTATCTGCTTACGAATGCAGGTCTTGGCAGAGAGTTTGTGACAGCGAATATAAGTTCTATGGATTACAGCAGAACTACGTTGCATGACGGCTTTGTGAACAACTTCAGTACATTTTTTACGGAATCGCCTTTCTGGTTTGATGACGATGATCTGGCTGATATTGACGGCTGCGAAGTGAGCTATAAGAGCCTTATGTTTCAGTACAATATTAAATCAATCGTATGGTCCGCAATTTTTGCCTGCGGCGGTTATGCAATCTTCAGAAAGAAAGACCTGAACTGATGTTTTACGATAATAACAGGCTCACAATAATAATAGGTGCTTACGGAAGCGGCAAATCAGAGATTTCTGTCAATATGTCGCTTGCCCAGAGAAGAAGCCACCCTGACAGCAAGATACTCATTGCGGACATGGATATTGTGAATCCGTTTTACCGTTCTTCCGACTGCGCTCCGTTGCTCGAAAAGAACGGCATACGGGTTATAAGTCCTATGTACGCGGGTTCCAACGTCGATGCTCCGGTTCTGCCGGCGGAGATGTACGTAGTTTTCGACGATGAGGAATACATGGGCATATTCGACATAGGCGGAGAGGATATGGGTGCGACGGTATTAGGTTCTCTTAAGAAAAGAATCGAGAACTGCGATACTAGGATACTTATGGCGGTTAATGCCCTGCGACCTTTTACGTCAACTCCCGGACAGATAGCGCAGATGACTTCTGAACTTGCTACTGCTGCGGGATTCGGTATCGATGGTTATATCAATAACACGAATCTTCTTGAAGAGACAACACTTGATATGATAGAGGAAGGTGAGCAGATGGTATTGGATGCAGGTGTTATTACGGGAGTGCCTCTTGTTGCTACCTGCATTATGGATAATATTGATAACGCCGCATCATTTAAATGCCGTGCTCCTGAGCTTTTCAGGATGAGCAGGTGTATAAGTTATACATATTGATCCGGTATACTGTATTTTGCTAAGATTGCCAATTAAACACAGCAATTTTGCTGTGTTTATTTATTGTTAAAATATTATATAAATGATAATATTTACCAAACGGTCGTATGGCCGGAAATATCTAGGAGGATATATATATGGGATTGATTAGCATGGTAGGGAATATTGCCTCTGTCGTCGGGAGTTCTGTCTCCAGTACTGTAGCAGACCAGTATTTAGAGTTCTTTACGTGTGATTCGTTGGGTTCTGACATTCTTGTAAGGAAGGGTGCCAACAAGATGGAGAAGGGCAAGAACAAGGGAAGTTCAGAGGTAATTTCGAACGGTTCCGTTATAGCTGTACCTGAGGGTGCGGCGCTGCTTCTTGTTGATGGCGGCGAGGTTGTTGATTGTGTAACCAAGAGCGGTTATTACAAATGGGATACTTCATCTTCGCCTTCTATCCTTGCCAATAAGGATTTCGGCGAGAATGTCAAGAAGTCTGTCGGAGAGATCTGGGATCGTATGAAGATGGGCGGCGAGATTGCAAAACAGCAGAGAGTTTATTTCATAAATATGCTTGAGTTGAGAGACCAGAACTTTGGTACTGCTACTCCTCTCGCTTATCCTGATCCTGAATATCGCAATATTTATATCAGACTTAACGGTACATTCTCATATAAGGTAACCGATCCTGTAACGTTCTTCAGAAATGTTGCGGGAAACGTGAGGGATCAGTACTTAAGTGTTGATTTTATGGGAACACCTCCTCAGCCTCAGCAGCCCCGTCTTGAGTTCCTGGATCACATTTCGGAAGCACTCAACAAGCTTGCTACTTCAGATAAGGTTGTTTATTCAACTCTTGATTCCCACAGGACAGAACTCCGTAACTATATGAGAGACTGTCTGGACGAAGATTGGCTTCAGGCAAGAGGAATTGTAGTTGAGGCGGTCGCAATAGGCGGCGTAACACCTGACGATAAGTCTCGTGAGAGAATTGAGCAGATTGATACATCGAAGCTGTACGGTTCCGACGCGTCCGCTCTCGCAGCGCAGGTTGCTTTGGGCCAGACGGAAGCTATGAAGCTCGCAGGCGGCAATGCCAACGGAGCAGTTAACGGTTTCATGGGTATGGGAATGATGAGCGGACTTGGCGGCAACAACGCGACTGCTTCAGCTCTTGGCGTAGTTTCACAGCAGCAGCAGGCAGCTCAGGCAGCTAAGGTTGCACCGGCAGGCTGGACATGCAGCTGCGGTCAGACAGGCAACACAGGCAAATTCTGCAGCAACTGCGGACAGCCTCAGGCAGTGCCTGCATCGGCAGGCTGGACATGCGGCTGCGGACAGACGGGAAACACCGGTAAGTTCTGCAGCAATTGCGGACAGCCGGCACCTGCGGCAGCTCCTTCTGCCTGCCCTAAGTGCGGATGGAAGCCGGCAGACGGCAGCGCTATGCCAAAGTTCTGCCCGGAGTGCGGTACAAAGATCTAAGATTCAATAAATCTTTCAGTCGGCGGCGGTGTCATTTGGCACCGCCGCTTTATTTTCGCACTGTTGTCAAAAATCCATAAGGTTTGCACTTGTAGTTTCAGAAGTATATAATCGATTAAATATTTTTTGGGGCCGGATGTATTGTGCCGGCTTTAGAGGGAGGTTTTTTGTGGCTAAAGGTAAAGTGACTTTCAATGAGAATCTGTGTAAGGGCTGCGGACTATGTGTAGCTGCTTGCCCGAAGAAAATCCTTGAGCTTGACAAGACCAGGCTAAATGCTAAGGGTTATCACCCCGTTACCTGTGTAAATCCTGACGGTTGCATTGGTTGCACATTCTGCGCGACACAGTGTCCTGATGTGGTTATTACGGTTGAGCGTTTCTGAGTTAGGTTCTTAGGAGGATTTTAAATGGCACAGAAAAGAGTATTGATGAAGGGCAATGAAGTCATTGCCGAAGCAGCAATCAGAGCCGGCTGCCGTAACTATTTCGGTTACCCGATTACGCCTCAGACTGAGGTTATGCACTATATGGCCAAGAAGATGGTGCAGATCGGCGGTAACTTCGTTCAGGCAGAGAGTGAAGTCTCGGCTATCAACATGGTTTATGGCGCGGCATCAGCGGGATTCAGGGTTCTGACATCCTCATCTTCGCCGGGAATATCCCTTAAGCAGGAAGGCATCTCGTATATAGCGGGTGCAGAGCTTCCTGCAGTTGTTGTAAATATTGTCAGAGCAGGCCCGGGTCTCGGCGGAATTCAGCCGGCACAGGGTGACTATTTCCAGGCAACAAAGGGCGGCGGACATGGTGACTATCGCAATATCGTTATTGCACCGGCATCTGTTCAGGAGCTGTATGAGCTTGTAGTAGAGGCATTTAACCTCGCAGATAAGTACAGAATGTGCGTAATGATTCTCGGGGACGGTACACTCGGTCAGATGATGGAGCCTGTTGCGTTCCGTGATGAAGAGACTATCGAGACGGTTGCAAAGCCATGGGCAGCAGCCGGAAGAAACGGCGAGTCTGATCACCACACAATCACATCCATCTATATTGATCCGGATGTCCTTGAGGGCAAGAATCTTGAACTTCAGGCAAAGTATGATGTTGTAAAAGCTAACGAAGTCCGTTACGAGGCTATTGGTCTTGAGGATGCTGAGATTGTTATCACAGCTTTCTCCACATGCTCAAGAATATCCCGCAACGTCATCAGACAGGCGGCTGAGCTTGGTATTAAGGTCGGAATGATTCGCCCTATTACGCTTTGGCCGTTCCCGTACGAGATAATCAGCAAGACTGCAGATATGCCCAACGTCAAGGCTTTCCTTGATGTCGAGCTCAATGCCGGTCAGATGATCGAGGATGTAAGACTTGGATGCGCCGGAAAGAAACCATGCTATTTCCATGGCAGACTCGGCGGAAATCTTCCTACACAGAAAGAAATCCTCGACAAGATTGTCGCAATTCACGAGGGAAAAATGACGCAAGGAGGTAATTTCTGATGGCTATAGTTTTCGAGCCTACAAAGGGACTCACAACAAAACCCTTCCATTACTGCCCCGGCTGCTGTCACGGTATTATACACCGCTTAATCGCAGAGACCATGGTAGAGATGGATTTGCTTGAGTCGGCTGTCGGTGTCGCATCGGTTGGATGCACTTATAACTCATATGAGTATTTCAGCAACGATATGGTTCAGGCTTCACACGGACGTGCACCTGCGGTTGCAACGGGAATCAAGAGAAATCTCAAGGATCACGTTGTTTTCACATATCAGGGAGACGGAGATCTGGCTTCAATCGGAACGGCCGAGATTATTCATGCTGCTGCAAGAGGCGAGAAAATCACTGTGTTTTTCGTGAACAACGCCGTTTACGGTATGACTTCTGGCCAGATGGCGCCTACTACGCTTCTCGGACAGGTTACAACGACTTCTCCGTTTGGCCGTGACCAGTCTTATCAGGGATATCCGATCAATGTTTCGGAGCTTCTGTCTAATCTGACGGGTTCTGCCTATATTGAGCGTGTATGCGTTACTGACTTCAAGAATATTCAGAACGCAAAGCAGGCTATTAAGAAGGCTTTCCAGGTTCAGCAGAATAACATCGGTTTCTCCATGGTTGAGTTTCTTTCTACATGCCCTACAAACTGGGGCAAAGAGCCGCTTCCGGCAATGGATTGGCTCAAGGAGAATATGATCAAGCAATATCCGCTCGGATGCTACAAGGGAAATGACCTTGTTTTCGACGCTGACGGCAAGTATGTCAGCGGTACAAGACCGGTTGATAACGCGGGTGTCAATGTTGCGGAGGTGAAGAAATGATTGATTTTTCTATTATTTTCGCAGGCTTCGGCGGGCAGGGTATTCTGTCTGCGGGAAAGATGGCTGCAGAGGCTGCTCTCTACGAAGGCAAAGAAGTATCATGGTTTCCGTCATACGGACCTGAGATGCGCGGCGGCACGGCTAACTGCTCTGTAGTTATTTCCGATTCCGCTATCGGTTCACCGGTCGTAAATGACGCGGATGTCGTTATCTGCCTGAACCAGCCTTCCATGGAGAAGTTTGAACAGCAGCTCAAACCGGGCGGACTGCTCATAATTGATTCGTCACTGATCAGCATCAAGCCGACAAGGACCGACATCAAGTTCATTCCGATGAAGGCTTCCGATATCGCTTCAGAGCTTGGCAAGATGATGTTCGCACCTATATCGATGGTAGGCTGTCTTTCAACGGCAACGGGGTGTTTCTCCCGCGATTCGTTTGAGAAGTCACTTTACCAGATTCTGCCTGAACGTAAGCATGGAATGATTCCTGCAAATATGACGGCATTTGATAAGGGTGCCGAGTACGCGAAATAAGAGCTGCCGTTTTTATTCCGGCAATCGTGAAACAGCTGCGGACCTGTCGGGTTCGCGGCTGTTTTTATTTTATCGGGCGGTAATCCTTTGAAAAATTCTGAATGATCTTCTTTTTGTATATGGGAAGTTTTATTGACTAATTGCTGCAATAATTGAGCCTAATTTGACATATTTTGCTATTTTGAATGCTATACTGTAAAAACTGCACAAAAACATAATTTGATTTACCGCTTTTTTTGTATTTTTAGTTGGTAAATTCACTGATTTAGTTTATAATGCTTACGTGCGGTTTTACTGCGTTTTGCTTTGCCTTTGCAAATTGCCTGCGGCACAGCTTAAAGATTAACCTCAAGGGAGGCACACAATTTAATGGATCTGGCTTATTTATTTAACGAGGGCGAGAACTACATGAGTTATAAATTCCTGGGTTCACATCCTTATGAGGATGGCGACGAGAAGGGATTTGTATTCAGAGTTTGGGCACCAAATGCCAGAAATGTCAGTGTTATGGGAGATTTCAACGAATGGGATGCCAACAGCAACCAGATGCAGCTCTTGGGTAACACGGGTATCTGGGAACTCAAGGTTGCCGGAGCACAGCAATGGGATCGGTATAAATACAGAGTCGTCGGCGCAGACAGCCGTATTTACGAGAAAGGCGACCCTTTTGCCAGACATTTTGAGACTAGACCTAATAATGCATCGATTCTTTACGATCCTGATGACTATCTCTGGAATGATGATGAATTCTGCGATAACAGAACTGATGCGTTGACACCAAAACCGATTAATATCTACGAGCTCCATTTGGGCTCATGGAGAAGACATCCGGATGGCAATTTTTTCTCATACAGGGAACTGGCTATCGATCTGTCTGACTATTGCAAGAAGATGAATTACACGCATATCGAGCTGATGCCTGTTCTGGAGCACCCGCTTGATGATTCATGGGGATATCAGGTTACCGGCTATTATGCGGTGACGAGCCGTTTCGGAACACCGGCCGATTTTAAGTTTATGGTGGATGTTCTTCATCAGAACGGTATCTCAGTTATTCTGGACTGGGTTCCGGCTCATTTCCCTAAGAATCTCGAAGGCCTTATCAGATTTGACGGTACACCATGTTTCGAATATGCCGACCCGAGAATCGGAGAACACCGTGAATGGGGAACATATGTCTTTGATTACTCAAAGAATGAAGTCGTATCGTTCCTGGTGTCAAATGCAGTGTTCTGGATAGATGAATTTCACCTTGACGGATTAAGGGTTGATGCAGTTTCAAGCATGCTTTACAGAGATTACGGACGTCAGCAGTACATACCGAATAAGTATGGCGGTCACGAGAACCTTGAAGCGATAGATTTTTTCAAGAAACTCAATTCAACCATTCGTAAGAACTATCCATATGCAATGCTTATCGCTGAAGAGTCTACGGCATGGCCAAAGGTATCTTATCCCGTCGAAGAAGGCGGACTCGGATTTACTCATAAATGGAACATGGGATGGATGCATGATACTCTGGATTACTTTTCGACTGATTCATACGCGAGATCATGGCATCATGACGAGTTCTGTTTCTCAATGGTTTATGCTTTTGCCGAGAATTATATCTTGAGCCTGTCTCACGACGAAGTCGTTCATGGCAAGCACTCTCTGATTGACAAGATGCCAGGCGATGTCTGGAGGAAGTTTGCTTCCGTAAGGACACTGATGCTGTATCAGATGTCTCATCCCGGAGCGAAGCTTAACTTTATGGGCGCGGAGTTCGGACAGTTCATTGAGTGGCGTTTCTATGAACAACTCGAGTGGTTTCTGCTTGATTATGAGTCACACAGGCTTCTGCAGAACTTTAACAGCGAACTGAACAAATTTTATATAGAGCATTCTCAGCTCTGGGGTGAAGATCATTCGTGGGACGGTTTTGAATGGATTGACGCTTCGGATGTTAAGAACAATGTCTTTATCTACAAGAGGTCTGATCCAAAGTCTGAGGAGAATGATATCTATGTTGCGCTCAATATGGTTCCGCAACCGCTGGAATGCTATAAAATTCCCGTTTACGAGGAAGGCAAGTACAAAATTGTATTCAATACTGATGATATGAGCCACGGCGGTTCAGGTTATCCTACGGGAGCCGGCGATGACGGGCTTTTCGACAGTGTTGCTGAAGAATTTAACGGCAAACCGTATCATTTGGTGATGAATCTGCCTCCGCTTGCCGGAATTTACTTCATGCTTGTCAAAGTTCCTGAGGATCAGAAAAATATAAGTGCTTTGAATGATTCCGAGGCTTCGAAAATTGTTCCGGAAGTTCAGAAGAAAGATATGGTAAAGACGGTAAGTTCGGCAGAGCATACCAAAGCTTCACATAAGAAGAAGGGACACTCCGGTGTGACAAAGCCGTCAGTCAATTCTTCCGTCAGTGGTGAAAAGACAGATAATAACAACAAAAATAAGTAAGACAGGTGTTAGGGAGGTAACTTATATGGCTAAGACTGAAGTCGTTGCGATGATACTCGCAGGCGGACAGGGAAGCAGACTGGGCGTTCTTACAAAGAAGATCGCCAAGCCGGCGGTGCCTTTTGGCAGTCGTTACAGAATTATTGATTTTCCGCTCAGTAATTGTGTCAATTCTGGAATTGAGATAGTCGGTGTACTGACACAGTATCAGCCGCTGGCGCTTAATACCTATGTAGGCAACGGGCATCCTTGGGATCTGGATCGTAATAACGCCGGAGCATACATTCTTCCGCCTTTTCAAAAGTCGGGCAGATCTGACTGGTATAAGGGCACGGCAAATGCGATCTATCAGAATATGAGTTTTCTCGACGATAATTCACCAAAGTATGTTGTGATTCTGTCAGGTGACCATATCTATAAGATGGATTACGCTGCGATGCTTAAGTCACATATCGACAAGGGTGCCGATGCTACTCTTGCGGTTTATGAGGTGCCGTGGGAGGAAGCTCCGAGATTCGGTATTCTCAATACTAAAGACGATGATGTTATTGAAGAGTTTGATGAGAAGCCTGCAAAGCCGAAGAGCAATCTTGCTTCAATGGGTGTCTATATCTTCACATGGGATGTTCTGAGAGAAGCGCTGATAGAGGATGAAGCGGATCCGGATTCCAACAACGATTTCGGAAAGAATATTGTTCCTAATCTTCTGGCAAAGGGAAAGAAGCTTTGCGCTTACAGGTTCTCCGGTTATTGGAAGGATGTGGGTACTATCTCATCTCTCTGGGAGACCAACATGGATATTCTTGACAAACCTGAAGAGATTAATCTCGTAGACCGTTCGTGGAAGATATTCTCGAGGAACCCTGTTAAGCCTTCTCATTTCGTAGGAAGCGGCGCCAAAGTTATCAACTCTGCACTGACAGACGGATGCCGAATTTACGGAGATGTCGAGCATTCTGTTCTTTCTGAGTCTGTAATCGTCGAGAAAGGTGCAATTGTTAAAGACTGCGTCCTTATGCCCGGAGTCGTCGTCAAGGAAGGTGCGCATATTGAACGCTGTATCGTTGATTTCGGAACAATTATAGGAAAGGATGTCAAAGCCGGAAGCTTTGTTACAGGCGAGAGTCCTTATCTGAACAAGAAGCTCTGCTCTGAAGGTATCTGCGTTTTCGAGCGCGGACTCAAGATAAAGGACGGCGCGGTCATCCCTGCAAACTGCATGGTTGATACGGACGTCAAGGCAGATGGTGAAAAGTCAGTAATCGAGTCTACATTCAGAGCCTGAGGCAGAAGGAGATAAGTATATGTTTAGTAATGCAATGGGCCTCATTCTGGCCGACAACAAGAAAATATCGCTTGGAGAGCTCTCCAATCCGCGCGCCCTTTCGGCAATGCCGTTCGGAGGAAGATACAGAATCATAGACTTCATGCTCTCCGACATGGTAAACTCCGGTATCAAGAACGTCGGCGTACTTACATACAACAAGTATAAATCACTGATGGATCATACAGGAACAGGAAGCGCATGGTCACTTGACCGCAAGAATGACGGCCTTCATATCCTTCCGCCGTATGTAAACTCTGAGGCAACGAGCGTTTCATCGGATGAGGAACTGTCCGGAGTCATGGATTTCTTAAGGCAGGCAAGATCTACGTATATCATTGTAGCAGGCAGTAATGTTATTCTTAACACTACTTTTGACAATTTCATCAAGTCTCATGAAGAGTCTGATGCTGACATATCTGTTATGTATAACCGTGACGGAACAAAGTTCGGAAATCCCAGCTATATTCTTGATATTGACGAAGACGGTTTTGTCCGCGACATGCTCTACAATCCGCCCAAGACAACTTCGGTCAAATGTTCGCTTGGTATTCTGTGCCTCAGAAGAGACCTTCTGATTGATATTATTGCGAGACAGATGGCACATGGAAAGACTCACTTCGGTATTCATTCCATAGTCAAGATGTTTGATGAGCTTAAGGTTCACGGTTTTGAATACTCCGGAGTCGCTCTGAGAATAAACAGCGTTCAGTCTTACTTCAATTCTTCGATGTCGCTTCTCAACGAATCTGTCCGCAACAATATTTTCTGGAGCGGTGAGCCTATTTATACAAAGGTCAAGGATGAGGCGCCCACACTTTATTTTGACAACGCCGAGATGAGCAATTCAATTGTTTCAGACGGTTGCCGGATTTATGGCAAGGTTGAAGATTCTGTCATTTTCAGAAGTGTCACGATTGCGAAAAACACCACCGTCAAGAACTGTGTTGTCATGCAGGATGTTCATATTTCCGAGAATTGTCACCTCGAGAATGTTATTCTTGATAAGAACGCTTTCGTCAGGCCGGGGGTAAGACTTGTAGGTCACCCTGACTATCCAATTGTTATCGGAAAAGGAGCAGGTATCTAATTATGAAAAAGACGATCAAGGTTTTAATGGCAACTTCCGAGTGCAGCCCGTTTGTTAAGGTTGGCGGACTTGCAGACGTTGTTGGCAGTCTTCCTGTTGAACTCAACAGACAGGGTGTCGATTGCAGAGTAATTCTTCCTTTGTATAAGAAAGTCAAGGTTCAGTATGCTGATAAACTGCAGTTCCTCGGCTGGAAGATGGTTCATATGGGCTGGCGTTCTCTTTATGCCGGTCTGTTCACGCTTCAGCAGAACGGAGTAACGTTCTATTTTGTTGATAACGAGTATTACTTTAACTTTGATCAGATTTATGTTGATTATGTTTTTGATATTGAGCGTTATTGTTTCTACCAGAGAGCTGTTTTGGATTTCATGGGAGATTTCATGAATTTCGAGCCTGACGTACTGCACTGCAATGACTGGCAGACCGGAATGATTCCTTTGCTTCTGGATGCTCATTTCAAGAGAAACGGATTCCATTCATCGGTGCAGACAGTATACACTATTCATAATCTAAAATATCAGGGTGTTCATTCAGTTGATGTCGTGAGAGAGATGCTTGATTTGCCGGATGAATATCTTAGGGAAGATTTCTGCATAAAGGATCGGGCTATAAATTTTATGAAGGCCGGCATTACTTTTTCAAATTCAGTAACTACGGTTTCTCCAACGTATGCCTATGAGATAATGACTGATTATTACGGTGAAGGACTCAATTATACGCTTCAGAAGTATGCGTTTAAGGTATCAGGAATTCTCAACGGCATGAACGATCTGGAATACAATCCGGCTACGGATAAGAAAATTCCGGCTACGTATGACATTACAAATTATGCAGAAGGCAAAGCTGTCTGTAAAAAGTCACTTCAGGAACAGCTACATCTTGATGTTAATCCCGGAGCTCCTTTATGTGCCATGATTTCAAGACTCGTGGACCAGAAGGGTCTGGATCTACTGCTCTATGTCCTGGATGAGATGCTTTATGACGGTATGCAGGTGGTTATACTCGGAACGGGTGATTCCTATTATGAGAGAGCACTTGTTGAGATATCAAACCGCAATCCGGGTAAAATGTGTGCATGTATCGATTTTGACGGCGGTCTGGCGCATACAATTTACGCGGCTTCCGATATTTTCCTTATGCCGAGCATTTTCGAGCCCTGCGGACTGTCGCAGCTTGTTTCAATGGCATACGGATCGGTTCCGGTGGTAAGAGAAACAGGCGGGCTTAAGGATACTGTCACGCCCTACAATGAATTCACAGGCGAGGGAAACGGATTCTCATTCACCAACATCAATGCACATGAGTTTTTGTTTGTTACAAAGTATGCTGCCGATATTTATCGTCATCACAAGGATGTCTGGAACAGAATAATCGAGACCGGAATGAAGGGAGACTATTCCTGGAAGAAGAGTGCCGGTGAGTACGGCGGATTGTATTCGCTTATAACCGGAATTGAGCTTCCCGATGCTGAAGCTGTAAAGACCGAGGTCTGTGTGTCTTCCGAAATAAAGAATGCTGATACAGATGTTAAATCCGTAACAGTAAAGTCTGAAGCGAAGAAGGCGGCGGTAAAGAAACCGGCGGCAAAGAAGCCGGCAGCTAAAAAAACTGAGACAAAGAAGCCGGCGGTCGGTAAGGCCGTTTCCAGGAAGCCTTCGGCAAAGTCCACTAAAGCTTCCGTGACGAAGCCAACCGGTGAGACAGGTACAAAGACTGCTGCAGTAAAGACTGATTCCAAGAAGAGTGAAGACAAACCGAAGGAGAATAAAGGCTGATGCCTTCAGATAATTCAAATAATACGTTAATTAACCAGGCGCGGTGCAGACATGCATCGCGCCTGCCTGAGTACAGGAGTCCGTTCGGGAGCCGTCCGACGGATTCATATTCTGATATTTTTATCGATGTTGACAGCGGCGCAAAAGATGTCGTGTTCTGTTATACATACGGTCTATACAGTTTTTCGTACCACGAGGAGCCGATGTACCGTGTTGCGTCATCCAATCGCTATTACATTAATCTGATGATGCCGCATGAGACCGGTATTCTGTTTTACTGGTTCAAGTACACCGTGACCGACGATAAAGGCAACGATTGCGTTTTATTCTATACTGCCAAAGCTGATTCCTCGGATGGTGAAGGAATGATTTGCAGTAATCCGCCGAGAGTCGGGGCTGATGAGGATAAGTTTCCGTATGCTTTTCAGATAACGGTTTATAACAAGGATTTCAGGACACCCGATCAGATGAAGGGTGCGATGATTTATCAGATTTTCCCTGACAGATTCAGCAGGGACAAAGATTTTACTTACGACAGATTAAGGCAGACTTCTCCAAAACCTGAGAGAATTTACCACGAGGACTGGCTTGAAGATGTAGATATCTATGGTAAGCCTGAGACCGGGTATCTGGCTTGTGATTTCTACGGAGGATCGCTTCGCGGTATTGCGGAGAAGCTTGAGTACATAAAGAGTCTCGGTGTTGATATTATCTATCTCAACCCGATTTTCGAAGCCAGGTCGTCACACCGCTATGATACAGCGGATTATATGACTGTTGATCCTGTTCTCGGCGGAACTCAGGCGTTTATGGAACTTGTGACAAAGGCTGAACAGACGGGTATCAAACTGATTCTTGACGGAGTATTCAGTCATACGGGCGCAGATTCTTTATATTTTAATAAATTCGACAGATTTGAAGAGAACGGTGCTTATGGTGCCTATCGCGACGGGAAAGAGAGCAGATACCGCTCATGGTATAATCTTTACCGTGATAAGGATGGAAAAATCTGTTACGATTCGTGGTGGGGTTTTCCTGATTTGCCAAATGTCAATGAGAATGATCTGTCATACCGCAATTTTATATTTGGCAAAGACGGTGTTGTGGACACATGGATTTCCCGCGGTGCATCGGGCATAAGGCTTGATGTGTCAGATGAGCTTCCGGACAGTTTTATCAGGCAGATGCGAGCTACAATCAAGGACAAAACCGGCGGTCAGGGTATGCTTGTCGGTGAAGTCTGGGAAGATGCCTCCAACAAGTGCAGCTATGGCTCATATCGTGATTTTCTTCTCGGAAATACTCATGATTCGGTTATGGGCTATACTTTCAGAGCTGTCATACTGGATTTTATGTGCGGTTATATAGATGCCGCCGTTGCTAATTCAAGGCTTGAAGGGTTCAGGGAACGCTATCCGGCGGAAAGCTACTACTGCATAATGAATCTTGTCTCGTCGCATGACGTTCCAAGAATTATGACAATGCTCTCAAAACCTGAGGACACAAGTGATCGTGAAGTTCAGCGCGACTTTGCGGTAGATCCTTCTGATTATGACAGATGTGAGGCTCTGTCACGGATGTGTTTCGGCTTCCAGATAGCCTATGTTGGAGCTTCATGTATTTATTACGGTGATGAGGTACTAATGCAGGGATACAAGGATCCATTCAACAGAAGGACATACCCATGGAATCACCTCTCAGAACGTCAGAGGCAGAATCTTGCTTTTGTAAGACGTATAGCGCGGCTCAGAATCGATAATTCATGTCTTCGCACCGGATTCTATAAGACTCTTTACGCTGAGGGAAATCTGTTTGCCTTTGAACGCAGCCTCAAAGATGGTTGTGACTATTTCGGCAAACCCGGCAAAGGTGCGTCACATATCGTCTACATAATGAACCGCTCCGATAAACCGGCATATGTCTCTGTAACGGAAGATTTTAACGGAACTTCGGTCGAACTTCTTGACAGGAAAACTGCCAGACCGCCGCTTACAAACAGGCTGATTTTCGGCGGTATCGAAAACGGAATTCTCAACATCGGACTTGGCAGTTATAGTCTTGGATTTGTAATTTATTAATTACTTGTGGATTTTTTATCAGAAAACGTTATCATAAATTATCTTTTGATAAAATTTAGGAGGATTTGATATGGCGGACAATATTAATGAGGAACCTCAGGTTGTAAATGCAACTACTGAAGAGGCAACCGATAAGAAGTGCCCGAACTGCGGCGCGACTGTAGTATATGATCCTGCGACACTTTCCATGAGCTGTCCGTTTTGCGGTTACAGCAGAAAACTTCCGAACCCTGAGGATGGCGGACAGGATGTAGAAGAGCTTGATTTTGAACCAGCAAAGATTCGCGCAAGCCTTGACTGGGGAGAGAATCGGAAGTCTCTTGTATGTAAGAACTGTGGCGCCGAGACCATGTTCAATTCTGCTGACACGGCGGCATGCTGCCCGTATTGCGGCTCGACACAGGTAATGCCTGTAGATAATGATGAGAATGTTATGGCTCCGGGCGGAGTCGTTCCGTTCGAGATAACAAAGGAGAAGGCAGCGGATTTGTTCAAGCGCTGGCTTAAGGGAAAACTTTTCGCACCGGGAGAAGCAAAGAAGACCTGCGAAGCGAGAAATTTCTCAGGAGTCTACCTTCCGTTCTGGACATACGATTCACAGACGACAACTTCATACTCCGCAAGACTGAGTTTTGAGAAGGGTTCAGGCGATAACAGACGTGTTGAATACAGAACATATAACGGCATTTATGAGAAATTCATTGATGATGAAGTTGTATACGCGAGTAAGAAGACTGATAACCCTTATGTCAGTAAGGTGTCAAAGTTCAATTTTGCAAAGCTGCGCAAATACTCACCGGAATTTATCGCAGGATTTCTGGCTGAGAGGTATACCGTCGGACTTGACGACGGATGGACTACTGCCAAAGCTCAGATTAAGGCTGAACTTATAGATGAGATCGGACAGATGGAGAAGGCCAAGCACAATGCGGACGGAATATCCAGTGTCAAGACATCAACAAGTTATGCCAACGTTACCTTCAAGTATGTACTTGCTCCTATCTGGATTGCCGCTTTTACTTTCAAAGACAAGGTCTATAATTTTGTCGTAAACGGACAGACAGGCGAGGTGAGCGGAAAATCTCCGGTATCTCCGTTCAAGGTTGCCATTGCTGTTGCAATAGCTCTTGTGGTGTTGTACCTGATTTATCGCTACCTGAGCTAAAATTTGCAAATTTCACATTTTCGTCAAGATTTGATGCGTTTTGCTGCATATTTTTCTAATCAGCGATATGAATATGCTACAAATAACACAAAAATGACACTGCGCGTTTACAAAACGTTTGCAATTTCCATTTCAACTGGTATCATTGAGGTACTAGATTAGGTGGAGACCTGTTTCTGTTTGGGGAGGACGAAATATGAGTCAGTTTATATCCAAGAGGATGGTTGCGCTTGCAGCTACGTTTTTGTCTGTCGCGCTGGTTGCATCGAATTTTAACTTGCTGGTTAAGGCCGGCACGACTAAAGTTATTGACGGCAGCTTTGTGTATGCAACCGCGGAAAGCCTTGGAAGTGCCAACAGCTTTTCAAGTGTTTCTGAAAATTATATTAAGGCAAATCATATGGAAGGTACATACGCTACCGGTATGCTTTATACGGGTACAGATCAATCCGGAATAACAAGTAATGTTGCAGGATACATTAATCCGGATGAGAACCTTATTTATATTGCAGGTATATTCAAGTAGTAGTTTCCCAACCAGTGAGACTATATCGACAATGACATAGCCTCAGATGGATGTTTTCTTCAGTGACCTGTTGGTCACATTGATGGTTCTGGCGGAGCTGCCTTCGGTTTGTTTTTGCT
>JAKVLB010000007.1 GCA_022484595.1 Mageeibacillus sp. | reverse complement strand
CTCAAATAAAATTTGAGAGCCATGTTTGGCTCAATTACTTCTTAATAAAACTCAATTCTTTAGAATTGATTTAAGGTCCGTTATTACTTCAAGTTTTTGCATTCTATTCAATTTTCAAGATCCGCGCTGTCTGACTTCGTTTTGTCTCTGTCAAAGAGCTTGATTATTGTAATTCGGTGAGCACCTTATGTCAAGGACTTTTTTGAGATTTTTTTCAAAAAAGTTTGTCATATTATAATAAGCATATTAATTGTATTTCATATTCCGCTGTGTTTGAGCGCAGCCAGAGACAGCGCAATGTTAAGCTGTTCCACCAGAACGTTCTCCGGCACTGACGGTCTTACCTGTGAGAAATTGAGAATCTTGTTTATTCCGGCTTCTATTACAATGTCACATATTGTCTGGCAGGCATCATCAGAAACAGCCATGATGGCTATTCTGATACCATTCTTTTCGCAGTAGGATCTCATGTCTTCCAAAGGCATTATGTGCCTGTCATTCTTCTTTGATCCGGATCGGTCAAACGCAGCAACCACCTCTACGCCGAATCCGGTAAACCCTTTGTAGTTAAGTATTGCGGTTCCGAGTCGTCCTGCACCGACGATAATAACCGGCGTCGGATTGTCTGAACCTATGTATTCCCGAAGAGCAGTCTCAAGATCGCTTACGTCAAATCCGGTTTTGGGACGGCCTGCACCTGCCAAAGCTGACAGATCTTTGCGTACAAGTACCTCGCCCAGGCCGAGATTTCTGGCTATTAATGATGATGAGACTCTGGCACCCGGTCCATGTGAGACTTCAGGTGATGTCTCAATAAATTCGAGGTACCGGGGCAATCTCCCCAGTGTAGCTCGTGATATATCATTGATATTCATATCGATACCCCTTTACTGATTTAAACTTAATTATGCCAAGTTATAATTGATGTGTAAACATGTGGCATTTAAATTTTGTTTGTGATAATATTACTTGGCGAAAACAAATGGAGATGTACCCAAGAGGCCGAAGGGGAGGCTTTGCTAAAGCTTTAGGCGGGGCAACCTGCGCGGGAGTTCGACTCTCCCCATCTCCGCCAGAACAAGTCCGAAGTAATCTTCGGACTTGTTTTTTAATTATTCTGCAGATTTATTCAGATATGACCGGGGATTTGTTATGGGGAAGGCTCGCTATTTTTACATTGATGTTCTCAGAATAACTGCTATTGTTTTTATTCTGTATAATCACAGTTTGCTGTTTGACAGTATTAATTTTATGAATCCGGGCGCGGAAGAATTATTTCTGACATTGGCGGCCTTGCTGTCCAAGTGCGGACCGCCCATATTTTTCATGATCTCCGGTGCGCTGCTTCTTGGGAGAAATGAGACTTTCAAACAGGTTTTCACGCACAGGATTTTGAGATTCATTGTTGTAATTATCGCGGTGAGTATTATCATGAGCGTTTACTCCGGCGCCGCAATCAGCGATTATCCTTATATATTGTTTGTAAAGGTAAACTGGTATTTCTATGCGTATCTGGCTTTTCTTCTGATGCTGCCTGTTCTTCGCGTCATCGCGCAGAAGACACCTGACAGAGATATGAGAATAGCTTTCATTATAATTATGGCGTTCTACAGCTTCGGCGCATTGATTCCGGTATTTGACCTGTACAGCCCGATTACTCAATATCTCGGCCTTTTCACTTCATCGTGGCCGAGCAACTGCTGGTGTATCATTTTCCCTCTTATGGGGTATTATCTGGCAAACAACAAAGTCCGTATCAGGCCTTTTGCAATCGGAAGCGCTGTCTGCGCTGTTATTGCCATTCTGCTGACTTTCTATGTGCGTTCACACAGCATGCCGATACAGACTGAGGAAGAAGTGATCCAAAGGCTTGTGATACTCCCTGCCTGCCTCGTTTTCGCGCTGGCAAAGAACTATGCATCGTGCAGCAGCAAAGTCGGACTTGCCGTGGCAGAGGAGATTGCCGGAACATGCTTCGGAATATTCATATTAGAACGGAGTTTTTGTTTATCTGAATTCACAAAGCACTACATTGCTGACAATTTACCGTCTTCTGCGCTTGTGCCTGCGAGCCTTGTTCAGATCGCCGCTGAATTCATCCTTTTCGCGATGGTAGTTTATCTGCTGAGACGGATTCCTGCAATAAGAAAATATCTCTGATACTGCAAAGATCAGGAAGCCCGGAAGTCAGAGACTAATAGAGCTTTACATTATGCCCTGCAAGCCGGCTGCCGTCGTAAGTGAGCTTTAATGTGAAGAAACTTCTGCTTCCGAACAGACAATCGAACATCAGGAGGTCGCCTTCCCAGACAGGAAGCTTTCTGATATCCGCAAGCGATACCCATGACAGCTCGCCTTCATCACAGCCGGTTATTGGAAGTTCGTATCCGGGCTCAAGCACTGCGGTAAAAACATGCATATATTCGGTCCCGTACTCATCTGAAACAAATGTGACGATTCCGCGCAGGCTAAGATCCGTCAGGCGTTCCCGCGTTATGCCGGTCTCCTCTTCTGTCTCACGGCAGATGCACTCCTCGGGAGATTCGCCGTCCTCAAAATGTCCGCCGATACCCAGCCATTTATCGTGGTTCATATCGTTCTCGCGGGTTTTGCGGATAAAAAGGCACTCGTCACCGCGGGTGATATAGATAAGCGTGGTAAGATTCGGAAGTCTCATATGTTCTCGGCTGCAGTATCCCCGTTGCCGTGAATAATCCTGAGTTCTCCGTTTGCCAGAGCAATTCTGTAGTTCACTCTGTAAATAAGGTAAGAAGATACATCTATCCTGAAGGTCTCGCAAAGCGCGCACCATTTGTCGGCAAGACAGACAATCACGCTCTCTCGGTATCTGGGAGGAACGACAGTCAGCGGAAACATGTGTTTGCCGATGATGTCACGTTCAATGTCATTAAGTTCAAAATCGCGGTCGGCATTATGAAGGGCAATACCCGGATGCGTGAAGCCGTGAATTCTGCGCTCAGGTCTGCGGTCATGCCAGTCGTATAGAAAATAGTCATGAAGAAGCGCGCCACGGACAAGACTGTCGCGGTCAACCTTCAGATGAATTGTCTTCTCGAGAAAATAAGAGAACAGCAGACTGAACTTGGCAACTGAGACGCAGTGCTCGAAAACACTGGACGTCCCGTGCTGCGTGAACTGCTTCATCTCCAGCGCGTCAGAACTCAAAATAATATCTCTTCCGCGAGTGAATAAATCCTTCGCGAGCCTATATTCTGTAATATGCCTTGGAACGAAAACTCCCAAACTGCTCTCCTTCGGGCTTACATAAAATGTCCTAAAAAAATTCACCCATCATTCTACTCGCACTTAAGTAAAGTAACAAGATAATAATGTTAATATCAGTGTCAATATAACATCAAAGGACAATAATTATTGCCTTTCTGGTAGCATTCAAAGTAAAATCCGAATAGAGTGTATGAAGTAAATTCAGCGGGGGAATAAAATGACATCACAAAGAACGGCAGACAGGCGGGTCTCGGCAATAGATATGACGATCGGTAATGAGCTTCGGACAATCGTAGCTTTTGCTGTTCCGCTGCTGTTAAGCAATATTCTCCAGCAGTGCTACTCCCTGACCGATGTTGCAATAATCGGGCATGAACTCGGCGATGACGCACTCACGGCAATCGGTGCGGTCACAACAATCGTGGATCTGTATAACTCACTAGTTATCGGCATGAGCAATGGATTCTCTGTCATAATTGCCAAATTTTACGGTGCCCATGACCCGGCAAAGCTCAGGCAGGCCGTTGCAAACACCTGTTTTCTGGCTGTCATCTGGGGCATAGTGATTATGTTCGCCGGAATTTTCACACTTAATCCCATGATGAAGCTGCTCAACACGCCTGAGACCGTTTATGACGCCGGCTACAGCTACGCGATAATTATGATATCTCTCATTGGCTTTTCTTTTCTGTACAACATACTCTCCGGGCTGTTAAGAGCTATCGGGAACTCGAAAGCGCCTCTTTATTTCCTTCTGGTCTCAGTGATTACAAACATCGCGCTCGACCTTCTTTTCGTTGTAGTTCTTCCATACGGGCTGCCGGGTGCGGCAATCGCCACGGTAATGTCACAGGCTCTGTCTTCATTCATCTGCCTTTTCTATATTGTAAAGAAAGTTCCGGAACTGCATTTTCGCCGTAAGGATATGAAGCTCGACCGCAACATGCTTGGCGAACTCTTCTCGGCAGGATTCTCTTTCGCGCTGATGTACTCAGTGGTAAATGTAGGAACAATAGTCCTGCAGGGTGCGATAAACGGACTTGGCTCAGCGATAATCGCCGCGCATACGACAGCCCGCAAGATATCTTCGCTGTGTATGATGGTTCTGAGCACTCTGGCCAATTCAATGGCGACCTTCGCCGGGCAGAATCACGGCGCCGGCCGGTATGACAGAATCCGCCGCGGTCTCAAGCAGATACTGATTATAAGCATGGCAGTCTCAACTGTTGAGATTATCGCAATCTACCTCGCGGGCGGTCTTCTGGTGCGCGGGATCTCCGGTTCTTCAAACCCGGAGATAATTAATACTGCAGTCTTCTACCTCAAGTTCGACCTGCCGTTCTATTATGTCCTTGCGATAATACTGATTACGCGCGCGACTCTTCAGGGTATGGGTTCAAAGATTGCACCGATAGCAGCTTCCATTATGGAACTCTTTCTCAAAATCTTCACTGCGGGTTTTCTCGTAAGAAAGTTCGCGTACACCGGCGTAGCTATGTGCGAGCCTATAATCTGGACCGTATGTGCCGTCTATATTCTGATTGTCTTCTTCATGAATAAAAATATCAGATTGAGTAGTTCTTCCTTACACGCAGATTCCACCAGATCTTAAATGTATCTGTAAACATCTTCAAGACATCCCTGAACTTTATTCTTCCGAACGATTCGCCTCGGGTAAAATTCAGCTCCACAGGCATCTCTATGAGTTTCGCGCCGTCTGAGCATGACAGCGCAATCATCTCGATATCGAAAGCATATCCCTTTATCCTCTGAACCGGGGCAACTCTGCGAATAAGATCACCTCGGTAGATTTTAAGCCCGGTCTGCGTGTCATGACAGTTAAGGCCGAACAGCACCTTGAGCATAATGTAGTAGCAGAAGGACACAAATTTACGTGCCGGCGGATACTCAAGTCTGGAATCCCTGTGCATTTTCGACCCTATGACAATATCTGCATTCTCTTCAAGCATCGCCTTGTAATAAGGTTCAATAAGGTTCGCGGGAATATCGAGGTCGGCATCAATAAAGCCCACCTGATCGCCACGGCATACAGATATACCCTGCTTTATCGCTCCGCCCTTGCCTCGATTGACTTCGTAGCCGGCGTCAACGATATGAGTATTCTCTCTTGCAGCGCGTGCGATCTCGGCGCCAGTGTCATCACGGCTTCCGTCGTTGACCGCGATAACCTCGTAGTCATCCGTAAACCGTTCCACAGCTTCCGCTATCTTCTTCAGGTTGTCAAAAATATGTTCGCCCTCGTTAAAAGCTGGCACAATAATACTGAACATTTATGTTCCTCCGGTTTGTTGCAGAACTTAAAACCCTTGATATCAGAGCTTTTCCCTGGCCTCGTTCACCGCTTTCGCAAGCTGATCCGCGCACGAAGTTCCCTTCATTCCGCAGGTGTTTCCGATAAGTGTCTGCGCAATATAGTCGGCACTCCTGCCTTCGCAGAGCTTTCCGATTGCCTTAAGATTGCCGTTGCAACCGCCTTCAAATCTGATGTTGGTCACAACCGCGTTATCATCAATATCAAACTCAATGTTGTAGGAACAGACTCCCTGTGGCGTAAAAGAATAATGCATATAAACCTCCTGATTTACGGTAATTGATTCAGTATGTGAAGCCGCGCTCCGGCTGTCTGAATTCCCTGACGCGTTTTTCATACGACTCCATGGATTCTTTCTCGAAAAGCGGTTCGCAGGATGGCAGCCCTATCCACTCAAGAGCTTTGCGCGTCAGCTTCGGATTCGTTATGAACAGCGGTCCGAGAAGATACGTTGCCAGAAAATTCCCGCAGCGGTATCCCTCTTCCCTGGTGCCCGGATTGATCCCGTCACCCCTTTCAGCCGTAAACAGCGCTGCAGGTCTTCCAAACTCAGTATTGCCGTTATCGTCAAAATAAGTCTGGGTAAACTGACTCTTAAAGCCTACCACATCTATATCCTTAAACTGCCCTATCCAGAGAGAATTGTAGCGGTTCATCATATCACGTACGGCAAATGTCGGAAACAAGCCTAGGCATTCGATTCTGGATTTGTCTTCATCCTGTATATATTCACCGAAAACCTCCATCGCATTTCCTGTCATCAGGAATGCCTGGCCTGATCTGATGAGCCCGGCCAGCCTCTGCTTATACGGCCTGAGTGCTTCAATGACGCGAAGCTGTCCGCTTTCTGTGGTAGATCCCATATAAATCAAAGCGATGTCATCGCTATCAGCAAATGCAGGTCTGTCTCTGAGACCCGTATCAATAACTTCTATGCTGCCTTTTGCCGAGCGTCTCAGATACTCAATATTCTGCAAATCGGCATAGAGATTGCATATTTCCGGAAATAAAACTTCAATCTTCATTATTGTTCCTCCGTTATGTCACAAACCTGCGTCAAGGCAGCGCTTTCTGATTATTTCGCGACAGTCGTCGACAAGGTCAAACGCGTCAATACCGCAGAAAATATAAACACCGTCACCAGGATTAATATCAAACTCTGAAGCTGCCTCACGTTCATCAAGTACGCACAGAATCTTCTCTTCAGGCACACCCGCATACAGCAGGCGCAGTTTGAAATCAAGAGCCCTCGGTCCGGTAACGACACACTGGTCTATGAGCGGATCGTTCATCATTTCGAAATCGGCGTCATACAGCCAGCACGTATTCTCGGACCATACATGTTCGTCCTTATAGCATGATATAAGCAGGAAAAGCCTCTTGTGTCCCGGCAGATGCCTCACATAATCAGTGGCGCGGGTAACAGCCAGTGCATTCTTATCCTTGGCAAGCTGCGTAACAATCGAAACGCTCCCCGCCTTCCGGACATTGAAGCGTGTATCAGGAATCTTAACCTTCTCCATCAGGCCCTTGAGTTCTTCGGCACTGACGCCCATATCCCTGAACAGCGCGACCGTCATGACCGCATTGTAGATATTGAAAATACTGTCGTTCGGTATGTGATAAGTCCCGGTTGTCTCCCTGTCGGAAACTTCAATCGTCATGTTATTGAAATCGATGTCGTGCCCTGCGTAATCGTATTCCGGTGACCTGAAATCACAATTAGAGCAGTGCGCTTTGCCGATATGATGATATCTTCTGTAGTCATATGTGAGCTTGGCTCCGCATCTGGGGCAGATTCTCATATCGTTCAGCAGATTCTCACACTCTGTGACATCCGTATCAAGTTTGTTGATTCCGTAATATACACGCGGGTTCTCCGGCGCGATTCCCGACGAAATAAGGTCATCGCCATTCAGAACAAGCCTGCTCTCCTTTGGAATATTCTTCGAGAGTATCCATGCAATATATTCAGGATGACCGTTGCGCATAATCGAATCGCGAAAAAGATTAGTGACCACAATATACTGCGGCTTCAGCGCCGGGTACAGCTTCGGAGCGGACCGCTCATCAGTCTCAAGCACCGCAACAGCATATTTTGCCTTGCCGCTCATGGTGGCACCTGTTATCAGGCATGTCGATATACCGGAATTAATGTTCGAACCGTACCGGTTGCAAAGCACCTTCCTGCCCTGCGCCGCAAACGCATCGCAAATCATGTTGGAACACGTCGTCTTGCCGTTGGTTCCCGTAACCGCGATGATCAGTTCAGGTTTACCTATCTGAAAAAGAAAATCAGGACAGATCTTGAGCGCAAGATGTCCGGGATAGTCCGTACCGTTGTGGTGCGTTATCTTGAGCGCGGGAATTGACAGCTTCGCCATCCACAGCGCCACATAGAACTTAAAACTTCTCATACTTATTCCTCCAAGGATAAGAACATTATACTCAAAAAGTAAATAAAACGAACCGGAATGCAGGAGAAAAACGACAAGAAATGCAAACATCATCTCAACCTGTCGCAATGCTGTCAATTCGCATATTTAGGGGTTTACAAGTCAAAAATTCAAAGTTATAATGCCCGTATGAATAAATTTGCATTTACAAGCGTTAACTTTTTCTTTTTTGCCTTTACATTTGAAGACATATAGTTTCACTGCCTGTAAATAGTTTCGATTACGTTAACAATAGCCTCGCAGTGAAACCTGCGGGGCTTTTTTATTTTCCACTTATAAACGGAGGCAGGAATATGACAAAAGAAGAATCAGCAAAGAGAATCGAAGAAATTGACAGACAGATCGCGGGACTTTTCGAGGAACGGCTGGAAGCAAGTGCTGCGGCCGACCGGAATCTCACCCGTTCTGAGATAGCGCTTAAGTGCCGAAGATATGAACGTCAGTTTTTAGGCGGGCTATCCGCCGGCTTCCACGACGTTGATAACTACGAGCGTGTGCTGTTCTCAACCTTGTTCAATCTCAGTCATTCATATAAGAACACTCAGTACGGGAAACTGACGGCACTCGCGGACAGAATCCACGAGGCTATGGCAACATCTCCGAAGGAGTTTCCAAAGTCCGCAACGGTCGCCTGTCAGGGCATTGAAGGTGCATATTCGCAGATAGCGGCGGACAAGATTTTCGACAACTGCAACATTATGTACTCGAGGACCTTTGACGGCGTTTTCCAGTCAGTTGAGAGCGGACTTTGCAGGTACGGTGTGCTTCCTATTGAGAACTCGTCGTACGGTTCGGTGACGCAGGTTTACGACCTCATGCGCGACCATAAATTCTATATTGTGCGCGACTACAAACTCCAGATAAGCCACAGGCTGCTCGCAAAATCCGGTACAAAATTAGAGGACATCCGGGAGGTCTTCTCCCACAATCAGGCGATCGGGCAATGCAGCAGGTTTCTTAAGGAGCACAGCGACATCAAGGTCACAATTGTCGAGAACACGGCGATTGCTGCACGCTCCGTCGCAGATTCTCCTCGCAATGACGTCGCTGCAATCTCGTCGCCGGACTGTCAGCTGCTCTACGGTCTTGAAGCAGTCAGAAGCGACATTCAGAACACGGACAACAACTACACCAGATTCATTTGCATAACAAAGGATCTGGAAATTTATCCGGGCGCATCGAAAACGTCTATTATGCTGGCGTTGGGACATACTCCGGGTTCGCTTGCCGACACACTCGCCAAATTCTCGTCGCTCGGACTCAACCTTACAAAAATCGAATCCCGCCCCGTATCAGGAAGCGATTTTGAATTCATGTTCTACATGGATTTTGAAGCCTCTGTCAGCAACGATGACGTTGTTACACTGCTTTGTCAGCTGGATGCCGAGCCGACGGCGTTCTCATATCTTGGTACATACATCTGAAGTATGAAGTTATGTTACCGGATTGTCTTCTGTCCAGACTTCTTTTGCCAGATTGAAGACTGCCCACGCCTTCGGCCACCCGGCATAAAAGGCGGCGTGGGTTATAACCGCTGCGATTTCCTTCTTTGTTACGCCGTTCTTTCTGGCGTTAATCAGATGATACTTCAGTGACGAATCCGTAATCCCCTGCGACATCAGAGCCACAACCGTGATGATGCACCTGGTTTTTACATCGATGTCCTGATTATTCCAGTTCTCTCCGAAGAGCACGTCGTCGTTAAAATGTGCGAACTCCGGAGCAAATTCTCCAAGTGCCTGTCTTCCTGCGTTCTGTACAATTTTATCCGCCATCACTTTTCTCCCTGTCCGAGCCTGTTATACTCTTCATCTGAAACAGGCTCACACCACTCGTTGCCGGTTCCCTCGCCGGGAACCTCGACAGCGATATGAGCAAACCAGCTGTCCTTCTTCGCACCGTGCCAGTGTTTGACTTCCGGCGGAATCGTGATAACTTTGCCCGGAGTCAGACTTACAGCTTCTTTGCCTTCCTCCATGTACCAGCCTTCACCGGCTGTGCAGATAAGAATCTGTCCGCCTCCGCTCTTTGCATGATGTATATGCCAGTTATTCCGGCACGCCGGAGCAAAAGTTACGTTTGCCAGAAATACCGCGGTCTCGCCCGGCACCGTCAGCGGATTCAGGAAGGATTCCCCGATAAAAAACTTTGCGTAAACGGTATTCGGCTGTCCCAGACCGTAAGTATTGACCTTTGCAAATTCGTCTTTATCCATATACTTCATAGTATTCACCTCTTTTCAGCTTTTAACACAGTATAAGATAACCGTTTCAAATCGCAATACACCTTTATGTTCATGCTTTATCCTGCCCGGCTGTCCGCATACTCAGGCGAAAAGCGCTGTTGAATAGTACCTGTCTCCGCTGTCAGGCATCAGCGCAACTATTGTCTTGCCTTTATTCTCCGGATTTTCTGCCAGCTGAAGTGCCGCCCAGAGCGCTGCGCCGGATGAAATGCCTGTTGAAATGCCCTCAGACGCGGCAAGCAGCCTGGCTGTATCTATGGCGTCATCATTGTCTACCTTGATTACGCCGTCATATATTTTAGTGTTCAGTACTTCCGGAACAAAACCGGCACCGATACCCTGAATCTTATGCGGACCGGATTTGCCTTCAGACAGGACTGGTGATGCGGCAGGCTCAACGGCATATACCTTGATTCCGGTATTTCTGCTCTTTAAGTACTCTCCTACACCTGTAACTGTTCCGCCTGTACCGACCCCCGCAACAAATATATCTACATTGCCTTCGGTATCATTCCAGATTTCCGGTCCGGTAGTCTCTCTGTGCGTCTTCGGGTTTACTGAATTGGTAAACTGTCCCGGAATATAGCTGTTCTCTGTCTGAGCGGCAAGTTCTTCCGCCTTTGCGATAGCGCCCTTCATACCTGCGGCGCCTTCAGTCAGAACTATCTCCGCACCATAGGCTTTCAGAATATTGCGTCTCTCGACACTCATGGTCTCAGGCATTGTCAGTATAATCCTGTACCCCTTTGCCGCTGCAATCGCCGCGAGACCGATTCCGGTATTGCCTGAGGTCGGTTCAATAATCACAGAACCTTCTTTCAGTCTGCCCTTTTCTTCCGCATCTTCAATCATCGCCTTTGCAATACGGTCCTTAACGCTCCCCGCCGGATTGAAGTATTCGAGTTTGACAAGAACATGCGCGTTGAGGTCTCTTGCCTTTTCGATGTTATTAACCTCAACAAGAGGCGTGTTTCCGATAAGCTCAACCGAGCTTGCATAAATTTTTGTCATAATGTTTATCTCCTTTAACTATGTGCAGCGTCAGCATTCTTCGTCAGATGTTCATCAACATCGAAAAGAAACTCTGCCCGGCAGCTCAAACATACGATACATTGCGTGCCCCTTTCGTTTCCTATTAACTTTATAGGTTTATTGAATTATATGGTATTATCCTACTTTGTCAATAGGTAATAATTCAAATCGTCAGGCAGCTCACCTGAAGCATGTCAACGCGTAATCAAGTTCATAATCGTAATCCGCATCATCGAAGATTCTCAATGCCGCTTCATAAGTAACAGGTATGGTTATATCAAGTCCTATTCTGCTTTTTCGATCCGTACCGGTGTCAATCATCGGATTGCCGTCTGAATCAACCGTCGGGATAACAGGATAGAAAACCCCGTAATCTCCGTTACTCATATAACAGACTCCGCCGATTGACTGATAAATTCCCTGCGATGCTGTCATTCCTATTACAGTGGCATTGTCGCACTGCATGAACGCATATGTCATTCCGTCGCCGCAGCTTGCACACTGCGCATTGGTAATTACGACAACCGGCAGAGCTGCCCATTTACCATCAGCCCTGACAACAATCCGGTTCATTTTTACCGGCTCTCCGTCAACAAGCGCGCAGTTACACTCAAGACTGATGTCTTTAGTGGTAAACAGCGAAACTATTGCCTGAATGACACATGGATATCCGCCGCCGTTATTGCGCAGATCAATCACAAGACGCTTCATTCCCTGTTCGCGAAGCTCTTCAAGCTTTCCGTCAAACAACGCAGTCATTGAAGGATAATCATCAACAATTGAAGCCCATGTATCCTCGGCAGTGTTATTCTCTTCAGAATTGACAGCGATGTATCCGCAATCATCCGAAATCATTGCGGTGCGGAAATTTGAATTGTCCGCCAGATAGCTGTCCAGATATGCTTTTCTGTCTTCTTTATCCAGAGACAACATATAATCCGTATCAAGATACAGCATATGATAAAACATACACAGGGTCTAATTCATTCTTCGGTAGTAGTTGCCGGTTGATGTAAGAGTAACAGTCTGCTCTGCTCCGGCTTCATCAAGGAAAGACACGTCAATTCTGTCTCCGCCGGTACCGGCGAAATAAACCGGCTTCACCATCTTCTCATTTGCTTCTACCGGAGCATCGGAACACAGCAGCAGATCGGCATTGTCAATTGCCTCGGCGATATTATCGCCTCCCCATCTTGTTATTACGGTTCCGGCGTGAATACCGGCAGCTTCCGCGGCGCTTCCTTCTTCAACGTTAACTGCGATTGTCTCCCCTGTATCAACAGTGAAAAGTGAGAAACCATAGTCATTGCCTGCCAGTCTTTTCTCAACTTCAGTACTTGCTTCCGCGCCTGCCTGAGTCATAGGCATAACCCATATGTGTCCATCGTGGAATTCTGAAGTGTATCTCAGTAACGCCTCATAATATCCGGCGGGGTCGCCCTCCGCCTTCTCAAAATACGGAAGCATTTCTGCCTCAAGTTCTTCGTAATTTATACCCTTCCAGTCGCTCATGACGTAGTGTTCTCTCATCTCTTCCGTCATGACGTTCAAAGACTCCGCGTAGTCCTTTCGCGTGGCGTTTCCGATTACAACATTCATTTTGACGACGTCGATTATTATCAGCGAGGCAAAGACTCCCCCGATTGCTATCACACCTGCCAGAACGGGCATAATTCCTGCAGTATGTTTTTTCGCGCCATCGTCATTCTTCTCGAAAACTGCCCACAGGGCCAGACCCAGAGCCGCCAGATACATTGGTCCGTAAAGCTCCAAAGATAAAAGCATGATTCCTTTAAGTGAGAATATGCACCAGTGAACTATGCACACAGCGAACGGCACAAAACCCGATATCCTCCACCACCTGTAAGTCAGTTTCTTCTTCCGGATAATGTGATGGCAGACTGCCATAACAACAAACCAGATGATGCAAAGTGCACACAGCAGCATTGTAAATCTCTCCGTCGTTATCAGATAAATTGCAATCGTGCCCATAAGAACCTCCGTCATTCGCTAATCTTTTATCAGATAGCGATGATCGTCCAATCATATATTTTTCGGAGAAAAATCATTTATCGGGAATTCTCTTCGACATATCTTCTGTCGGCATTATTCCGTCTTTTGCACAAACCGCAGGAACGCCGGTTAATCCCAGCTCTTCACATCGTTTCTCGATAATGAAATCCTGTATGTATTGCCAGAGACCGTATTCTATGCTGATTTGCTGAAGTTCCAAAGCTGAACAGCCTTTGTCATACAGTTCACCAAAAAGAATATGCAGGTCATCCGGCTCAGGTTTTATTAGAGACTTGATCATTAATACAACAAATACAGCAACAGGTAAAACTCCAAACACAATTCCAAATAATGTTGCAAACTTAGGGAGATAGATACAGAAAAACACCAATAAAGCCGCGTATACCGTACCGTACCCTATTATTGATGACCAAAATAGAAGCATAAAATGCTTCTCCCTGAATCTTGCTTTTTTCAGATAGGTCTGAATTCTGTTTATCGTCTCTTTATCCATTTAGTTCTCTCTTTATGTTCATTCTACCACTTCAGCATTCAGTTGTTTTATGAGAAAACTATATTCTTGTCATGCTCCTCAATTACTACAGATGGATCTGTGGATCTGTTAAGCTCCACATCCAGCCCCTTGAGATATTTCTCAAGCATAAAGAGATGTCCTTCGAGAAGATGCTTATACATAATGTTACTGTCAAGTCTTCCAACCATAAATGCGGCCTTCAAAAAGAACTTTACATCTGTAAATCCGATATGCTGCATTCTCGAAAAGACTGCAGTATAAACCGGTGCTTCATGGTTTATAAGAACACCAGACTCTACATTTATGTTCTGGCTGCATGAAAACTGATAAAACGGTTTTTTCAGAGCACTGTCTCCGTATTCTCCGAACAGACCTCCATCAATATTCAGTCCGACTGTAAACTCTCCCTCGTCATGACACAAAGCATATGCTGTTGCACCTCCGAACGAATGACCGCTTACGGCAACGCCGTTTGTCAAATCCAGATGCTCCGAATACCGGTCCTTAATGCTCTCAAGCGCCCTGTAAGTATCCTTCTTCCATTCGGGGATTCTATCAATCAGATACGGTGTGTGCTCCCTCTGGAACTTATCGAATTTTTTACTCACCTCTCCTGCATCGCCCTTATCTTTGAGAAGCCTGTTCTGTGCGCGAATTGCACTTAATGGACCTCGCATATACATTCTCCTGTTGATTGATTTGTCGTAATATATTACACTTCCATCTTCAAACTCACAGGCAACTGCTTCGTAGGGATGACCTATTGATGCAACTACATACCCCCTTGCCGCAATGTCCCTGAACAGATAAGTATTGGATTCAGCGAAGCTGTTGTAGCCGTGGCTGAACATAAGAAGCGGGAATTTCCCTTCCGCCATGGACATACCTTCATATACAGGAACCTTCTGTTTCATAATCGCCTTTTTGGGAATCAGGAAAGCCTTGCTTACAGCAAGAGCTTTTCTTTCACTCAAATACGCTGATTCATTTTCGCCTTTTCCTGCAATCGGATAATAAACGATAACTTCAATCCGGCGTCTGGATTTTCCGTCTCCTAAAACATCGATACGGTCATCTTCAACGCTGTATCGTTCAACTCCTGTCTCAAACAGATTATTCATACCGTCATCCTCCCTGCATTCAGACAAAAAAATCAAGAATCGCCTTTATTCAGTCGTACTATAGATTAACCTTCTCATTCCATCTACATCCCGGTCAGTCTGCCTTTCAAGAAGGAATAGAATATCCTGATTAAAATTAGTTATTGTATTAATGTCAGCGCCTGAATCTATAAGCTCTTCCATTATTTCTTCTCCTTCTCCGCCGGACATATTATAGCTCACATTAATACGGGAGTAAAACCGCAATCATTAGAAAGATTTACATCTGCGCCGTTGTCTATAAGGAAATCTATTACCTCTATACTTCGGCCGTCGCGTATGGCAAATAACAACGGTGTATTTCCGCAAGTATCATCCGAATTCGAATAGATATCTTGCGGATCCTGGTATGTATGCCGTTCCAAATCATTACAGATGTCAGTCTGCTGTGCGTTAATATCAGCTCCATATTCCAGAAGAAGCTCCATCATTTTAATGTCATTCGCGTCCGTCTCATCCTCATGCCCGAGATTATCATCAGAGAATTCATAATGAACGCTATCCGCTACATAAGAGCATCGATATGCAATACACATAAGCGGCGTCCGTCCATACCTGTCTCTTTGATCCGGGTCTGCGCCGTTCTCCAGAATCTTCTCTGCACTCACATAATCATTACGGCTCAGCGCATTTGCAAGATTTGTGTGTCTGTCTATAGCTGTCCTGACCGCATAATAAACCAACACCAGCGCGAAAAGCACTAACGGTACGGCAGCAATTACTCCGCTAATACGAAGAACTATAACGTACCACGGCTGCGATACCCTGGCACCATTCTCAGCCTTGCGGCGCTTAAACGACATGATAAGTCCTGATATGATAAAGCACGACGCACAAACAAACAAACAGACGATTAAAATCACAAGAATTATGACCAGATACATCAGAATAATACCCATAAACGCCATATGCTATCCACCTCATTCCCAAAATTGCAATTATGTCAGCTTATTTTAACATATATGGCATTATTGATGAACGCCTTGTTCTCTTCTTTTATCCCTTATAAAGTTCAATCCTGTATTCCTCCGCGAAATTCTGTTTTGTTGATTTCCCTATGGTGTTCTGTATTGTATCGGTTCATCTCATAATCTTGAAACAAAAAAAGTCCTGTACCCGACGGTTTACCGTCTGATACAGGACTTCTTTAATCTATTATCGGAAAATACCAAGAAACCGTGATTCTCAGATTAATCCTTACTCTTGATTGCAGCCTGGGCAGCCGAAAGTCTGGCGATCGGCACACGGAATGGTGAACAGGATACATAGTCAAGACCGATTGCATTGCAGAACTCGATTGACGTAGGATCTCCGCCGTGCTCGCCGCAGATTCCGAGATGAAGGTCAGGTCTTACTGATCTGCCCATATCTATAGCCATCTTCATCAGCTTGCCGACACCGTTCTGGTCAAGACGTGCAAACGGATCAGATTCGAAAATCTTTGCGTCATAATATGCGCTCAGGAATTTACCGGAATCGTCTCTTGAGAATCCGAATGTCATCTGTGTCAGATCGTTTGTTCCGAAGCAGAAGAACTCAGCTTCCTTTGCAATCTCATCAGCGGTAAGTGCCGCACGCGGAATCTCTATCATTGTTCCGACCTTGTATTTCATTTCAACACCGGACTTCTTTATCTCTTCATCAGCGACTGTAACAACGATGTCCTTTACGAACTTGAGCTCCTTGATCTCGCCGATAAGCGGAATCATTATCTCCGGTGTAACATTCCAGTCAGGATGTCTGGCATTTACGTCGAGAGCGGCGCGAATAACAGCTCTGGTCTGCATTTTCGCAATCTCAGGATATGTAACTGCAAGACGGCAGCCACGGTGTCCCATCATAGGATTGAATTCATGCAGAGATTCAATCATTGTCTTAATCTCTTCTACAGTTTTGCCCTTCTTTGCAGCAAGCAGCTTAATGTCTGCTTCTTCTGTAGGAACAAATTCATGAAGCGGCGGATCAAGGAATCTGATTGTGACAGGGTGTCCTTCAAGAGCTTCATAAAGTGCTGTAAAGTCGCTCTGCTGCATAGGCAGAATAACTTCAAGTGCGGCCTCACGCTCCTCGACAGTCTCGGAGCAGATCATCTCACGGAATGCTTCAATTCTGCCTTCACCGAAGAACATATGCTCCGTACGGCAGAGACCGATACCCTCTGCGCCGAGTTCTCTTGCTTTTTTGGCATCTCTTGGAGTATCGGCGTTAGTGCGTACTTCAAGTCTCTTGAACTCATCGGCCCACCTCATGATACGGCCGAAATAACCGTTGTTGGGGTCAGCATCAATCTGGGCGATTGCGCCGTCATAGATATTACCTGTTGAACCGTCGAGGGAAATAACATCGCCCTCGCAGAATGTCTTGCCGTCAAGAGTGAACTTCTTGTTCGCCTCATCCATTGCTATGGCGCCGCAGCCGGATACACAGCACTCGCCCATACCGCGTGCAACAACTGCAGCGTGTGATGTCATACCGCCGCGCACTGTAAGAATGCCTTCGGCAGCCTTCATGCCTTCGATATCCTCAGGTGATGTCTCGAGACGTGCAAGAACAACCTTCTCGCCACGGTTATGCCACGTTTTCGCGTCCTCAGCAGAGAAAACAATCTTACCGCAGGCAGCTCCCGGAGAAGCGCCAAGGCCCTTGCCGATAGCATGCGCTGCCTTGAGAGCAGCCGGATCGAACTGCGGGTGAAGAAGGGTATCGAGGTTACGTGGCTCAATCATTACAACCGCTTCCTCAGGTGTTCTCATTCCCTCGTCAACCAGGTCGCAGGCGATCTTCATAGCGGCCTGCGCGGTTCTCTTGCCGTTGCGCGTCTGAAGCATGTACAGCTTGCCGTGCTCAACGGTAAATTCCATATCCTGCATGTCGCGGTAATGCTTCTCGAGTGTTGAACATACATCCTTGAACTGCTCAAATGCCTCAGGAAATTTCTGCTCCATCTCGGTTATATGCATAGGGGTTCTGACACCGGCGACAACATCCTCGCCCTGTGCGTTTGTGAGGAATTCTCCGAACATGCCCTTGTCGCCTGTTGCAGGATCTCTCGTAAATGCTACGCCTGTGCCGCAGTCATCACCCATATTGCCGAATGCCATTGACTGAACATTGACAGCGGTACCCCATGAATAAGGAATATCGTTATCTCTTCTGTAAACGTTCGCGCGCGGATTGTCCCATGATCTGAATACAGCCTTGATTGCCCCGACGAGCTGCTGCTTAGGGTCTGAAGGGAAGTCTTCGCCAATCTTTGACTTATACTCTGCCTTGAACTGTGAAGCGAGTTCCTTTAAATCATCGGCTGTAAGGTCAACATCGAGCTTAACGCCGCGAGCCGCCTTCATCTTGTCGATAAGTGCCTCGAAAAACTTCTTTCCCACTTCCATTACTACATCAGAATACATCTGGATAAATCTTCTGTAGCAGTCATAAGCCCATCTCGGATTGCCTGATTTTGCAGCAATTACTTCAACTACCTGCTCATTGAGACCGAGGTTAAGAATTGTGTCCATCATGCCCGGCATTGACGCTCTCGCGCCGGATCTTACAGAAACAAGAAGCGGATTCTCGATATCACCGAATTTCTTTCCGGTAATTTCCTCAAGCTTCGCAATGTACTCCATAATCTGGCCGAGGATCTCATCATTGATCTGTCTGCCGTCGTCGTAATACTTTGTGCATGCCTCTGTAGTAATCGTAAATCCCTGTGGCACAGGAAGACCGATGTTGGTCATCTCAGCGAGATTCGCCCCTTTGCCGCCAAGGAGTTCACGCATGTTACCGTTGCCCTCGGTAAACAGGTAAACATACTTCGTCATAAATTGCCCACCTTTCATTAATGAGTTGTAGCTTATTTCATATGGCATCTCAGCCCTTGAAATCTTTGTCTCGCCGCCATAACGGGGCGGTTCTTTCTGCGATTTGCCGAAGGGCTCCGCGCAGAAGTACCTTCATAATATCAGAAATCAAACTTTCCCTCAAAAAATTCTTCAAGTCTGTCAATCGGGAATCTGATATTGCCCGGCTCATACTCGATGTTCTTCATCGAGTCTCTCTCTCTGATTGTAACGCAGTTATCCGTTTCTGAATCAAAATCATATACGACACAGTACGGCGTACCGATCTCATCCTGTCTTCTGTAACGTTTGCCGATGCTCTGACGCTCGTCAAGCTCGCACATATACTTCCTGGACAGCTTCTCATAGATTTTGCCTGCAGGCTCGGTAAGCTTTGCAGACAGCGGAAGTACTCCGATCTTGATTGGCGCAAGGAACGGATGAAATCTCATAACGGTTCTGACATCTCCTCCCTCGAGTTCCTCTTCGTCGTACGCGGAGCAGAGGAAAGCGAGCGTAACACGGTCAGCACCGAGAGAAGGCTCAATTACATAAGGAACATACTTCTCGTTCCTGGCAGGATCGAAGTAACTTAAATCCTGTTTGGAATATTCCATATGCTGCTTAAGGTCATAGTCTGTTCTGTCGGCAACACCCCAAAGCTCACCCCAGCCGAACGGAAAAGTGAACTCAAAGTCTGTCGTTGCCTTGGAATAGAACGCAAGCTCTTCCTTGGCATGGTCTCTTGTGCGAAGCTCTTCCTTCTTGAGACCCAATCCAAGAAGCCACTCGTAGCAGTAATTCTTCCAGTAATGGAACCAGTCGAGGTCAGTGTCCGGCTCGCAGAAAAACTCCAGCTCCATCTGCTCGAACTCGCGGGTACGGAAGATGAAGTTGCCGGGAGTAATCTCGTTACGGAATGACTTGCCTATCTGGCATATACCGAACGGAATCTTTCTTCTTGAGCTTCTCTGAACGTTCGCGAAGTTCACGAAAATTCCCTGGGCAGTTTCAGGTCTCAGATATACCTCGTTCTTGGCATCCTCTGTAACGCCCATAAATGTCTTGAACATAAGATTGAACTTGCGGACATCTGTAAAATCATGACCGCCGCAGTGCGGACACGGTATGTTCTTCTCCTTTATGTATGAGACAAGTTCGTCATTGCTCATACCTTCGACGGAAACGCCGTCAATACCGTTGTCACGGTTGTAATCCTCAACCAGGTTATCGGCTCTCTGTCTTGACTTGCACTGCTTGCAGTCAATCAGAGGATCGGAGAAACCTCCGACATGTCCTGATGCCACCCAGACCTGAGGGTTCATAAGAATTGCGCAGTCAATCCCTACATTATAAGGATTCTCCTGAACAAACTTCTTCCACCATGCAGCCTTGACATTGTTCTTGAGCTGAACGCCCAAAGGACCGAAGTCCCATGCATTCGCAAGTCCGCCGTAAATATCGGAACCGGGGTAGACAAAACCTCTTACCTTGGCCAGCGATACTATCTTATCCATTGATTTCTCAATTGCCATCTCTGTTCACCTTATTCTTCTTTATTCATTTCTTCTTTTGCAATATCATCGTCTGTCGGCTCGATATCCTCGGACTCATCCAGTTCATCATCGATGTCTTCGTCTTCCAGAACTTCAGCATTGTTAACCTGCGCGAGAAGATCGTCTATTCCGTTGCCTCTGCTCTCATTAAACTGCTGCTGTTCTGCTACCTCTTCCTCATGAGCTTTGCGCTTTGCTTCTTCCTCTTCAGCACGGCGGATTCTTTCAGCGCGTGTAATCGGAACACAAGGCTCAACGTCGCCTTCAACGGCAACAACCTTATCCTGCGCGACTTCACGACATGCAAGTGAAACCACATTTGCCGCATCACGGTCATCAACCATAGGCTGTGCCCCGTCGACAAGCTGCCTTGCGCGCTTTGACACAAGAACCGCGACATCATAGGGGGATGCGCCCTTTTCCTTAAGTTTCTCAATTGATGGATCTGTTAACATACGTACTTACCTCTTTCTTTATTGCAAATTTTTTATTGTCTGTTTCTGCCGTGCAGCCTTCAGCTTCTCACTGTCAATTATCTTAATTATATCCTGTGCAGCTTGTTCTACGCTGTGGTTGCTGACGATATATTCGAATTCACCGGCTCTGGCAATCTCAACACGTGCCTGTGCCATTCGTCTGGCTATTTTGTCTTTGTCCTCAGTGCCGCGACCCGTAAGTCTGTCTTCAAGTTCTTTGTATGACGGAGGCAAAAGGAAAACCGTGACGCAGTCGTCCGGGAACCTTCTCTTCAGTGCCAGCGACCCTTCTATCGTGATATCGAAAAACACATCCTTCCCGCTCTCCACCATATCCGCGACAGGTCCTGCCGGCGTGCCGTAATAATTGTCTACATACATATCATATTCGATTATCTCACCCGCGGAGATCATATCCTCAAACTCACGCTTCGTCTTGAAATAATACTCAACTCCGTCGCGCTCTCTTCCCCTCGGCTGTCTCGTGGTGGCTGATATTGAACGGCCTACAGAACCCGGCCTTTCAGCCGCGATGAGCTGCTCCGCTCTTCCGAGCACCGTTCCTTTCCCCACTCCCGACGGACCGGATACTGCGATTATAAGACCTCTCAAAGCTTTGTCAGTCATCAAGCTTCTCCTTTATCTCACTCACCTCAAGTGAACTCAGAATTACAGAATCCCCGTCAGTTATAAGCACCGAGCGGCACTTCTTCCCGCTGCAGCAGTCCACGCATGTTCCGCGGTCTTTGGCATCCTGAATCATTCTGCGGGAAGGCGCCGAGTCAGCACCAACGACGCAGACAACGCGACTTCTTGCCGCGATGTTACCGAATCCGATATCTATAAACTCTGCCATTTATCCTGTTACCCGCCAGTCTTAAACCAGATTCTGAATCTGTTCTCTTATCTCTTCTACAGTATTCTTCATCTGAAGAACGCTGTTGGTTATCTCAATATCATTTGCCTTTGAACCCGTAGTGTTAATCTCGCGGTTGATCTCCTGTACAAGGAAATCCATCTGCTTCCCGAGCGCTCCGTCCCTTGCGAGAATCTTCCTGCCCTGAGCGAAATGGCTGACAAGTCTTTTAAGCTCCTCGTCTATGGCGCATCTGTCAGCAAATACGGCAACTTCAGCGGCAAGCCTCTCATCGTCATAAAATTCACGCTGTTCACTGGTGAGCAGTTCATCCATGCGTGATGAAAGCTTGCTTCTGTATAACTCAACTACCATCGGCGCCCTCGCTGCTATCTCATCGCGAAGAGTCTCAAGTCTGTCAAGTTTTACAAGTATATCTTTAAGAAGGTTGTCGCCTTCCCTCTTTCTCATCTTTATCATACCGTCTATGGCACAGTCGACTGCGGTAATCAGTTCGTCTCCGAGTTTGTCCTCATCGACCGCGGAAGAAGACACACTGAGGACATCAGGATATGCAGCAAGTCTCGAGGTGCCGAGATCATCTGCTCTGCCCGTCATTGAAGCTATAGCCGCAGCCGCATCAGAATATGCCCTGACCAGTCCGGAATTAATGGCGACCGTCTCGGCAGCGCTGTTGGAGTCATAATAATTGATGAACACATCGACTTTGCCGCGTAAAAGCCTGTCCGTAATCTGTTTCCGGATTCTCGCGTCCGCGAAATTGAATATTCTGGGCATCCTGATATTGATATCACAATAGCGGTTATTGACCGACTTCAGTTCAACCGTATACTTCCTTGTATCGAAAATCTTCTCGCCACGGCCAAAGCCCGTCATACTATATGCCATTATTCGAATACTCCTTAGATAAAAAAAGCCTCGTGCCGAAGGCTATATCCTTCAGTTCAAAGCTCTTTTTTAATTATAAATCATAATAATCATTCGTCAATCAATTATTATTTATCTGTTCTTGCAAGCCGCTAACTGTAAGGCTCTCGGGAAGCAAAAAAATTTGCGGCGTTGACTCCGGGACTTCTCACGGACGATAAGGTCTGCCGCCACACGCATTACTAAACACTTATCATCCCGTTATTCCTGATCAGCCGGGAATATCCTGACCGGCCTGAATCCGCAATAGTCTGACGATGTGCATATATATCTGCAGCCGTCTATCGCCTCTCCGTTATATGCAAAGGAATGCGCGTGGGCGTGAAGATGTCCGTAAACGCATATATCCGCCCCGGAGCCTATTGCGTCCGTAAAATCCGTCTTCGTTCTGTCGCAGGTCAGCGGCGGATAATGCAGCATAAGTATGCGCTTGCGTCTGTGATCCGGGTCAGCCTTTGCAAGTTCATCGATACATAGCGACACTCTGAGAAGCTCCCGCTCATAAATCTTCCTGTCCTGCGCCTTCATCGACGGAGAAGGAAGCATCCAGCCTCTTGTGCCTGATATTAAACAGTCTTCGGCTTCTATCACATTTGTGCGGCAGACTTCTATGCCGGGCAAATCATGAGACAGGAAGTACTCATCCATTTTCTTTATAGATGTCCACCAGTAATCGTGATTCCCGCGTGATATAATTTTACGTCCGGGCAGGCCGCAGAGAAATTCAAAGTCCTCAAAGGCCTTGTCTATATATGTAGCCCATGATATGTCGCCCGCTATCAGTACGGTATCGCTGTCTGTCACGCAGTCGCGCCAGTTGTCGGCAATCCTGACAAGATAATCCTTCCAGTAATCTCCGAATACATCCATCGATTTCTCAGGATTACTGAGACAGAGATGCGTGTCCGCGAGCGCAAATATAGCCATTCTATTCTCCGTGAAAATACTTGTAGATTGCCGCTGCGTTCTCTTCGCTTATTCCCTTGCAGCCTGCAAGGACTTCAGCCGAGGCGTCACCGACTGCCTTAATTGTACCAAAATGCGCGAGCAAATTCTTGCGTTTCGCAGGTCCGATTCCGCTGATGTTCTCCAGCTTGTAACGAATATTACGTTTGCCTGCCAGACGGTGCTGGTATGACAGCGCAAATCTGTGAACCTCGTTCTGTACCGTAGTGAGGAATCTCAGGAGCGATATTTCTTCATCCTTAAGCTCGCGGCCTTCAAACGATATCTGTCTGCCATCCTCGAAAACAATCCCCGCAGTCTTATGTCTGTCATTCTTGACCATACCGCATATCTTGATTTTCCCGGTATCCGGAAGCGTGCGCACAACCCCGGCTATGGCATTAAGCTGCCCAATACCGCCGTCCGCAAGTATCAGGTCAGGATATTCAAATCCTTCCTCCCTGTGTGCGAATCTGCGTTCAAGCGTCTCCTCCATTGATGCGAAATCATCCTGTGAAGTGACCCTTTTCATCTTAAAGAGACGGTATGCCTGTTTGTCAGCGCGTCCGTTTATGAACACACACATTCCCGAGCAGATGTCGTCATTGCCGAGGTTGCTTATATCGTAAGCTTCGGCGCGGTGCAAAGAGCCTTCTTCGACACCCATAAGCTTCTCAAGATAGCGAAGCGGAGCTTCAAGGTCGGCATTAGCTCCTCCGCCGCGAAGAATCCTTCTTACCATCATCTCACGCGCGTTGTTCTGCGCCATAATCTCGAAGTCATGAAGTTCTCCTCGCTCAGGAACATGAAGTCTTACACGATGCGACGCCCTGGAAGACAGGAGCTGTTCCGTAACATCAGTATCATCGGCATCATCTACGTCAATCGCAAACGGAATAAGAATCTGCGGCGGAATCTGAGACGCGCTCTCGTAATACTGAAGAAGGAAACTCTTCAGTATTACGCGCTGTTCACTCTCGTCACCGTTCATAAAATACGTTGAAGAACCGACGACTCTGCCCTGTCTCAGTTCAAGTTTGCGGACGCAGGTCTCACCCGCATCAGAATAAAGGCCTATGGCATCGACATCCCGTTCGATGCTTAAGAACACATGCTGACTCTTCTGCACATTTTCGAGCGCATATATCCGATCGCGCATGATTCCGGCCTGCTCGAATTCAAGTCTGTCAGAAGCCGACTTCATTCGTTCGCGTATGTCACTTATTATTCCGTCATACTTGCCGTCGAAAAACATAACTATCTGCTCAATCATCGCCCTGTAATCACTCTGACTGACAGTTCCGAGGCACGGAGCCATGCACTTGCCGATATGGTAGTTGAGGCACGGACGTTCCTTGCCGATGTCACGAGGAAAAATTCTGGTGCAGCGTTTAAGAGGAAAAATATCGTTTATACTAGCCAGAACTCCGTTACAATCAGAGTTCATATAAGGTCCGTAATATGCGGCGCCGTTCCTGCGGGCAGAAGCGTCCGGCCTGAAAGCCTTGAAAACACGCGGATAGGGTTCGTTGAGCGTGATGCAGATATAAGGATACCCTTTGTCGTCTCTTAAGAGAATATTGTAGTGCGGCTGATATCGCTTGATAAGGTTGCTTTCAAGAAGGAGCGCCTCGGATTCGGATCCGACCACAGTGTATTCAAAATCCGCGACGTGTGAGACCATTGCCGCGACCTTGGGACTTGATATGACACCGCCTCCGAAATAGCTGGTCAGGCGATTGCGCAGCCTCTTTGCTTTCCCCACATAAATAACAGTCCCCGAGCTATCCTTCATCAGATAAACTCCGGGACTTAAAGGTACTGTATCCAGTCGCGCGTCGAAATCGCGGGACAACATCACACTACGGGATTCTTAAGGTGGGCGATGAGAACCTTCACTGCTTCAGCTGCATCGTCTCCGTCAGCTTCAATCTCAATCTCAGCGCCATTCTCAATACCAAGGGACATAACACCGAGAAGACTCTTCGCATTCACACGTCTTCCGCTCCTTACCAGATAAATCGTGCTTCTAAACGCCGATGCCTTCTGAATGAGAACCGCAACCGTCTTCATCTGCAGACTGTCTTCACATTGAAATACAATTTTCTCGTTTATCATGGTTAATACCCCCAGGAAATTACGCATTAAGTATATTTTTGCAGAACGCGAAAAGCAACACAAAAAAGGACGGCGTGGACATTTTCGGCTATTTTACTCAAATGCCTGTTATTTGTGTTTGCCTTTTGTTTAAAATCACAATCGGCACTTCATAAGCAGTGCGTCAGCACCTTGTCCGTAGTAGTCCCGCCGCCTGTTATACACTTCAAAACCGCATGAACGATACAGTCTCATGGCCGGCTCATTGCCTTCTTCAACCTCAAGGAAAACCTCTTCAATCCCGATCGTCCGCAGACATCCGATAAGTGTTCTCAAGAGCCTGGTTCCGACCCCTTGTCCTCTGCAATCGGGACAGACCACAATATTGCCGATATTGGCTTCCGGCATGACCCACTCGGCACCGGCATATCCGGTTATCCGTCCTTCCGTATCTTCTGCCGCAACGGCGGTTTTGCACCCGTCGGTTATAAGTGCCTCTATGTCCTGCAGAATCCAGGGATGAACAATCGCGCCTTTCTCAAGCTCCATTATCGCTCCGACATCCTCAGGCCTTGCTTCGCGAATGAGCATATCACTTTCCCTCGTAATTTCTGCCGTCAAGCGTCTTTACTCTCGAAGCAGCGCAGTAAGATGCACATATGTCCAGGCCGCTTACAAGCGCCGAATCTTTATTTGTCCTAACGGCGGCAAAAGCTGCCTTTGCGACTCCTTCCGGAAGTATGACCGCGCCCGGTGCGTAATAGATATTCAGTGTCGCGCCGAGTCTTTCAAAAGCCCTCTTCATCGCTTCAGAGCCGCTTCCCACAACAATTATCTGTCTTCGCGCGCCGTATATGATTTCCGGGATTCCGGTCACTGCGAGTGCAAGTTCATCAGCATCGTAGGCATTCTCACGTATCAGACTTTTCGCTGTGTCATCTTCCATTACCTGTGCGAAAACTCTGTTATTTCGGGCATCAAACGCCGGAATCATTATCGTCTCACACGGCTTTGTCGCAGTCACGTTCTCACAGCTACTTTCGAGAGCTTCAGTCGAAGACACTGCGACGCATGGTTTGCCGGAAGCTGCCGACATTGCTTTAACGGCAGCAAGCCCGATCCTTATACCGGTAAATGATCCCGGTCCGGTCACCGCCGCATAACAGTCAAGCTTATCGTGCGTAATCCGAGCCTCTGCCATCATCTCATGAACAAGCGGCATAAAAGTCTCAGAGTGTGTCCTCGGCTCCATATTGAGCTTGCCCGACAGACGCTTCCCGTCTTCAAAGACTCCGGCGCAGCATGTCGAATTTGAAGTATCACAAACAAGCATCATCATAAAGTCTCTATCCCCGCTTCCCTGACTGCCTCTGCAATTCTCTCAGACATTGAATCGCGGTCATCGTCACCGTCGTCGTCCTGACCGGCCTCGAAAAATCTCTCGTCGCCGGTTCCTGTTATTCTGAAATGGATTGTGCCCTTCGGCAGAATGCCTTTGATTACCTCACTCCACTCAATCACGCAGACGCCGCCGCGGTCAAAATACTCATCGAGACCGGCGTTGATAAAATCATCTTCGTCTTCAAGTCTGTAGGTATCAAAATGGAACATCATGAACCTTCCGCCCTCGTACTCGTTTACGATTGTAAACGTCGGCGAAGAAACAAACGATGTCGCGCCAAGCCCTGCGGCAAGTCCGCGCGTCAGACAGGTCTTACCCGCGCCGAGATCTCCGTCCAGCGCAATCACATCACCGGCAGCAAGCCGCCTGCCGAGCGCCTCTCCGAAATGCTCGGTCATCTCCGCTGATGTTGTCTTGAACTTAATCATCTATCTTAAGAAGCCTCACCGCATTGTCACAGAGCACCATACGCCGTTCTTCATCCGTCAGATCCATCTTCGAAAATCTTTCAAGCTCATCGTTAATGTCCCACATCGGATAGTCTGTACCGAAAAGCACTCTGTTCGCACCATATTCCCGCACAAGTTCAGTCGCCCTGCCAGGCTCAAGCGCATACAGGCTCGAAGAACAGTCGACGTATAAATTCTTAAATCTGCCTGCAAGAAGCTGTGCCGCCTCGTCCCACATGCTCCATCCGCCAAAATGCGCACCGATCATGGTAATCTCCGGCACCTTCTTAAGGAAGTTCGCCACTCTTTCAGGGTTAGACAAATCATACCTGTAATCTCCGCAATGCACAAGAATCGGAAGCCCGGCATCCGCGACCATATGACTTAGCCTGACAGATCTCTCTCCATCGATATGATAGTGCTGAAAATCAGGGTGCATCTTAACGCCTTCAAGTCCCAGCTCAATCAAACGGCTGATATCTCCTTCCATATCTTCGCTGTCGGGATGGAGCGTTCCGAAACCTGTAATAAGCCCTTTGTGAAGCTTAACCTCTTCGCTGATAAACTCATTAATTGAATTGACCTGCTCAGGTTTGGTCGCTACGGAATGGCACAGGAAATGTGTTACTCCTGCCTTCATCTCACGCTCCAGCAGGTCTTCAACAGTACCCTTTGCGTCCATCTTCAGATCATAAAAACGGTTAATTCCTTCTACTGCCTTTGGCGCTATCTTGCGCGGATAGATGTGGCAGTGCGCATCAATAATATTCTGCATAATCTCTCCTGAAAGTCTCTGCTTACAAGATTATATTAATCACCAACAAAACAGTGCGCAATTGACGGAGTGCAGTAAATGCTTATTGCCGGCGGTGCCTCGGGTTGACAATTTGCAGACGAAAGCAGGTATATGTCGTCAGGTCTTTTGTTCCGGCTGCTATTATTCTGAAAACAAAAAGGACCGACAGGATTATTAATCCTGTCGGTCCCTGCTTCCTGACTTATGCTATGTAAAGCAGCGATTAACGCTTACTGAACTGCGAAGCCTTACGTGCCTTCTTGAGACCCGGCTTCTTTCTTTCCTTCATACGTGCATCACGTGTGAGAAGTCCGGCTGCCTTGAGTGCTGCCTTATAGGAAGCCTCGTCAGCCTGTACCAGAGCGCGTGCGATTCCGTGACGGATAGCGCCTGCCTGGCCGGATATACCGCCGCCGATGGCCTTTACGATTACATCAAACTTTCCGTCTGTATCTGTAATTGTGAATGGCTGACGAACGATAATCTTGAGTGTCTCGAGACCGAAATACTCATCAATATCCTTGCCGTTGATTGTAATCTTGCCCTTGCCGGGTACGAGACGTACACAAGCTACTGCATTCTTGCGGCGGCCGGTGCCATAGTAATAAACTGTTGCTTTCTTTGCCATTTATGTACCCTCCGATTAACCTTCAAAAGTGTAAACTTCCGGCTTCTGCGCTGAGAGATTGTGCTCTGCACCTGCAAAAACATGAAGTTTTCTGAACATCTGACGTCCGAGGGGGCTCTTTGGAAGCATTCCCTTAACAGCAAGCTCGAGTGCCTTCTCAGGGTTCTTGGACATCATCGTGCGGTATCCAACTTCCTTAAGTCCGCCCGGGAAACCAGTGTGATAGCGGTACGTCTTCTCATCGAGCTTCTTTCCGGTAAGAACCATCTTGGAAGCGTTGATTACGATAACATTATCTCCGGTATCAATGAAAGGAGTGAATGTCGGCTTGTGCTTTCCGCGAAGAAGTCTTGCGACTTCTGTAGCGAGACGTCCGAGGGTCTTGCCGTCAGCGTCTATTACGAGCCATTTCCTCTCGATTGAATCCTTGGTTGCAACATATGTACTCATGTGCGTTCTCCTTAAATTCGTTTCATTCGTTATTATTCTGCTTCGCGAAAACATCTTTCCCGAAGTCAGCCTGCTTATAATAGTCGCGTCATGAGGATAAGTCAAGCTTTTCGAGAAAAAATCTTGAAGATTTTCAAATAATCTCCTGAATTCACGCTTTTTCGCGGTTATTCTTCACACTCAGCTCAGTCGGCACCGCTTGCGTCCGGCTGTGCGGATTCGGTCACCGTTGTAGGTGCAGGTGTGGCTGCAGGCGTGACAGAAGAATCAGATATGCCCGGTTCGCCGGAAGTTGAACTGGCGGACACGCCGGACGCGGCACTTTCAGTACTGTCCGATACAGACGGATCCGACACTGCCCCTGCCGAAGAACCCGTAGTTCCGCTGTCTGTTTCCGGTTCTTCTCCCGAAGAGCCAGACAAAGACTCACTGCCGCAGTCTTCTGAACCGGTGCCGGTCTGAGCGCCCGCGGCGGAAGAAGCGGCCGGTTCCGAAGAAGCAGTACCTGCGGCCGGACCGCCGGCCCTTGCCGGATATGCAGCAGAATCAAAGCAATGATACTGATCGAGCTGCGCATCCGTGAGCATAAAATAGATACCGCTGTGGCCCATAAATGATGTCGCGTCACAGTGATACCATCCGCCGTTCAGATATACCAGATTCCAGAAATGCGAGGAATCGGTTACAGGGTATCTCTTAATTATCATGTTGGGAATTCCGGCTCTGTCGAGCATAAGTTTGCAGCACGATGCAAGCACATAACAGTTGCCTTCCTTCTCGGTAAAGCCGTAATAGGCCGCGCTCTCAATGGTCGTGCAGTCCGGAGTATGCCTGTATTTGATGTTGTCGTGAACATAATTGAAGATTGCTCTCGCTGTGTCGACTTTGCTTCGTCTCCTGACGTTAGAAAGAACACTTGCCGCTATATCATAGGCACTGCCGGAGTAATCAATCGCATCTTCGTCAATAACAACAGCCGTCACAGTTGTCTGCGTATAGTTGCCGGCTTCGTCCAAAGCCCAGTAGATTATGGGATATTCTCCGGGAACGTCCGGATCCACCGCCGAGTAGTTGCACCCGTACTCCGGGTTGTCATCATAATCATCGGTAACGGTAATCCCGCTCATATAGTCGGTATTCACACCGGCCACCATTTCACAAGGTCCGTAAATCAGAGGCGCATTGTGGTCATCTGTTACCGTAAACGGCACGCTGATTACAGATGAGTTTCCGTACCCGTCCGTAAGAACCACGGGTACATCGTAATCGCCGCCAAGGCTTAAGTCCGGCATATCGGAACCGTAGCTTATGTTGACAACACCGGACAGATCATAAGCTCCTGTAACGCAGTCGGCCGCGTCCGGAATGTCGCCTGCATAGAAATGCTTATACACCGCCTGTCCTACAGGCGCGGTGGTATCAATGACGGTGACAAACACTGTCTTCGAGAATACGCGGTTATATGTAATCGTCAGTGAATATGTGCCGGGAACCGACGTGTCTATAGTGGATACATCTGTCGTGAATGCACAATCCTCAGGCACATCATCGAAAAACAGTCTCTCACTGAGCTGTGTTCCGGTCTCAATGCAAATCTCGCCGATAGGCTGGGCGTTTGCATTTACGGCGGTTACAACAGCAACCGTAAGTCCTGCCGCGCATATCAATGCAGGAACTCCTATTCGTCTGTTTATCATCGGAATCATTGCCTGCGTCAGCCCTCCGAATACGGAAAATCAGGACTTATCGAGTCGGTATAAACATCAACGTACTGCTGCACGGACGTTGTCGCACGCTCAGGATACAAAGTCTCGTCAAAATCGTGATTGCCCGGCATTGCCGCGAGTTCTTCATCGGTACACATAAAGACAAACAGACCCCAGTTATTCTCAGCGTCCCAGGCCTGCGGGTCACAGTGATACCATCCGCCGTTAAGCTTGACGAGTGACCAGTAATGAACTGCCCATGTATCAGGAAAACGTGTGACGCAGATGTTCTCAATGCCGGCGACATCAAGCATCGCCTTGCAAACCGCCCAATGTCCGTAGCAGGAGGATGTCCGCGTCGTAAATGCCTTGACAGCCGCGTGTGCCCATGAAGTGTAATCGGATGTACCTCTGGCAAATCCAAGATGATGGTATGACCAGTAGAAGATGTGCATCGCTATCTCGACATCCGTATCACCCGGTTCAGTGATATCGGACAGAACGTCAGTCGCAAGGTCGTATGCCTGCTGAATTACAGCCGCGTCCTCGGCATCGGTAAGTCCTGCCGACGGACGAACCACAACGTTGACATTCACCGTAACGGAAGTCTCGTTGCCGGCTTCATCAGATGCCTTGTATATCAGCGGATAAGTGCCGGCTATATCAAGATTTACGCCGGAATTGTCTATTGTAAGCGTAGGATTGTCATCATAGTCGTCCTTTACGGTGATGCCGTCCCTGTAAGAGACAGTTCCTCCGATAACAAACTCTATGTCGTGCGCACCGGTAATTACAGGTGCGTTATGGTCGTCAATGACGGTTACCGGAACCTGAACAACAGTGACGTTTCCGAATCCGTCCGTGAGTCTTACTCCGACATCATAATCTCCGCCGGTCGTAAAATCAGGAGCACCCTGATCGTATTCGACGGTGACATCAGACATATCAAATATATTCTTCACAAGTGTCTCCGGTGCCGGAGCTTCCCCGCAATACATTCTGCATGGTACCGCAACAGCCGCCGGACCGGTTAAGTCAACAACATTGAGAATTGAATGCATAACATGTCCGTCGCAGTCAATCGCCACGTCGTAGCTTGCGAGAATGCCGGTGTCTATCTGCGACACGTTCGTGATAAACCTGGCGTTCTTCGGTACGTCGGTGAAGAAATCGCCTATCGTTATCGGATGGCCGTAATTGACACTGACCTCGTCGATACAGCTTGCCTCAACATTCTCGATAAAGCCCGAGTAGATTCTGAATGCAAGATACGAGCCGAACAGCATGCCTGCAAGAACAGGCATAACCATAAAGCCGAGTATTCTCGAAGCTGCTTCATTCCCGCGCTTTTTCATCCGCCGGATCAGAGCTTGGCGTTATAAATGATTGTGCTGACTTTGCTGTCGGCATCGAAAACAAATACCAGCGTCGAAGTTCCTTTCTCGTAGGTATATGTTGTGTCGGTTGATGTGGTCGCCTCGCCGTATGCAGCGCTGACTTCGTCCTTGGTTGAACCGATGCAGATTCCCTCCGCCGTTGAAACAGTGTCATCATAAAGTGTGATATTCGCAATTACATCAACAGGTCCGTTAGGATTTGTGCTGACGGTGAAAGAACCGCCGTTATAGGTATATGTCTTTGACATTCCGTCATCTGCGCACGAAGCTGCCTCGAAGTACTTTGGCTCGCCGGCGACCGCATTAAGGCTGTCAATAATGTCGTTCATTGAAGTGCTTACAATTACATTTACGCCCTGATATGTGAAAACATAATTCTCTGATGCGGCATTCTCATCAACTGTAGGTGCTGCGCCGGTCTCGCAGTTCTGCGAGCCATTCTGAGACTCTGTTGCGATAACCTTTACATCAGATGATACAGGCTGTGCCTCGGATGTACATGCTGCCATTGCCATAAGCATTGAAGCGGCAAGAGCAAGTGCGGCAATTTTCTTGATATTCATAGAAAGTCCTCCAAAAATTAGATTAGAAGTTTACACAGATTTTTATTTTACACTTAAAAAGATAAAATAGACCACAAAAATTGAACTGAATTATACGTATGTTTTATTATAATTTGACAGTTACCCTATGGCATTCGCGCCGTAATTCACAAGGTGCCCGTATTTTGCAATCTCACTTAACTGATCATCTCTCATGGCATTGTAGAACTCAATCTTTGAATTATAGACTGACGACACTTCGGGGTCATCACGATAATCCGTGAGGTCGTAGTTAGCCTTGAGATACGCACCGAAAAAATCCGACAGCTTCTCCGCTCCGTAGATATTGAGATGAATTCCGGCATCGTAAGTATCGGTCGACAGATCCAGCCCCATATCTGAGACATAATCGTTGAAGTTGATATAAGTCAGATTGTTCGCATCGGCAAACTGTTGAACATTCTCATCCCACTGCTCGTACCAGCCGTACTCGATCGGCGCTCTGACAAGAATCAGCTTTATTCCGCGTTCATTGCACAGGTCTGTGATTTTCTGAAGATATCCCATGGCATTGCTTCCAAAAGCAGAATCTATAAGCGGGGTCTGAGGCGGATAGCCGTCGAATGGAACGGTATCGCATCTCATATAATAGCCGTTGTTTGAAGTAATGTTTTTCGAGAAGACATGCTCAAAATCAGTTGCGGTCAGCTCGTCCCAGCGGTCGTGAAAACGCAGAACGGGAAAAACGTATGAGATAAAGCTCTCACCGTCAGTCATTGAGGCATTGATGGCATCGATCTTATCCTGTGACCAGCGCATGCCGTCCAGAGTCATACGGTTATAGGATTCTTTGCGTGCCTCGTTAAACTGAAGTGAATGAACTGTCAGAACAACAACTTTTGGTGTCTCTGTTCTGAGCGCATCTTTGAGCAGATAATATGACTGCCATATATACTGTTCTCCGGAGCCTCTGATATAAGAAGATATTCCGTAGTCTTCATACATCCTGACCGGCGAAAAATTCTCATAAACGTCGCAGTCTCCGAAAAACAGAACCTCGTGCGGTACAGTCTCGCGGTAATATTCCTCTGTAAATGATCCTTCAACCACACCCTTTTGATATTTCGGCATCAGAAGTCGTTGAACAAACCACAGCAAAGCCACGCTGACAAGCGTCAGTACGACAGCCCTGATGATATTCTTCCGTCCTGCCTTCATTACATCGCCTTTTTGAGATTATGGAAATCTCTGAGAGCCTTCCATCCGATCTTGACTATCTTGGGAATGTTGATTGAGTTGACGCCTCCCTGGCGCGGTCTGAACGTAACCTCACGGAAAGTCATAGGCTCCTTATAGTATGCGTAATAAGTAGTCATCATAATATTCGGAAGATTGTAGTCTTTATCGAGCCGCGGCAGATACTCTGCTACCGTTCCCGCGTTCATAAGTCTGAACGGGGCATTGGCATCCGGAACTTTCACATGGAAATAAACCTTAAGCAGAAAACATACCGTCTTCTCCACAAAAGCTCTGGACTTGCCGTCACCTCTGACCCTGCGGTGTCCGAAAATTCCCTTGTATTCATTGCGAAGCTGCCAGAAGCCGTCAAATTCATCCGGCATTGTCTGCCCGTCCGAATCAGTCTGGAATATGAAATCCGCTCCGTTCCTGATTGCATAATCATAAAGCGCGATCACCTTCGGGCCATGCTGTTTCCCGGTATCTGAGATAATCTCAAGCTGCGGATGCTCCGCCTTGAACTCTTCAAGAATCGCGTGAGTCCTGTCTGCACTTCCTGCATCTGCGACTACAAGACGGGACGCCGGGTCTTTGCCTTCGAGAACCGGATACCATGAAGCGACAACATCCCCAATGTTATCTTCTTCGTTATAAGCCGGCATTACCACATACAGAATATCCATTACTTATCCTCCTCAATATTGATAATCCTGTCGACTATATAGCGCGGACGGTGCTTGGTCTCAAGGTATATCTTTCCTATGTATTCACCTATGACTCCGAGACTTATCATCTGTATTCCCGACAGAAAGCAGAGAAGGCACGTCATAGAAGCCCACCCCTGGGTTGTGTTGCCGGTGGCGGCACCGACAATTATATAGATAATTCCTATAAAAGATACAACTGCAATAATCCCTCCGAGACCGGTTATCATACGAAGCGGCTTTATCGAGAATGAAGTTATGCCGTCCATTCCCAAAGCAATCATTTTCGCAAGAGGATAATGGGTTGATCCGGCCATGCGTTCAGCCCTTGAATAGTATACCTTTGAACTCTTGAACCCCAGCTGCGGGATAATTCCCCTTAAGAAAAGATTTACTTCACCGTAGCCTGAGAGCGCATGTATGACCCGCGAGCTTAGCAGTCTGTAATCCGCATGATCAGGAATTATATCCACACCCATGAACTTAAGCATGCCGTAATATGTCTCGGCACTGTTGCGCTTGAACCATGAATCTGTGGAACGGTCGTTCCTTACGCCATAGACAATCTCGCTGCCTTTGGCATACTCTTCTACCATTTTATCTATGCAGTTTATATCGTCCTGACCGTCGCAATCGAGAGAAATCGTGATATCGCAGAAATCAGCGCACTCCATAAGTCCGCAGATCAATGCATTCTGATGTCCTCTGTTGTGGGACAGCGCGATTCCGGCATAATGAGAGTCTTTCTCGCACAGACCGCTTATTATATCCCAGGTTCTGTCAGCACTGCCGTCGTTTACAAACACAATTCGAGACCTGTCTGATATGGCACCCGACGCTGTAAGCGCCGTTATCTTTGACAGAAACAGCCCGCTCGTCACAGGCAGAACCGCCTCTTCGTTATAGCACGGAATTACAAGATATAGTATCGGCGTCATATTGTCCCCCTTACAGTTTCCCGTACGTCTTGTAGGCTGCGGGATAAAAACACATTATGAATCTCGCGACAGACTTCGGCCAGAATTTGCAGAACATCACCAGATCCTCGTCGAAACGCTCGTTGCTTCTGATAAATTCCGCACTTGTTGCCCCCGGATGTATCCTATAGTACAGCAAAGGCGTCTCGTTGCAAAGAAATCTGCCGTCCTTGTAGGACAGAAGTCTGAATGTGTCCCAGTCTATATTGAATTTGTAATCGGAAGTAAATACAGAGTCTCCGAGAAGCTTCTTGTGATATGTGACGGTCGGACAGCACACTACGTTCCCGAGCGAAAAAGTTCTGCGCTTTATGTAGCTGTTGCATGACCATTTCGGAACGCGCAGACGCCATCTGAGAATTCTTCTGATTGACGAATTGCGGTCTCTTAACGGGATTCCGTTCTTACACGCCTTGTAGTCGGTAAAATAAATGGTTACCGGCATTCCGGCCTTCTCGCTCTCGTCTGTAAGTCTGAGCATCTGTTCGCAATATTCGGGAAGGTAGATATCATCCTGGTGCGTTATCGTGACATATTCTGTTCCGGCACAGTTATAGGCAAAATTCCAGTCATCCTTTATATCGCTTCTGCCGTCCCTCACAAAATACTCATAGCCGTACTTGGTCGCCAGATTCTTTATGTAATCCGACGGTGTCGATGTACAGACTATAACTCTCGACTTCACTGTCTGGTTTGAAAGTGATTCGAGACAGCTGTCAAGAAAAGGAGATTCTTTGTATGCACATACCGCAAACGTATGCCTGTCGCTTGTTTTTTCGCTCATGTCTGTTCTTTTCTCTCAATCCTGTTTCTATCTGTAATTCTCTTTATAAGACGCAGTGAAGCAACACACAGATCCACTGCCACAACGGTTATCAATATAAGCTGTCCTATATTCTGATGGAACACCGCGTCAGTCAGCGGATTGCGGCTCTCAATCGCCCATCTGTCCGACATATAGCGCGTAGGGCCTGTAAAAGGAGCAAGAAGCATCACCAGTGCCGCCGCGTAGAAGTATCCGAAAATTCTGTCCGCAGGGCATCGCGCCTGATTTTCCTTTGAAGATTCCGCGGACATGAACAGAACCATCGGAATAAGGTAGAAGCTGGCGGAATATGCGTAATTAAAAGACGGTGCGAGCACCATTATCATGGTAACACAAAGAACCTTCTTCCATTTATCCGTGAAAATGAAAAGTCCCGCGGCAAGCACCACCAGAACAAGAATCATGGCGGGCTTGTAGCTCGGCGGCGTAACTGACGGATCGCCTCCTATGAGCCACTTGAGAATGGCGAGATTGTTCTTGAAATCAATTCTGTATGCGACTCCCGTCCATTCGTAATCGGTAAAGCCGATTCCGTATATAAGGTTATGCAGGAAATTCTTAATCGAAGTAATGCCGTCAAAATACCAGAACGGAACAAAGAAAACTATCAGACCGTATATCGCGCACCTTATCGTGTCGAACCATCTCTTCTCAAGAACAAGCAATACACCGAAAACTGCGGGATAGATCTTTATCGCCGCTGATATTGCAAGACATACATAGGATAATTCACGAATAACCTTGTTCTTTGAGTCCTTGCCGATAATAAACATAAGAAGAAAAGCAAGAGCCAGAATGAGAAAATTCATGCGGCTCCAAAGAAAAACAACCGGCGCGCTGTAAAGACAGCTGAACACAACAGCAACGACGTAATATACCTTGCGCTTTTTGAGAAAGCACAAAACATAGGCAATAATCGCGCCGGCAAGAATTACAGTCCATATTGCAAGCAGAATTACTCCCTGCGGGTGGTTGCCCATATCATACGGACTCATTGTCCTGTAGTCTGCCGGAAGGAAAAAAGCGGTGACATCACAGATAACATAACACAGAGCCGGATACATTGCGCCCAGCTCGACATACTTGTAAGGATCGCCGCCGTAAACAAACTTAAGCGGGTTGAACAAATCCATAAAATTATCGATAATATCCGAAAAGAACAGTCCGAAGAGATTCTCTCCCCCGGTAGTCAGAAATAGAACGAGAGTGTACAAAACTACTCCCGTGAAGAGCACGAGAAACGCAAGTTGTGGTGTTATTTTTGACTTTCCAGAAATATTCATGCAGTTATTATACTATAAAATCTCAAATGCCCGTCAACCTTTTAGACACCGCCATCCGCAGTGTCAGAAGTCTCATCGGGACTGCCGCCCGAAGTATCGCTCTGAGAATCCGTCTGAACATTTCCGGCGGTATCTCCGATAATCGTGTGGTTGGCATAGTCTATTCTGTCCTGAACCGACTCGGTGGCACTCGCCGGATGTTTACTCTCATCAAAGCTGTAGCCGTTCCATCCGTTCATCCAGACGGCTTCAAGTTCTTCGGTTGTATACATAAAGAAATACCCGGAGTAAAGGTGTCTTGGAGTTGAATCGCAGTGATACCACTGCCCGTCTATGCAGATGTAGTTCCAGAAATGCTTCTCATGAATGTAGGGATCGCGCCTGACAATCTCGTTGTCGATGCCGGCGCAATCGAACATTGCCTTGGCCGCATAGGCAAATGTATAGCATGTTCCGGTGCGATTGACGAGACCGTTATATGCCGCCCGCTCCCACGATGAAGAGTCGCCGCTCTGCGCATAGTGAATGTTATACCTGCACCACCAGACAATCTGAAGAGCCTTCTCCATATCACTCATGTCGTCCGTTGTTATCTGGCTCAGAATATCTCTTGCGGCCGCGTATACAACTTCAGGCTCTACGTATGTGGCAGGTTTCTCCTCGACCGTCACCGTAATGTTGCGTGTGGATTTATTGCCGCTGAAATCAGTCGCGGTATATCCGGCTATATATGTTCCCGGAGTCGTCAGATCAACACTGTCAGCATCAATCGTAAGTGTCGGATTCTGGTCGATGTCATCTGTAACGGTAACCCCGTCCCTGTACGCGATGGAATCTCCGATATAAACAGTCAGATCCTTTGCACCGCTTATTACAGGCGGTGTCACATCCTTTGTAACATTGAACGGAACGTCAATCACACTGACATTGCCGAATGAATCAGAAAGCAGCACCTGACCTGTGAGATTGCCGCCCGATGCAATATCAGGCTGCGTAAGCCACGATACGGTGACGGCGGTGGCGTCCGTAATCCCCGTAACACATGACGATGCATCCGGCAGCGCGTCAGTGGAGAACAAAGTCTGCGGCACGGCCTGTGCCGCAGGCGGGGTAGTGTCAACAATATGAAGTGTACAGACAATATTCGCCCAGTACATCGTAATAGTAAAATGAATGTCCTGCGGAACCGAGTAATCGACGGCATCGAAATTCAGGTTGCACGATACCAGCTGCGGTATGTTTGGCTCTTCCGAGAAAAACATTGACTCGCTCGCAGTGCTTCCGACTTCAACGGTAACATCTCTTATAAGTTTGTCAGCTTCTCCATTGATAAGGTGCATGACACGCCAGACGATTACAAGAAGCAGAGCAAAGGCGAGAATTCCCAGAAGAGCTGCCGTCCTTGAGTTGTTTGCCTTCCGTTTGGCGGCATTCTTTACCTGACGCGTGGCATTATCGTCTCCTTCAAGACGATCCATGTCTGTTGACTCGCGCTTCAGCGCGCGTTCCATTATCTTGTCCGCAGACCTCACTTCCGGGCGCCGTCTTGCGGTGCCGTTGGAGGAATTCATATCTGACATTTTATTTCTCCAGGACTCCGGCGTCCTCGTTCATAAGATCAATCTTTGTGTCAACATTCGGATAATCACCGGTAAAGCAGGCATCACAATAGTGCCTGCCTTCTTCACCAAGCATCTCGTCGAGCGAGTCGACACGAAGATATCCGAGTGAATCGGCTCCTATTATCTCGCGAATCTCCGGCAGCGTGTGCTGACACGCAATCAGGTTCTCACGGGAAGGTACATCAGTTCCGTAATAGCAGGGATTTGTGAACGGCGGCGACGATATTCTTACATGAACCTCGGCAGCACCCGCTGTTCTCAACATTCTTACGATATTTGCAATTGTAGTTCCGCGAACGATTGAATCATCAATCATGACTACGCGCTTGCCCTTTACTGCGGCCGCAATCGGGTTGAGCTTGATTCTCACCGCCTGCGCGCGAAGCTGCTGTGAAGGCTTGATAAATGTGCGTCCGACATATGAATTCTTCACAAACCCCTTCTCATAAGGGATTCCCGACTCTTTCGCATAGCCCATTGCCGCGTCAATTCCGGACTCCGGCACACCTATAACACAGTCTGCATCAACAGGATACTGCCTGGCCAGAAGAGCCCCGGCTCTGACTCTTGCTTCAAAAACCGATATTCCGTCAATCACCGAATCAGGTCTGGCAAAATATATATACTCGAAAACGCATTTCTTCACCTTCACCGTCAGTCCGGAATCCAGCGACCTGACGCCACTGTCATCCGCAATAACAATCTCGCCGGGCAAAACATCTCTTACATATTCCGCACCTGTAGCCGCAAGCGCACAGGTCTCGGATGCGAACACTGTTGCATAACCGCCGTCAGACCTGATGATTCTGCCCATAACCAGCGGCTTGAGCCCATACGGGTCACGCGCCGCAATCAGTTTCTTCGGCGACATGACAAGCAGGGCATATCCGCCCTGAATCTTATGCATAACGCTCTTTACGGCTTCTTCTACGGAGTCTGTCTTCGCTCTGGCGCTCGCAATCATATACGCAATAACTTCTGAATCAACCGTTGTATGAAATATGGCTCCGCTGTCCTCGAGCTCTGCCTTGAGCGATATGGCATTCGTCAGATTGCCGTTATGCGCGATGGACAGTGTGCCCTTTATATACTGAGTAACAAGGGGCTGTGCATTGTCTGCTGTGGATGAGCCGGTTGTTGAATATCTGACATGCCCGATTGCCGTGCTGCCCTTAAGCTGCGCCAGCTTTTCCGGCGTAAAGAACTCACTCACGAGCCCCATTCCCTTAAGACAATTGATTGAAGCATCATCATTGATTGCGATTCCGCATGATTCCTGACCTCTGTGCTGGAGCGCGAAAAGTCCGTAATACACCAGTGAGGCAACAGCCTCACCGCCACAAATTCCATATACACCACATTCCTCATGAATAGCCATAACGCAATTTTATCACCTAAGGGCATTGTTCAAATGGTGTGAAAACACTATATTTTTATATTCTTAAAGCAACTGTTTTGGGAAAAATGACGCTATTGGAATATAATGTCCCCATGGAAAACCTTTATTCTTATTGTAATTTATGTCCGCGGCATTGCGGAGTGGACAGAACTTCAGGCGACACCGGCTTCTGCAAGTCCCCGTCATACCCTGTAGTAAATCTGTACAAGCTTCATTTCGGCGAAGAACCTGTGATATCAGGTATCAACGCTGCAAGAGGCAGCGGCACGGTTTTCTTTGAGGGCTGCGGAACAGGCTGTGTTTTCTGCCAGAATTACGACATATCACACCGCCTCACCGGCCGTGGCACAAAGATGGACGCGCATATGCTGTCTGATGTCTTTCTTGAGCTGCAGTCTCAGGGCGCTTACAACATCAACCTGGTGACACCGATGCACTACGCGCCGACCGTCGCCGACTCAATTGCCTCAGCAAAACTATCCGGTCTTAAGATTCCTGTCGCCATAAACTGTTCCGGATATGATTCGGTTGATACACTAAGGCTCTTCGACGGTCTGGCAGATATCTATATGCCGGATATGAAATTCTTCTCCGCCGGAATTGCCGGCAGATTTGCAGGCGCACCGGACTACTTCCAGACATGCTGCCTCGCCATAGACGAGATGTACCGGCAGGTCGGAAGCTACACATTATCGCCTGACGGTCTCCTTATGCGCGGCATGATTGTGCGACATCTTATGCTTCCCGGATGTCTTTTCGATACCAAGCATATCCTGGAATATCTGTGTGCACGTTACGGCAACAATATTGCAATCAGCCTGATGAGCCAGTATACACCCATGCCTCATATTACGTCGGATCACAACTCTGACCCGCGTTTGCGCCGGCACCTGTCGGCGGAGCACTATAATTCCATGTGCACCCTGCTGAGTTCTCTCGGCCAGACAAATGCTTTTGTTCAGGAACTCGGTTCATCCGGAGATTCAATGATTCCGGATTTCAAAACCTGACTGTCTGAATAACCGCAAAATTAATGCGGCAGTGACGAAAAATCCACCACACGCCGCAAAAAAAGCAGAAGCATTGCCTCTTAATTATTATCTATAAATTCTCTGAGCTGATTGCCGGACATAAAGCCCAGGTGTTCAGCAACAACAGCTCCGTCCCTGCATAATTTTATAACGGGAACGCTTGTTACGTTCATTCTCTCTGCGGTCCCTTCAGCCTCGTCAATATTACACCTGCAGAATTTCACTTTGCCGGCATATTGAGAAGCGAGTTCGTTTAATATTGGATTCATCATCTTGCACGGACCACACCATTCAGCCCAGAAATCGACTATAACCGGAATATCAGACAACATAACTTCGGAATCGAAATTGCTGTCATTGACATTTGTCTCTATCATTGCACTTACCTCTTTTCACCTGCGTTTTATTATCTCAAACGCAGTCCGCAAATGCTATATATTAAACTGTTTGTAATTAAAAATACTTTCGGATGACACAAAAATCATCAGATGCATCCACCCGGTTAATCACTCATCACACTTATTGTCACACGTTGCAGTTCCGGAATTGACCTTACAGCTTTTCGCGCCTTCACAAACGCGGTAATTGCCGCCCTCTATACAGAGAACTTTGCCGTTGATGAGGCTGTCGGCTATTTTGAACCGCGCGGATTCGTAAATCTCGGTGACAGTGGTTCTTGAGATATCCATATGTCTGGCGCATTCTTCATGTGTCATTTTCTGGTAGTCGACATGGCGCATTACTTCAAATTCTTCAATGGAAAGGACAACCGAGTCGATTTTATCGGCTCCGACCGGAACAAAGCGGGTAAATTGCGGTTCGACGCATACGCGTCTGACTTTTGTTGGCCTTGACATAACTAATCCTCCACAGGATAATTCTAACCTTCGCCGTTCAAATCGACAACCATTTTCGTTTTGTAATCAATAAATCCCGTATCCTGGCTCTTTAAGAATATCATCATTCCGAAAGTATCCGGATCATAGCCCGACACGTCAAGATCATCAATTTTGAAACAGGTCCAGCCGTTGTTATCGGTACCTTCCGTAAAGACTTTACGTGTCACTTCGGCAGGTCCGTTTGCCGACCATATGTACATATAGACATATAGATTACGATTCTTGAGGATTACGTCAGAAGTCCCTGTTATCAGGACATCAAGAGTCTGCGCCTCGCTGTCGTAATCATAGGTCACATCGACGGAATCGTCATCCATATACGAAGTAACCGACTGACCGTAAAGATCATAGACACGGCGGTCAACTACCCTGTGGGCATCATTGTCATAGACGACAATATTAAGTCCGCGCGTATTGATGGCATAGTCGTTATCTCCTATCTCTATCGACGCGACATTTCCGCAATGAAGTCCGGCACTCGTGATCTCATAGCCCGTACCGTCTTCAAGTTCTCCCGATGTCTGAAGCATCTGAGGTGAAGCCTGCTCTATCGGCTGCTCGCCGTCCGTGGCGACGGCATAATATGAGTAGTTCGTGTGATCATACAGCGGACACGACAGACCAAGCTTGTTGAATTCGGCTCTGATTGCCGGCGTCAGATTTGTCGAACACTCATCCTTGCCAGCTATCATAACGGTTACATCGTCCAGATTCGCGAGCATATCAATATATGAGGAAATATCACTGTAAGAAAGTACTGAAGTGTTATCGTCGTTGTCGTAGATAACATGTTCGACCCCGTCGGTATCCGTCGCATAAAGCTTCATGTTACCTGTGTATATGTCTCTGAACCCGAGAGAACTCAGGTCGAACTCACCCTTGTAGTCTTTCGCCGCATCAATCGTAAAAACTGCACTGGCGACGAGCGTTCCGTCCTGCTTGTAGAACTCTCCGCGGGCGGAAGCAATCTCGAGCGTGCCGTTCTCGATGCCCCAGAAATCAATGGCCAGAGTGTTGTCCGCGTCAAGATCGGCGGTAAGATTAAGATACTTAAGGTGTTTCAGTATATCGGCAGTCAGCGTGTCAAATGCGCCGATCGTCTGGTAGAAGCTGCTCTTCTTCGCAAGCTCGGTATCAACATAATCATAGCCGTACTGCTCCATAAGCGTCTTTTTATCGGAGAAAAGATTTACACCAAGCCCAAGCCTGTCGCCCTGAATATCAACTCCCATTGCCGCCAGCGTCGTCGGAAACATGTCAAGTGTGCAGTATTCGCGTCTTTCATCATTGTCGGACTCCGCCGCAGGATTTATGACAGCCACGTAGGTCCGTCGCTGGTAATCCGTATCTATAGAGTCAAGATAATCCGAGTCCATCGTCGTGTGGTCGCCGCTTATCACAATCGTTGTATTGTCATAAAACGGCTGCTCCCGGATCCAGTCCAGAAACGCCGAGACCTGCCTGCTTGAACATGCCATAACGTTTGAATACTGATCGTCAAAATCATCCCGGCACAGGTCACACACATAACCGTCTTCAAAATGAGTGTCAGCCGTCAGCATAGTAAAGTTAAAAGGCTTGTCTTCCGCGGCCATCGCTGTAATCTCGTCTTTTGCGAACCCGAAAAGCTTCTCGTCTTCAAAGCCCCACCAGACGTTATAGCCTTTGGGAATATAGTCGTTATTTTCCGCATATTTGTAGTCGAAAATCTTGTAATTCCCGTGTCCTTTGAAGTAAAGTTCCCTTCCGCCGAAGTAAGCGACAGAGCCGCACATGAATGTCTGGTTGTAGCCTGCGTCTGCGAGCACGTCTCCCAACACCCTCGCTCCGGGATAAAACGAATCCGCATAGGATGCTGCAGCATTGCCTATTCCGTCTTTTATCGGTATGCCTGCCGTCTGTGCCACAAGCGCCGCCATTGTGTAATCGGTTCCGGTTGTGACGAGCGCACCGTCGAGCGTGCCGGAATCGCCGTTGAAGCACTCGTTGCCGAGCGCGATATCAGTCAGCTCCGGAATAACGTTCTCATCAAAAGCGCCGCCGTCGGCCTTGTCGGAATAGGTCATCTCCATAGATTCCAGATAGATATATATGAGGTTTCTTTTCTTTTCCGGAAATGTCAGATTGACATCATCCGGCGACACATAATTGTTTGCGATAAAATCCGAGTTCATCGTCTGCGACGCTATATACCTGACAACGCCGTACCGCAGACAGAACTGCACCGATGACAGAATCAATATAACTCCCGCCATCACCCAGCATACAAGATTTACAATGCGGTCTGCGCGCCCGGATGAACCGGAAGACCTCAGTCCCAGAAACAACCTTACTGAGCAGAAAAGGGCCGCGGCAATCACAGCCGGCATCAGTGAGCGCAGCAGAAAGCCGTTGATTACATCCGAAGATGTACCTTCAAGCGGTGCGCTCAGATGGAAAATTATCTCATCCACTGTAATATCGCGCCAGACATCCATACACCACAGCATTGCTGTTATTATCAGCGCAACAGCAAAAAAGAGAACTGAAGTCAGGATTGCTCTGATTACAGTTCCCCGCCTGGTAATTTTCTTCTCCGGTTTATCAGTCATGCTTCTCCCGTCCCTTAAATCACCGGTTAACAGTACACTTATAGTATGCTACAACATCCTTGAATTTTAAGTTTTTCGCGAACCTGATACAAGGCTTCTCGACATAATTATGAACCACAATGGACACCGCGATGGTAACACTATACACCAGCACGCACTGCCTGTACTGCGACGGCTGGTCGAATGCCTTGAGGAAAAACACATGAAGAATATACATCTCAAAACTGATTCTGCCGAGATATGCTGTAAATCTGTTTCCAAGAGCACGTGCAAACCAGCCGTCATTTTCCACCAGAAGCAAAATAATGAAGATGCCGCTGAGACACCCGAACAGCATCGGCTGCTCCCACCCTATAAGATAATCATCAAGACCTTCGTCATCAAAATAGACCTCAAGGAATGTTCTGGATGAGAGAATGCAGAACAGCACAAACAGACACATATAGACACTTCCGATGATTCCCGCGGACTTATGCTGCCTGATCTTGTCTGCATATATTGCAACAACTCTGTATATATATCCGAATGCCATGCCGATGAGAAACTGATGCAGTTCAAACGGCATCAGGCGTTCCCTTGCCATGAGCTTAATCGGCGTGTCGTGGAGATTTGCATAGTAAACAAATGCGAGTACCGCAAGAAGAACAGAAGTCGCGAGGTCTGCCACCTGCGCTCCGGCGCTGCCCGGTTCCGCAGTTTCTTTGGTTACACGTATCCATATGTTCTTGAACAGCTTCTTGAATCCGACTATCAAAAGCAGGATAAAAGGACACATAAGGTAAAACACTATCTCCTGCTGGAGAAACCACAGGTGCTTGCGCGCTCTGATAAACAGAAGATTAAGAATCAGAGAGCTGTCTGTCTTCATATCGAAAATGTCGAAATACCGGTACGGCATCAGCAGCCACACAGCAATAAGACAAACCCAGAAAACCGGTACAATCCGCAGAAACCTGCCGGCGTAATACTTAAGAATATTGCCGGGATGAGCAAATCTGTCCTCACCGTTCTCGACGAACGGCAGTATTGCCAGAAATCCGCTCAGTGTAAAGAAAATGCAGTTTCCCACAGCACCCTGCTTCAAAATATCACAATGGCTCAGTATAACAAGTGTCACGGCAAACCACCGCAAACCGTCCAGACCGTTGTTGCGTTTCTGCATCTTTGTATCCTCCCAAAGTTGTTGCACCCAATGAGAAAATATACACCAGCACGGCGCAAGTCCAAGTCAGTAATTTGCACAAATAATGAGGTTCACAAGGTCATTCTTAATATAGAACCGACTACCCGGTGTTGAAAAGCAGGCTTGAGGCCGAAGGGCGACAGTTCGAGACCGGGCGGAAGGCTGCGCTGTTTCACAAAAAACAGGATTACGCTTCAGAACCTCTTCTTTTAATTCTCAGAAGCTCACATGTCAGCGGCTCGCGCGCGAATATGAGGACGGCGAGATAGACAATAAAGAAGACCCCCGCTCCCAATGACAACGCCGGAAGCGGTGCCATACCTGACGTTACTGAAAACCTTACGGCCAGGGCTGCTGCTGCGGATAAGACAATCGCCGGTATGACAGCCTTGAGTCTTACATCTGTAAAGATAGACTGTGCCTTAGGAGTGTTACGGCGAAGTGCGATTAGCTGCCAGACAACCACGCACAGTTCTGCTACGAGAGTGCCGATTGCCGCACCTGTAGAAGCCAGACGAGGAATCAGAGCTATGTTGATTACAAGGTCTACTGTCATACCGAGAAGCTCAGAGCAGAGCACCTGCTTTTCGAGGCCAAGTGGAACCAGCACCTGTATTCCGGTGATATTGCTCATTCCGATAAACAGAACGGTAAACATTATTACCTGCATAGGAATTATCGCGCCCCCGTATTCCGGACCGGCGACGAGAAGAATGCTCTCTTTGGCATAGATTATAAAAAACAGCGAGACCGGAAGAGCCAGCAGAATAACAAAATTCATGGCTTTGCGGGTTATGCGGTAAAACTGATCGGTTCTGCCCTGCTTTAAATAGGCTGAAGACCGTGGCAGGAGTGCGACACCGAGAGACGTGACGACACCTACCAGGGCAGTCTTGATTTTGACTGCGGCATCATAGTAACCGGTATCGGTGTCGGTCCGCATGAAACCCAGCATAACCATGTCAAGATGAGTGTAGATTGTTGTCGCTACGGCCATAGCCAGAAATACTGTTATCAGTTTAAGATGCGGCCTGATTGAAAGCTTTGAGGTAATAGCCTTGAAGCTCACGTATTTGCGCGCGTTAATAAAGTTGAGGATATATGAGCATGAACCCGAGAACACTACTAATGCGGCGTATTTTAAATAATCTGCCGGTGCGTGAATCAACAGAAAAATACCGATGACGCCCAAAGACTTGAATATAATCGATCGAACGGTTATGTAGGTGTAGCATTCGAGCCCGCGGTACAGCCACTCCATGCCGATGCAGTTTAAGAACAGTACAAGACTTGATATGACAAACAGCGGCTTGTCTTCAGACATACGCGGAACAGTAAACAGCGCAACGGTAAACACTATGTATGACAGAAGTGTGGTTATCGCGTTTATTATAAGAAGCTCGCAGACAAGTTTTGACAGCGCGGCCCGGTTATCGCGCACCTTGGCAACTTCACGTATTCCGTATGTCGGGATACCGAGCTGCGCGGCAATCAGAAAATATGACAGCACCGAGGTAGCGAACGATACGCGACCTGTTCCCGCAGGAAGCAGAATGCGCGTAACATAAGGAAATGAGATAAAAGGAAATATGACATTTGAGAACGCAAGAAGCGCGCTCATAAAAACATTCCGTTTCAGTGTCTTTGACTCATCCATTCTTTGCCCTCGAAAATTTGAGGCGAATCAGCTCATGCGGGTAGACAAGGCATCCTTCCGCTCTTCCGGGGTGTGTATAGTCAAGCTCCGAAGTGCATACCACAGGATAAAACCTGTAATTGATCCGGTTGTGGTCGAGCCACACTCCGAACAGAATTTCACCCAGATATCCCAGCTCGCGGTTATGGAATCTGTCTCCGGTTCTGTTCTTATGCGCTTCATCTACCCGCCCCAAGACATCAAAGAGCCAGTCATAGTAGCGGTCTGCAATTTCCTTGTGGCCTATGAACATATTGCAGTTGACATGGTAATGCATATTAAGGTTGCGATCAAATCCGGATGAATACTCCGGGTATTGAGACTGTACCACTGCACGTGCTTCGTCCATTATCTCCGCGCCGAAGTCACGATAGAACAACGTCTCGTTGGTCTCCTTATAGGTACGGCTCTTTTTCACCAGTATGTCGCAGCCTGCAAGAATTTTCTCCGCTTCTGCGGCGGACAAAATGCGGTATGCATTCTTCTTGCTCAGCACTATGTGTTTGCTCTTGTATTCAAAGCCTCTTACATGTGCGAAAAATCTACGATAATGCACCAGACCCGTTATACCGGCATCGGTATTCATCCATAGCCAGTATCCGCCGGTAAGCTCACAGTACGAGTCGTTCTTGGCGGATATGTTATCGCCCGTGTCGTCGCGCCTGTATCCCTCCGGTACGGTTCTGCCCGCGGCACCGACAAAAAGCGGCGTATAGCGGGGCTCTTCCGGCATCTGCGTTTCTTTATGTGTCACTACAAATATTTCAGTACTCATCCAACATCACACTATATTAAGAATAACTTTCAGCGGCGAGCCTATTCCCGCCATCACCTCATTATCCTTCAGCAGGCGCTGCTTAAGTTCGTGATTCTCGGTGTAATATGCCACCTCTTCAAGAATCTCACGGTTACGTCCCGATATATCAGGAAACGACTTGAGAAGCTGCGCAGCTGTCCTTCGCCTGTAATGGGCAAATTCACGGTCCGTAAGATTACGGTATTTGACCTTCATTACTTTCGCCCACGGATCCTTCTCTATGCCAACCGTATTGTGATCGTGTATTCTGTAGAGAATATATGAATCGTGGTCATATATGACGCTTCCTATGCTGAGCGCCACGAGCATCATCCATGAATCGTGGATGCGGCGTTCAATAATTCTGTCGTCGGCATGATCCGCCTCACAGACAGCACGGACAAGTTCACGGTTCAGAAGATAAGTGCATCCTGACGGAAGATTGCGCGTAATATGCCCGGCCAGAGTCATGTTTGGCGGTTCGGAGAACCTCATTCCGCAACGCCTGCCATCCTTGTATACTATCTGATTGGAGCAGTAAAGTCCGGGACGTCCGGCGGGCAGTGTCCTGAGCGCAGACACGGCGACAGCGAGCTTATCCGGCAGCCAGACATCATCCTGATCCGCGAAAGCGTAGTAATCGGCGGTATCCCCATAGTCGTCAAAACACTGATAGAGCATGCTTATAAAGCTCTTTCCGGGTCCCATTCTCTCCATTGACGGCTTGGTTACAATGTCATCTCTGCCCTGTGCGGCCTCGGCAATGATCTCAGGCGTGGAATCATGTGAGACGTCATCTCTTATCACAAGTGTGACATCAACGTCTCTTTGAGCACGGATACTGTCAATCTGCTCACGCAGAAATCGTTCTCCGTTATAGGTGCTCATCATTACCACTATTCTGCTCATTCCGGCACAATACTCCTCTCCTGATTAATCACATAAAACTTTCCATGGTCCACTTGATAGTATCTTCAATGCTTACGCGCGGACGCCATCCGAGCGACCTTACGGCTGACGTGTCCATAGTCGCGAGTCTGTAAGGCAGATATGGCAAATCCTTTGTTCCTTCACCCGCAATCACTGACGTCTTGTGCGACGGTGACAGCGAAGCTACAAGTGCTGCAAGGTCTCTTATGCTTATAAGATTATCGTCGGACGCAACATTGTAGAATCTGTCTTCTCCCTTGTCCATAATGATAAACATGGCATTGACGGCATCTGCTACGTATGTATACGGTCTTACCGCCGAACCGTCCGAGTTCAGGACTATGTCGCGGCCTGCCAGCGCATCCGCAATGAATTCCGCGAATGCCCTTCCGTCCGTCAGCGATATTCCTGCGCCGAGTGTGTGGCTCATTCGGCATCCGCAGAAACTGATGCCATATTCAACCTTATAACAGACGAGCATTGTCTCGGCGATTCTTTTCGCTTCCGGGTAACATGCGCGGCTTGACAGGTTTGCGACAGGTCCCATGTAATTCTCGTCCATCTTCCCGTCGGCCTTGCAGTCCCCATAGACTTCCACTGTCGATGTATAGAAAACGCGACGTACATTCTTCAGGCGCGCGAGCTCAAGCACATTATGCATCCCCGCCACATGCGCCCACAGAGTCTCCGCCGGAATATCCCTGAAGTCCACAGGTGCCGCAGGACCTGCTGTATGGAAAATATAGTCAATTCTGCCATCCGCCTCAATCGGTTCAGACACATCCTGATATATGAAATTGACGTTCGGCAGCTCCATTGTGTTGCCGAAAACCGAAGCGGCCTTCTCGGGCGAGCGTGCAAGACCGATTATCCTCATGTTGAGATTGTACCTTAAGTCTGCCTCAACGAGAGCTTCCAGGATATACATTCCGATTCTTCCTGTCGCACCGGTCACCAGCACTGTGGTATCCATGTACATGCGCCAGTTCACCGCATTCGCGAAAATGATGTCAAGGTCTCTCTTCTCCATAAGTCCGCCCCGCCTCCTAATTGATTCCAAACACCGACTTGTTCTCTTCAAGCTCGAGCAAAGCCTTGAGCATATAGAAATCTTCCGGCGTTGTTATCTTAATGTTGTGATTGTTCTCACGGACAATATGCACACTGTTTCCAAGTGAAGCATATGCCAGGGCAGTATCAAGAAGCGGCAGACCGTCTTCGGATTTATCCGTTGTCGAAGCATATGTCTGCGAGATAAGCTGAAGTCTGAAAGTCTGAGGAGACGTCAGAGTATATGTGTCATCGCGCTTGCGGAAGTCTGCAAACTCAGCTTCCTCGCCGCTTGTAATTACTATGGATTCCGCTGCCGGATGAACCGTTATTGCGCTTCCGTACTGCTTTGCAACGCGGATGTTCTCACTGATTATATTGACGTCTACAAGCGGTCTCACGCCGTCATGTATCACCACAATATCATCCTCACCTGCACAGGCCCTGACAGGCTCAAGTCCGTTCATAATACTCTCGGCGCGTGATGATCCGCCCGGAACAACTGCCGCTACTTTTCTGACTTCAAACCTCTTTACCAGATCGTTCATATAGTCTATCCAGGAGGCGTTGCATACAACTACTATGCTGTCTATATCAAGGCACGCCTCAAATTTCTCCAGTGTATGAATAATTATCGGCCTGCCATAAACTTCAAGAAACTGCTTCGGTCTTCCCGAGTTTCTCATCCGCTGGCCAACGCCCGCTGCCAAAATAATAGCATAATTCATTTTCTCTTCTCCTTAAACCGTCCTTACAGCTCTGTTACAGCCGTCATTACGATAATCGCGTGCTAAGTTCTAAGTTCAATAAGCGCATGATGCGCGCGTTTCGCGGGAGGCGGAACCTCCATGTAATTCTCTCCGTATCTTAAAGCCAGCATCTTCTCTGACTTGGCCGGGACAGGAAGCATCATTCCTTCAAATTCAGTTCTTCTGGTCTCACATATCCAGTCTCTTCTGTACATCTCGCCGAAATAGTGTCTTGCTCCGCCGGGAATAACTATGTACCCGGAGTCTGACGCTTTGCATCCGGAGAAGTACCTGTCGGCTCGCGCACACCACGACTCGACGCTTCTCCGCCCGAGCAGCTTCGCCAGCCTTATGCGCTTTCTGATTTCAGCGGTAGCATTGTCGTTCCCTGCTGTATATTTTAACATGTTATCACTGCACTTAAGTACCCTTGTGCACGAACATGCGAACATATAAAACATACATATCCGGCCGCGCACCGCATTGGCAATACGGTTATCGGGTGTATCCTCAAGAATGAACACATCAATGAACATCTCGTTGTATTCCCCGGGAACCGATTGAACCTCTCGAAAAACAGTGTTTTTTATGAACAGTTTGGGATAGTGATACATATATCCTTCGTCTCCCGGACAGGCCAGAAAATAACCTTCAAGACCGCCTTTCCGGACGGCCTCGGCAAATCTGGTAAACTCACGCCTTGGCATATGTATGTCAACATCGTCATCCCAAGGTATAAAACCTTTATGCCTGACAGCTCCCAGCATGCTTCCGCCTGCGAGCGACCATTCGATATTATTGTCTGTGCAGAAACGGTCAATATCTTTAAGAGCCTTAAGAAAGACCGCATGAATATTCGCAATATCAGAATCGTCCGGTACTTTCAGGCCCAACGCCTTGGCGTCAATTGATTCCATTGCCGACTTAAGACTCATCCTATATGCTCTTTTCCTGTTTTACTCCACCGTACTTGGCGCGAAGAAAACCCCACGCTTTCTCAATATGATTTACCTTCTCAGTATACATAAACGGTATCTCACAGATATTTCTTCGGGTTATTATGCCTGAATCAAGCTGGTGTTCAAGCCAGCAGTTGAACAGCAGTTCTCCTATTCTTCCGGGATATCTCCTGTCAAAATCAGAACGCTCCTCGGTCCCTATCGCGGCAGTAAGCTCATCAAGTATGCTGAAGAGCCAGCTGCAATATCTGTCTGCCATATCCTTCGGCATCACGAACATGTTGAACATGTATCCCCACGTTCTCTCCATGACCTTATCGTAATCTCCGATATATGACGGGTACATCCACTTTACAATATCGCGCGTCTTATCAATTTCTTCCGCCGCGTGTGTATGAACATAGTGCGAATACAAAGTTTCTATGAAGTAGCGGCGCTTGGACGTGACAATAATTCTGTGCGTCTCAAGCGTCTTCAGGACTTCCTTTCCTGTTATGGCGCCGTTCCTGCCGCGAAATAATCTTCTGTAGTGGACGAGCCCTATGTAGTCAGAACCGGAGAGATTATGCCAGCCCCAGTAAAGCCCCGTAAGCTCGCAGTACATGTCGTTCTTATCCGATATATTGTCGCCCGTGTCATCGCGCGTAAAGCCCGGGATTGTCTCATTGCCCGCCGCCCCTACCTGAAGCGGCAGATATATGGCATCATCCGGCATGGGATAAGGCTTATGTGACGCAACCATGATTGTAACCACAGGTTCTGTCATTTTGACCCCCTCATGCCGAACACCGCGATAATCGTTTTCGCGATGATAATAATATCCATCGGCAGCGAAAAGTTTCTTATGTAATCGTTGTCAAGACGCACAATCTCCTCGAAATCCGTGATGCTCGATCTGCCTGACACCTGCCAGATTCCGGTCAGTCCCGGCTTCATCGCCAGGCGGCTCATGTGATGCGTCTTATACTGCTCGAATTCGTCGACTGTCGGCGGACGTGTACCTACAAGTGACATGTCGCCTTTGAGGATATTCCAGAATTGAGGGAACTCATCGAGGCTTGTCTTTCTCATAAATCGACCGAACGGGAACACTCTCGGGTCATCTTCGAGCTTGAACACAGGTCCTGACATCTCATTCTTGTTGAGCAGCAGTGCTTTGCGTTTCTCGGAACCGCAATACATAGACCTGAATTTGTACATCTTAAATGTCTTGCCATTCTTGCCGACACGCTCCTGAGCGAACAGAACCGGACCCGGGGACTGGGACTTGATTATCGGGGCCACCAGAATAAACAGAAAACCCGTAACAATCATTCCTACAACAGCAACCAGTATGTCAAAGGCTCTCTTGATAAAGAGTTCACCGACAGTGGCACTGCTGATGGTCGAGGTAACCACAGTGTAATTATCAACCTGATCTATTGAGACATTCGACAGGTTGCGAAGCTCAAGATTGAGCCCGACATGCACCGTCAGACCCATGATCATAAAACGGCTCATAAGCTTGCCGCTTTCGCCGTGTTTGACGAAAATATAAACCTCATTAATGGCATTTTCTTTAACGTAGTCCAGTATTTTGTCGAGCTTGATTACAGGAATCCGCTTTATCTCGGTCTCCTGCGACTCACCGATAAGTACGATTCCCTTGAATTCATAGTAGCCGGAATTCTCCCTGTTAAGTGTATCAATTATCTTCTCGGCAGTATTCTCGTAGGTAACCACTATAACCTTGGCGGTATCCTTGCCCTCGCTGAAACGCTTGAGCAGCACGGCTTTGCGCATCATACGCAGCGCAAACATCATGAGACAGTCAAACACAACAAACAGACCGAACAACATACGCGAATAATCTGCAGATGTCTTCATCGCGAAGAGTGCTACGTTCATGATGGCGATAATCTCGCCGTTAAGAACCATTATCTGCCATATCTCACGGAGAACAGATCGCTTAAGAACGTTGCTGTGCGCGTTGCTGAAAGATACAAGCACCAGATAAATGGCGACGATAATTATACCGAGATTTCTGTACATCTCGAAATAAACGCCGTCGTCAACTCTGTCAATTCTTATAAGATAGGCAAAAACAAAGGATAAAACGATGCTTAAGACATCAAGCATCACGAAGTCAATATGTTTTGCCGCTGTATGTAATTTACCAGGCATTACTATCTATTGCTCGGTCAGAACTTGAACGCGCCCTTAAGGCCCGGAAAGTTTCTGTCGCGATCGTTTATATTCAGCAAAGCTCCGTCTTCGAAAGCCTCTCCGACGACTCCCGGCCACTTGATACCGATGTCCGGATCATTCCATCTAAGTCCGCCCTCATCACCGGGATGATAGAAATCGGTAACCTTATAGCAGAACTCGGCAGTCTCTGTAAGAACAAGAAAACCGTGTGCAAACCCCTGCGAAATATAAAACTGCTTCTTATTCTCCGCCGACAGCTCGACACCGAACCACTGTCCGTACGTCTCACTCCCGGTTCTCAGGTCAACCGCCACATCGAAAACCGTTCCCTTAATTGCACGAACAAGCTTGCCCTGAGGAAATTCTTTCTGATAATGCAGACCCCTGAGAACGCCTCTGGTTGACATGCTCTGGTTATCCTGAACGAACACCATGTCAAGCCCGGCTTCATGCATATCGCGCTGATTATAGGTCTCAACGAAATAACCTCTTTCATCGCCATGTACAGCCGGTTCAATAATGTATAATCCCTTGATCGGGGCATTTGTAACTTTAATCTGACCCATATCAGCCGTTCATCTCCTTCAGATATCTGTTGAGCGCAGACTGCCATGTCGGCAGAGGCTCGAACCCGTTCTCTACAAGCTTTGACTTATCAAGCCTTGAATTCTTAGGCCTCGCCGCCTTGGACAAACCATACTCCTCGGTCGTCACAGCTTCCACGGTGACCTTATCGGCAAGTCCGGCCTGCTCGTAAATTTCACGTGTAAAATCATACCATGATATATATCCGCCGCTGTTGGTAGCGTGATAGTAACCGAACTTATCGGTCTCGCTCATGTCAACGAGAAGTCTCGCGAGGTCATAAGTATAAGTCGGTGTACCGATCTGATCCGCTACAACTCTCACATGATCGTGAGTCTTTCCGACGTTAACCATCGTCTTGATGAAGTTCTTGCCGTTCTTTCCGAATACCCACGCGATTCTCACAATGAAGAACCTGTCCGTAGCTTTGGCAACAGCGAGCTCTCCTTCAAGCTTGGTCTGACCGTAATAGTTGATCGGCGCGTAATCCTTGCAGTCAGGCGTCCATGGCTTGTCGCCCTTGCCGTCGAAAACATAGTCTGTGCTGATGTAGAATATCTTCGCGCCCACTGAAGCGGCAGCCTTGGCCATATATGCCGTTCCATCCACATTTATCGCATGAACCTTTGGCTTGTTCTCTTCTTCTTCAGCCGCGTCAACAGCCGTCCATGCCGCACAGTGAACAACAACGTCAGGCCTGACTTGAGACACTGCCTTCATAACTGCGTCGCCGTCGGTAATATCAAGCTGTACATACGGCATAGTCGTAACTGCCGAGCCATCCGCCACACCGCTGTAAACCGGTGCTATATCTGAGCCGACGCCCTCGTAACCGCGCGAAGCGAGCTCGTTCATTACGTCATGCCCGAGCTGACCGCCTACTCCTGTAACAAAAAACTTCATTACTTCGTTCCCTCCGATACTCTCTTGGAGTACATATTCTCATAGTAATTCTGATAATCTCCGGAAATGATGTTCTCCCACCACTCGCGGTTTGCAAGATACCAGTCTATTGTCTTCTTTATACCGTCGGCAAACTTGGTCTCAGGAAGCCAGCCGAGTTCATTGTGAATCTTGGTAGGATCGATTGCATAACGCATATCGTGACCCTTGCGGTCTTCAACATGAACGATAAGTGACTCCGGCTTGCCTAAATACTCGCAGATAAGCTTAACTATGTCGATATTCTTCATCTCGTTGTGTCCGCCGACATTATAAACCTCACCTACTCTGCCGTTATGGATTATCAGGTCAATCGCGCGGCAGTGATCTTCAACATAGAGCCAGTCTCTTACATTTAGTCCTTCTCCGTAAACCGGCAGCGGCTTGTCGTTAAGACAGTTGGCAATCATCAGCGGAATAAGCTTCTCCGGGAAATGATACGGGCCGTAGTTGTTCGAGCAGCGCGATATGGTAACAGGCAGTCCGAACGTCCTGTAATACGCGAGCACAAGAAGATCTGCTCCGGCCTTCGAAGATGAATAAGGTGAGCTCGTATGTATAGGTGTTGTCTCCGTAAAGAACAGGTCCGGACGGTCAAGCGGCAGATCACCGTAAACCTCGTCTGTCGATACCTGGTGATAACGCTTGATGCCGTATTTGCGGCATGCATCCATAAGTACCGAAGTTCCGATTATATTCGTCTCAAGGAAAATCTGAGGGTTCTCAATCGAGCGGTCAACGTGCGACTCGGCAGCGAAATTAACGACTATATCAGGCGTCTCTTCTTCGAAAAGTTTTTCAACCGCTGCTTTGTCACAGATATCAGCCTTGACGAACCTGAAGTTCGGGTTGTCCATAACCGATTCAAGTGTTGACAGATTGCCGGCATATGTGAGCTTGTCGAGGCAGATAATTCTGTAATCCGGATGCTCTCCTAACATATGGAATATAAAATTGCTTCCGATGAATCCGGCGCCGCCGGTAACGATAATCTTCATTTTTTATGATCCTTCTTTCAGTTATTGATTCTTACTTAATCTTGTTAATATACTTGTCGTCAAGCACAGCCTGCAGGTACTGTCCATACTGGCTCTTGCCCATCTTCCTGATTGCTTCCTCAACCTGACTGCGATCAATCCATCCGTTCAGATACGCGATATCCTCAAGGCAGCCGATCTTGCGGTGCTGATGCTGCTCAATCGTCTTCACAAAATTGCCTGCTTCAAACAGACTCTCATGTGTCCCTGTATCAAGCCATGTAAATCCCTGACCAAGGATCTCGACATTGAGCCTGCCTTCTTTAAGATAGATGGCATTGAGATCGGTAATCTCAAGCTCGCCTCTCGCGGAAGGCTTAAGATTCTTCGCGTACTCAACAACCTTGTTATCATAGAAATAAAGCCCCGTAACGCAATAATTGCTCTTCGGCTGTGACGGCTTCTCTTCAATAGACACCGCGGTCCCGTTGCTGTCGAACTCCACAATACCGAATCTCTCCGGGTCTTCAACATAATACCCGAACACCGTCGCGCCCTTGCCGCTCTCGGCATTCCCGACCGCATTTTTAAGTCTCAATCCCATTCCGTGTCCGGCGAAAATGTTATCCCCGAGCACCATCGCCACATCATCATCCCCGATAAACTCCTCGCCCAGCACAAACGCCTGTGCGAGTCCGTCCGGTGACGGCTGCACCTTGTAAGACAGATTTATACCAAACTGGCTTCCGTCTTTGAGCAGCTCTTCGAATCTCGGAGTGTCCGTCGGCGTCGATATAATCAGAATATCCCTGATCCCCGCGCTCATAAGCACGGACAGCGGATAATAAATCATCGGCTTATCGTAAACAGGCAAAAGCTGCTTCGAAGTAACCATTGTCAGAGGATAGAGCCTGGTGCCCGAGCCTCCCGCAAGTACAATTCCTTTCATTTGACGCCTCCTGATAAAACAACCGTAGTTATCCTGCTATTATATATAAAGTAGAGGGTTATGGCAAAAACTAATTGACTCTCCGCGGCAATTGATAATCAAAACAGTCAATCGCCATTATCAGCATACACGGAAACAGAAACAGAATATAACGCGATTTAAGTTCGAATAACAGCATAATCAGAAACGTTGCCATAAACATATAGATAAATAATCTGTATTTGTCCGCGCTGCTCTTTCTCCACAGTGTAATTATTGATAGTCCGAACAAAACATAGTACTGTGCACGACCAAATGCGTTTATCACTTTTCTCAGAAATTGCGAATCATTCAGAACGCAAGGCGTAATAACGGTCTGATATTGAAATTTGTCATTCCAGTTGTCTGTATCTATGCCGAAGCCATACCGTTGAGCCTGGTATGTTCCCTGGCTCCACAACCAGAATGTCTTTTTGAGTAAAATTTTGCATATCCTTACTGGACCGTATTCTCTGATTCTGTCAATGACATCCTGTAAACTTCTGCTGTAACTTAACTCAGCATTGTTCATAAATCCGAATTCGGTCTCATTAATTCCGATATAGTACCCATTCCACGACGGATATGGTTGATATTCGTTTTGCTGAAACTTCTCTACTACGAGCTGCAACCCAGTTTTTATTGTGATAAACAACGCTATGGCGGCAGCCAATCTAAAAAAGACGTGATACGCCTCTCTTCCCTTGATGCCTCTGTTATCAATAACATATACTATTACAATTGATGCAATAACTAAGAAACTCGTGTCTCGTACTACTCCCGCAAACGACAGAACAATGAGGCTCATAATCAGATTGTCTCTTCGGATATATAAATATAAGCCAAGGACAATCAGCATAATTACAGGCATGTCGTAATAAATATGATTTGCATAGATGATAAACGGCAGGAAAGACAGTATACCAAGATACACAAGATTGTAATATGCTGTATACTTTTTGGCTATCTCTCCAGTAAACCTTGCAACAACATACATCATTATTATATTGTATATTTTAAAAGTGATTAGTTGCTTTGGAAACGGAAATATCAGGACTCCCCAGAACATGGCAAACTTCATATTTACAAGGAAAACATTCCAATATGGCATATCAAAAAAAACAGACCACTTGCCTTCCGCAAAAAGAATAGCGCCCTGATAAACTGCGCTCATATCAGAAAAAGGAATAAGCGGCACCAGAATAACATATGCAAGCGCAGCAGCTGTAAACAGGACAAAACACAATTTGTAATTGGTCTTCTTCTGTATAAAGTCTCTGTATTTATAAGCTATGAATGTAATCAATATAACAACTGCGAAAGATAAAAAATCAAATACGGTAGGTGTTGTGAAGTAAGGGGAATCGTCAAAAGAATACATTGCTTTAATAAACAAACCAATGATAAATATCACTGAGAAAGCAACAGCAAGCGTATATCTCGCAACTACATCCATTATCTTCTCTATTGATTGTATTATCTTGTTATACATATTATCAGAACAGATTCGGAATCATAACTGTCTTTAACACATAGATAAATATACCTATCAATGCTATCGACAGAACAACCTGAACTGCATTCCCGGCAACAACCTGCATCACCTTTGATTTTCTCACAAACTTCAGACTTGCGAGCCGCTCTCCCAAAGCGTCATAGCCTGCAATCACAAACGTTCCTATAGCAGGAATTGCCGACAAAATATACCTGCCTTGAGATTGATAATCATTGTAAAATGAGTTGTACGCAGATATGGCGACAACAGCTATTACCGATATTATCAACGAGAACACAATCGATTTTCTCAGTTTTGTCTTCTCCTTGAAATAAACTAAGAGAAATAATCCCAACCTAAGAAACCACTTGTAAAAATCATAGACATATTCAGGCATAGTATAGGCCATATATCCAAACTGACCCAGCAAACTTCTTGTTGTGGTACGAATCCATCCGATATCAAGTGAATTATCTAACATCATTTCCCTAAAACTCATTCCGTGATCTTGGGCAGAAATTGCGTGAAAGACTTCATGACCTTCCGCCTCATACATACTGGCTGAAATTGCCGTCTGATTCAGTCCAAAAACATCACCATTGTAAATAATTATGTTACGAATAAAATACCAACCGGCCATTACAAAAACCATCATCGCAACAGTTCCTGCCCCTTTTGCAGTCTTTATCTTGTTTTGAGTTGACTTATATGAAGTAAAAATGTAACCGACAATTGCAATAATCACCCACATGTACGCAAAATAATAAGTGAGCATACAGAAGCTGACACCTGATGCAAGGTAAAGTGATTTTTTTAGTGTCCATCCGGTAGTTCCTGTAAGCAATGCATCAAAGATAATGAAACAACTCATCAGTGATACTACATCATTATTGATATATCCACTCAAATACGCAATTTGCGGTAAGAAACCTACAAATATAGCCAACATGTACACCGACACTTTGTTGTGAAATAATTTATCTCCAATTCTGAAGCAGAGAAAAACATCTATAGAACCGGCTATAACTTCAACGAATCTGCATGCAAATAATAACAGGTGCTCACTGTGTGTAAATATTGAGATGCACTTCATAAACACTGCGCCAGCCATAGTCGGGAAATATGGCAGCAATGCATATGAGAAACCCCATGTTGGATTAATTAACTCTTCCTCATATCCGGTCGGAAGAGAATTGTGGGATACAATCCATTGAGCAACAGGATATCGCATTTGTTCATCCGGACATTGGCCCATCTGCATATTCCAAGCCAAATAACTATATATGAACCCGGCAATCAATATTATAGGCAGTGAAAGTTTGTATCTTCTGATTGTATTCATAACCCGTCACCCACAGAAAGCATATATGCATATTCCGGTTACAATTAGCAGCAACGATATGATTTTAGCAAAACTTATCTTCTCATGGAATATCTTAACGCCAAATAAAGATATATAAATGTATCCGGTAGCCTCAAGAACCGGACCCATCGACAGAGGAATTCCCTTATAGGCAAGAACAGACAGAAGCGTGCATCCGACAAACAAAACATATGCAAAAAAGACCAAAGGATTCAAATACTCCTTCAGTAAAGAAGAATAGTGCTTCTGTGAAGCTTTCTTTAGCATTACCTGAGAGATTGAACTGACAAAGGTACCGCAGAGAAGAACAAGAGAATAAAGTAAGATTGACTTATCCATTATGTTTACATTCCTCCGCTTTGTCATCTGATTGTTTATTGTCTGCCAATGCGTAGAAAACTACTCCCGCTACAACCAGCATGGCACCAACAGCTTTGCCCACTGTTACTTGTTCGTGGAAAAATATCATTCCCCACACAAGCCCCCAGACAACCGTCACAGCCCTGTTAGCATATGCCAGAGTGAGAGAAATTCGCTTGATTATCTGCTGCCATGCGACAGCATAAACTGCCAACAAAACAATGACCCCAGCATAATAGAGTAGAAATCTCAGGCTCAGGAATTCCTGTTTTGATGCCATCTTGCTGCATATCCCGCTCATTGAGTAAACCATAAGCATTATGTGAAGCAAAGCAATAGTTATTACTTTTTTCTTGTTCATATATTAATTCTCGTTCCATTAGTCATAATAACACATTTACAGCCGCTACCATCACACGCTAACAATAATAAGATCCATTAAGTAACCGTCGCAAATATACAACACCTGAAAATACATGCCAGCAAAGTAGTAAACTACAGAACACCAGACATACCAACTTCTTTCTGTTCTTGTGATCTTCTCTTAAAAACAGTGACCATTCATTTGCGAATATTGACACTGACGCTGAAAATAGCACAAAATACCCGGAAAACCATGACCATCCCATGTTCCCGTGCATCATTCTTGGCCCAGACTCTGCTAACAGGAGAAACTCAGCATATCCGCAAAATCCCATCAGCAATGAGAAAATGTACCACAGTTTACCCTTATATTTCTTAAAAAACATTACCATTACACACAGTACAAAAGGTATGCTTCTCAATTGACTCGATAGAAAATAATCTTGCCAAAGAGCAAATGGCTTGAAAATTACTCTAGAAGTATCGTCAAATAGCTGCAATGTCTGCAGATACAATATTAGTAAGCTTGGAAATACACTTATTCCAATCAGGACTTCATTAGTAATATTTCTACATCTTGTCCTAATAAAATCCACAATTAATAACACCAAAAGCACCGGTGCAAAACAGGTCAGAAACGATCCCTTGATACCGGTTGCCAGTGTCAGGAACAAAGTATATGCCACCCAATACTTCCACTTAATTACACTTATCCCATCTTCAACCATCTTAAAGAAAAACAGGATCGCAAGCGTTTCTGCGAGAAGCATAAAAATATAAGTTGTGTTATGCAATACAGTTGTTACTGCGCAACCAAAATACAGATATTTCACATTTGGATACCAGAACGACTTCTCTATTAGGCAGGCAACTCCCAAAATTAATGCAGTAGAATAGCTTTTAACTTTATTCATTGTTTGACACAGCAATAATGCAACCGCAAATACAGTAAGTATCTCCGCACATGCAATAACAAACGCAACTCCATTATTTCCAAATGACTTCTGTACAAAAGGGAGCAGGTACCTAAGCCATGAGTAAGTTTTACCGCTTGTAAACACTCCCATGTGAGCAGGAAAATCAGAACTGTATATGCCTTTACTCCAGAAATCAGGATTAAGTTGTCTTGAATGCAAGGAAAACAAAGCCACAAAAAATGCACATAATATTACAATTATCAGCACATTCTTAATTGCATTTCTAAATGTACCTCTTCGATTCATAAATTGTCTCCTGCTAATTGTGCTGTTCATGCGTTAAAGAATACACTTCATCAGTACCATATCCTGAGCAGTTCCATCAGAACAAACAATACCAGGCATATTCTTTACAACTGTAAACCCCGCCGCCATATAACTTTTAATCGCATATCTGTTACTCATAAACACTCTCAAAATAACTCTCTTTATTCCGAGTCTCTCCTTTGCAATAGCAAACGCAAGTTTTGCAGTTTCAGTTCCGTAACCTTTTCCTACGGCTGCATCATCACCTATGAAAATGCCATATTCTGCCTGCAAACTATCCTTGTCTATATCTTTGAAATACACACAGCCAACCGGCCGATTAAGCTCATTGCTGCATATTATCATCTGCAATACCTTGCCGGTTCTCACATAATCTTCAATCCACTTCAACTGGCTTTCACGGGTGAAATCTTCTCTATATATGAAATTGCACCTCACCCTTGGATTGTTCCTCCAACGGATAATGTTATCAATATCACCCTCATCCATCTCTCGTAAACTGACAAGATTACCCTCAATTATGCTATTCATCTTTATCATTCCCTTTTATTACTTCTCTTACGACATACTGTGGAGTTAAATTTGTACACTCAATAACTCTCCCGACATATTCACCAATCATTATCAGAGTAATTGCCGTTGTATAGAAAGACATATAACCATTCAACCATAAACTAAGCAGTCTCTCTATACTGTATCATGATTCTCCTTCCTTGCGATTATAATGGTTATATTATGTCACCCCTGGTTTGCTTTAACCCGGCCATTAATGCCGCATGCTGACCAAAATTACGCGCGAGATTCACCGATGTTATATATTTCTTTGCTCTAGCAAGATTTGAAATAATAACATCCGTATTATCAGGAGAACCGTCATTGACTAAAACAATCTCATAATCAAAATGGCTTGACATTTTCCTCATAGTTAAATCTATTTCATCTACTACTGAAGATATAGTTTTAGCTGAACAATAACACGGAATAACATATGACAGACATCTTTTTAAATTACTCTCCATAGAACTCCATTACTTTCCTAATAACTTTCTGCTTATCTTCATCAGTAATACCATAATACATTGGAAGTCTAACAAGCTTTTCACTCTCAGAAGTCGTATACTCATCATCCCCGCTGAATCTTCCAAATTTTATACCTGCAGGAGCAGAATGAAGCGGAACATAGTGAAAAACCAGCATTATTCCATTCTCCTTCATATAACTTATAAGTGATGTACGCTCTTGTAAGCTGTTACACTTAAAATAAAACATGTGAGCATTATGTACGCAACCTTCAGGCACTGTCGGAAGCTTGATTTTTCCGCTGTCTTCAAGCTTCTTAAATGCGTTCCAATATGTGTTCCATGTCCTCATTCTGTCACTGTTTATCTTGTCAGCCACCTCAAGCTGTGCATAGAGATATGCGGCATTCAACTCTGACGGCAGATAAGAATCTCCAAAATCTACCCAAGTATATTTATCTACCTGACCTCTGAAGAATTTTGACCTGTTGGTTCCTTTTTCCCTTAATATCTCAGCCTTCTCAATATACTCGGGCCTGTTAATGCATATGGCTCCACCTTCGCCCATAGAATAGTTCTTGGTCTCGTGGAATGAATAGCATCCAAAATCGCCAATCGTCCCTAGAGCAACCCCTTTGTATGTACTCATAACAGCTTGGGCAGCATCTTCAATAACCATAATTCCATGTTGACGGGCGATGCCCATGATGGTATCCATCTCACATGCTACGCCTGCGTAATGAACTGCTACAATCACTCTGGTTCTGTCAGTAATTGCCTGCTCAATTTTACTCTCATCAATGTTCATCGTATCAGGCCGGACATCTACAAACACCAGCTTGGCACCTGCCAATACTGCTGATGTTGCTGTGCTCGAAAATGTATAGCTTGGAAGTATAACTTCATCACCCGGCTTAATGTCGCACAACAGCATAGCCATATCAAGCGCCGTTGTTCCGCTTGTTGTAAGAAGAACCTTGGTAGCGCAGAAACGGTCTTCAAGCCACTTGTTACATTTCTTTGTAAACTCCCCGTCTCCGCAGATTTTCCTGTTGGCAACAGCCTGCTGAATATACTCTATTTCTTTACCTGTATAAGGCGGAATATTAAAATTAATCATCTGCATTTTCCCTGACATATAATGTAAACCAACCTGTAATAGCCATGGTTATATTAGCACAGCCTACAATTATAAACAATTCTTTCTTACAAACTATAGATTTAAGACACCTGAATTAATACAGTTCTCACTTATCTCAATGCTTACTGCAACCACATCATGCTACTTCTTCATATAACTTGCCTGTTGTAGTTTGAACTCAAAATCACTTCTGTCCTGCTGGAGAAGACTCTCAAGAATCAGACCCGCTATAAAAGTAATTATCGACGTTATCATCAAAAATCCGCACACGATAAGTGTAGGAAATCTTGGAACTTCACCGGTATTTGCAAACGTTACAAAAATAGGAATAACAAACCCGACACTTACTGCCGCCATAATCACGGATATAACGCTGAAGAATGACAGTGGTTTATAATTTCTGTAAAGTCTTACTATCGTTCGCAGAACTTTCATTCCGTCAGAATACGTGTTGAGTTTTGACACCGATCCTTCCGGTCTGTCACGGTAATCAATTACATAGTTATCAACATACATGTTGCGATGAACCGAATGAATTGTCATCTCAGTCTCAATCTCAAAGCCTTTGGATAGAACGGGATATGTCTTAACAAATTCATAGCTGAAAGCTCTGTATCCGGTCATAATGTCTTTGATATCCGATTTGAATATTCTGTTGATTGCGAATCTTACCAGACTGTTTCCAAAATTATGGAAAGGTCTTTTGTTCTCTGTAAAGTATGTGCTCGACAGACGATCTCCGACAACCATATCTACCTTCTTTTCAAGAACAAGCTTCGCCATATCATAGGCAGCTTCCGCCGGGTAAGTATCGTCTCCGTCAACCATGATGTAACAGTCCGCATCTATCTCACGGAACATTCTTCGGATAACGTTACCTTTTCCCTGCATATACTCACTGCGTACTGTCGCACCGGCAGCCAAAGCCTCATCTACAGTATTATCAGTAGAATTATTATTATATACGTAAATTACCGCCTCCGGTGGCAGGTGTAATTTAAAATCAGATACAACCTTCCTGATTGTCTTTCCCTCATTGTAGCAAGGAATAAGAACTGCTATTTTGTCCATTAAGCTTCTCTCCCAATAATCATATAGTCATACCATCAATACTGAATATTATAAACGAAGTAATTGTCTTGCACAAACTCGACTGTATACTTTATGCCATATTTATCAAGAATTGATGATGAGTCTCCGCCGCTTACAAGGTATTTTACTCCAAGCTTTTCCAATTCCAAAGGAGAGATATACACATTGATTGAATCCGGTGTTGGATTCTCCATATATTCCTCTCCATCAGTAAAGAAAAATACCATATTGGCATAACGGTTATAACAATCCTCATATTCCTTGTCTGGGTCTAAGATTTCCCACTTTGCATTATCGGGGTAGAAATTTGTGGCATCAAGAACACGAGCGCCATTAGCCATAATTAAGTTGCTTACAACAAACGACGTGTTGACTGTCAGCCACTTTGAGTCAGGATCTGATTTGACGGTATCAGATACATAGTGGCTAATTGGGCGGTTTGTTATCGGTGATATTCCGCGGTTGATAGGATTAACGCCAAAACCCGCAAGTATCATTACGACGCTCATTGCACAGGAAAAACACCTCTTATGATTCGTCATTGCAAGAATCAATATTAATACAAAGCAACCTATCTCAAGCAATTGATACTTCATTGGAAGATATTCCAGCACCGTTGCATCTATAAAAGTGCAATATATAGCTCCGTAAAGAATCGGATATGCTATCATCTCCAATTTCCGGAATATATCTTTCTTGTTGACAATTACATAAACACACCATAGTGTGAAAATTGCAGCTGTCCATCCGTAACAAATCGACATACGGTTGCAGAACTTGAACATAGTTAGCTTGGAAAGAGTCTCGGGAAAACCGGCACACATGAATATTATCTCAATAATCAAAGCTGCAAAGAGAGATCTGCCGACAAAAATCTGTCCGTCTCTGTCCTGTCTAAGTCTCTGGTTAATTCGCGGATACAGCAACAGGAACAATGGTGCGAAATGGACAAATCCTGCAACTTCACAGTTGTTAATTACATTTGAATCTTTATAAGACAAATAGACCGATGATAGATTTGTGAATAAACCATATAGTGTTATTTCTCCGCCGGTACTGACACGTTGTCCGGGATAGGCGGTGTTCATCAACAATTTGAGGTCTTCCCTTGAGCTGATAAGGAACTCTCCAAGAACCGCACCGACAACAAGCACAACAACCGCAATACGGACTGCTAAATATCTGTCAAATATAAACTCATCCTTGTCTCTCATAAAACACCCTGCAAGAAGAGCGCAGACAACAAGCGCGCATGGCAACTGACAAGAAGGGAATATCGATAATGCAAAACCAATAATTGCAATTACAGCAAGCCCTGTCACTAGCCATTTTATCCATTTCTTCTTTGCAAAGAAAAAGTAATAACCAATATCAAACAGTGCCATAGCGTAAACAAATACTATCGTAATATGAGGTATCATCCACCATTGCATTGCAGGAGAGAATCCTATCAACAGCATTCCCGCCAACGACAAAACAGCATCTTTCTTTGTAAGTATCCAGAACATCTCGAATGCCGTCATGAACAACATTATCATAAGACCGCACCAGTACCAGCTCAATCCTATTTCATTTCCGAACATCAGATATCCCCAGTTGAATGGCTTACCGATAGTTGTAACATCCCGTGTCGGCGCATAGTAATCAAGAACCATATTGGTCTTCCCGACTCCCATCCTGTCGCTGTGTTTTGCATAGTTATTATATTCCTGTGAGAAGTAAGTCGGAGTATGAACAGCGTATTCGTCAGAACGTACGCCTCGTGCTTCGCCGACGATGTTGTAGCTCTCATCCACATATGCATCAGTTACAGTAGGCAGATAAACGCTGATAGTGCTCATTGAAGAACCGTTTAGGTGAAGACAAACACATACGCAAAATATCAGCAACGCAATAATCCACCTGTAATCAATTATCTTCGTTGCCACCAACTTCACTCTATCCGACACTCTCTTATTATTAATTACCATAATTCACCCTCTGAATTTCTCTCCAAATTACACAACCGCCATTGGCTCTTATATATACAGAAATGTACATGGACTGTCTGTCCATATCAACAATACTACATGTATACATAAAATTAAAGTTACTGTCAACAGATAATGAAACCTTTGTTGGACATCCTTCAGTGTCCTTATCCCAAATATATGCGTAAACTTCGCTGATGTTTGAGACATTCATATTTCTCTTTAAGTCAGTCAGACAAATATCGATAGTCTCTCCATGAATGGAGTTTATCAGATATCCTGGCTGCTCGTCGCAAGTCATATATGAACCATATGTATCAAAAGCAACGCTGTCAACTACTCTGCCTTTACGAGTATCATATATTACAAGGTTAATTCCACGCTCACACACTGCATATTCAACTCCATCAATTGCAATTGAACAATAATTATCTCTATCATACCCGGAGCTGACGAGTGAATATTTTGTTCCGTCCTCAAGATGACCTCCGAAGCTGACGCACTCTTCTGCTGTTCCAATCTGTTCGCTGTACTGATTGCAATTAGTTCCTACCCATACGGATCTATATGAACCTGCAAATTTTGCCTTGAAACCAAGTAAATGCATATAATTGATTGTGGATGTACCCAGACTGACAGCGGCGTCATCCTTTACTGCTCCAAATATAACAATGTCTTTGGTCTGCCGAAGTAATCTCAAATACGCGTTTATATCCGAGTGACAGCAGCAAAAGTCATTTCCCAATCTGCATGTGTAAGAATATACAAAATGTTTCTCATCACTCTCATCGGTAACAAAGAATCTCATTATGTAATCTTCGCTGTCTCTGTATTTATAAGAATCAATCAGGGCATTGTATGTGAGATCGGGGTATCTTTCCATTTCCATAGTGTCCACAAGGTTTCCATTCTCGTCATATATCTCCACGTAGACACATTGAATCGCGGACTCAATGTTCTCAAGTCCGCTTAGCGATAATTCCACCTTCCCATCAGAATTATAAATACTTGGACTTATGACAAGATTCAATAGATTACCGGCTGCAATAATATCCGTGTCAAAAGAATCGATACTTGCAATATTCTCGTTTACAAATTCAGAACTTTTAGATAACTCTTCATTCAGATAATTGATTCCATATTGTTCAAGCAAAGTTGGGGACGATGAATACAGATTAACACCAAGAGCAAGTCTGTTTCCATCTATATCACACCCCATAGCAGCAAGCGTCGTAGGAAACATGTCAAGCGTTGTATACTGTCTTGCGTTGTCATCATCTTCTAGGTCGGCTGCAGAATTAATAATACTTACATAAGTTCTTCTCTGATAATCGCTGTCAACATCATCGCAGAAATCAGAGTCCATGGTTAAATGATCGCCACAAATAACAACAGTCGTATCTTCATAGAAGCTCTGTTCTTTAATCCACGTTACAAACTCACAAACCTGTTGACTTGAACATGCCATAACATTTGCATATTGGCTGTCAAACTCATCTTGGCACAGTTCACAACAATAGCCGTCTTCAAAGTGAGTATCCGCAGTAAGCATAGTGAAATTAAACGGCTCGTCTTCCGATGCCAGATTAGTAATTTCTTCTTTGGCAAAGCAGAATAACTTCGCATCCTCATAACCCCACCAGACAGAATAATCTTCAGGTATATATCCGTTTGCTATAGCATAATCATAATCGAATATTTTGTAATTACCGTGTTCTTTGAAGTATTGGTTTCTTCCGCCAAATTCTGCCGGTGAACCAATCATAAGCTCTTGATTGTAGCCATTATCTTCCAGTATGTCGCCGATAGCAGTTACACCGGGATAAAACTCTGTTTTTGTTCCCATTGCATTTCCAACGCCGCTGAATATCGGAAGCCCTGATGTCTGTGCCACCATGCCTCCCATCGTATATGTACATCCATAAACCGTAGAAGCACCATTAAGACTTTCATTTGAATCAGAAAAACATTCATTTGACTCAGCAAGTGCCGTCAGTCCCGGAATACAATTTGATTCAAATGCTCCGCCGTCATTTTGATCGGCATACGTCATTTCCATGGACTCGAGAAAGATATAAATAATGTTACGTTTCTTCTCGGGGAACGTAATAATAGTCTGTTCAGGATCAACATATACCTGTTCAACGAAATCAGAATTCTCACCACAGTTCTTGATGTAATCGATTACCCGGTATTTTATAGTAAATATAATCAATGAACAGACAAATAAAACGGAAACTAAAACAAATGTTGCTGCAGTAAACAGCTTTGCATTGTGTCCATATCTTATCCAGACTATTCTTAAAATAGCCCAAACAGCCGCAATGATTACTGATGGCAAAAGGTTTTGCATAAAAAAGCTGTTAATTACATCGGAGTTTGTTCCTTCTATATTGGATGTCAGATAATAAGCAATCTCAGAGAATGTTATTGTTTTCCAGATTCTCATCGTCCAGAATAAAGTAAGTGTCAGCGTTAGTAATACTGTAACAAGGAAAAAACATAATATATGAGTAGAGATTATATGTGCTTTACACTTATATTTCTCCATCAATGTGCCGTCCCTTTGTAATATGCATTTATTCTATTCAAATCTGTAATGATATACTTGCTTGAAGTACCTTCTATTTCTCCATATACTTCTCAGGAATTGTATCAACCATATCATTCCTCACGTATATTCTGCCGCAAGAACCTTCAGCCGGAATCAGTGTGTAGTTCTCATGAATATAATCAATCATATCGGCAGCATAATCGTCAACCTCATACTCCCATGTGTTATATCCGGTATCAAGGACGCAGATTCTCGGCGCGCCGTTCTCTTTGAACATATCCATAATTCTTTCTTCGTGAGCTTCGTAGCCCCACGGTGTAAAAGCTATGCTGTACATCGCGGTGCGGTCGGCTCTCATAAACAGGTCATTCTCACATGAGCAGTTCCAGATTGCCTCGTCTTTGTCGGTCAGTTCATTAAGAAGGATGTCTGTGCTGTTATGCGGCTCAGGAGAGAACAGACCGCCCAGATAACCCACCATTGCAGACATCGGCTTAAGCATCCAGACTGCGCAGATTGCAGTAATAAGAAGCGTAATGGCACCGGCTTCGCGAACGTTTCTGCAGTTCTTGCATACCACTTCTATAAAGAAAATGGCGCCGAGAAGACACATTACTTCAACGCAGTGTGTTCCGTGGAAATTGAACATTCCGCGCACTCCCGCGAGATAGATCACAAAGCCGAATGTCATAACCATATCGTAAGCTCCGTATTTCTTGAAGATATGTACAAGTCCGCCGAGAAACAGCACAATTGTGATAACATGCGTCACCGTGACAGCGTCGGTTCCGGTAAGAATGTTGCAGTATTCTGTAAACCACATGAATCCGGATATGAAGCTCGACCCGAGTGTCATGAGGGCGCTTGTGCCAAGACCTCCGCCCATATACTTTGGATATATGGTACGATTCATCTCATAGGCTGAGAAATAGAATTCATATAGCGTACCTGTCGCCAACAGGTAGACTAAATATATAGCCCAAGGCAGAATGATTATTCCGGCAAGTTTTGCAAATCCGGCAAGTCTCTTCTTCATTTCCGGTCTGCCTGAAGTCCTTAAGTCTTTGACAATCGACATGATCTCCTTGATAAATACAGCTATTACAATTACCGCCAGCGCGTACGCGGCAACGAAGATTGTGCCGAACGTCAGAAGTATCGAGACGCTTAAGATGATGCAGCTGCTGAGCGTCATATCCTTAAAGCTCTTAAATCTGAGATATTCCAGGAAGATAAGTACAAAACCGATGCCGGCAACGTGCTCGGAAAGTATCTGCGTTCCCATATCATAAGAACAGGTTACACACATAAACAGAAACGGGAACAGTGCGAGTGCCTTGGCATCAAAGTCTTTACGGTATCTGACAAATATAAATGTCCACATCAGCGAATAGAAAATATAGAAAGCTATGCGCTGTTGATAGATGGAGTGAGCGCCCAGAAAGTCAAAGAGCGCACTTATGTAATAAGTCACCGGCATATGTTGCGAGGTAAAGTCCCTGTAGAGCAGATATCCTCGGGCGATTGCCTTGCCTCCGAGTGTTACGTCCTCCTCATCGGCAGCGAAAACAGGCGCCCACAAGAACAGAATATGTGTAATAAGAAACATTGCGAACAGTATAATTGTCTGGATTTTGAAACGCCCGTTATCGTTCCACCATAAGTAAATCTTGCTCGTGAGTCTCGGTTTATCAGTCATTGTTCAATGTCTCCTTCAGTATTGTTCCAGTTCATAATTTAAAGAGAAATCATTAGCGTGCTGGTTGAGATTAATGTTATACAGCGGATCACCGCAGCCAATTGACGGATGTCTGGAATAGAGACTGCTTCGTTCGTTGTTAAGGCGCTCCATTTTTTCTGCATCGGCTCTGTCGTCGCCGCGGCTGACGGATTCATAATGTCTGAGAATAACATCATTTCTGACTATGTTATAGTAACCGGCTTCGTAAAGCTTAAAGCATAAATCCACATCATTATATGCCACTGCCAGCTCTTCATCAAAGCCTGACACCTTGGCAAATTTGTCGGCACCGACCATGAGACACGCGGCGGTTACCGCGATCCAGTTGTAATCAATTCTGTTGCGGCCGAAGAAATACGTATACTCATCCGTCATTCCGCCGAAGGCATGCACAGGTCCGTTGCCGATATTAATGACTCCGCAGTGCTGGATTTTCTTACTGTCAGGATAGAGCAACTTGGCCCCGACCGCACCGGCGTGCGGGATCTGAGCGTGACCCAGCATCCGCTGCAGCCATTGCCCCTCGGTGACTTCGGTATCGTCATTGAGGAACAGATAATAATCGCCTGTAGCGGCAGCTGCCCCGGTATTGCACATATGAGGAAAATTGAAAACCTCCGGCTGATAAATATACCTTCCTCCGGCTCTGCCGATAAGTGCTTCATAAACTGCGCGGTTTGCCCCGTTGCTGCCGTTGTCAACGACAATAATCTCATAATTCCTGTAGTCCGTAAGATTAACCACAGAATTAATGCATCGCTCGATTATCTCCGGATTGTCCTTTGAAGGAATAATTATGCTGACTTTAGGATTGCCCTGAACCTTATAATTTACGCGCCACTGATACATGATATCGACAAGCTCGATATCAGCTTCAAGTCCCCGGCGTGAGATAGCATCGGCTTTTGCTTTTCGTGCAGCTTCCAATATATAAGGCTTGGATTCAGGATTGACGGAAGTCGATTCCTTGCGCTCAAGCCAGTGGTAGAGGATCTTCGGAATGTGCGCTATGTGGTCGCGCGAGAGGTTCTCCGTGAATCTCAGGGCAAAATCATAGTCCTGTGACCCCTCGTAACCGACGCGAAGACCTCCTATCTCCCTGGCGATTGAAGTCCTGTATACTCCGAGATGGCAGGTGTACATGTTGGACATCAGAGTGTCCGGAGACCAGTCGGGCTTGAAGTGCGGCATGTGACGGTTCTTTCCGTCGTCATCTGTCTTGTCCTCATCACTGTAGATGAAGTCAAGCTTGTTGTTCCTGTTGAGTTCTTTCACCACCTCATACAGGGCGTTGGGGCTTAACGTATCATCGCAGTCGAGGAACGCTACGAATTCGCCTGTCGCGAGTTCCATTGCGGAATTGGAACTCCGTGAAATATGGCCGTTCTCTTTCCTGTAGACTATCTTTACCTTCGGATTGTCCTCGTACCTCTTCAGCGTAGCCCTGACGTTGTCCCATGTGGAGCAATCGTCTGCCATGCAGAGCTCGAAGTTAGGATATATCTGGTTAAGCACTGATTCAATGCATGGAACCAGGTGCTTGTCCAGCACGTTATAGACTGGAACTATGACCGATATTGTCGGCATATAATCGAACTTGTCGTCATAGGTCTGCTTTGCCTCCACGCTTTCAATCCAGTCAGCGTAATCGGTTTTTACAGCCTTGAAGCACGAAACTACTTTGGCATATGTCACTCTGATGCCGAATTTTCTGATGTAATAGATGCCCTGTTTCCAGTTCATTCTGAATACATAGATGACTCTTGCAATCTTGGCGAATAAATTGATCATTCTTATATCTCTACCGTTCTCTTAGCGTCAACTCTCAGGTCGCCGCATACAATTGACAGACTGTATGTTCCCGGATTAAGTTTGCTTTTGTCTATAAGTGCTCTGAATCCGGATGATGCTACGCCCTGTTCCTGAGCGAAGGGCACTGCGAGATCCGGTCTCGGCATAGCTTCCGTCGAGATAACGTAGCTTATGCTGCCGCCTGAGAAAAGAATCTTTGCCGGCACGCTCCCGCAATGACCTTTGAGAAAGCCCCAGCCCTGGATGAAGATACGACGGTTGTTATAGACGGAATCAAGGTATCCGCAAACTTCATCAGATTCTTCATACTCCTGTGAAGCGGCCTCAATCCTGCATACGTTCTCGGTAAGCTTGAGAAAGTTAATCGAGAAATCATTCGCATATTGGTTGAGGTTCTCGTTGTAGTACGGATCGGTATAATAATAATCCGGGTGAATGCTGTATAAATGTTCTCTCTCTTTGCCGAGTCTTATCATCTTAGCCTCGTCAGCTCTGTCATCGCCTCTTGACAGAGACTCATAGTGATAGAGCACGACGTCATTTCTAACGACATTATAGTATCCGGCTTCCGCAAGTTTGAAACAGAAATCCATGTCGTTATAGGCGACAGCGAGATTCTCGTTGAAGCCTCCGATCTCTTCGAACTTAGCCCGCGATACCATGAGGCAGGCTGCCGTAACCGCAAGATAATTATAGGTCAGCTTGTTGCGGCCGTAGTAATAGCTTGGCTCATCGCTCATCATGCCGAATGCATGCACCGGGCCTGTACCTGTGTTGATCACTCCGCAATGCTGAATCAGATTGTTCTGCGGATATATAAGCTTGACTCCGACGGCACCTGTATGAGCCAGCTCAGCCTGTCCCAGCATCCTGCCGAGCCATTCTCCGTCAAGCACTTCTGTGTCATCATTGAGGAACAGATAATACTCGCCTTCAGAATTTGCCGCACCGAGATTGCACATGTGAGAGAAGTTGAACTGTTCGGGGAAATATATATACTTTCCGTTCACCTCGGAGACCAGCTTCTGATACAGAGCCCTGTTCTCATCGGAGCTTCCGTTGTCGACTACAATAATCTCATAGTTGCGATATCTGGTGAGATACCTGACCGATTCTATGCAGCGTCTTATTACTTCCGGATTATCCTTTGAAGGCATAATTATGCTCACCTTGGAATTGGTGCGGCTTACATAATCCACTCTGTACTGATACTGTTCCCTGATCAGCTCTATATTTGCCGTAAGACCGCGGCGTTCGACCGCTTCCTGCTTTGCCTTCAGTGCAGCTTCCAATATATAAGGCTTGGATTCAGGATTGACGGAAGTCGATTCCTTGCGCTCAAGCCAGTGGTAGAGAATCTTCGGAATATGCGCTATGTGGTCGCGCGCGAGATTCTCCGTGAATCTAAGAACAAAATCGTAGTCCTGTGAGCCTTCGAAGCCTGTCCTTAAACCGCCTATCTCCCTGGCAATCGAAGTCCTGTATACGCCGAGATGGCAGGTATACATAAGAGACATAAGTGTATCCGGAGACCAGTCAGGCTTAAAGAACGGACTGTGACGGTTCTTTCCGTCGTCATCTGTCTTGTCCTCATCACTGTAGATGAAGTCAAGCTTGTTGTTCCTGTTGAGTTCTTTCACCACCTCATACAGGGCGTTGGGGCTTAACGTATCATCGCAGTCGAGGAACGCTACGAATTCGCCTGTCGCGAGTTCCATTGCGGAATTGGTACTCCGTGAAATATGGCCGTTCTCTTTCCTGTAGACTATCTTTACCTTCGGATTGTCCTCGTACCTCTTCAGCGTAGTCCTGACGTTGTCCCATGTGGAGCAATCGTCTGCCATGCAGAGCTCGAAGTTAGGATATATCTGGTTAAGCACTGATTCAATGCATGGAACCAGGTGCTTGTCCAGCACGTTATAGACTGGAACTATGACCGATATTGTCGGCATATAATCGAACTTGTCGTCATAGGTCTGACCTGATTCTATCTTTGTTATCCATTCCTCATAATCATTTACCGCAATACTCGGAGCTTCCGAACCGCCAGCTGTGCAGTTCTCTGTCTTAACATTCATTCCGCTCTGATTGTCTGCGGCATCGCCCGCGGCAGATTCGGAATTTTGCTTTGCAGTTTTATCACCTGCTGCGGGTACAATTCTGTTCTTAATCTTCCTGCAGACAAGATACATTCCGTAGAACGGATTCTTTATGGCGTGCATGATCTCACTTATATACGCATCGCGCTGGCTTAACTGTTCTTCACGGATGGAAATAATATCCTCCCGGTTGGAAATTATAGCTTCGAGATTGCCGATGTGGTTATCCTTGCTCTCGATTGTCCTTCTGTCACAGTCAAGCAGCTCCTGCTGTCTTCTGACTTTTGACTTGAGTGAAAAGGCGGTTGAGTTGAGTTCCCAGATATCTGAGTTGAGCTTACTGATTGTACTATTGCATTCACTCACCGTGTTGTTGAGCATATCCACATCGCCTCTCAATGAAGTGATGGCTTCTTCGTCGGTATGTATAATCTCATTTAGATTACCTATGTGGGAATCCTTCTCCGTAAGCAGTTCCTTGTCGCTACTAATAATCTCATTAAGATTTCCTATGTGCGCGTCCTTGAGCCTGATTTCTTCCGGAAGCTTTGTCGCGAGCTCGCTTATCTCAGCAAAGCTTCTGTGTGTCTTCTCGTAGTGAGAAGTAACTATGTATCTGCGGTTTGTACCGTGTACATACTGTTGGAAGCAGTCCTCCATTTCGGTAAACAGTCTGACATCTTCGTTAGTGTATCCAAAGTGGGAATAGAATTCATCGGCGCTGATTCTGTCGGCGATGAAGGCATTCTGCTTAGCATAGTAATACAGGAGAGTTCTGAATCTGACATATCTGACGGGCACAGGAAAATCGAATACCCATTCATAATCTATGCACCATACTTTGCCCTCCGACACAAGAAAATTATCAATATTGGAATCGATGTTGGTGACGGAATACGCCGGTTCGTTCTCACCCGGAACAAGTCCCGGGAACGCCGACTTGAATCTGTCTGTAATGACAAAATTACCGGCATCCTCTCTGAAATCGTAGATAATCTTCAATGCTTCATCTATCCTGCCGTATATCTCGTCTGTTGACATGTGCTGCAGATCAATGTCTGCCGCAAGAGGTCTGCCGAAGATAAACGGGAATACCAACACGTCACCGTTTTCGGTAAAAGGAATAATACCGACATTGCGATAGAGTCCGGACAGCTTTGTAAAGTTGCTCTTGATTGTATTGATCTGAGCAGCTGAAGCCCGGTTCATCGGTCTTTTCACGACGCTGCGCATGCCGTCATCATTCTCACGGATCTCTGTGCTTACCCTGTATTCCGGCTTCCTGAGTGAGTTGTATTTTATGTAAATCATCTTGTCCATAATCAGTCGGCCCTCCTGCTGATAACCAGGAATGAGTTGGCGAATTCCTCGAACAGACCGTCCTGCACCAGCGCTTCCGCCGCCTTGGCTTCATCAAACAGAACCACTCTGTCTCTGTCATATGCCGGAGAATACGATAAGAGCTCACCGGTACCCGGAAGATGCTCAGGTGAGTAAATCTCCAGCGGGAGCTTATAATCAGGAAACGGATAGTAGAAATCGTTATCTTTAAATCCGGCCTCACAAAGAAGTCTGTCAAGAGTGCCCCTTGAGAAGGTCCTCACTCTGTCTACGCCCGAATAATTCTGTATTCCGTCGAATTCCACGCCGGTGTGATCCTCCTTGGCGCCGGCCCAGTACTTAAGGCCGTACTTGTTCTCTATTGCAATGATGAGCTGCCCGCCGGGTTTAAGATATTCCCTTGCTTTTCTGAGCATATCGAGAAACGGCTCCGGTGAATTAATATAATAGATTGAATACTCAAGAACGCCGATCAGCGTGACGTAATCAAACTTCTCGTCAGTTTTTATATCTTCGAAATTACCGACGATAATCTCAAGATTATCGTAATTATTGCGGTAAGCGTTAATTTCTGAACGTCTCTTCGACAGATCAATGGCGACGACTCTGGATGTCTTTTCGCACAGGGCCCCGGTAATCGCGCCGCATCCTGATCCTATCTCAAGAACGGTTCCCTTGCTGTTAAAATCATACCATGAGACAATGTTCTTTCTTATGTCAGACAGATGATACAGCACCGGCCAATCCGTGTCCTCAATCAACACTTCTTCGAGGTCTTTGCCGGATTTGACGATATCGAGAAGCCTGTTCTCAATATCCCCGTCAGAATATGTATCCGTACCGCTGTAGAAATCGCAGTTGAGCTTTACTTTGCCAATTCTTGTATCCATAGTTCTCATTTCACTTCAATAACAGAATTCATATCATAATAGCCGACGGTATTTTTCTCAGACACTATCGACAGATTGATTATATCATAGAGCCTGTGGAACACCTTGAAATCATTGTTCTCGTATCTGGTACATCCGAATGACATCAGATACTGTCCGCCCTGAATGTCGAGCTTCTGTGTAAAGGTTACGGTCTTCTCGTCGCCGGGATTCATCGTCCCCAGACTATATTTCTCGAACATCGTGTTGGTTCCGGTTATATCCGTGCCCTTTAGCGTCTTTATCGTATAGGCGACAATAGGTTCTTCAACGGTTCTGTTCGCCCTTATCCTGATTTTGATCTGGAAATCGTCTCCCTTTGCAAGAACACTTGTGTACTTGCCGCGGCTGTCAACAATCGCGAAGTCTACAATCTCCGCGTCTCTGTCCCCATATTCATCAAACGACGGATTGATAACGTAATTCTTCTTCCACTCGCCGGTTACGGCAGGAGCCGCGGCCGCACTTTGAGCCTTCTCGTCATCATCCTCAAACTGTCCGACAAGAACCCTCTTATACATGTCGATGACCTCGGCCGGAGTTCCCTCCCCGACCTTCTCGCCGTGAGCAAGCAATATTGCCTTGTCGCAGTATTTGCGTATGGAGCTCAAGTCATGGCTGACAAACAGTATCGTCTTGCCGTTCTTTCTGAATTCTTCAAACTTGCGAAAACATTTCGTCTGGAAGAACACATCTCCCACAGACAGTGCCTCGTCTACAATCAGTATCTCCGGATCGATGTTAATCGCAACCGCGAACGCCAGACGCACAAACATACCTGAAGAGTAAGTCTTGCACGGCTGGTAGACAAAATCGCCAATGTCTGCGAACTCAAGAATATCTTTGAGCTTGGCGTCAATCTCTTCCTTCGTGAATCCGATCATCGTTCCGTTGAGGTATACATTCTGAATGCCGGTGTATTCCATATTGAAACCTGCGCCGAGTTCGAGAAGCGCGGATATTCTTCCGTTGATTTCAACTTCTCCCTCTGTCGGATTGAGAACTCCGGTAATAATTTTCAATATTGTGGACTTGCCTGCACCGTTTACACCGATTATACCTACAGCTTCGCCGCGATGGACATCAAACGACAGATTGCGCAGGGCATAGTGCTCCCTGTACAGTTTCTTGCGGCTCAGTCCCAGGCTCTCCTTGATTCTGTCTGTGTTTTTCTCGAAAAGCTTGTAAATCTTGGTTACATTTTTAACTCTAATAGCGTAATCATTATCCATATCAACACCCTTTGTCAGAGAACATCTGCAAAATGAACTTTAAGCTTTCTGTATATCGTCGTACCTAAGATAAACAGAAGCACTGTAAGCGTCCAGAAATAAACGGTAATATCAAGACGCTGAGTAAACCATATCCGGTTTATCATGGCGTCACGATAGCCCTGGACAATGTAGAACATCGGATTGAGTCTGAGGATCAGCCCGACCGGTGCCGATACGCTCATACTGTCGAGGTTCCACATAATCGGCGTGGACCACATGAAAACCTGCATAAAGATTCCGATTATCTGTGACAGATCCCGGAAAAAGACGCACAGTGCACTTGTTACGTATACCAGAGCCGTAACATAGCAGATCATTGCCACAGAGTAGTAGAGAATCTGTACGGCATGAACCGTGACAGGCTGACCAAGCGCCAGATACATTACAAACATGAATGCCACAAATGCCAGGTGAACAAATAGATTCGATATTACCTTGACCACCGGAAGAATACCTATGTTGAAGACCACTTTCTTAACAAGATAAGCGTATTCCATAAATGTCGATGTTCCGGAATTAAGAGCGTCCTGAAAGAAGAACCACGGAACAAGACCGGCTGTAAGCCAGAGTACATAAGGCACTGTCGTACCATTGGCAGCTGGCTGCGGACCTGCGTGCATCGCCTTCTCGAACACGAGCCAGAACAGAAGTATCGTTACGACCGGCTGAACGAATGCCCAGACAATTCCGAGATAGGAACCCGCGAACCTTGTCTTGAAATCGTTTTTTGCGAGAGACATCGTAAGTACCCTGTTCTGCCATATTTCCCTCGGAACAGGAACAACAGAATACCACTTGATTATTAGAAGCAGAATTATCAGGTCTACCGCCAGACACTCTGCAATATTTCTGATAAGTGTCCTGCGGTGAACGGCCGGTATAATTGCCGCCGTCTCCAAATCTGTATCAAGCTCGCCTAAGAGAATATACGGGTCGCTGTCCTTGGCGGTAACCGTCTGTTCGCCTGAAAGAGTATCTATGACAGTATCACCATATGATACTGTTATTTTCCTGATCAGGACTGTAACTCCGGCTTCTGTTGCAGGGTCAAATCTGACATAAACGGCGCTTACAGGAATTGCGTATGATAAAGTCGCTTCGCCGCTGCCTGCCGCATACGCCGCCTTTACCGAATTATCCTCGGTAAATTCAGGACCTGCGGCATCTTTGGTGTCGGCATAGAAGACCTGAGTACTGAGATTTGAATCCGATTCCAGTGTGACATTTAGCGAGACAGTCGCGTCATCATACGATTCCGGTCTCACACAAACGGCAACGTTAACCGCTGCCGCAAAAATAATAAGTAATAAGCTGATGATCAATCTGTTCTTTTGCATATTGTGTAATTCTACCATCTTTTCGAACTGTTTAAAAGAATAACGGTGCCGCCTGTTATCAGACATTCTGCCTCCCCCCGATATGAAGCTTAAGGTATATGCCGCCAAGCAGGTTCATAAGCCGGCGGATTCTGACACTGCGGCGGATATCTGACGGCGATAACGACAGTTCTGCGGCAAACTTTTCGGCGAGCCGGCGATGCTCTTCAACATAGCATCTGCCTTCGTCGCCGCCCAACACCTGTGAAGTATTCGAATCATGACGCAGCCTGAAGAAATTCAGCGGCTCATGAATAATAAACACGTCTCCTGCGCAGGCAAGCCGCATAAAAAACTCGTAGTCGACAATGTAATGGAAGTCAGGGTCGAAACCGCCATATTGCTCATATGCCGTGCGACGAAACAGGTTGGCGAGGGGTGCACCGAGGTAATCGCGGTGAAAAAGAGAATATCTCGCAGTCTCGCGCCCGGATACCGTTCCGCTCTTGCGGTAACGATTGTAATGACCTGTGATTTTGCCGTTCCTGTCTACAAAAGCCGTATCGGATTCTACCGAGAGGACTTCAGGAAAATGCTCCAGAACCTCCACCTCGCGCTCAACAAGCGAGCTGTCTATGGTATCGTCTGCGCAAAGAAGCTTTATATATCTGCCGTTGCAAAGAGACAGGCAGCGGTTCCAGTTTCCGGACATTCCGAGATTTGACGTGTTGCGCTCCAGATGCCTCAGAACGTCAAGATTCTCCGGCAGCTCCGCAAGAATGCTGTTAACCACGTCGTATGAATTGTCTGTTGAATTGTCGTCGACTATGACAAGCTCTAACGGCCTGTATGTCTGGCTTATGACCGAGCGCACCGTCTCTTCTATCGTAGAAGCGTTGTTATAAAGCGGTATGCATATACTTACGAGAGGATTCATTTCCGCTTGCTTCCCGTGCGGTCTTCGAGTTCTCTGTTGAGTATCGCGACTTCCTGAATGAGTTTCTTGACTCTTCCCGACATTCTCGACATTGCAATAGAGAGCGCGAAAATAATGAACGCCATATATATGAACCCTATAAAGAACACCATGTTCATAGGATTATAAATTCCGATAAGTTTGGACAGATACTTCATCGCGTCAGGAATCAGATCCAGAATCATGACGCCGACTGTCACGAGAAACCACGCCAGAGTATACTTGGGGTCCATAAATTTCTTCTTGGCGAGTTCAAACAGAACAATTAAAAACGCCAGAATCATAACCGCGACGATTAACTGTATTCGTTCAGTCAGCATGTTTGCGAACTCCTTCCAGAATAATGGCAAAAGTAACCTTAATCATATAGTAAGGTGACTTGATAAGGTTGATAGATGACTTGCCGCTCTGACGGCCACGCATTATCACCTGGAGCTCGTCAACACGGAATCCGTTCTTAAGGACAGTCACCACGCTCTCAGGCTCCGGAAAATCCCGCGGATAATCCTTCGCGAAAATCTTCATTATCCTCCTGTTGATCATACGGTACCCCGAAGTCGGGTCGGTGATACGCTTACCGGTAATGAGCCTTATGAGCCACGAGAAAAATCTGATTCCCGTCCTTCTCAGCGATGTGGACTGAAAACCTTCCTTCGTTATGTATCTCGAGCCTATAACCATATCCGATTCGTTCTTCTGCATAAATGTCACCATATCATGCAGGAAAGCCGGGTCATGCTGACCGTCTCCGTCGAGCTGAACCGCGATATCATACCCGTTTCGGTATGCATAGAGATAGCCCGTCTGGACCGCACCTCCGATACCGAGATTGACCGGCAGATTAAGCGCCGGAATTCCCTCACGGGCCAGAAGCCTGTGTGTATCGTCTTTTGAATGGTCGTTTACAACGACAAAATCAAAATCAGGAGCCTTTGCCCTGATGTCATTTATCGTGTCTATTATGACTTTGCTCTCATTGAAAGCAGGAATAATTACGATTTTTTTCATAGTAGCTGTATTTTACACTAAAAAGCCTCAATTGCCACAATAACACTCATTGCAAGCCCTATCGTAATTGTATTTACGATCGTTACCGCAAGTATCATATCACCCTCGCTGATACCTGTCGTTACTGTTTTTCTGTTTCTGAACAGCAGAAGCACAAGTGGCAGAAACGGCAGGAAGTATCTGCCCTGAACTCCTCTTATTGTCTTATCGGTAATATCCGTGACAGCGAAAAGCATCGACACCATGATAAGAAGAATACAGACAACAGCTATAACAGCGGCCAGTATTTTGCGGCTGACAGTAAGCGACAGCTCCTGTGCCTTATGCTTGAATGACGATATGACAAGCAGAAACAGATATACAGCAGACAGCATAACCGGAAGCCTTACAGACAGTCCGAGCTGCGTTCCCAACATTCCCCTGCAATAACTGTAGCTTTTGCGTGCAAGGCTCCAGAAAACAAGCCTCACAACGCGGCCTATGTTATCCAAGGCGTAAGGAACATTGTACAGAGTCCTTGCCTCATAGATATTCTCGTTGTTGAACCCTGTCGCATCAAGCGTCTCTTTGACCGTAGGATATAGTTTTATTGCCGCGGCTCCCACAACAGCCAGAGCAAAAACTGCAATGGCAACACGGCGTAACAATGCGGATTTGGAATCCCTGACAGGGTTCTTCAAAAGCATAAACACAAGACAAAGCATCGGTATATAGACTCCGCCCTTGCTCATGGCCAGAAGCAGCGCTGAAACAATTAATACACCGAGGTTCAATGCCGATATTGATTCAGGGTGATACACCGCATCGAGACAATACGCCGTAAACAGGAACGCTGATGCCAGAATAAAGCCGTCGTACGACGCCGAAGCCGACAGCAGCAGTGTCATGGGCAGGAGCATGGTAACGGCAAGTGCGCTTTTGCCAAAAGGCATTCTGCGAAGTGCCAGTGCCATTAGCAGTGTGATTGCCACAAGGTTTGCCATTCTCGCAAAGAACGTCATTGTTATCATATTGAAGTTCATTACTCGCGCCACGGTAATTCCTATGGCCTGCGGCAGATAGCTCACCTCAGGTGCGGTTCTCACGCCGTCAGTTACCGCGTAAGCCGGCTGAAGCTCGGTGTCATCACCGTCAACTTTATCAAACAGTCTTCCGCAGATAACCGAATACTCAAGCTCTGTAATTTCCATAGTCGCCGGAATAGACCCGTCAATATCGCAGCTTCTTTTGTAAATTCTGTCAGGATAACCCGTATCATCAATTCCCATCCACTCATTCGACATAATATAGGCCTGATCAAAATGGAATCTCTCATCCTGCACGCAGTAGGACGGAATAAGAAAACAGAACGCTGTACCGAGTATCAGGGCAGACACGATATAAACAGTCGTAATCTTTGCTCTTCCCCAAGCCACGAGTGCGAGAGTTATATTAGCACCGGCAACCGCAATAAGTCCGATGATTACGTAATATTTGCGAAGCGAGCTGCCATCCGGTTCAATTGATTTGAGGACAACATAATAGAAAAGCAGAAACACAAGATTCATAACTATGAAAACCGTCAGATACAACGGAAATCTCTTACGGGCAGCAATCTTCCTGTCGGTTGCACTTTCAGTGTCGCCGCAGTTATTTCCCGACGCCAGCCGGATTTTTCCGGTAAGACACAGCACAAGCAGTGCGCTCGCCGCCAGAATTCCCGCAACGTAATACACAATGCAGGCGGCATTATCCTGAACCGGAGTAATAACAACTGAATTCATGCAGAAATGCTGAGCCGGCTGTGCCACATCGTTTATAAAGAATGCTCCGCCCACCGCTGATGAATCAGACAGTGACACTGTGACAAATTTGTCTGTCAGGCCTTCGGTATAGACATCAATCTGAAGCGCTACCGGCTTATCGTTTGCAAACTTACAGGGAATGAACACTGTTGCGTCGTCAAACTGATGATTGCGGAGCGGATAAACGCAGTTGTCGAAAACCTCACCTGTCGCATCGTCACTCAGCACAACATGAAGCTTCTCATTGCCGCTGTAACTGCCGTTGCTGTTGAAATCTCTCAGTGTAATCCCGTCAAAACTGAAACACGCTGCGGGAAGCACCTCCGTCAGCACTGTTCCATCCTTAAGGTCCACAGTGTCTGTCGCGCTCATTCCCCAGTAATTATCCTGATAGTCATACTTCTCGGTTTTCCCGATACTGTGGCAGAATACAGCGGTCATAACGCAGATAACAACCGCATAAACAGCCAACGCGGAAATTCTCTCTTTCAGGCCTGTCCTGTTCTTTATTCCTGCCGTGTTATTTGTCACTTTGTCTGTCATAGCATTGTCCTTCTTTCGACCCTCTTATACTCCTTAAAGCCAAAAATGGCTTAAACAGATTCATCTTCTGCATCATTACAGCGATTGTCACAATGTGCCTGACTCCCGCGCTCTCTCCCTCCGGCTTTCCCCATCTGACCTGACTGTTATGCCGGTAGTCCGGGAAATTTGACTTGAGCCAGCCAAACGCCCTGTCATATGCCTCCCTGACATCCCGCGAGGACGAACCTTCCGATATAAACAGCAGATACCACACAATGTGTTTTATTATCAGGTACTCGAAAAGTTCTTTGTCCAGAACAGAACTGTCATCAATCGTCCTCATATCAGCCAGAAGCCTGCCTAACATCTCTGTCACATCACGTTCCGGCGAATACCGTCTCATGCCCGAGTGCGACTCCGACCGCTCGTCTATCCGCCAGACATATCCCGTCTGAGCGACTACCTTTACCTTACGACAAAAACTCAAATAAACAAAATTGAAGTAAAAATCCTCGCTTATTCTGGTGTCGTAAAACCTTATGTGATTCTCCTCAATCACAGTCCTTCTGAACATTCTTCCCCATGGCGCGTTATTACGGTAAAGGCTCCACGTCATATCCGGCTCAAGGTCCCGGTTTGTCCGCAGACCTTTTCGCATCTCGACATTGCCGCCGATTACCGCGTCCGGCTTTGCGGATCCGTCTTCCGTACCCTCCATCTCTTTTACGAGATGCATGACATAATCTTCAGGCATTCTGTCGTCCTGATCCATAAATGCAATATACCTGCCGCGTGCCAGATCAAGTCCGCGATTTCTTGCCGAGCATATACCGGAGTTTATCTGAGTGACCGCCTTGATCTCAATGCCTTCCGGCTGCTTCTCACAGAGCTTCGCAAGAATTTCGCCGGAATCGTCCGACGACCCGTCATTAACTGCGATAAGCTCGATATTTCTGTAACTCTGCGCGAAAATATCCCCGATGGAATCGTTCAGGCAACATTCGCCGTTATACACGGGCATAACAATAGTAACTGTCGGTAATGAATCCGCATTGTCGGGCATTCTGTGTAAATCCTCCGCATATTTGCCCATATTTTAAACCAATTGCAATCAAACTAACAGCTCATTAATTCTGAGTTGATGTGATCGGTACATTGTATCTCAGCAGAATTCTTCCGCCGGCCTTCTTGATATAAATCGACATATGCGCAGTGCTCAGATCAAGATCATCGATATCCACCGATTTGGTATAAGTGTATCCGTTGCTTCCGTTCTCAAGTGACAGTGCGTAGTGCTTCGGCGTATCAATCGTCGAGGCGTCCCAGATATAAAGATCCGCGGTTCCTGTATTGTTGAGGTTAATAAGGCTCGCAATATCAGACACTGACACTGAAAGTCTCGAAGAACCCATGAACGAAGATATCTCGTAGTCCAGAGTACCCTTTGACTGCTCACCGGTGAAACTGTCGCGCGCCGTATCGAACGAAGCAGCATCAATCACGCAGCCCTCATTGAGATCATACACAACGAAAAGCAGACCGCGGTTGCTGGGTGAGTATTCTTTGCCGTTTACGACTATAGAACTCATCGGCTTCGGAACATCGCCATCCAAAACATCGTTGGTAACGGCCGCTACCTGCGGGAACGTATCGACGACTCCGTTAACAAGAGAGTTGCTCTCATTCCCGATGGACTCATTCTCGCGGACACTCTCGGTCTGAGCGGCAATCTGCGCCGCAACTCCGGCACTTCCGAGGCTCTCAAGACTGAAGAAATCGCCGTTTGGCAGACTTCCTCCGTAACTTAAAAGACTGTCTGAACAATCTTCGTGCTCGGCATGACCGTTTGCCACAACTCCGTACCAGCTTAGTCCCTCAGATTCGTCGAATTTGGCTTCGAGACCGTGTTCCCTCAGCAGCTCAAGTGTAGAATCCGAAATTGCACCCGAACAGTCGTCGCATGCGGCGGCGAAAACTACCACGTTATCAAGATTCATCACCGAGTCTATGTACTCGTTTATGTCATAGTGCAGGTAGTGAAAAATATTACCCAGGTAGCCCGTATCTTTGTAGATCTCATATTGATCTCCGTTGGAATCTGTTACTGTAACCGTCAGGTTAAGAAGCTGTCTGTCAGTAAGCCCGTCGACGCTGAACACAGTTGAGTAGGAAAGATCTTCATTTCGCTGCATCTGTGAAGATGTTGACCATGTCCCTCCCGGTGTTGACACATCCAGTTGAATCGCCTGTATGGGTTCATCCGTAGTCTCGAGACCCGACAGTGAGAATTCGACACCCGTAAATTTGCCGTCATCGACGACAGGCGTGTACTTTGTGTCAAGAACGGCATTTGTCTCAAAAACCGCCTCGTCAAAGGACTTATAACCTGCGATATCGTTCTTTATAAAGTCGGAGTTTTTCGACAGCTCCGTATTTACATACTGAATGCCATACTGTTCGAGCAGCGTCTTCTGCCCGGAATACAGATTCACTCCAAGTCCGAGGCGGTCGCCTTCAATCTGGCAGCCCATAGCCGCGAGCGTCGTAGGAAACATGTCAAAAGTAGAATAAAGACGCTGCTCGGTACTGTCACATGTCGCGGCAGAATTAAGAATCGTCATATATGTGCGTCTGAGGAAACCATCATCCACACTGGAGCAGAAATTCGAATCCATCGTTGTGTGGTCGCCGCAAATGACAATAGTCGTGTTGTCATAGAAATCCTGCTGCTGAAGCCATGCAACGAACTCTGTAACCTGACGTGAAGAGCAGTGCATAACGTTGCCGTACTGGTTGTCGCCGCACTCGTCTCTGCAAAGCGGGCATACATAGCCATCCTCAAAGTGTGTGTCCACGGTCAGCATCGTAAAATTGAAAGGCTGATCTTCATCGGCCAGCGCCAGTATCTCTGACTTTGCGAACTGAAAAAGCTTCTGGTCCTCGTATCCCCACCATACCTTATAGCCTGCGGGAATATAACCGTTATTAAGCGCGTAATTATAATCGAAAATTTTGTATCCGCCGTGACCGGAAAAATACTGTGCTCTTCCGCCGAAAACCGCGTCCGAACCAACCATGAGCTCCTGATTGTAGCCCTGAGCTCCCAGGATATCGCCGATTGTGGTAGCTCCCGGGTAGAAACTCGACTGAGTTCCCGCAGCGTTGCCTATCTCCTCCATTGCCGGAAGTCCGGAAGTCTGCGCCACCATGGCACCGGATGTGAACGTAGCTCCATGCATAGGCACCGCGCCGTTCAGCGTCTCATCATTGCCGGCGAAGCACTCGGCGTTATCACCAAGCGCCAGATCCGTAAGCTCCGGGATGTAATTCTCATCAAATGCGCCTCCGACGGACTTATCAGCATATGACATCTCCATCGACTCCAGAAAAATATAAACAACATTGCGCTTCTTCTCAGGAAACTGAATATCAACATCAGTCGGCTTCACGTAGTTATCCTTGACAAAATCCGAATTCTCGTTCATAGCCTTGTAATACCCGATTGCGTCATACTTGTTTATAAAAAGTGCCGCAACAACAACGATTACCGCCACAGAAACAATTACTGCTATGGCATTTATCTGCTTAACGAGTTTAGCTTTCTTGATTCTCTTTAATATATTAACTATATTAAGTCCCCATAATCCAAGTCCCACAACTGCAGCGGGAATAAGATTTCTCAAAACAAAGCTCAGTATTACACTGGGATTGGTTCCTTCAATAGGCGCGGACAGATGATAAATAATCTCATCGAAAGTAATATGTCTCCAGACATCCATTGTCCAGATCATTGCAAATGACGCAAGAAGGAGGCCGAAAACAGCCGCTGCCAGAAGAAAATATAGAAAGATGTGAACTATGCGTTTCATACAATCGAGTATAATACGCCTGTAAATTTTCAATTTCCTTGGGCTTTATACAGATTTATTTGGATTTTTTTTTTATTTTTATGTGAAATTTGCTAACAAACCATAGAAAAATGTCTCACTAAAGGCTATCATTTGATATATTCAAAGGAGGGGTTGACCATGAATAAAACACTACAGAAAATACTGTCGGCCTGCATATCCGCAGTAATGGCTTTCTCAATCGCCACCGCGATTCCTAACACAGCTTCGGCTGGCGCTTCCTACACTCTTAACGGTACAGCGCATGTCCAGGATTACGGGGACACTGAAGGCTCATTTTCGTCGGGTACCTTAACACTCGGAACCCGGGGAAACAGCAAGCGCGTAGAATCTATATGCGTAAATTTTGACAATCAGCTCGGATATGACGGAACAATCCAATACCAGGTGCACGTTCAGAATATAGGATGGATGAACTGGGTGAATGCAGGAGAGACTGCCGGTACATCGCATCAAAGTTTAAGACTCGAAGGACTGAGAATGCGCCTGACAGGTGAACTCGCAAACCACTATACAATAATGTACCACGTCCACATACAGGACTACGGCGACGCACAGGGATGGGTCTCAGACGGTGCGCTTGCCGGAACCACAGGCGAATCCAAAAGGCTTGAAGAAGTCCAGATAAAGATAGTCCCGATAGGATACAGCAGCAACGAAGGCGTAGCATACCGCGTCCATTGCCAGGATTACGGCTGGGAATCGGCGTGGTCTGCCGACGGCGCTGTATCCGGCACAACCGGGAGCTCCAAGAGACTTGAAGCAATTTCAATCGCTCTCACAGGCGCGGCATACAAAGGGTCAATCTCTTACAAAACACACGTTCAGGACTACGGCTGGCAGGACTGGGTATCAGACGGCACGCTTTCCGGAACACAGGGCGAAGGTAAACGGCTTGAGGCAATCCAGATAAAGCTCACCGGCGATATAGCTGATCATTACGACATCTACTACCGCGTTCACTCTCAGAATTTCGGCTGGCTCGACTGGGCCTGCAACGGTGCGAGCGCGGGCACATCAGGTTTCTCATACCGTCTCGAGGCAATCCAGATAGAGCTCGTAGCCAAAGGCTCCTCCGCTCCCGGCTCTGTCTCACTTTCGTTCATAGACAAGTCCACCGCAGACGCAGCTGCCGCAGCACTTGCTGACGCACAGAAGCATTACAACGAGGTCGTTCTCGACTGGATCGATACTCAGTCAACTGCAGCCGGCGGTCACACTGTTGAATACTACGTGAACAAAGCAGCTTCAGACAATCTGGTTCCGGGAACTGACTTAAGCATCTACACAAGATTCCTGACGGCAGACAACATCAACAAATCGGTGGACTATATCGCAGAGTGCAACAGCCTTCGCGCATCAGAAGGTATTGCTCCTCTTCAGGTCAACTCGGCACTTATGGCAGCGTCCATAGGTTCAGCTGTCATATCGTCCAAGACATATGACCACATTGCGTTCCACAACGGCTATTTCTCAGACCTTGGCGGCTATCGCGCAGAGAACCTCGCCTGGGGCTACGCCGATCCGTTCACCGGCTGGTACACCGACGAGAAGGCCAGCAAAGGCGGACATTATGTGAACATCATCAATCCGGTTTACACTCAGTCAGGATTTGCCTTTGCGTCATTCAGTGAGACCGGATACATGTCTAACGTGGCCGAGGAAATGTTTGGCAGCATCAGCGCCGCCAACTCGATGACGCCTTCAGCATACAAGACCGCGTTCAACCAGTATGTTGCCGATGCCGCAAGCGCGCTCAGCCGTGCGCAGACATACTATAGCCTCGTCTCCCGCTGACAAGTCTTCGTTGCGGCTGAATGCGAATATTCAGAATTCATGCCCCTTTTCCTGATACCGGAGAAGGGGCTGTTTCGTGTCTATTTACTTTTTGGGACAATATAACAACATAAACTTCTAAAAACAAAGTGGCGCAGGTAAATCACCTACCTGCGCTACTATTTAGTATAAATTCGTAAAACCAATCAATAGGTAGTATATCTCGTCAGTCTTTCAACCAAGTCATATCCATCCCATATAAAATCAAAATTCATAGACTTTCCTATCTCGACTATTCTATCTACACCTTTTATGCCACTTCTGATAAGTGGCAAGAGGACTTCTGTATTTCCTATATATGATATCGTCTGACAACGCTCATTATTACAAACTTCACGCATATCCACAACATTATTACAATCATACTCGAAAAAATATCCTGAATTATCCTTGAGGTTCATAATCTCACTGTCAAGCTTTTCCACCTTCATTCTAACTATAAGATTATCCGCCATAGGAATTCTGTGGCAGCTACGATCAACTGCCAGTAAATAACCACTTGTCAGTTTGTTTACTGCCTGAACACCCTGAAGCTCATACTTCTTCTCAACAATTGAGTGGAGCTCACTCCAAAAGACATCTTGTGCCTCTTTCTTTCTCTTGCCAATCCAAATCACTGCTCTTGGTGAAGTACAGGCATTCTGATCGGTAAGAAATGTATCATTGTAAAAATCATTAGCAATTCTATCTTTATTATCCATAGCCATGTATGTATCCGAATCAATAACAGCAAGTGAATAACGATCTGCGAACGTAATCTCTGTAGCTCTTGGTTTTAGTGAAAACTCTCGAATCTCCCTGATAGTTTCATCTCCGCCCCAAATAACTCTCACGTCTGCAATAGACGATAAATACCTGTTTGTCTCAGCACTATGACCATATTTTATTAGAGCAATATATGGTTTTATATTCTCATGATTCTCAAGAGCTTTATTGATTGCGCAATTAATCAATTCTACCTGCGGAAAATTCTTTGTCGGAATCCTAACGATATTCGCATTCCCGCAGACAAGGCCTGTAAACAGTGAATATGCGTAGTTCACAGGAACATTCGAAGGTGCAATATGAAGCACGATACCACGACCTCGACGGATAGCTTTCGTTGAAACAACAAAGCGCTCCTTCTGTTTCATAATCGAAGCTTTCCTCAACCAGAATGCCAGAGTAATTACATCCGGGAATTCTCGTGCTGAAACATCTGCCAGTATTTCTCTTGAAACGCTATTCATGAAATCAATAATTTCATCTGAAAACGTTTCCATAGAATTTATCTCATTCATTCCCGCTATAATCTCTCGACTCCCTGAATAGAAATCTATCGGAAGCACAGAAATATCATTTAAATTTTGCTGCATAGGTATCACTACACCCCCTTATTTCAGCATTCTTGAGCCTTCCAATAACTTTGAAGTACTTCCCTTTTCTGCCACAAGGACAATCATCTTCGCCAAGCACAACTCCTTCATCCTCAGTAAGTAATGAATGTCCCGGATATGAATGAGGTATCATAGAAAGCACCTGTATTATGCCTGGTTCACCATAATCACATACTGAGAAGTCACCTGCTCTTCGCGTAATAATATCAGAAAAAACACTTGCATGCAGATGCCCATATTCGCACTGCATATAAATACAGCCTGTCTGCTCTACCATACCATAATAGTCATGAATCGAATCCAAACCACAGACTTCATGAAGCCTGTTATGAAAATCTTGCTGAGATACCGCTTCAGTCACAAGTTTTTTCCAACCGCCACCATGTATCAGTATTCCCTTTGAAAAATCAAATTCTATCTTATCCTCTCTGAGACGCAACAATTCCTTATAAAAGTGCTGCCATATTATAAAAGTAAAACCGAACATTAGAATATTCTCTCCTTTGTGATTCTCGAGAAATTCCAACACTCCTTCTACGTTTAGATTCATATCATCATCAAGTGCATAGGTTACATCTCGTCCAAAGATTGAAAAACCAAGTATGCCTGCACCTCTCGCTGAAAACATCAGTCGATTCTTCACAACAGAAGGACAATCAATAATCAACATTGGCATCCTTGCTGCTCCCGTGAAAGATGAAACAATTTTTACTAGTGTTTTCTGCTGATTGCTAGATGTCAACCTGTCAAGATATATCTTTGATACAGCCTGTCCTGTCGTTCCAGATGACGTTATCACTTTAAATACATCTCCATCCGTCACGCTTTTGAGTTCCATCTCTTTGAATAGCCTCACAGGAAGAAACGGAATATCATAATATGATTCAATTCTTTCTGAATCAAAGTTGATACTCTTCATCATAGCTCTGTATTCAAGGCAGTTCTCCATATGATACGAGCTGAGTTCTTTCAACCTATCGGTTAGAAGTCGTCCTTTCTCTATTCTATTCAAAGAATATGGTGAGATTTCCAATATATCTTTATAATCCAACTTAATTCAACTCCTATTTACTGTAATACTTTTCGAGTTCCCTGTATAACGTCTTTCCAGAATCACTCTTTGGAATACTATCCAGAGTAACAATCTTAAATGCAGCTACATTGAGTACAGTCTTCTCTGATATATATTTTCTTACAGCATCAGCCTTTACACTATCAGTAATAAAAATATAAACAAGATCATCTACTCCACCTACTGCACAATTCAAACAATCAAATTGTGATTTGATTAATTGTTCTATTTCATCAAGATTCACTCTGTTTCCATATATCTTGAGAAAACGCTTCAATCTACCAACAATATAATAATATCCATCATCGTCACGTTTAGCCACATCTCCTGTATGAAGAATTCCGCCACGTTCATCTCCTCTTGCAAGATCATCGCCGCAAACTGCATACCCCATAGTGACATTATCGCCACTGTATACAAGTTCTCCTGCGATACCAGCATCTTTGATTTCATTATTCTCGGTATCAATAATTGCAAATTTACCGCCAGGAACTGGTATTCCCATACTGCCTATTTTCACAAGTGCCTTATCATAAGGCAGATACCCCATTCTTGCCGTTGCTTCACACGCTCCGTACATAACAACAAAGTGCTTATTGTTCTCAATAGCATACTCAGCAAATTTCTTGTGAAGTTCCGGATCAAGTTTCCCGCCTGCCTGCGTCATAGAACGCAGCGAAGGCAATTTCATTCTAAAAAATCTGAGTTTCTCAAGCATCTCATAAGTATATGGAACTCCTCCGAATGATGTTGCCCCTTTCTCCTTAAAGAAATTCCAAAATTCTCTTTGAAAAAAAGTCTTGTCCGTCAACAGTATCTCAGCACCAACCAAAAGATGTGTGTTGATTATCGAACAACCGTATGTATAATTCATCGGCAGAGTAGTAATGGGTTTCTCTGATTCGTCCAACTGAAGATAATCAACAATCTGCTTCGTGTTAATCTCAATATTCTTGTACATCTGACGTACAAATTTAGGACTGCCAGTAGATCCTGATGTAGTAAGCAACAGTGCTAAATCACTGTGAAGTGTGTATTCATTTGGATATCCTGTCTTCAAAAGACAATAAGTTCTGCCACTGAAGACCTTTTCAAAATTTCTATATTTAGATAAATCTCCATCCGGCAACCATATATATGATGGTTTATATGTATCAATCAAAGACAAAAGCAACCCCGAATCAAGTTGCGAGTTAAGCAGTGCCGGGACAATTCTGTTATTAACAAATGCCACATACCCTACTACAGAATCTATAGTATTGCTACAAAGTGAAAATACAAGACACCGCCTGCCGATCTTCCCTGCAAGCGCATCTGTTTCACTCTGAAGTTCGCTGTAACTTATACTTGCTCCCGCATCATCGGTAAGAGCAATTCTATCTGCAAATTGCTCAAAATTCCAAATCATAATTATTAGCGAGTATTTCCTTTCCCTTCTCGAAAGAGCTGAAATCTATGATATCGTCAGTATCCATCATTATATCAAAGGCATCCTCAATTGCTGCAATAAGGCGCATATGCCCTATTGAATCCCATGCTGGAATTCCAGTGTAAACAAGACCTTCCGTCTGCTCTGGTGAGATTTCAAAAGTCTCCGTAAATGCGTTTGTATACTTCTCTGCGTTTGTCATGTTATATGTTCTCCTTATAAAATTTAAAAATCTGATTATATATTTGCTCTGCTGTTAACCCGCTACGTTCCATAAGCGTACTATATGAAGCAGCATGCAAGTATGTATCATCCGTCCCTATTAGCAGCTGTGGCGGAACGCAACTAATCGGTGCTAATACTTCAGCGACCGTAGAGCCTAAACCTCCGATTCTGCTATGTTCTTCAACAGTAACGATTAGTTTCTTACTACATGCTTTTCCAATCGCTTCATAATCTATTGGCTTTATGGTATGTATATCAGTAACCTCACACGAGATGCCAATGTCGCTGAATCTATCGGCAACTGTCATTGCTTCACTTACCATAGTGCCAGTAGCAAAGATAGCGATATCTTTGCCATCCTTAAGCCTGATTGCCTTTCCAATTTCAAAATCAAAATCTCCATTATGTAATACAGGTGACCTTGACGCCCCGCTCATTCTAATATACACTGGTACACTCAACTGCGCAGCAGCCAAAACAGATTTCATTGTTTCAGCAGCATCTGCCGGTGACAAAATCACTATATTAGGGATAGCTCGAATAATAGCAATATCCTCCAGTGCCATGTGCGTTGCGCCAAGTATCCCTGCTGAGAATCCAGAAGTTAAACCTACAAGTTTAACAGGGAGTCCCATATATCCTAAATTGACTTTTACTTGATCCATAACTCGTGTAGATATGAAAGATGCATATGTTGTTACAAATGTGTTCATTCCCTCCTTTGTCATTCCTGCAGCCACGCCAATCATATTCTGTTCAGCAATACCTATATTATAAAACTGTTGGGGGTAATTTTTTGCAAATCTATCCAAACCAGAGAAATTACACAAATCCGCTGTTAGAACTGCAAAATCCTTATCATTCTTTGCCAGCTCACATGCAGCTAAACCAAATGCGCCTGAAGGACCAAGCATAGACCATGTACGAATATTCATTTTGTTGAATTCCATGTTATTCAAGCTCCTTTACTGCAGCCAGACGTTGTGCTGCTGTCATTCTTGCATGATGCCAAGCAGGATCGTTTTCCATAAAAGAAATGCCTTTTCCTTTAACTGTGTTCGCAATAACCACCATAGGCTTATCGGATTGGTTTGAAAATGCGGTTTCACATGCATCAATATCATGACCATCAATGGTGCATACATTCCATCCAAAGCTGTTGAATTTGTCTTCCAGTGACAGGAGAGGCATTACGTTCTCTGTATCTCCGTCGTACTGAATCTTGTTCTTATCAACTATAACCACTAAATTATCCAAACCGAACTTTGAAGCTGACATTGCAGCTTCCCAAATTGATCCCTCATCACATTCTCCGTCACCAATCACGACGTATACACGTGCAGCATTATTAAAATGTTTCAATGCCAATGCACAACCTGTTCCTTGAGACAGTCCCTGTCCAAGGCTTCCGGTTGAGAATTCTATGCCAATACTCTCATTCATTACCGGATGACCGTACAGTATCGTATCATCGCTCTTATAAGTCCTCAAGTTCTCTTCAGTTAATGCTCCCATTTCCTTTAATGCAGCATACACTGCAGGTATACCATGTCCTTTGCTTATAATAAGTCTGTCACGGTTGTTACTATTAAAATCATCCTTATCAATATGCATAACACTAAAATATAGTGTAGCAACAATCTCTATCATCGAAAAAGTACCGCCAAAATGAAATCCTGTTGAACCTGCAGAATCTGCCATTATTAGACAGTCCTGTCTCATTTTTTTACAGATACCTCTAATCTCATTGCTGCTCATTTCGTTATGTCTCCCCACCATTAACAACTAACGTATGTCCATTAACAAACGAAGCATTGTCAGAACACAAAAAATAACCGCATTTGCAATCTCTTCCGGCTCATCCAATCTCTTTAGGGCAGACACGAACGAAGCATCTCTTGTCCTGCTTTTTTCTTCAATCTGTCGTGCCATATCAGTATTTGTCATACCAAGAACAACTGCATTTACTCTGATTCCAAATTGTCCTACCTCAGAAGCAAGGACCTCTGTCCACATTTTTACTGCCGCCTTTGACACACCATATGCACAATTGCCCGGACAAATCTCTATCGCCGCGATTGAACGCATATTGACTATTGATCCATATCCCTGCTTCATCATTTTTCGCAGTACAATTTGTGTCAACTCCATAGGTGAAAACAAATTCACTTCAAATTCATCTCTGATTGTTTGCACTTTAGTCATGGGGAAAAGCTGCCATGAGGATACTCCTGCATTATTAACAAGAAAATCAATATTATCAACTTTTGAAAGAACAGCTTTAACCTCTGCTCTCATTCCTGCAATATCTTGCATATCAAAATAAACAGGAATTATAGAATTATTATATTTGTTGGAAATTTTCAATAAATTGTCCTCATGTTCAGCATTAGTTTTGCGTGCATGGGCAATGACTGTTGCGCCTTCTTGGGAAAATTTCTCCACCAGAGCAAATCCAATTCCACGATTGGTTCCGGTAATAAAAGCTGTTTTTCCTTCTAATAACATCATTTCCTCCCAAAGTTCTCAGCTGATATGTCTTACAAGTACATAAAGTGAATCTTTAATTTCATATCCAGCAGCAAGATTAATTTTCATGGCCGGTATGTTGTTTGAGGAAACCGAAGTAATGACATATTTTGCACCCGTTTCTCTTGCAAATGTTACTCCCGCATATGAACACATTACCCCAATAGATGGAATTCTATTTGACGACAAGGCACCTCCCAGAATTGCATCTGCGTAGTCATCTTTCAACGCAACGGAAACAAACCCCGACAGAGCGCCGTTTTTCTTTGCCACAAGTAAATGACCACTGCAATTTAGGGTATCTCTAATCCAGTTCGCGTATCTGACACCTGCAATTTTGCAGCCAAAATGTGGATCAAGTGCGATTCGATCTGTTTTAAAAATCTCACCGGATGCTATTTCCGAAAGCACCAATTCGGTTTCAACATCATTTGCATCTTCGAAATTGATACTGTCTAAAAATCTTTTCACAAGTGGAGAAAAATTTGGTTCGCTAAAACGTGAAATCAAGTTCAATTGTGTCTCAATCAGATAAAACCCATTTTTTCTGTGCAGCTGAAGAAATATCAATTCTTCCATTGGGAATTTTCAAGACTTGATATGGTTGCTTCAATGTATTGATTTCTTCAAAAACATTAACATCGTCGTCTTCGTCCAAAGCTATTTCAACTGTGTCCACGCCAAGATTTCGTTTTTCCCATACAGCATCAACTATTCTCATCTGTTGTTATCCTCCGTGCAGAATCACTTAACATTTATAGTTTCTTTAATGACATACTGTGGCGAGTTATTCAAACTGATATATATTCTGCCGATATACTCACCAATAAGTCCAAGCATAATCATAATTAAACCGCCTACAAACATTAAGATGGCTATTATCGAACTCCAGCCTACGCTGATATTGGGAATAATCAACTTTCTAACTATTGTTACAAATCCAAAGATGAACCCGATTACTGCGCACATCATTCCGATAAATGAGGATACACGCAACGGTTTAACAGAAAAAGCCGTAAAACCGTTTACCCAAAGTTCCAGGGATTTATTGAAGTTAAAGTTTCCTTCTCCTGCAAACCGTTCGTGCTCTTCCATAGTTACATTCTTAATCTTCCTTGTAACCCTTAATACTAATCCTTCCATGTAAGGATAAGGATTCTTATATCTTACTATCTCATCAAGAACAAATCTTCTCATAACAAGAAAATTAGTGAACTCCAATTCCTTTGGTTTACCAATCATTGTACGCGACATCCATGAATTGACTCTGCTTCCAAAGTTCTTAAATGCAGACTGTTTCTTCTCAACATACTTTGCCATCGAAACGTCGTAAGTCTCATTCTCCAACGGATCGATGAGTTCCCACAGATTCTCTACCGGACATTGTCCGTCATCATCAATAAGAACTATGTAATCCCCAGTAACAATAGAGAAACCCGCCATTAGTGCCGGATGCTTGCCAAAGTTTCTCGCCAAATTTACAACTTTAATATTGGGATCATCTGCAGCCAAATTCTTGAGTTTAATCAGTACATTGTCAGGAGAGCAATCATTTACAGTAATAATCTCATAATCAAAATCTTCTCTCTCTCTTACTTTCGCAACAACACTACTAATCACGGTCTCAATCGTATCTTCTGAACCATAACACGGTATTACGAATGATAATATCTTCATCACTAATAATGTCTCCCTCTCAAATTTCCCGACTCTTGTTAGCAACTTACCATGACAAACATGCTCTTGCATAAGAATTTTTGCAATTAATTATAGCATTTACACGCATTATTGCAACGACCGCAGCTTTAGCTACTCTCCAACTAATCTTATTCTGTTGTCAGCTTTAGGCACAGAAATAATAGTTAAGGCAATAAAAATGCTCATATTTTAAAACTTGAAAATAATTAAAAAAAACGACGTTCCCTATTGGAAACGTCGTTACTGGAGCGGGATACGAGACTCGAACTCGCGACTTTCACCTTGGCAAGGTGACACTCTACCACTGAGTTAATCCCGCGTGCTTGATTATTATATTTATGAGGCCTCTGTTTGTCAACCACAAATTTGCATTTGTATTTTCATTTTTGTGTCTTGGGAGGCGTCGTTCTGAATACAAATTTCTGTTGAACCTTGTAGTTTACGAAAAACAATACCATATCTACAATCGCCTTTATGATGGTTTCCGGAACGTGATGAAATGCGATTACTCCAAGAGTCGTAAATCCTGCAGATAAAGACATCTGAGCTACAGAAGTCAGAAGAAACCTGAGTCCGGCTATACCTGCCTTGGCATCCGGCTTAAAGACCATCTTATAATTTATAGTGTAATTAATTGAGGCCGAAACAAATCTTGCCGCCAGAGTCGACAGTGCGACATAGTAACCCGGAACACGCGTGTCAAAAAATCGGCAGAATAACGTAAACAGCGTAAGGTCAATAGCAAAGCAGAACATCGAAGCGAATATAAAACGGAAGAATTTCTTACCCAGTATCCTGTATATCTTTATAGAATCCGCCACCGGATTAAAATGCGTCTGATAACTCTCTTTCGGTTCATATATGGTCTCAATCGGAACCTCAAGTATGGGACAGCGGCCGACACTCTCCAGCAGCATCTGCATCTCAAACTCAAATCTTTCACCCCTGACAGCCAAAAGGTACTGCATAAAATCTCTTGGAATACCTCGAAGTCCTGTCTGGGTGTCCTGAATACGGATACCTGTGACATAACGAAGCACTTTTATTGTCAGTGTGTTGCCAAATTTGCTCTTCCACGGAATCCCTCTGCTGTCAAAAGTTCTGACGCCAAGAACAAACGACTGTGGATTCGCACTAAGGCACCTGGCTATTTTCAATACACAGGCCGGCGAATGCTGACCGTCGGAATCCGCGGTGACAACACCGGTTGCCTGAGGATAGTTCTCGAGTATATACGCGAACGCAGTTTTGAAAGACGCACCTTTGCCCATATTCTTCTTATGTGTCAGAACACAGCCGCGGTCGCCCGCAAGCTCGCGCGCGGAATTGATTACTTCACTGAAGTCGTCACCACTGCCGTCGTCCACTATAACAATTGCATCGGCGCCGCCTTCCGCGAGGGCCGCAACCAGCTCAAGCAAATGAGCATCCGGCTGAAATGTCGGAATAATTATCGGAATAAACGGGTTCATTCTATATCACTCACGTCCCTGTCCAGTGTGATACGGATATCATAGCCGGGTGCCGCCTTGCGGACATCCTCAAGAATGTGACTGTACAGGGCTTCGCGATCCTCGTCGTCGAAGTCTATGATTATGTCAAATGTGATTCTCTTCCGTTTCTCGTCAATATAAAAACCATGCATCTGTATTATATTCTCATGGCTCATTACAAGTCTCGTAATCTCCGAGCGTACAGCAAGCTGGGAATCATCGCCGGTGTTGCGTGAATACAGCCCGACTGCGGTCAGTATTACCTTTGTCTTGCAGTAGACTTCCTCTTCAATGTCACGCGTAAGTGCATCAAACTGCGCCGCGGTCATCGTATCATCAACCTCGACATGGAGCGATCCCAGATAATGTTCCGGTCCGTAGTTGTGAAGAATTATGTCGTAAGCCCCGTGGACACCGTCAATCTGTGTTACGATTTCCTTAATGTTGCGGATTATCTCGCCCTCGACGCGGTGTCCGAGCATCTCGTCTACTGCGCCCGCAATCATCGTAAAACCGGCCTTAATAATGAACCCTGAAATCAGGACGCTGACATAAGCTTCAAGACTTATGTCCGTAACTATATAAATAATTGCCGATGCAAGTACCGCAGAGGACAGAAGTGCATCGAAAAGCGCATCTGATCCTGAAGCCTTCAGCAGTTCAGAATTAGTTCTCACGCCTTGTTTCTTTACGTACAGACCGAGGAAAATCTTAACTGCGATTGCAATGCCGATGACCGCAAGTGATACTTTATTGTAGTCTGCCTGTTCCGGCGCGATTATCTTCTTTACAGACTCAATAAGGGCTGTCGCGCCGGCGTAGAGAATTATTGCCGCGACAATCATTTCGCTCAGATATTCCACACGTCCATGACCCATCGGGTGTTTCTTGTCAGGCTTCTTTCCTGCAATCTTCGTTCCGACTATTGTGACAACTGACGACAGTACGTCACTCAGATTGTTCACAGCGTCAAGTACCATCGCGATGGAATTTACAGATAGACCGACAACAGCCTTGAACGACGCAAGCAAAACATTTGCGACAATTCCGACAACCCCTGTCTTGAAAATAATGCTTTCCCTCTGTTCCGATGCCATCTTAACTCTCCCGTAGACTTGGTTATTATACTATATTTTCGCGCAATCGGTATATAGACCGAATCCCGCTCAAAACAGCCCCTAAAATAAAACCACGCCGGAACAATACCGACGCGGCCTTACCTTTACAGGTGAAATTAGCTTACTTATTACAAAGGACTGAATTCTGCCTTTGATACTCCGCATATGGGACATACCCAATCCTCGGGAATATCCTCAAATGCCGTGCCGGGTGCAATCCCGCCTTCCGGGTCTCCAACTTCCGGATCATAAATATATCCACAAGTGTTACATTGAAACTGCTGCATAGGTCTGTACCTCCATGTAGTATTAATGTTTCTATAATACTATTCATTCTGAATAATCAAAGTATTTTAAGATGAACATTTTGTAACTTTAATCAATAAAGATATAATGTATTAAAAAGCGAGGAACTATATGTTGGATAGAAAAGAAACTTCTTCAAAGACAATTGCAACAAGGACATATCTGATTCTGCTCGTAACAATCTGCGTTCTGCTTGCAGTACTTACAGTCTTAATCTTCATAAATCTGTTCCCGGGACTGATAGAGATATTTAAACCTCACAACGAGAAGGCTATTGCAGAATACATAACTTCACAGGGGCGCTGGAAGGGTTATTTCTGCATATCGCTGATGAACGCCATACAGGTCGTCAGCATTTTCCTGTCAGGCAATGTCATCTATGTTGCTTCCGGTATGATATATCACTGGTTTGAAGCTTTTATAGTATGTTGGAGTGCGTTTCTTGGAGCTAATTTCGCAGTGTATCTTTTCGCCCGCACAATAGGAAAAGCATTTGAGGCAAGGCTTGCCGAGAACGGCAGATTCGAGAAAATTATGGACAAAGTAAAAGCCGCGAATCCCGGCGTCATAGTGTTTCTCGCGAATCTTCTGCCTGGTATTCCAAATGGCCTTTGTCCGTATCTCGCTGCCTTCATGGGTCTCAAATTCAAAGATTTCGCTCTCGCTCTGATACTCTCAAGCTGGCTTCAGGTGTTGCTTTACTGCATAATCGGTCATGTTCTTATTCGCGGAGGTTACGTTCTTTCCGGCGCCATTGCGCTCATCGAGTATGTGGCATGCGTTATCATGTATGCCAATCGCGACAGACTCGGGAAATTTCTGGACAAACAGAGCAGGCGCTGATTTTAATATTTGTAAATACATAAAGGACGGTAACCATTTCTGATTGCCGTCCTTTGTTTGGGAAGGGAATTATGCTTGATTAATTCTTGCTGCCATCCTCGCGATGTCTTCTCGCAATCGCTACGATGAACCCTGCAGCCGCCATAGTTATTAATGCTACTGCGGCGTATATCGACGATGACATAACTTCACCCGTTGCAGTTACGGAAGCATTTGCAACTGACGCACCTGCATTGTTAAGCCTCGTTGCACCCGCTACAACCGTTGCGTGTGAAGACCTTGATGCGCCGGCTACCACAGTCGGAGCAGCAGTTGCCGCAGTAGGTGCGGCTGTCACTGCAGCCGTAGGAGCTGATGTAACAGCAGCCGTTGGAACCGCCGTAGGTGCCGACGTAACAGTCGATGTAGGAGCCGCCGTAGGTGTTGGCGTAACAGTCGATGTCGGAGCCGCCGTAGGTGTTGGCGTAACAGTCGATGTAGGAGCCGCCGTAGGTGTTGGCGTAACAGTCGATGTAGGAGCCGCCGTAGGTGTTGCTGCCGCTGCGAATATCGTAAACGTTGTCGAAGCAGAACCGTCAGTACTCTTTATTGTTATTTTGTGAGAGCCTACACCATACCCTTCAAGAATATTTCTTGAAATTGTTACTATCGTGCAACCTTCGTCAGAAGAGAACTGATCCTGATTAAGATCCACATCGTCAATGCAGACGCCCTTAAAGAGACTGAACGGTGCATTCGATGTAAATGACGGACTACGACCGCCTGCATTTTCGCGTATGCCATCCTGATTGAGTCTCGTGTAAGAATCAGATCCGTGTGTAATTTGTGTATCGTTACCTTCTATAATTGCGTAATCCGGGATCCAGATAGCGTAAAGCGTCAAATCGCCAGTGACACTTACAACACCCGGATTGGCATATGAATCGCCGGTTCCGTCAGGCTTGCTGTTATACTCCACGAAATCATGTCCTTCAAAGCTGAACATCGCAGAATCAAGAGTAACCAGTGCATTGTAATCATACGAATTTGTAATACAATATCCGGAATTGTTATTGGAAACTAACGTGAGTGAATACGAGTTGATCTGCCAGTTGGCCTTGTAGCTTCTGTCGCCTGTGCTTCCTGACCCGATACAAACGTCTGTGAAGTTGTATTCTCCGGAATACCGGTGCCGCTCCATCCTATGAATGTATGTCCTGCCTGAACCGGTGTCTCAAGCTCTATATTTGGGGATTCAATGTTATAGCTTGTCGGAGCTAAAGACAATACCGAACCGCCGTTCAGATCAACGTTAAGCTGATAATCTACGGCTGACCAGTTGGCTGTAAGAGTTATGTCGCCCGTTGTACCAGCTGCAATTGACATATTCTTTACCGGTGTACTGCTGTTTCCTGTCGTCCAGCCGGCAAACTCATATCCTTCACGTTCCGGGTTGCCGATTGCTATTGAATCTGTAACTGTATAATGATCAGGATTCCCTGTGACAAAACAATCATTTCCTTCATATGTAATGTTGTATTCAATTTCAGTCCACTGAGCGTTCAATATAAGACTGTCTGCGACATGTATGTTCTGGTCTCCATCATATGTTTCATTGTTATTGTCATCATACCAGTTGAAAAATTCGTAACCGGGATTGTCAAAGATCGATCCTTTGTTCACGCTGACTTCAGCTCCGTAATATGTATTTACAACTACATCAGCATTGACACCGAGACTGTCATGATACGTTATTGTTCTCGCTTCTGCTTTATAGACTGCTGTAAGGGTAATGTTACCGTTCAGATTAATGCTGTCGCCGGGATTATATGCATTTCCGTCAGAGCCGAGCCACTCAACAAAAGTGAAATTCTCTTTCTCTACTGCGCCGGCAACAGAGACTTCCGTACCAAGATCATACATACTTGTCACATAATCACCGTAATCAAGTATATTTCCGTCAGCTTCATAAATGACTGATACCTTGTCCTGCCAGTTCGCAACAAGCTTAATGTTGCCTGCGTGATTGGAGATTGTCAGATTTTTATTCGGCCGCTCATTTGAACCTTCAATCGTCCATCCGATAAATGTCTTGTCATCCAGAGTCGGATTGTTGATGGTTATCGTATCATTAACTGTAAATGAAATGTAATCAGGCTCGTACAGATCGCCGGCACCTACATAATCTATATTGTAGTATTCAAGAGCCCAGATGGCGTAAAGAGTAGTATCGTCATCAGCCTGAAGCTCCTGATCGGGATAATAATCCACAATGGTACTGGCAGCATTCACTGACCAGCCACAAAATGCGAAGCCTGTTCTTGTCGGTTCCTGTAACGGAATCTTAACAGAATCGCCTACATGTGTATGCACATCAGCGAATATGTCAGACGGAAGAGTTGCGCCGTTTCCGTCAAAACTGACTGTGCAGTTCTTCATCCAGTTCGCAGTTAATTCGATATCGCCAAACATTTTATCGATACTATAGTTCATATTCATATCGGGACTTGTCGAACTTGACCATCCGATAAATTCATATCCTGACCTCTCGGGATTTACAATTTCAATTGAATCTTCGATTGTATAGCTCTCCGGGTTCGGATTTGTCTGATCTCCGCCAAATGTCGCGTCTTCCAGACCGTCATATGTGATGCTGTACGTAATCGGCTGTAAGATTCAGGTCTCCTTTAATCTCAGCTGTTCCGCCCGGAATATAGCTGTTGCTGCCCGACTTCCATGCGGCAAGATAATACCCCTCGGGAGCCTCAACAGCAGCATCCATTAACTGGTGCTGCTCTCCGTACACAGCAGCTTCCTCATACGTGTTCAAATAACAACTGTATCTGACGGTATAATTCAAAGCACCATACTGAGCATACAGTGTAATATCGCCTTCAACATAGAGCTCCTCGTTCTCGGCGTATACTGTGCCTGTGCCGTCAGCGCGGTCTGACCAGTATGAGAACTCGTGTCCCTCGGCGGGAGTGAATCCGCTGTCGCTGAATGTCGGCACGATAACATCTTCAAGATATGCTGCACTTACGGAATACTCGGTTCCTGAACCGCTGCCGGCATTATAAGTTACAGTATAGGTATTTGCCGTCCATACTGCATAAAGCGTAATATCACGATTTACGGTTATGGATTCGCCGGGTTGATATTGCGCTGCGGAACCGTCCGATTCGGTCCATCCCGCAAGAGTGTAGTTTTCTCTCGTAAAGCCTGCGTCAAGTCTGTATGTTCCGCCTGCATTTATTGCGCCGGATACGACTGATAAATTGCTGCCGCTGGCGTCTTCAAGCGTGACTGTGTATGTTACAGGTGCATCCTGCCAGTTGGCACGCAGATTGACTGTAAAAGTTGTACCTTTGGCAATTGTGTAGTTCTTCCCGACATTGGTATATACATAATTGCCCCGTCTTCCTGTTCTCAATGACCATCCTGTAAAAATACTGCCTTCCTTTGTAGGATCTTTGAGTGTAATGCCCTCATACTCGTTTTATGTTGACGGATTGATCTGACTGTTGTCAGTTCCATCGACATTATCATACTTTATGTCATGAAGTCTGCTCTTTATCTTATACTGAGCCACAAGGTTCATATTTCCTGACACCGTAATCCAGCTGCCTGCCGAATAAGTACTGCCGGTGTTTGCATCAAGCCAGCCTGTAAAAGTGTAATCTGAATCGGCTTTGACAGCGAATGACGACAGGAGAAGTATTGATGATGAAGAATTTACCGTGGAAGACTTTGAGATCCACGAATAGATTGTTCCGTGTTCTCCCTCATCGTATGTAACAGTGTACGTAACAGGAATTACCTCTGCGCTGGCCTTAATCATGGCCGCACTATGATAATTATTGCTGTACTGGATGCTTACTTCAATCCAGCCGCTGTTATTATCGTCTGTGCATTTCTCCCAGCCGCCGATCGAGGTACCGTAATTAAGTTCATAATCCGAGAGCTGATAACCGGCATCAGGAACAACCGTGAACGAGAATACAAAAGACTTCATATCATCATCGTTAGCAATCCACGTGTTGCCTCTTCTGTTATCCTGGCCGTCAGGTGCCTCGGCATACCACCATGTATCAGAATCTGCATCGTGTGCCGCATAGTCGTAATAGACAGTGCAGTTGCCACCTACGTTGCTCGTGTCAATTCTGTAGTAATACTGTCCTGCAATCTGGCAGTAATCGCTCCCCTCGCTTTCATCGGGAACGTCAATCTCCACATTGTGCGTTCCGTTTGCCGATACGGTATCCGCGTTAACCGGCGTACACACAAACGGTATTCCGTTTGAAAGCAATATTGATAACGCTGCTGCCATACTGACTAAAGTTTTAAATCCATTAATCTTCATTTCTTTCCTTCCTTTCCTTCAGTCACACTTCTACACATTTATTTCCGTGTTCTAACCAACTACCGAGATTGTAAAACATCTTTTTATCCCTAGAAATGTCAAGTCTTTTTACTTTGTGCCTCAAAAACTACGGATATGTATTGATTTTGATAGTAAAATTGCACAAATTTCTTTAAAAAACGATGATTTTTGTTTAGTAAAATAAAGTTCATTTATTCTGATAAAGCGGCAAAAACGATAATTTTGCATATTTCCGAATAACTTTTTATCCTTTTGGATAGTTTAACTATCTAACAGTTTTTCAATAATACAATTGCATCATCATAAACTAAAAAGGACCTGCGTTTTATGTTGCGCAGATCCTTCTCAGTTCTCAATTAATCCCTATTCCATAACCTGAGGCAAGATGGAGAGTGGTGTTTTCTTGCCGTTGTGTTAATGATATATTTGTACTTACAGAAGAAAAATGACACAATCGGCAGTTTAGCTGCATGTTTTTTCGCGAGCTTGGCAAGATAGGCAGGTATTGATTATGGGCAGACAGTCTACAAAAGAGAACAAGAACATATACTTCTTATGCCGTGAGGACGCCGGGCTGACACGGGAAGCTGCCGCCGGACTTATGCCGGGAATGGGACCGGACCGGATCGAGAAGATTGAGTCCGAGAAATGCGTGCCGCGCCCGGAAGATATTCTTCTGATGGCAGATGCCTATAAACGTCCTGAACTGCTCAACATGTACTGTTCCGGAGCTTGTCCCATAGGCCGGCGCACTGTAATTCCGATTAATCCGAGAGACCTGTCACAGATAGCTCTGTCCATGCTCAAGTCGCTCAACGAGCTTGACGAGCGCAAGAACAGACTTATAGATATCGCTATAGACAACAGAATCGACGACGGTGAGCTCCCGGAATTTGTGGCAATCAAGGACGCTCTCGCAGACATTGCGGTAACGTCAAATACGATGCAGCTCTGGGTCGATACAATGATTGCTAACAAGAAAATCAGTGAAGAAGAGATGGATCAGGTCCGCAGGAAAAGACTTTCCTGACCTGCAGCGTAATTTCAATATATATTGGCAGCAGCGTATTGTATGAAGTACAGTGACATTGGAATCAGTGCAATAACCACCTCTATTGCGTTGCGGATTATAATCAGCTTATTCGGGTCAATTACTTTGGCATCAATGCCGTGAATACGGCTTTGTATTGCATCGCCGGGAAAATTTATAACGCACAGCGCGATGAATGAAACAATCACAAACGAAGATACTATATTCATAAACGGGAACGAATTGTCATTGACGTTCATTATGACCTGTCCGAGGTTCTCAATGACCGCCGGAGTCTTCCATCCTAGAACACCGCTCAGAAACATATTGACGATAGCGTGGTTGTCTCCGCGAATGGTACGCTCATTTCCTACAACCCAGTCTTCCGAATATAGCTTCACCGTAAAAAGCGATACCGTCATGAGCATCTCCAGAAGTATATTTATGCTCAGAAGCTTCCTGCTGCGCAGCATAAGCAGACATATAAACGGAACCCAGAGCACCAGCCAGTATGAGCAGCAGCCGTATATCAGGAACAGAGAGCCCCAGACTACAAAAGAAACATATATAAGGTTGTCGGTAAGCTTTCTGCCTGATGAAGCGCTGCAAAGATAACAGTATATGCAGACAGCCGCATAGATACATATGAACGCCGATACAACGCCGGTGCCTGTATTCACCGTCGTCCCGTAGCTGCCGAGCCCCTGTATGAGATGAGCCGCCGTATACCTGCTGCCGTATTCCGTTGCGCTGTTTACCTGATCAGGCCTGAAGATAAACTTTTCGACCGCATCGACAGACAGCACTGCCAGAAGATTTCTCACAATGTAGAGAATCCTTTTTTCATACAGCAATATTACCGGGATAATGAGGAATACTGCGAAATACTTCATGCTCACGGCAATCGCGAAAAATACGAAGCACTTGAGCTGTCTGCCGCCTAGGAACGCCTCGATTCCGAGAAGTATGAAGAGAAGACTGATAATGTCGTATTGCCCCACGAAAAGTGCGTAAATCAGCATAAACAGCGATGTCGCGTAGAAATACATCTTGGTATCCGGAGAAAGCGGCTTATCATTCTCTTTGTCGGTCGCCGTGAAAATACGTTTCATAATCTTTAGTGAATAGAAATAAGCGACCAGCACCATAGTCTTGCAGTAATACAGAGCCAGTCCGGACGACATTGGGTTGGTATGCGTAATTCGTCCGATAATCCAGCAAGGCAGGTTCCACACTGCGAAAACAATGTAAAGGCTCATGTTATATACCGCCGGAACAGTGCATTTATCTATGCACCGCTGGTAAAAATCCATTATCTGTCCGTCAAACAGCGCATTCCAGAACTCCAGCCCGTGTTCCATCGTCCAAAGAATATCGCGGTAGCAATATGTGTAACAAAGATAGATAGCGAGCAATGCCAGCAACAGCATCGGTGTCATCGGCCCCGCACCGGATCTGAGTTTGTGTCTGCCTTCGGTCATTTATACATTATCCCCCGTGTCTGCGCTCCTGTTCTTCCTGTTCTTAATCCTTATTCTCATGAGTTTTCTTATTGTCTTAATATACGACCTGACGAATTTTTTTAGATCCCGCTTGGATTCGCCCTTGTCCCGTTTATCGAAAGTAATAGGTATCTCAACAATCCGAAGATTCGGATACCGTGACCCGAGCAGAATAAGAATCTCTTCAACAATATCAAAATTATCGCATTCAAGTCCGATGCTCTTGACCTTGGCTGCATCATAAAGTCTGAAGCTGTCAGACACATCCTTTACTTTAATACCGAACAAAATTCTGTATGTTACATTAAGCATATAAGACATCGCAATGAGGACAGACGGGTTCTCGGTATGTCCTCCCTTTGTGTATCTTGAACCTATAACAAGGTCAGCATTCTGCAGATTCGCAGTATCTATCATGCGCGTAATGTCATCCGGATTGTGCGAACCGTCAGCGTCCATAACACATATCCGTTCAAAGCGCGCCGCTGCAAACCCGGTTCTGATAGCGTCGCCGTAGAGATTCCCGCCTTTTCTGTTCACATACGTTGCCCCGTTCGCGAGGCATACTTCCTCTGTCCCGTCCCCGGTAGGCTCCATTGTATCAACAATCAGGATTTCCCACTCGCTGCATGCGGCCTTTAATGTCCGGACAAGCCTGGGAAGTATACTTTTAAGGTTCTCGGCTTCTCTGTATGCCGGAATCACAACTGATAAGCCTGTCACTGCTCTATTCCACCAACCCATTCAAGCATCCTTGAGATGCCTTCGTCCGCAGTCACCTTCGGCTGCCATCCGATCCTTGAACTGATTTTGCCGATATCTGCAACAAATACCTTCTGATCACTGATTCTCGGCTCAAGCTGCCTGTATTCCATTTTTATTCCGAGCTTCTCGCCCAGCATATCGAAAAGTTCAAGCAAAGAAAGCGACTGTGCCATGGAACCGCCTACATTGTAAGCCTGTCCATAGACCTTCTCAGTGTTCTCAAGTGCCGTAAAATAAAGAGATATCATGTCATCCGCATGCAGAATATCTCGCACCTGCTTGCCGTTTCCGGAGATTGTAAAGGGATCGCAGCCCGGATTGTTTTTCTTTTCGAGAGCTTTGGCGACAAACCAGCCGACCCAGCCCTGATCGTACGTCGCGAACTGCCTGCTCCCGTACATTGACGAGTGTCTGAACACAGTCGCCCTGACTCCGAATATTCGCGAGTAATCCAGCATATACTGATCCGCCGCGCCTTTTGAACAGCCGTACGGCGACCTGAAATCAAGCGGAACACTCTCGTCAAAGCCATCCGGAAATTCACGGCACTTATATCGCGTTGCCGTCTCATCATAGGTATATTGCTCGAGGTCTCCGTAAACCTTGTTTGTGGAAGAGAAGAAAACCGCTGTCTGCGGACTGTACTTGCGAATAGAATCAAGCAGGTTCAGCGCACCCATGGCATTTGTCTCAAAATCTTTGTAAGGATTGGCTATGGATGTGGTCATGGCAACCTGACCTGCCAGGTGGAACACCGCGTCATAATGTCCGTCCTTTATGACAGTCTCTATGTCGTTCTTGACCCGTGTGTCACCGGGTATGAACTCAAAGCTCCCGAGAGTTCTCAGCCATTCCAGGTTCTTGGAACTTCCCGGCCGCGACAGGTTGTCGAAAACCGTTACGTCATAACCGTTCGCTATTCCATATGATGCAAGATTGCTTCCGAGAAATCCGCATCCTCCGTTAATCAGTAAACGTTTCATTTGTTGCCTCCGTCAATCACCTTTGCGATTCCTTCTTTCCATGTATACCTGATTTGTCCGCCCAGCATATGATATGTCGACAGATCAGCCCATATACTCGGCTCATTGATTCTTAATGGAATCGCGCCAAATCTCAGCTCCGAATCCGAATGGAGATATTCCTTTATATAGGTCATTATCTCCCTTATCGACGGTGCCACACCGCTTCCTATCGGAACGTCAAGATATCTAGGCAGTTCCTTGTGGTTCATTACCAGTCTTATCGCGTCAACAACATCATCGATATAGACAAAGTCTCTGAGCTGAATTCCCGTAGTGAGTTCAACAGGCTCATTGCGCCTCATTTTCGCGATGCTTGAAGCGATAAAACGCTTATCAGGCTCTCCCGGGCCATAGAAATTCTGAAGTTCCAGATTGATAAAATGAACCTCACGCTTCTCTGCCCCGAGGAAGTGTCCGAATGAGTTGAGCTTCGCCTTTGCAAAAGTGTATATGTTGAAATCATCCGGAAGACCTGTTCCGAGACTGATATATCTGAGGTTGCCGTTGTTCTTCGGATGCTCTATCGCGAGGTTGAGAGCGCGCAGCGGGAAAACAAGGTTCGATTCCGTAATCTGCTCACTGGTCCTGTTGTACATATAAGAGCATGAGGCGTTAATCAGGCAGTCGAAAGGCTGGGAGCCTTCGAATTCGCCTTCGCCGGAAAGCAGACTTCTCAGTGAATTATAATCACTCAGACAGAAATGAAGCTTATCCTTAATGCCGTCAAAACAGCCGATATCCGAATCGGCACGATGTATACAGAAAATCTCATGTCCATCCCCGATTAATTCCGGGATAAGCTTACGGCCCAGATACCCGGTACTTCCTAAAACCGCTACTCTCAACTATTCCCCTCCTGCAAATATGCACACAATCAAATTTCTTATAAATTATATATCAATCGTGCAAGCTTTGCATAATAAAGGTCATATCTTCGAAAGATTGAAGATATGACCGATACAGTAATCTGGAGCGGGTTACGAGACTCGAACTCGCGACATTCAGCTTGGGAAGCTGACACTCTACCAACTGAGTTAAACCCGCATCACCGATGTACAGCAAATATTAATGCACACGGGAAGAAATGTCAAACAACGCTGTCGATTCCAAGAACCGGTGCCATAACGATATGCGGATTCTGCACGAACTCAACAAAATCCTGACAGAGCTCGTGTTCAAAGTTTTCCTTTCTGTACGGAAGCCAGAACTGCGTATCCGAAAAATTTGACCAGACAAGCATATAGACGCATCGTCTTCCGCCTTCACAGGACAGCAGCGCTGCAAGCAAATCGGTAAACCATGTCTTGTCAGTATTCCCCGACGGTGCAAGCCCTTCAAAGTATCCCTCTTCTGTATCGAGAGCCCTGTATCCCGTCTCTGTTAATGCCGTCAGTTTACCGTGCACCTGAGCAATCTGAAACATCAGATCCATTGACGTCTGAAGCTTGCGGCAGAACGCATCGCCTTTGTGCGGTGCGTCATTATAGTAATCTATTCCCAGGATATCAACGATATCATCTCCGGGATAGCGTGAAAGATATTCTTTCTTGTCGGTTATCGGTCCGTTAGGCGAATAAGCAACCGCAAAATTATCTATCTTGCACTCTCCGAAAAGGTAATCAATCGTATATCTGAACAATGCCACGTAATCCTCATCAGAAAGATATTTCTCTCCCCACCAGAACCAGTCGCCGTTGCACTCATGGAACGGTCTGAATATCATAGGAATCGGCTCGCCCTCAAGATCAACACACTTGTTCGCAAATTCGGCGATCATATCCAGAAAGCGCAGGTATTTCGCGTTAAGATCTCCCCCAGGCATGATGCGTTTTCCGCAGTCACCTGCAGTTGAATTCGGAGAGTAGTCATAGAAACTGTCTCCTCCCAGTGAGAAATTCGGCATATGAGCAGACAACGTGACAATGCATCCCTGCCTGTGCAGATTCTTTACAATCTTTATGAGTTCCGGCATTTTGCCTTCGTAACCCAGAAAACTCAGAGTATCTACCCCGACGAATGCCGGCTGACTTCCGCACAGTTCCTTACAGTCAGAATCAGAACCGTCGTGTGTCTCTATCGTTACCCCTATGTGTCCGGCATTCTGATGCCCGAACAGTATCTTGTCTGAATATGAGAAATCTTCCATCAGCGACATCAGTTTCTCTAGCTGAGGTCCCTTAACATATTTGCTTTCCATTTTATCTGTTCCCGTTATATCCTGCGTGTCTGCTCTTTTTTCCCTCACTGTCCGCCGGATTCATCTTCTTGCGGAAATCACCGAACGGATCGTGTATGTCAGAAATATCTCCTCCGAGGTTTTGAATTGCCGACATCATTTCATAGAACAGTTCACGGTCAATCGAGCCTGTATTGCGGTTTATATAATTCTTCAGCAGAGCAGCCGCTCTCTTGTCGCCGTAATTTGCGAGACAGATGACCGCGTAAATCTTATTGTTCATGAATCTGAACGCGTGGCGCAGGGACTCATATATTTCTTCCGACGGATGCTCCAGGCCAATAGTAGTAAGCATAATAACTGCATCCTCACAAGGTCCTTCAAGCCCGGTATCCTCGTTATCGCTGATTATTTTGACAAGATAAGGCACTGACACATCAGGAAATGCCTCAATATAGCTCGCAATGGAATCAGCAACGAACTCCGTTGTCTCACTGTAGCTCATAAATCTGTCAAGCACGGCCTTTACGAAACACGGTTCCTTCATCTGCGTCAGCACTTTAAGCGCCGCCTTGACCTTCTGAAACTCCATCTCGAAAAGCGTATCTTTATCCTTGTGCTCGCCTTCGCACCACGCACAGTCGCCTATAACGTTTGCGCAGTACTCCTTAACCTTCTCATGATTGTCTTCCTCTGCGATGCTGGCAATCAGGCATCCGGGAATGTCACGGTCAAGATGAAGCGCGCAGTACTCAAGGGCTTCAAGCTTCTCATCGAGTTCCAGTTCGTCTATATACTCGTGCATCGACATGCCGCCGAGTCTGTCATCCGGCTCTTCTTCGAGTTTCCTCGACTGACTCTCTACCTCGCTCATCGCTGAACGCTGAATATACTCATCAAATGTCTCGTCATCAACATCTTCAGGCTTCTGTCCCATTTTTGATGAGAATTCATCAAGCTTGCTCTCGAGGATTATTCCGGCAATCTCGTCATATCGCTTCAGGTTGTCTCTTAATTCATCGTTCATATAATCACGCCTTCCTTTTATCCTTATGGTAGCCAATAACTCGTATTGTATCCAACGCCTGACTCGTTTGCAATCGGTATCAGATTAGGACCGATACGTCATTGTTTACTCAAAAAAAGCCGAGAGATAATACTCTCTCGGCTTGTTCGTCACCGCCATCGCGATGTTATTGTGGAGGTACCACCCGGATTTGAACCGGGGCATCAGGGTTTTGCAGACCCTTGCCTTACCACTTGGCTATGGTACCATTGGTGACCCGTACGAGAGTTGAACTCGTTACTCCGCCGTGAAAGGGCGACGTCTTAGCCGGTTGACCAACGGGCCTTATATAATGGTAGCGGCAGTGGGATTTGAACCTACGACCTGCCGGGTATGAACCGGACGCTCTAGCCAGCTGAGCTATGCCGCCACGACAATGCTAAAAGATTATATCGGCTATGTCCCGGATTGTCAAGAATATTGTTACTCCGAATGAAGCAAAAAGTTTCAGAAGAAGCCCCACCTGACTAATCAGAGCGAAGTATCATGTCCTTGCCTGATATAAAAAATCCCGGCCGATAAAAGGCCGGGATTCCAATCAGCAATTATTCAGTAACCGATTACTTGATCTCAAGCTCGCCGCCGCAGCCGTCAAGCTTCTTCATAAGCTCATCAGCCTCGTCCTTGGAAACATTCTCCTTGAGGGCAACAGGTGCCTTCTCAACGAGCTCCTTGGCATCCTTAAGACCCATGCCGAGTGCATCCTTGACAGCCTTGATGACACCCATCTTGGAATCACCGAAGCTCTTGAGCATAACTGTAAATTCAGTCTGCTCCTCAGCAGCAGCTGCTGCGCCGCCTGCAGGTGCTGCTACTGCAACAGAAGCTGCAGATACACCAAACTCGTCTTCGATAGCCTTCTCGAGATCGAAGAGCTCCATAACTGACAATGTCTTGATTTCTTCAAGAATGTTTGTAATTTTCTCACTAGCCATTTTGTTTTCCTCCTAATGAAAGTCGATTGATTACTCTGCAGGTGTTTCTGCAGGTGCTGCAGCTTCTTCAGCTGCCGGTGCGGATGCTCCGCTGTTCTCTTCATTCTTCTCTGCAACTGCCTTGACCAGCATAGCGAGCTTTGTGAAAGGGAAAAGCATAGAATAAGCAACCTGTGTGTAAAGTGTTGTCGGATCCGGTACCTTGGAAAGAGCGATAACGTCTGCTGCTGTTGATATCTTGCCATCAATAATAGCGGACTTGATCTCCAAAGGCTCGTAATCTTCTGCATACTTAGCAATTACCTTTGCGGGTGCGATAAGGTCGTTTGAGAATGCAACTGTCGTAGGACCCTTGAAAGTATCCTCAAGACCGCTGAATCCGAGTTTCTCGAAAACCAGCTTAAGAGTTGTGTTCTTAATTACCTTGAACTGAACGCCTGCTTTACGAAGATCAGATCTGAGGACTGTGTCCTGTTCCACTGTGAGTCCGCGTGAAGATACGAAAACATATGTTGTCGAACCTTTGAGCGCCTCTACAAGCTCTTCTACGTGCTTCTGCTTAGCTGCAAGAATTTTGTCACTTGCCATATTCGGTTTTCCTCCTTGTGTTATTTTTGCTATTAAAAACCCCTGCGCCAAAAACAGCAGCGCAGGGGCAGAATAGTACTTCGCGAAAAGTATCTCATCTTCCTCGGCCGGCTATGCCCGCTGTTAAGTGGCACATTTAAGAACGCGGTTAAGCCTGCGTTCACCTGCTGTCTTTGGCAGATTGGTATTTAATTGTTTTTTATCAGCCGAACTTCTGGGCGTTAACCTTGATTCCGGGGCCCATTGTTGAAGCAATTGAACAGTTCTTGATGTACTGTCCCTTTGCTGCGGACGGCTTTGCCTTAACGATTGCATCCATTATTGCCTTAAGGTTCTCGGCGAGCTTCTCTTCACCGAAGGAAACCTTGCCGATCGGGCAGTGAATAATGTTAGCCTTGTCAAGTCTGTACTCGATCTTACCGGCCTTAACTTCGTTAACAGCCTTTGTAACATCCATCGTTACTGTTCCTGCCTTAGGGTTAGGCATCAGGCCCTTAGGACCCAAGACCTTACCAAGACGGCCTAACTTGCCCATCATATCAGGTGTTGCAATGATTACGTCAAAATCAAACCAGTTCTCTTTCTGGATCTTCTCAATCATGTCATCATCGCCTACATACTCAGCGCCGGCTGCCTTAGCTTCATCAGCCTTGGGACCCTTTGCAAGTACGAGAACCTTCTTTGTACGGCCTGTACCGTAAGGAAGTACTACAGCGCCTCTGACCTGCTGGTCAGCATGACGTGAATCTACGCCCAGGCGTACGTGAAGCTCTACAGTCTCATCGAACTTTGCCTTGCCTGTTGCAACAACAAGCTTTACGGCTTCAGAAGGATCATAGAGTGTAGTGCGGTCTACGAACTTTGCTATTTCAGCATATCTTTTACCAGTCTTCATGCTCTATCTCCTTTCTCAGTCCTTAACGACAATTCCCATGGAACGTGCCGTGCCTGCAACCATTCTTGCGCAAGCCTCAACGTCTGCTGCATTTACATCAGGCATCTTAATCTGTGCAATCTGTCTGCAATCATCCATAGATACCGTAGCAACCTTTTCTGTATTAGGTCTGCCGGATGCTTTCTCGATCTTTGCAGTCTTCTTAAGCAAAACGGGTACCGGCGGAGTCTTTGTGATGAATGTAAAGGAACGGTCTGCATAAACCGTAATAATTACAGGAATAACGAGTCCTGCATCCTTCGCTGTTCTCTCATTAAACTCTTTGACAAACTGCGCGATGTTGATACCGTGCTGTCCAAGAGCTGGTCCTACCGGCGGCGCTGGTGTTGCTTTGCCTGCAGGGATCTGTAATTTTACATAGCCTGTGACTTTCTTAGCCATATTGGCCACCTCCCAAAAATATTTTTATATAAAGTGCAGTATGCACTCCAATAAACCTTAATCAGACCTTTCTCACCTTGATGAAATCAAGTGTGACAGGCGTCTCACGACCGAACATTGATACTGTGACCGTAACCTGCTGCTTCTCGGCGTTGATATCCTTGACCACTGCCTTGTTGTCCTTGAACGGACCGTCAGTAATAATGATAAGATCGCCGATCTGGTAATCAACCTCAACCACTGTAGGAACGATAAGACCCATCTTGATCTGGTCCTCTTCCGTCATCGGAATCGGCTTGTTGGGATCAGGTGCTACAAATCCCGTAACGCCGTTGGTGTTGCGGATTCTGTACCAGAGTTCCTTATCAAGCTTATCATTGTTGCCGTACACGAGCTTGAGAAATAGATAATTGGGAAAACGAAGCACTTCCTTCTCCTTGCGTTTGCCGTTCTTAGTCTCGACAACCACGTCAGTCGGAAGGAAAACCTCCTGAATGATGTCCTGCATACCCTGCGCCTGCGCATAGCTCTCAATGGACATCTTTACTTTCTTCTCATATCCGCCAAAAGTGTGTATTATATACCACTTGGCCTCGTTATTCTCCGGCATTTATATTACTCCTGTAAATCAGCCTTCGCTGCTCTCGTTAACCACGGATTCTGTTACGGACTCCGCGGAAGCTGCGGTCTCTGACGCTGTTGCAGATTCAGAGGCAACTGTATCGGAAGCGGAACTCTCGGTAGCAGATGTCTCGACTGTATCGTAGAAACCGATCTTATCCAGAACCCAGCGGCCGCCCTGGCCAATGAGTGTCAGATATACAGCGAAGAATACAATAACAAGCAGAACAACAGCGGAAGTCTTTGCGAGCTTCTCCTTAGTGGGCCATACGACCCGCTTAAGCTCCGCAATCACCTCGCCGAACTTCTTGCCTGTACGCTTAAAGATGTTAGCTTTCTTATCCGCCATTGCATTTATCCTTCGAAATTACTTGGATTCTCTATGAATCGTGTGCTTACGGCAGAAAGGGCAGTACTTCTTCAGCTCAAGCCTTTCTGTATCGTTCTTCTTGTTCTTAAATGTCTGATAGTTTCTCTGCTTGCATTCTGTGCATGCAAGAGTGATCTTATCACGCGCACCGGCCTTTGCCATGGTCTGATACCTCCGAAATTATTGTCCGAGCCCCTATTAATCACGGTCTTAGGCGGCGCAAATTTGCGCACTAAAAGAAGACCTCTATGGGTTTAGCTTGAAGATTGTATCACAGTCCTACTGCAAAAGTCAATCAACTTCTTCTTGATCTTAATTCTGCTTCAACATCATCGAGTGTAATGCCCCTGTCGACCATGAGCACAAGAAGATGATATTCAAGATCTGCAATCTCCTGAATCGTAGCCTTGCGGTCACGCTGGGACGCGGCGATAACAGTCTCGACGGCTTCTTCACCGAGTTTTTTCGATATCTTGTCCGTGCCCTTGTCGAAAAGATAATTCGTATACGAACCCTCCACCGGGTTTGCCTTGCGGTCGGCAATTACGCTGTAAAGTTCTCTCATGATATCCATCTGTATATCCTCCTGCTTCGTTTGTATATCTGTACCGGTTTGGGAAATGCCTGAAGCCGGGCGTCAGGTCTGTCACTAATCGGTGCCAAGATCCCATGTGTCCAGCGGGGTATAGAAACACGATCTGTTCCCGGTATGGCACGCGGCGCCTGTCTGATCTATCCTGTATAGCAGAGTATCTCTGTCGCAGTCAATCCGGCAGCTGTCGACTCTCTGGACATGACCCGAAGTCTCGCCTTTCTTCCACAGCTGCTTGCGCGAACGCGAATAGTAGTGCATGTATCCCGTCTCGCATGTAAGTTTAAAGGCCTCGTAGTTCATATATGCCGTCATAAGAACTTCGCCGCTTGCAAAGTCCTGTGTTATCGCAACAACCATACCGTCACTGTTTTTCTTCATGTGCGACCACATATCAAGAGTTCGCGGTATCTGTCTGACCGGTATATCACGTCCGCTCAGATAATCTTTCAGATCGTTGATTTTAATCTCGCCGAAATGAAAGAGACTCGCCGCGAGAACCGCGTCAGCCTTGCCTGTATTGATGGCTTCCGCGAAATCTTCAAGTGAACCCGCTCCGCCTGACGCTATAACCGGAACCCCTACAGAGCCGGAAATCATCGAGGTGATTCTGTTGTCATAACCGGATTTGGTTCCGTCTTTGTCCATCGATGTAAGCAGAATCTCGCCACATCCGAGCTCAACGACGCGGTGCGCCCATTCCAGTGCATCTATACCTGTGGGCTGTGTTCCGCCCGCAATTACAACCTCATAGCCTGAAGCAAACCCGTAATCTCTCGCCTTGACATCTATCGCAACTACGATGCACTGTGACCCGAACATCCGGGCAGCCTCCCGGACAAATCCGTGATTGCTGACAGCTGCGGAGTTGAGCGATACTTTATCGGCACCCGCATTGAGCATCAGCCTTATATCGTCGCAGGTCCTGATTCCTCCGCCCACAGTAAACGGAATGAAAACCTCCGATGCAACACGCCTGACCATATCAACCGTGGTGTCGCGCGATTCCAATGTGGCGGTGATATCAAGAAAAACCAGTTCGTCGGCACCTGAAAGATTATATGTTTTCGCACACTCGACAGGATCTCCGGCATCTCGAAGCGACACAAAATTTACGCCCTTGACGACTCTGCCGTCTTTGACGTCCAGGCAGGGGATTATACGTTTTGTAAGCATTTTCTAAGATTCACCCTTCCCTCGTAAATGGCTTTCCCGACAATGACTCCGGCACACCCCGACTCTTTTATCGCGGAAATATCCTCGTCACAGCCGATTCCGCCTGACGCTATGACGTCTAACCCGGTTCTGGCGACCATCTCAGCCGTAGCTTCAACTGCCGGACCTGTAAGCATGCCGTCTCTTCCTATGTCGGTGAATACAACCGTTGAAGCGCCTATATCCTTCATCATGAGGGCAAAGTCAATAGCGCAAAGCTTTGAATCCGAAGTCCAGCCGTCAACAGAAACGAAACCGTCGTGGGCATCTATTCCGATTGCGACCTTCTCATGATAACGCTCGATCGCAAGTCTCGTAAATTCCGGATCCTTAACCGCCGCCGTGCCGAGCACAACGCGTGACACCGAGTAATCTTCAATCCAGCGGCTCAGGGTATCCATGTTGCGCACTCCGCCTCCGGTATCAACTTTAAGCCCGGTTGTGCGGGCAATCTCGGAGATTATTCTGAAGTTTTCCGGAATGCCGCTTTTGGCTGCGTCAAGGTCGACGATGTGAATCCATTGCGCACCTGCGTCGCGAAAACTTTCCGCCTGCGAAACCGGGTCATCACTGTAAACAGTAACATCATCATATCTGCCCTGTCTCAGCCGGACACATTTGCCGCCTATCAGGTCGATTGCAGGAAGAATTATCATTGTCTCGTCCTCCCGGCAAATCTGTTCAGAATCTCAAGACCGGCCTCGCCGCTCTTCTCCGGATGGAACTGTGTGGCGAAAATATTGCCGCGCTCAACGGCGCTGCAATATCTGACGCTGTAGTCGGTATATGCCGCACAATCTGACTCATTGTCGGGGCAGCAATAAAAGGAATGAACAAAGTAAACATAGTCGCCTTCGGTGAGAAGTGATCCTGTTACCTTCGTTAGCCTGTTCCACCCCATCTGCGGAACCTTAAGTCCGCGCTCTGATGGAAATCTCAGGACTCTGCCATGAATTATTCCGAGTCCTTTTACAGACTCGCTCTCTTCAGATGAATCAAACAGGAGCTGCATGCCCAGACATATTCCGAGAAACGGTGTCCCCTTTTCTGCAATCCCTTTGATAACATTATCGAGTCCTGCGGCCCTGATGTTCTTCATCGCGGGTCCGAACGCTCCGACACCCGGAAGAATCACTCCGGATGCGGCTGCTATCACTGACGGATCGGATGTTATGACCGAATCATAGTGAAGGTGCGTCAGCGCTTTCCTCACCGATCCGAGATTACCCATTTTGTAGTCAATTATGGCTATCAAATCAGATTTCCTTTCCGGTTATACGGCTGTAGCACTCCCTGTATTTGTCCGCGGTCTTGTCAATGATTTCCTTCGGAAGGTGCGGAGCCGGATATGTCTTATCCCAATCCAGTGTCTCAAGCCATTCTCTTAAGAACTGCTTGTCAAAGCTCTTCTGCGCTCTTCCCGGCTGATAATCCGCGGCATCCCAGAATCTGGAGGAATCAGGAGTGAACATCTCATCTGCCACGACGAGCTTGCCGTCAATCTTGCCGAACTCAAACTTCGTATCTGCAAGTATAAGACCCTTTGTCAGTGCGAAATCAGAGACCTTCCTGTAGAGGTTGAGCGAAGCGTCGCGAAGCTGCTTTGCAGTATCTTCGCCAAGTATTTCAACAAGTCTGTCGTATGTAATGTTGATATCGTGACCGGTCTCTTCTTTTGTTGACGGAGTGAAGACAGGCTCAGGAAGCTTATCAGCCTGAACGAGGCCTTCCGGCATCAATACGCCGCCGACTGTGCCGGACTGTCTGTATTCCTTGAGCGCGGAACCTTCGAGGTAGCCTCTTACAATACACTCGGCAGGAAGCATTGCAACCTTTTTGACGAGCATTGATCTGCCTTCAAGCTCTTCCCTGTATTTGTCAAAGCCATTGGGATACTCGGCGGGATTTGTGGAAATAACATGGTTGGGGATTATATCTTTGGTGTAGTCGAACCAGAACGCTGAAATCGAGCTGAGCACCCTTCCCTTGTCAGGAATCAGCTCGTCGAAAATGACGTCAAACGCCGATATTCTGTCTGTTACAACCATGAGAAGCGAATCGCCCAGATCGTAAATATTCCTGACCTTGCCCTGCGCAAAAACCGGCATGTCGATGAAACTTGTGTCTTTGATTAACATAAAATATCCTCCCGATATTGTAATAACTGATTTACAGACTGCCCTTGGTGGACACAATCTGGCCTTTGAACCTCGGATCCTCTTCACATGCTTCACGGAGTGCGCGGGCAAGGGCTTTGAACATCGCCTCTGCCTTGTGGTGATCATTATTTCCGTACGGCGCGCTTATATGAAGCGTAATTCCCGCATTGAAAGCGAAGCTCCTGAAGAACTCCTCGAACAGCTGGGTATCCATCTGTCCGCACATATCTCCTGCAAATTCGCAATCAAAAACGATAAACGGTCTTCCGGATATATCAATTATCGCCTTACCGAGCGCCTCATCCATAGGAATTGCGGCACTTCCGAATCTTCTGATTCCGGTCTTATCCCCCAGCGCCTGTGCTACGGCTGTTCCGAGCACAATTCCTGTATCTTCGACGGAGTGATGACTGTCAACGTCGAGGTCTCCTATGCAGGCAACATTCATGTCAATGCCGGAGTGCTTCGCCAGTGCCGTAAGCATGTGGTCGAAAAAGCCTATTCCCGTATCGATATTGCTTCTGCCGGTTCCGTCAAGATTGATTTCAACCTTGATGTCAGTCTCTTTGGTCTTCCTTGCAACTGTTGCAATCCTGGACATCCGTTACCTCCTTCTCAACCTGCGATATGAACTGTTCCATCTCCTCTCGGGTACCTATCGCTATCCTTAAGTGATCGCTGATTCCGGGCGTGCCGAAATACCTAACAAGTATACCCTTTGCGCGAAGATTTTTGTACAGTGTTTCAGCGCTTATTATTGCAGGCGGTTTTGCGAAAACGAAATTCGCCGATGACTCAGGCATGGCAAATCCCAGTCTTGTCAGTTCACGAACCGTATACTCACGCGCCTCAATAATTTTTACTCTGCATATCTCGTGATACTTCCGGTCATTTATCGCCGCTGCCGCCGCGGTCTGCGCGAGCCTGTCTATAGGATAGGAGTTAAATGAATCCCTCGCTCTCTTCAGACCTTCTATCAGCTCTTCCGAAGCAATTGCATACCCTACTCTGAGCCCGGCAAGGCTGTATGACTTCGACAGGGTTCTGACTACACAAAGGTTGGGGAACTGCCCGAGCAGGCTCACAGCTGTCTCATACTTCTCTTCAAAATAAGCATAGGCTTCGTCAATGATTACAACACTGTCTGGATTGCTCCTGCAGATCAGGGCGATGTCTTCCAGCGCGATTGCACGGGATGTAGGCGCATTCGGATTCGCTATGCAGATTCCGCAATTGGCAACATCGACATAGTCGGAAGCGTCCAGCCTGTATTCCTCGTGAAGCGGTATTTTCGCCGCCTTGATATTATAGAATTCTTCGAAAACAGGATAGAAGCTGTATGAGAACTCCGGCGTAAGAACAGGCAGCACGCTGTTGTCCCGCGTCTCAAAAAAAGTCTGGAAACAAAGCGCCAGGACTTCGTCAGAACCGTTTCCCACAAATATCTGTTCCGGAGACACGCCTTCCTGTGCAGCAATTGCCTCCGCCACAAGAGTCGCATCGGTATCGGGATACAATCGAAGATCCGCAATATCAAACTGAGCTATCGATTCCGCGACCTTCGGTGACGGCGGAAAAGGATTCTCGTTGGTATTGAGTTTTATAACTTTTGTCCCGCGGCGCGGCTGTTCTCCGGCCACATAAGGTACTATCTCATTAATTTTTCTGTTCCAGAATCTGCTCATTTTTCCTCGAATCTGGCTCTGGCAGCCGCTGCATGGCAGGTCAGGCCCTCGCTGTCCGCGAATGCCGCGACATCCTTATAGGTCTGTTCAAGCGATTCGCGGTTATAGTTTATAACGCTCATTTTCTTGTAGAAGTCACCCGTGTTGAGCGGTGAGAAAAATCTCGCGGTGCCGCTGGTCGGCAATGTGTGATTGGGGCCTGCAAAATAATCTCCCAAAGGTTCCGGTGAATAGTTTCCGAGAAAAGCTGCGCCGCAGTTCTTAATGCTCTTCAGCGTTTCCTCGGGATTTCTGACGCAAAGTTCCAGATGTTCCGGCGCTATCTCCTCGGAGAAATCAATGGCGGTCTCGATTGTGTCGCATACAATAATGGCACAGT
>JAKVLB010000006.1 GCA_022484595.1 Mageeibacillus sp. | reverse complement strand
TCTTTTACAACACCGGGATGCTCCAGAATGCCTCCGGGCGTCGCGCCGTTAGCGAAAAACTTAGCTCCGTATTCCTCGCAGGCAATCGCCATGCCGATGGAGTTCTTGGCCATTGCAATCGGTGAGTAGCCGACCAGCCCGTCGAAGCCGAGCCCTGGGATATGAAGCACGTCATATGGAGAAAGCCGGACGCGGCTTCCGTTCATTGTGTGCGCTTCCTCCTGTGAGGTCTGGTACTCGTAATAAAGGTGCCCATCCTCATCGCGGTCGACCGTCATGCGGTTGGGCATGAGCGGGTAGAGCGTCACCACTTTGCCTTTGCCGTTTCGTATGATCTGCGCGTAGGCATTGCCCCAGAGCAGAAGATGCGTCATAAGCGTTTCCCGGAAAACAAAAGAGGTCATTTCCGGATTCGGCTCATCGTGCAGGATAAAGTAAAGCGGATGGTCGGTTGCCTTTTCCTTGCTGCCGTCGTCATCGCTTCGGTACAGATGAATCGGAAGTCCTGCAATCGCCTCGGAAAGAATCCGGACGCAGGAATAAACCGCCGTCATCTGCATGGCAGAACGTTCTGTCACGGCTTTCCCGGAGGTTGTGCCGCCGAATAGGAAGCGGTAGGTACTGCCGGTCGTTGAATCAGTAGGCTTGTCCCGGCTCCGAAAAAGTCCAGAAAATATGCTCATATAAAAATCACTCCCTTCAATTTTGGGTATAAGAAAAGCACCTACCTTTCGGCAGATGCTTTTCGCAACATGCCATTCCCTTAAAATCAATATCATTTTAATGGAATCGTTGTATGATTAAGGGTATTTACTTCAATCGAAGGTAGCAGGTTGATTTTCCAGTACCTTCACGTGCAAGTTCTCCGGATTTTACCAGCTTACGCAAAGAGCCCTCAATGGAACTGATACTCAGCGAAGGACACAGCTCCCGGATGTCCTGCTTGCTGAATCTTCCGATTTTGTTTTGTGTGGCTTTTCTTACCATGTCAATGGCAGGCAGCTTGGTTTCAACAATGGAAAATCTATCTTCAAAGTCCTTATATGCCGCCAGAATAACTCCAAGCAGATACTTGATGAACGGAATAGTATCTTCACAGCCTTTGTGCCATCCGTCTTGTGACCGGCTTAAGGCATCGTAATAAAGGTCTTTCGTCTGTGCGATTTTTGCTTCCAATGAAATATACTTTCCAACATAAAATCCATTTCGATACAAAAGCAAGGTTGTGAGCAAGCGACTCATTCGGCCATTCCCGTCATTGAAGGGATGGATGCACAAAAAGTCATGGATAAACACCGGTATGGCAATCAAAGGCTCCGCTTCCATGTTTCCAATCACTCGATTATATTCTTCACAAATTCTGTCAAGTGCTTCTGGCGTTTCAAACGGAGCAAGTGGAGTAAACAGAATTTCGGTATGTCCATCCGGATAAGCAGCACTGATATAGTTTTGAACAATTTTTGTCTGCCCTGCGATGGGGTTGTTCATGTGGCTGTACATGATTTTATGCAGCTGCAGGATATAGTTTCTGGAAATCGGAATGGCATCAAAGCTTTCGTGAATGACATTAAGGACATCACGGTATCCGGCAATTTCCTGCTCATCACGGTTTCTTGGTGTCGTTTTTTCTTCCACCAGCTGTTTGATTCGTGTGTTGGTGGTGACGATACCTTCGATTGCATTTGATGCTTCGGTACTTTGCACTTTAGCAATTTCCACGAGCTTTCCCAGCGCTTCCGGCCGCTGCTTCAGGTATTGCTCCTGTTTTCCAGCTTCTTTATAGATGGCTGCTATATATCCAAGGATATCAGAGTCCCATTTTTGATCTCTGATTTTTGAGTAGTTGAATTCTCTCATTCCCTTAGCCTCCTTTTGTTTCCCTTAAATACTATCATAAAATAAGGGAAAATAATTCTCAGATAAATAGTATTCCCCCGGAATCGTAAATTGATTCACTTGAATCGTTGCCACAGCGGATCGCGCGGTCAAGCGCCATGATGGTTGCCACGGCACCGTCGATCTTCTCTGTGGATTTTTCTTTCTTCAGCTGCGTTTCAATATCCCGTCCGCCGCACATGACACGAATGATTGTGACAACAGCTTTTTCCTTGTCAGGAATTACAGCACGCAGTAGTGATCGACGGGCTTATGCGCAGGCCGCGGCTGTGCCAGGGCTCATTCTCATATGCTCGAAATCGCTCCTTTTATGAGATACTTTTTATGTCTGTACAATACGCGATTGTCAGTACAATAGCAATACATCTTAAAATTATATGCAGCTTGTCCATCAGGTATCCATTTACGGATCCATTTGTCCCCACGCCGCTTTTGTGGGCCAGTCGTAGTCGATTTCTGAGTACATGTCATTGACCATGCCGATGGTGAGCAGATTCTGAGTGGTGGGTGACCTGTGTGTAATAGCTTGGCTCCTGTTCATCAGAATCCTTGCCGGCCCGGCAGTAGGAGACGACGCGAAGCATAGAAATTTCCGGTTACTGATGTAGTTCCCGATCTGTCTTTTGCCGGTATAGAGCGACAAGGCGTTATTTCCTAATTAACTTGAAAATAACGCCCTATTTCCATATAATCGTCGTACTTACATTGAAAAACTTTCGACAGATTATCCCTGCTTCCTTGTTTTTTATGACTATTTAAGCCTTTCAATATGAACTTATATAGGTGGGTGTATCGGAACAGCGTGTCACACGATACTGTCCGGCGATACGCATTCCCGGGCCGACTCGCTTCCGGCGCGCCTGGGCAATTACCGCCGATTCAAAAAAGCCAGCTGACCCAAGGAAAAACGAGAAGGAGGTCGATCCGCCATATTGAAAATTGCCGTTTGTGATGACGAGCAGAGCTATCTGTACGATGTAAAGCGTCTGCTGGACGAATACGGTGCAGCGCACGACGTCGAACTGGCCGCGACCGCTTTCTCACTGCCCATCGACTTGTCGGAGCGCGTCGAATCGGGCGCGGAATTTGACCTCTATCTGCTGGATGTATATATGCCCGGTATGACCGGCATCGCGCTTGCCGGGCAGCTCCGCCGCACCGGCCGGACGCAATTTTATGTTGTAAGGAATTGTCAAAAGTGTAATGATATATAGACAAGCCATTCTCGAATTCACATGGGGTTACGAATAGATGAAAGAAATAAATGTTCTACGATACGGAATGACGAATACCTACCTTTTAGGCGGGAAGGTACTTGTGGATGCAGGTTGGACCGGCTCATTGCCGGATTTTTTCAAATGTGCCAAACAAGAGAGTGTCAATATTGATACGATAGATTATCTGATAATCACACATTTTCATCCGGATCATATGGGAATCGCCGGTGACTTGGCAGAACTCGGAATTCGAACAGTTGTCTTTGATGTGCAGAAAAGTTTTATGCATTGGGCAGACGTTCTTTCGGAAAAGAGAAACAGATACTTCAAACCGATTAAAGATGATGAGACTGTGTATGTCGGTATCTCTGAAAGCAGAGAGTTTCTTGAGGATGAAGGTATTGCCGGAGAAGTGATACATACACCGGGACACAGCGATGACAGCATTTCTGTAATTCTTGATTCAGGTGCTGCGATCGTAGGTGACATGCCGCCTTATCCTCAGATAGAAGCGTATGGCGATCCGGTGATTGCAGACAGTTGGGAAAAAATAATCAGATGTGGCTCCAAACGTGCGTATCATGCTCATTGGCCGGAATATGATATCAAATATGGATGCCTATCCTAAGATTTTGCTCGCTATTTTGACGGCATTGCTGCTGATTTTGTCCATGGATTAATTTCCGCATACAGTCGGAACGTATTTTGCAGAATCAGTACATCAATCCGGAGCAATCGGGCCACGTCGAGACGATGTGCTTATTGTCCAAGCTTCATGAAGCGAAGAATCGTGTGAATGTATCTCTTGATATGGATGAGTTGGATATCACTTCTGCGGAAAGTAAAGCTACATATGAAGAGATTAATAGGAGAGAATTTTAACTTGCCAAAGTCAGAGAATGCAAAACAGCCGCAGTGTTCGAAGGAGAAAGAGGATGCGATTGTGGAGGCTTTGAAATATTTTCAGATGATTTGAATGTAACTAAAGGGTTTTAGAAGAAAAATTGGGATTTCGAACATTAGAGATAACAAGGCCAGCTGAAATACATATGAAAAATGGTCAGATGCATATAGAACAGGAAGCGGGAGAAGTAGCGATTCCATTAGAGGATATCTCTGTTATAACGTGCATAGGTCCTAATATTCGCATTTCAACTATGGGGCTTATACAGTTGACTGAATATGGAATATTATTACAATGTATCGATGAAAAATATATGCCGAAGGCGATACTTACCTCATGTGAAAGCAATTCAAGACAGGCACTTGTTATGAATAAACAGATTGAACTTTCGATTGGAAGACGGGACGAACTGTGGAGACAGATTATTGTAGCTAAAATCGAGAATCAATGATAAGTGCTTTGGTTTCGGGAGACACGACACGGGCTTCCCGTGGCTCTCTGCCGTTAACATAATCGTCCTCGGGACTGACCTCCTCAACCTGTGCGACAGTCAGGCTCCAATAATCTGCAATGTCAGATGCCGGCAATCCCGCCTTGCGTTCTTCCAGAATCTTGTCCGCTACCGTGTAGTCGAGACAACACCCGGGGTTGTATCTATCCTTGCGGTTGCGTATCATAGCCCTGACAGCCTCTACAGTGACACCATATTCACGCGCCGTCCTCTCCTCTGTCCAGAAGTCGTGAGTCATGTGATGATATGCCTGTACCCTCTGGCAATGCGAATTTATGATGTTCCAAATTTGGAGCATCGTCAAACCGGATAGTGTTTTTCAATTTATTGTGTTGTCGATTCCTTTCATTATGATTGGATTTTGCTGTTTCGTTAAGGAGAAGGATTATGGGCGAATTGATCGCAAGAAGACCGTTTAATGAAATGTACATATGGCTGGACCTGGCATTCCTTGTGTTGTTTGCTGCATTGTTAGTCTGGAAGAAAAAATACATGATCCTTGTGGTTGGACTTATTATGGGAATGGTATACATGCTGGTGGATTACGGAATCTTTCATTTACTTACCCATTCCCGCAGTATAACAGAAGGATATAGTTTGTTCCTTGTTTTGCTTTGGATGTCTGTTAGTTACGGGTTTACAAATTTTGCGTGGATCTGGTTGTGGATTTCTAAGGATAAAAACCTCTTTGAGTGGTCTTTTCTGATTCTTTCCTGGTGGTTTTGCTGTCCGCTTCTTGCACAAACTTTTGGGAAAAACACAGGTACTATTGTGATTCAACGTACAACCGGTGCATATCATGGCTATATGGCATTAATTCTTTTTGTTGGATATCTGGAAGTTATTTGTTATAATTTGAAGCAGAGGGAAAGGATGAGAAAATCTCTATTCCCTGGATTTTAGCAATTGGAATATTGGTTCAATTCGGTTGGGAAGTAGGGCTTTTAATTGGTGGAATCCGGAGTGCCGGTTTTTCTTTCACCGAAAAAATGAGCACTATGCTTGTGAATTCCTTGCTGGAAACAAATTTGGGTATGCCTTATGTTTATTTTATTTTCCTGGCAATTACTTCTAAAGTTACGGAGCAGTTCAAACCGAGGGAAAATCCACTTACATGGAAAGAACGGCTGAAGGAGAATAATCGCGAGACGGTTAAATAGGACGAACCGGGGCAGGAAGGAGATAATATGGATGAAAAGGCAGTGAATGAAGATGCAACTGCAATACAGAAGAAACCAATCAGATTTCAGATTGGTATATGTTGTCTATATCATGTATTGTCCTGGGGACTTTTTTCCTTAGAGGATTATTTGTGGGAATATGTCGATAGCGGAGATTACTTTTTTGCATTTTGGGGAATGCCAATTATTGCATGTATCCTGTACTTTTACTTTCGAAAGAGGATTTATAGGCTGCAGTCTATAACCTGGAAAGGGAATGCAGTATTTTTTTTGATTTGGTTTGTTGTTTCCCTGGTTTTTGGTTTTGTGATTACGCTTATGACCTGCGAATACAATAACTGGATTGTACGTCAGCACACGGGTGGCTGGGAGTATTTCTTAAATGGAATAGAATATCCCTTGTTTGGAATATTATTGGGCGCGGGACCTTTGATTGTTGCAATTCTTGGAGAAATTGCGATTCGAATAGGTTGTGCATTATCTAAAAAGTAGCATGCTGTGGGGCACTTGCCCCCACTTGCCCCACTGTGTAAACTTTGACTGAAAACGCCTTTGTGTAGATGAGATATAATAAAGAAAAAAAGGTAGTTGCAGTTTTTTAATTTATGGTACTCCAAATTTGGAGCATCGTCAAACAACAAGGAAATTCCAAATTAATGAAATTGCTCGAATTTTCAGAGCCCCTCCCCATATGGTGGGTGACCTTGAGAAGTCGGGCTTTTCTAATATTGAGCAGCAGTCACAGGAGTTCGTGAAGTACACCTTGGAACCATGGCTTATCCGTTGGGAGCAGTCAATGGCCAGGGTGCTGATTTCACAGGGTGACAAGGCTGACTATTTTATCAAGTTCAATGTGGACGGACTGCTCCGTGGCTATTATGCAAGCCGTATGTCCGGCTATGCCACAGCAAGGCAGAACGGTTGGATGTCAGCGAATGATATCCGTGAACTTGAGAACCTTGACCGTATTCCTGCCGAGGACGGCGGTGACTTATACCTTATCAACGGCAACATGACAAAACTTGCAGATGCGGGAATATTCGCGGCAGGTGGAAAGGAGAAAAATGACCATGAAGAAGTTCTGGAATTGGAAGAACAGGACGGTAACCAATCAGGAAACGAAGGAACAGACACAGGAGAGGACGTTGTTTCTAAACGGCACAATCGCAGAGGAAAGCTGGTTTGACGATGATGTCACACCACAGCTTTTTAAGGAAGAACTGCTCTCCGGCAGCGGTGATATTACCGTGTGGATTAACTCTCCCGGCGGAGACTGTGTGGCGGCTGCCCAAATCTACAATATGCTGATGGATTACAAAGGCAGTGTCACAGTCAAAATTGACGGTATCGCAGCTTCGGCGGCGAGTGTCATTGCAATGGCAGGCACAAAGGTACAGGTATCGCCTGTATCCATGATGATGATTCACAATCCTGCCACCATTGCTTTTGGAGATACCACAGAGATGGAAAAAGCCATTCAGATGCTCTCCGAGGTAAAGAAGTCCATCATCAATGCCTATGAAATCAAAACAGGGCTGTACCGTGCCACGTTGAGACGGTCTGTTTGATGTCAAGAGTCGAGTGAATTGACATTCAGTTGGCGAATTAGATGCTTTGCAGCTGAGTGAGCAGATTAGATGTTAAGGAAGACAAAACTGGAATTTGTTCGGTAAGGCGCTCATTGAACTGACTGCTTATGAGTTTGACCCTTTGATGACGGCCTTTGACTGCCATTTGCCCGTCCTGTACCGGGCAAATGAAACAGCCCAGTTTGCGAACCATCCGATCGGCACTGCAAACCAAACAAATGCGATCCCAAAGCGCGGAGCGAGAGTCATCGCAAGTACAACCCGGATGGTCAGGTTTACAAGGTTTGCCAATGTGAACATTTTCATGTCGCCTGCTCCGCGCAGCAGACCGTCAACTGTCATCTTGAAACCAAACAGGCAGAAAAACCACCCCATGAACAGCAGGTAACTGTTCCCGGTCTGCAATGCAGCCGCCGTACCGTTTTTGCCGAGAAACAGTTCAATAATCTGTCCGTGAAAAGACTCGAGCACAGCGCAGATGATCACGGCGCATCCGATGATCATTCCGGTCGCGGCATGGTAACCCTGAACAACACGTTCTTTTCTGCCGGCTCCGATATTTTGCGCGGTATAGGAGGACAGAGCGTTGCCAATACCGGTCATCGGCACTATACACATGGATTCGATCCGCATGGCAGCTGAAAAGCCAGCCAGTGTTTCCGAGCCGAATCCATTTATGACAGACTGCACCAGCATCATCCCGATGGAAACCGTCGATTGCTGCAGAATGGAGGGCAGCGCGATCCGGGACATGGGAAGCAGCTCTTCTTTTGAAAAGGCCTGTTCCCTGCTGCCGCCGATTTTTTTGAGCAGTGCTTTCAGAACAGCAAAAGACAAAAGAGCAGAAATTCCCTGTGCAATCAGTGTTGCCCATGCCACCCCCGCAATCCCCATTTGAAATGTTGTGACGGAAATCCAGTCCATAAGGATATTGAACAGAGATGAAAAAATCAAAAAGGCCAGAGGAATTCTGGACTTGCCAAGCGCATTGAAGATGGACGACAGTACATTGTACATAAAGAGAAAAGGCAGGCCCAAAAAATAGATATTCAGATAAACAACTGCCATATCCAGCGTATCATCCGGCGTATTCAAAACAATCATGATGTTTCGGCTGAAGAGCAAACCGACGGCGCCCAGCAGAATACTGATGATGAGAAAGGCGATCAGCGCGGTATAGATCGCCGTTTTCATCCTGGTAAAGTTTTTTGCACCGAAATACCGGCTGATCATAACGGAGGCTCCGATTCCGCCCCCAATGGCGATACAGATGAAGATATTGGTCAGAGAATTGGAAGCCCCGATAGCCGCCAGCGCGCGTTCTCCGACGAAGCGCCCCGCAATTGCAGAATCCACCATCGTATAGGTCTGCTGAAACAGGTTTCCTATGATGATCGGCAGCGAAAAAAGCAGGAGCGCGTTGAAAGGTTTCTTCCGGATCAGATAATCATCGGTCATTCTATTGCTGCTCCAGAAGCTTTGCATCTCGTTTCCTGCATTCCGCTTCAAATTCGCAGGTACAGTCCGTGTCATGGACAAGCTCCGGCAGCACGTGGACCATCATCATCTGCTTTGAAAAACGCGCCACGGCTGATGAGATCAAATCCGAATTCACACGGTAATGCATCTGGTAGCCGATCTTCACGCCCGTGATCAGCTGATACTGCTTTAAGATACGAATCTGCTGTGAGACGGCAGGCTCGCTGATACCGAGTTTTTTGGAAAGAGCTTTTACGCAGAAATGGTGTTTCATCAATAACTGCAGCAGACGGAACCTTGTTTCGTCTGTTATTACGTGAATCAGCTTCACATCGTCCATGGATTTCCTCTTTTCATTGATTAAGATATTTCTTAATTAAGAAGTAACTTAATCAATATAGCATGTTTATACTTGGAAATCAAGAAAAGATCTTTGAAAACTGATGGATGATATGTATTTTCAAATTCCGATCTGTCGAGAAAACAAGAGAGCAAGCCATCCTCAAGGAAAATTCTAAGGGCAGCTCGCTCTTATTTGTTGATATAGACGCTTACACCGGATATTTTTTTATAAATGAGTCTATTTCTAAAATAACTATTGATAATTTATATCCACGGATATATAATAGCCACGGATAGAAACAGAGCACACCCTATCTCGTCAATGGAGGTAATTAAAATGGTTATATATTTTTCCGGTACAGGAAACAGCAGGTATGCTGCTGAGATCATAGCGAAGGAAACCGGCGATGACTGCGTGTCGCTGAATAAGCGTATGAAAGAGGGAGACCTAAGTCCTCTTTCGAGCACAAAGCCATTTGTTTTGGTTGCTCCGGTTTACGCAGGACGCATACCGAAGATCGTCGAGGAGCATATCGAAAAGACGCAGTTCCTTGGAAACAATAAGATATATTTTGTATTTACCTGCGCTTCCACACCGTGGATCACATATAAGTATATCGAAAAGGAGTTTCTCTCCGTAAAGGCACTGGAACCAATGGGCTGGAACAGTGTGATCATGCCGCAGGGATGGATCGCCGGGTCGAAGATTGCTTCCAGGGAAGAAAACGACAGGATACTTGATGAAGCAGAACCGAGAATCCATGCCATTGCCGCCGTTATTGTAAAAGGCAATAAACTTTCGGAGGAAAAGCCGGGCAAGAGCTGGATGTCCACAATTGCGAACCCGATGATGTATGCCATGATGGTAAAGGATAAAAAGTTCTACACTACGGACGCCTGCATCGGCTGCGGTACCTGCGCTAAGAACTGTCCGGAGAATAACATTACCATCGAAAACGGCAAACCGGTGTGGCATGGGAACTGTACGCATTGCTGTGCATGCATAGCAGGATGTCCGAAGCAGGCAATCGAATATGGAAAGAGCACGATCGGTCAGGTGCCTTACTACAATAAACGGGAAGCCTGAGCGATATCAATAGGACCATTCACAAGGAGACATCAGTATGAAAATCAATAAAAGCATCGAGCAGGGGATCTTCGTCGTGATCATGCTTGAACTGGAGAAAGACCATAAGCCGCTTAAATGCCCGACGCTCAGTGAAAATCTTGGCGTATCGACAACGTACCTCCAGAAGATCCTTCATCGGATGGTGAATGCCGGAATCGTTCATTCCAATGCCAGCAAGGACGGGGGCTATACGATTGCTAAGCCCGCGAGAGAGATCACGATCGCAGACATTATGGATGCTGTGGATGAGACGATCTTCGATTTTGATTCTAAGCGTCTTGCAAGGAACCTTTTCGGAGATGACCCACATGTGGCTAATGCAGAATCAAAGGTTTCAGATTGTATCGAAAAAAGTCTTGCCGCAATGCGCAGTGAATTAGCTGCCGTTACCATAGAAAATCTGCTTCAGGAAGACCGAGACAGGAATGGCAGCATAGAATGGGAGTCGAAGACCAGGTAAGTGTGTGTCGCCGTGCCTTACAGTATCGCAGATCTGCTTCTTCGGAGAATTAATGAGCATCATCTTTGCTCGATAAATTTTAATTTGCGGGGGACGATATATGCAGTACAAACTGGCTGAGATATTTGACCTGCAAATGGGAAAGACACCGGATAGGCATAATCCAGACTATTGGGATGAAGGAACCGAACCAAAGAAGTACAATAAGCAAAACTAAGGCATGAGGCGTATCCGCAAGGGTGCGCCTTTTGCTTGCTGTTCCAAAGCCCTCTCCGGCGTAAGCAAGGAGATCCGAAAAACACAATCGCAGCTTACGGACGTAAGCCGCCTGTTAAAGCTTGACCCTGCCAATTCCGAGCTACAAGAGCGATGCCCGTCTCATAAAAAAGAAAAAAGCTGAAGCCGCAGGGCCTCAGCTTTTTCTTTCTTACCAGAGTCCCATGACCCGCTGCATTACCAGACTGACGGAGGTAATGCCGACCCAGCAGATCGCACCAATCAGCAGGGGCTTTTCCCCGGTCTTAATCAGCTTGATGATGTTGCTGTTCAGACCGATGGCACCCATGGCAATAATGATGAAGAATTTACTCAGTTCTTTCAGTGGATTGAAGAAGGCAATCGGAACACCGAAACGGACTGCGACCGTGGTAATAACGGACATCAGGATAAACCATAAGATAAACATCGGAAATGCCCGCTTGAAGCTGAACGTGTTTTCCGAAGCGGTACCGGCCAGTTTTTCTTTTCGCGCGGTGAGAAGTGCCAGTACCAGCGTAATCGGAATAATGGCAAGCGTCCGGGTGAGCTTGACCGTGACGGCTTTGTCAAGGGTCTGTGTTCCGAGCTTCCACATACTGTCCCATGTGGAAGCTGCGGCAGTAACGGAAGAAGTATCGTTCACGGCCGTTCCGGCAAAAATACCGAATGCTTCCCCGGTTGTCGTGCTCATTCCGATGGCGTGACCGAAAATGGGAAACAGGATGGCGGCAATGACGTTGTAGAAGAATATTACGGAGATGGCCTGTGCCACTTCGTCGTCGTTGGCTTTAATGACCGGTGCCGTGGCGGCAATGGCCGATCCGCCGCAGATGGAGGATCCGACGCCGACCAGCGTTGCAGTGTTCCCGCTCGTTCTCAATACTTTCTGCATGACGAATGCAAGCAGCAGAGACGTGGTGATGGTGCAGAGGATAATCGGCAGCGACTGCACTCCGGTTTTCGCAATGACGTTCAGGTTCAGTCCGAACCCGAGGAGAACGACGGCTGACTGGAGAATATACTTTGAAGTGAATTTAATTCCGCTGTCGGCACGGCCTTTCTCCTTCCAGACGAGGGCGATCAGCATGCCGATGACAATGGAAAACACCGGTCCGCCGACGGTGGGAAGCAGTTTCCCGAGAAACCAGGACGGAACGGCAACGAGAAGGCAGACCGCAATTCCAATCCAGTTTGTTTTAATAAATTTCATGTCCAAACTCCTTTATCAGATTTTCTGTATGTCATAGATATTAATACGGCATAATGATAAAATCTAATTATTAATAATTATTATTTAATAATTCAAAGGAATGATAAGAACCATGGACATCAGATACGATACCTTTTTTCAGCTGTATCAGGTTATGAATTACCGGCGGACCGCAGAATTGCTGAATTTAACTCAGCCGGCCGTCACAAAGCAGATTCAGTCGCTGGAAAAAGAACTCGGACGGAAACTGTTTGTATATGACCATCACAGGCTTTCCAAAACCCCGTACGCCGACATTCTGGCAGACTATGTAACCTCCCTGCGCTACAACTACAGTCAGATGAGAAATGAGATGAAACAGGAACAGAGCGGATTACTGAGGCTTGGTGCAACCAAAACCATCGGCGATTTTGTCATTCTCCCCGCTTTGCAGTCTTATCTGAAGAAGTCGGACTGCCATTTTGCGCTGGAGGTCGACAACACGGAGGCGCTGCTCTCCAGGCTGGAACAGGGAACGCTGGATTTTGCAATTGTGGAAGGGATTTTTGACAAAAAGAAATACGAAACCCGGCTGCTGAGCAAAGAGAAATTCATTGGCATCTGTTCGGAACGTCATCCGCTCGCCAACCGGATTGTTGCACTGAGCGATCTGTTTCCCGAAACCATTATTGTACGGGAGGAAGGGTCAGGCACAAGAGCCATTTTTGAGCAGGAGCTGAACCGGAATGGTTACTCGCTGCGGACGTTTTCGCGGTGCCTTGAGATTGGAAGCTTTTATCTGATTAATCAGCTGATTGCCGACAACGCCGGCATCAGTTTCGTCTACGAACCGGTGATGCTGCACGAACCGGGCGTTGCGTCATTTCAGGTGAGAAACTTCGAAATTACGCATGAATTCAATATTGTGTCACTGAAACATGCCATGCTCCCGGACAATGCCCGGAAATTTCTGGCGGAATTATAAGCAATGCCCCGGTATTGTCCGGAAACTCTGCCGTCCTACGCAAACATCATTGCCGAACGGGGTCTCTGCCGTTATAATACAACCATTATGAATTCCGTTCCGGAGGCGCCAAGCATGGATTTTCTGTTCGTCGCAATGGGTGGGGCCCTGGGTGCCGTACTGCGATATGCCATCAGTTTAATTCCCGCCAAAAATACATTTCCCGTTTTAACATTGATTACCAATGTTCTGGGAGCTGTTCTGATTGGGTTTATTGTGGGACTGGTTTCCGACCGGGAAAATGTTTCCGCGTATTCCGTTCTGTTCTGGAAAACCGGCGTATGCGGTGGCTTTACCACCTTTTCCACATTTTCACTGGAAGCCTACGGACTGTTTGAAAACAACGACTACCTCAACGGCAGCATCTATGTGGTGCTCAGCGTAAGCCTCTGCCTTGCGGGAATCTTCCTCGGGAAGAAGTTGGCAGCGCTTATGGAAAGTGGGCTCTCCGTTCCCGCCTGAGCAAAACGTAACCGGCTGCGATTAAAGTCCAAAACATCTTAAGCTCGGGAAGATGTTCGGAAACATGAGTTACGAATATCTCTGGTACAGGCCTCACGAGAACGGATCTGTCTGTGCGGCTATAGGTGACGGGGGCAATATATTCTATGTCAACAAGGAAAATGCCGCCGTTGATTTTGAGATCAGCTGAGAGTAATAACAGTAAAATTAACATACGTCAATGAAATTAATAGTGATTTATATTATTGTTACTCTTGGAGGTGATAATATTATGAGTAATTTAAAATATCAATATTCAGTAATTATTTGACGGAAGGTAAATGGATAATTATAATGATAGTGAATATATTGTTGACATGGAGACAAAAAATTCAATAGATTGGGGACAATATGGAGAGAAATATATATCTGAATAAACTGATCCGCAGAAAACATAACAAGATGATTAAAGTCATTACCGGAATTAGAAGATGCGGGAAATCGTATCTGTTATTTGAATTGTTCAAAAATCATTTGTTACAGGAAGGTGTAGAAAAAAATCATATTATTGCTATTGCTTTAGATGATAGAATGAACAAAAAATATCGGAACCCGGATGAATTATGCAGTTATGTACATGAGCAGATTACAGATGAAAAGATGTATTATGTTCTCTTGGATGAGGTTCAGATGGTTGACGAATTTGAAGATGTATTGAATAGCTTTTTACATATTGAAAATGTAGACACCTATGTAACCGGAAGCAATGCGAAGTTTTTATCCAAAGATATTATCACGGAATTCAGAGGGCGTGGAGATCAGGTCCATCTGTATCCGTTGTCGTTTTCTGAATTTATGCAGGTGTATCCGAACGATATACATCAAGGCTGGCAGGATTATGCAATGTATGGAGGAATGCCAAAGCTGATCGGAATGGAAGAACCCGCTGATAAGATTGCCTATTTGAAAGGTATTTTTTCAGAAACATATATGAAGGATATTCTTGAGAGAAATGATGTGAGAAATCAGGGAGAATTAGAGGAATTACTGGATTATCTTGCATCAGCAATAGGTGGCTTGACAAATCCCAAAAAGCTTGCAGATACATTTAAAAGCGTAAAAAATATTTCTGTCCATCAAGAGACGATCAAGACATATCTTGACTATTTTGAGGATTCATTCTTAATTCAGAAAGCAGACAGATACGATGTAAAAGGAAAAAAGTATATCAGTACACCGGCAAAATACTACTTTACAGATGTGGGACTGAGAAATACAAGGTTAAATTTCAGGCAGTTTGAAGAGCCTCATATCATGGAGAATATCATTTATAATGAACTTATTATCAGAGGATACAATGTGGATGTAGGAGTTGTGGAATACAATTATTATGAGGATAATAAGAGAAAGCAGAAAAAATTAGAAGTGGATTTTGTATGTAACCAGGGATCAAAGAGAATTTATATACAGTCAGCACTTTCTTTACCAACAACAGAGAAAGAAGAACAGGAACAGCAGTCCTTGGGCAAAATAAATGATTCTTTTAAAAAGATAATCATTGTGAAAGACGGGCCTACGCATTATAACGAAAACGGAATTTTTATTTTAAACCTGTTTGAATTTCTTATGGATCAGGACAGTATCAACAAGTGATTTAGAACAAGCCGCAATTCCTAATAAAAAAGAAATCGATTTTGTTGCCAGAACCAGACATGAGGATTATCAATATGAAGGGATAAAAACAGTCGATGCAGCGAATTGGCTGAGAGAAGACAAAAAACAGTTTCCCAAAGGTTGGAATAGTAATGGGTGCAGTGTGCTTTGGGGAGAAAAGTTTATGAAAAAGTCAAACACAAATATCTTACTGTATTTACTGTTGGTTGTCGGATTATGGACCTTCTGCTTTGTAACGCTGAAGCTTTTACTCATGCCGTATTCCGTTGCCTATACAGAGTATGGAAAAATGACAGTCGGTTATTTCTTCGTTGAGCATACGGCAAATACTTTTGAATACTTAGTTCTGACTCTTGCCGAGTTTCAAAACCGGAAGCTGTCAAGCAAGATTATTTATATTTTGTGAGGAGGTATATATGACACGTAAATACTACATAGACAATTTGCGTTGGCTGGCAATTCTGATGTTGTTTCCGTTTCATACTGCACAGATTTGGAATGGTGGCGAATATAGTGGTTTTTATATTTGGTCGCACACAAATGACTTTATGTATGCTTTTTCAACATTTGTATACCCTTGGTATATGACATTGCTTTTTGCAATTTCTGGAATGAGCCTTAAATTCGCACTTCAAAAAAGAACACCCAAACAAATTATTGTAGAGCGGGTTAACAAGCTAATGATACCGTTTGTTTTTGGCGTTTTAGTTCTTGTTCCAATTATGACATATGTGGCAGAAATATTTTTTAATGGATATACGGGAACATACCTAAACCAGTACATTCTCTTTTTCACAAAGCAAACCGATTTGACAGGTTACTCTGGCGGGTTTACTCCCGCACACCTTTGGTTTTTGTTGTATCTGTTTGTAATCTCACTAATTGCATTGTTGCTTGTTTATATTCAGAAAAGAAAATTCCCCAGTTTATCTTTTAGCAAGATGCCATACATGGCAATCATACTGTTGTTTATACCCGAATGGTTAATGCAATATATCCTTAACATTGGTGGAAAAAGCATAGGGCAATATTTATTTTTATTTATCGTCGGTTACTATATTTTGGCAGATGATAAGGTCCTTGAAAAGCTTAAAAAATATCGTTTAATTAGTTTGGGTATATGGCTATCGTCTGGTGGTGTCTACACTTATCTTTACTGCTTTGGTGAAATGAGAAACGAATTGGGCACAGGGCTTTATGTTTTCTTCGGTTGGATGGGCATACTGGCTCTTTTGGGAATTGGACAGACCATACTAAATTTCACCAATAAGTTTAGTCAATATATGTCTAAGGCTTCGTTTCCTATATATATTTTACATCTATCGATTTTGGTGGTAGTTGGGTATTTTGTTTTGAAACTTCAGCTAAATATTGCAAGTCAATTTATAATTATTGTCATAGCTTCCTTTGGTATTACGGTTTTACTATACGAAGTAGTGCGACGAATTCCATATCTACGTACTGCAGTCGGTATTGCAAGGCAAACAAAATGAGCATAATCCCCGGCCCGATCAATTTTAATCCGCAGAGGTGTAGATAATGGAAATAAAAGGTATAACCAGAGAATGTCGGTGTGCAAGGTCAATGATTACAGAGAAACAGATTTGAATGATGAATTTGTATTTATCGGAAAAACAGACGATGAGTTTTCTTTCAATACAGACTATATTCTTGTTCATGAAGCTGACTATGAACAAGCGCTGAAAGCATTGGAAAAAGCAGGGTATCAAATCGTTCCGTAAATATGTCAGTTTATTGCATCTGTCTGTTCCTCCCAGAACAGGTCATTAAGGGTTCTGTCCAGTGCTTTACAAATCCTTATGCATAAAGAAACCGTAGGATTGTATTCGCCTTTCTCTATCGCACTGATTGTCTGTCTGGACACCCCGCAGATATCAGCCAGTTGCTGCTGGGAATAGTCTTTGCCCGCACGGGCTGCCTTCATTTTAAGATTCTTCATTGTCGGTTCCCTTCTCAGCTTGGACGTTGCTGTTTCTTACCAGAAGCATAACCAGCACAATCAGGAAAAGGACTCCGCATACAGGTGTAATGCAGGCGCTCGTGAGTTTTCCTCCGACTATCAGTTTCCCTTGTATGATCATAACTATAGTAACCGCAATATCTACCAGTGCTATGAAAGCAACAAGAAGAATATATTGAATGATATTAGTAGTTATACCAACGAATGCATCCTTGCTGATGCAATAGATGACAAATACACAGATAGGAAGCATAAAAGCGATTGCATAAAAAGCACCATAAGTCATCGGCAGAGAATCATCCATGTTATCCATGAACATAAGGAGTGCAAATTCAAACGAATACAAAAAGAATGAGATCCTATATCCTTTTCCTCTTTTCAGCTTCTGAAGTTACAATACCAATTCAATAACATAATGTCAAATATATATTGCATTTATCATTTCACATTGTCTTTTTTCATTTTTGCGTTATGTGAAGTGTCTGCTTAATTCCGGTTTGTTGTGTTAGGATGGCTGTATTTTGCTGAGCAATCTATGGATGTTTTATGGAGAAAAATGAGATAAAATCAGTAGAAATAATAGCGGAATATGCGAAGGGGATAAAGGAATGAGAATTATTGTTTATTATTCGCTGTCAGAGAACACAAAGGAAGCGGCTGAGAGAATAGCTGCAATTACGGGAGCAGAACTTCTGAGAGTGGACTTTCTGAAGCCGATGTCGAAGTCCAAGGCAGCGCAGTTTGTTCATGGCGGAAGAGAGGCGACCTTTGGTGTGGCGCCGAAGCTTAAGGAATACAGTGACTTAAGTTCTTATGATGAGATAATTCTCGGTTTTCCAATCTGGGCCGGTAAGAATGCATCGCCAATTAATACTGTATTGAAAGATATGAGTGTGCGCGGTAAAGTCACTTCTGTATTCACATTAAGCGGCGGCGGAGATAATGACAAGTGCATTGCCGTGTTAAGGAAAAAACTTCCCGCGCTTAGAAACGTTGTTGCACTCGCAGACAGGGCACACGAGACTGCCGGGGATAATGATGCGAAGATTGAGGCATTCGGAGAAGCAATCATGAATGGCTAAGGCGCTGCTGCATATCGATTCTTAATTCTTCTTCATTTGCTTTGCAGGCGGATCAATGATTCTCTTCTCTTTCATGTAAGAAATCAATATTCCCAAGAGCAGATAACAGGCAATCGGATACATGATGTCCCTTATGGACAGTCCGGTGATCAGATTTCCCAGGTATTTATTATCAATTTCGCTGATTATCACGTCAAAGAGATTGAGACCGTCGAAATTGAGAAGCAGGAATATTCCGAGAAGTATCGAATACAAATCAGGAAGCAATGTCGGGCCGGCAAGTATGGCTATGGCTATACAGGGGATGGCAAGATAATGGTTTGCGACTGCAGAACTGAAGCATACCAGAGCTATGAAATAGCAGGCCATGAGTTTGTCTGTTTCTTCATTTCTCAGAAGGTAGCCGGTTATCACCATCAGAACGACAAAGAGGGGAAACGAGAATGGATTGTCTGTGCCGGTGAGGGTCTTTATCAGACCCGAAAACATGATCGGAAAATTTGCAAATGACCTGTAAAGAAAGACGTTCCTGATGATTCCTCCCATGCCTGTAGAAACGTATGGAAGAAAAGAAGCCAGAAAGACCGCGGGGGGAACAAAAGCAAATAAAGCTTTTCGCTTCATGGATAACCTTTTCGACATCAGTATCCAGGCAGGAAAAACAAACAGCAGGTGCTTCACGGTTAATGAAAGAGACAGCAGAATCACTGCAGCAGCATCTTTGCGGTTTATCTTCCCGGAAGTGTTATGACGCATATATTCGGCTGCCATAAAAGCCGGTACAACAGCAAGGATGTCAAACTGTAAAAGATAGCCTGATGTGATTATGGTAATGGGATTGAGAAAGAAAAAGGCGCCGCATAAAAGATTTCTCTTTCTGATGATATAGATAAAAGCAATAATATCTGCTGAAGTCATTAATAGAACAAACAGCGTCCGGTAAATACCGGCGCTGACAGCAGAAGACCCCGATATATTGTAAAACAGCCCCTGTATCAGCGAAAACAAAGGTGAATAGTTATATCGAAATGTATGAGCATAGACATTTCTGCCCTTTGACACGAGGTCTCCGACTATCAGGTAAGATCCAAAATCATAATTATAGGGAAACATTGCCAACATAAAACGAAGTATGACTCCGACCGCCACAATCAGAATGATTATGACTGAGGAATATCTCGTTGTGGCAGTCTGTATCTTGCTGTTATTAGGCATGCATGAATATTAGCATATTATTTTGATAATTGACAGAAAAGAGATCTGTTACATCGATAAGAACGCAATTTATATTATTTTAACAATATCGGAAATGATATGCCCTGAGCGTTTTAGAAATATGCTCTTACATGTGCTATAATTACGCCGTAAATCAGCTAAGGAGATGAGATGTTTTGTCCGGAGATCCCAACATTTTATTCAGCTACGTCAATACCCAGCTGAGAGATAACTACGATTCGCTTGATGATATGTGCAAGTCGTTAGGACTTGACGAGGACGAGATCAGGCAGAAGCTTGCCGGAATCGGTTATCAGTACAGCGAAGAACAGAACAGATTTATTCCTGTCGGCTGAGCAATCTAATGAGTATTTAAATATTAAAGGAGAAATATTATGAATCGCAGACCTGTTGTGCTTATGGTACTTGACGGCTTCGGTCTTTCAGACAACAAGGAGTATAACGCCGTTTATATGGCAAAGACTCCGGTAATTGATGAACTTGAGGCTACATGCCCGTTCCGGAAGGGATATGCCTCCGGTCTTGCTGTTGGTCTTCCTGACGGACAGATGGGCAACTCAGAAGTCGGACATATGAATATCGGCTCCGGAAGAATTATCTATCAGGATTTGACGCTTATAACGAAATATATAGAAGATGGCGATTTCTTCAGGAATGAAGAGCTTCTCGCAGCCATTGAGAACTGCAGGAAGAATAAAACCGACCTCCATGTCTGGGGACTCCTTTCCGACGGCGGTGTTCATTCGCACATCACGCATCTGTATGCAATTCTTGAGCTTTGCAGGCAGCATAATTTTGACAGAGTCTATGTGCACCCGTTTTTCGACGGCCGTGACACTCCCCCGGCATCCGGCAAGAGCTATCTTGAGGCGCTGATCGCGAAAATGACCGAACTTGGCGTCGGCAAGGTGGCTTCAATGTCAGGCCGATACTATGCAATGGACAGAGACAACAACTGGGACAGAATACAGCTCGCCTATGATTCGCTTGTCAAGGGCGAGGGAGTCAAGGCAACCGACGCGGTTGCGGCGATGCAGGCGTCTTACGATGCCGGTGTGACCGATGAGTTTGTTCTTCCGACAGTAATAACGGACGAGGCCGGAAAGCCTGTCAGCACTGTGAAGCCGAATGACTCTGTGATTTTCTTCAATTTCCGCCCGGATCGCGCGAGAGAGATAACAAAGGCGTTCTGCTTCACCGACGAAGATATAAGCAAGCTTGACGGAGATGCTTCAAACACCAAGTGCATCAAGTATCTTAAGCGCGCCAACGGATATTTCCCGCTGACATACGTATGTTTCAAAGATTACGACGAGACTATACCTAACAAGCTCATTGCGTTCAAGAAGCAGTCTATCAGCAACACACTCGGTCAGTATCTTGCGGACAACGGACTGAAGCAGCTTCGTATCGCCGAGACAGAGAAGTACGCGCATGTAACGTTTTTCTTCAACGGCGGACTCGAGGAACCGAACAAGAACGAGGACAGAACTCTTGTCGCTTCACCGGCGGTCGCCACATATGACCTGAAGCCTGAGATGAGTGCGCCTGAAGTCAGCGAGAAGCTCGATGCCGCTATATGTTCCGATAAGTATGATGTCGTTGTCATAAACTTTGCAAATCCTGACATGGTGGGTCACACCGGAGTTCTCGAGGCGGCGATCAAGGCTGTCGAGAGAGTTGATGCCTGTGTCGGCGCGGCTGTTCAGGCAGTCAAGAAAATGAACGGCGTGCTCTTTATATGCGCAGACCACGGCAATGCCGAGCAGATGCTTGATTATGAGACCAGACAGCCATATACGGCGCACACAACGAATCCTGTACCTTTTATTCTTTATAACTACGATCCTTCGTACACTCTCAGGGAGGGCGGAAGGCTTTGCGATATAGCGCCGACACTTCTTGAGATTATGGGATTGCCGCAGCCTGCTGAGATGACCGGCGAGTCACTGCTCAGGAGAAAGTAACTGACAAAATGATTCATAAAATGACAGAGGCGGTATCAACGCCTCTGTTTTTTTTTGTTCCTCGCTTTTATACGTCGGCAGATATGAGCGCCCGAAAAGCAGGCAAAAAGAAACGATGCAACCCTGTTAAGGATTGCATCGTAACTCACTCTAAAAGTTCTTCAGTGTCACAAGCACTCAGCATTAAGCCAAATGAACGTTGACAGCGTGAACCTTTGAACTGTTCTTAGGATCAGACTCAATATCGAATGTGACCTTCTGGCCCTCATTGAGAGATCTTTGACCAGTAGCTCTGATTGCAGAGAAATGTACGAATACATCGTCGCCGCCGTCGTCATTAGCAATAAAGCCGTAGCCTTTTGTCTCGTTGAACCACTTTACAGTACCATTGTTCATGATTTTGTACCTCCTGTTTAAATTACCTAAATCGCGCAAATAAAAAAGCCGCGCGGTTGCAAGTCATGAAATTGACTTTCAACGGCGTGGCAATCAATCAGTAATATTAAGCAATTCACCTTAACATGTTTCCGGAAACAAAGCAAGTATATTTCAAAATTTTTTTAATTCAGAGAAGCTTGTTGTCCGTCAGGCGAACAGGTCATCTGAAGTCTCAGAGTCAGTAAAACGATGCAACATTGCTGTGCATTTTCCACAGAAAAAGATAAAAAATATGAACATTATGTCATTAACAGTTTGTTCATAAATAATGTAAAGTTGAGAATTAATATGGCATTGTTGTATGCCGGTCAAGGAACATATGTGGGAGGGACTATTCATTATGCACAGTATCAAGAGAAGTCTGATAAGCTGCGTCACGGCGGCAGCGCTGTTTTTGTCCGTGACAGTATCGCTGGCTGTCACAGGGAACACTGTCAAGGCGGACACAACTGCAATTACGGATCTGTCTTTTACGGAAGATGGCTTTCCGTCGGCATCTTCCGGAACAGGCTGGACATATGACGACACAACGGAGACTTTAACGATTAACGCCGACTATGTTTTAAGTCAGCCTGAGGACGTGCCGATATGCGCATCAGTTGTCAATAACGGTACCATTGCCGACGGCCTGTTCTTCGGATTTATTACCAATAACGGAACAATCTCAGGCGGATGCATAAATTCAATGGCTTCCGTTAAGAATAATGCCGCTATAACCGGAGGAACCATTGACTGTTATACAAGCTGTAACGGAGGAACTATATCAGGAGGGACATTTACTTCGGACGTCAGTACAGCAAACGGAACAGTAATCAGCGGCGGAACTTTCAGCAGTGCTAGAAATACTGTATCATTATATAATTCGCAGATTACCGGAGGCAATTTTGATATTCACATATACTGCGGTGGCAACTGCTCCATATCCGGCGGTACATTTACAGGAACAAACAATGACAGCTCGCTTATCTATATCTCTGATGGTTCCGTTATAAACGGCGGAGATTTTACCGGGAATTTTAAAATTTATTCAAGAGCAATTATTGCCAACGGCAATTTCGGCAGTAATGTAACTATTACTAACAGCGGAACGATAGCCGGAGGCAATATTGAAGGTCCTGTTGATAATGGATCTGGGTTGATTGCAGGAGGTGTCTTCAGCGGGAGTTTTATTTCAAAGGGTACAGTAAATTCTTCTGCAATGATGATGGTAAGCTTCGATACCAACGGCGGATCGGCTGTTACGTCAATTCCGGTGCCTTACGGAACAATGTTGTCGCCAATGACTGATCCGGTGAAGTCAGGCGCTGTATTCTCAGGCTGGTACGCCGATTCATCATTTGAAGAAAAATGGGATATGACAGCGCATGTAACATCTCCTATGACGCTTTACGCCAAGTGGGATGAATCTGCTTCCTCAACTTCGACACCGACACCTTCTGTCTCAGCTGTGATAACTGATCTTGTTCTCGACAGCAGCGGAGTGCCGACGGCTGCGTCAGGTGCGGGCTGGACTTACAGCAACGGTAAACTGACAATTAAAGAGAATTATATCTTGCAGAATATTACCACTGGCGTCTGCCTTATAAACTATGGCACGGTGACAGGCGGGAGATACAATGGACTAATGTATAATTACGGAGTGATCAGCGGCGGATGCTATACCAATTATGTGAATAACGAGCCTTCAGGCGTAATCAAGGCCGGCAGGTTCAAATGCAATGTCGACAACCACAATGAGATAACAGGCGGAGAATTTATTGAAGAAGTAACCAACTATCAGAATTGCAAATTAAGCGGAGGCAATTACAAGTCATATGTTGTTAATAATGGCGGAGTAATTGGCGGCGGCAGCTACGGCGGCTACGTCGGATGTTCTGACGGCGGCACCATCAACGACGGAACCTTCAGCGGCACAGTAACTCTATGTAACAAATCAAATATCAACGGCGGAACCTTTACCGGGACATCATTTGTTGATTTCAGATGCAGCAGTAATCCGGCAGAAATATCAACCATAAGCGAAGGAACGTTTAACGGGACGGTCGAAGGTTATGGCAATATAGAAGGCGGTACATTCAATGGCGGTGTAAATATATATAATTCAACGTCAAGTATATCGGCAGGCAGCTTCACCGGCGCGGTGAGGTCAGGAGGCACTGTCTCGGGCGGCAGCTTCAGCGGTACATTTAATAATAGCGGAACCGTCAGCAACGGAACTTTCACCGGAACAGTAACCAATGATGGAACAATTAACGGGGGGACCTACAGCGGTACGGTTAATTCATATCGAACAATTGCAGGAGGATCCTTCAGCGGAACTTTAAATAATTCGGGCACGGTATCTGCGGGAGAATTCTCCGGCAATGTGTATAACAAAGGCACAGTCAACGGAGGCAGATTCTGCCGCACATTCAGGAATGTACTTGCAGCATATAACAACCGCGGAACGGCTTCTGCTCCTGCTGTTATGGTTGTTACCTTCGACAGCAACGGAGGAAGCGCCGTTGCTTCTCAGGATGTTCAGTACGGACAGTCTGCGGCTCTGCCGGCGGAACCGACGCTCAGCAACGCAGAGTTTGGCGGCTGGTATTCTGATCCGGCTTTGTCTTCACAATATGTCTTCAGCAACTCGGTCTACGCGCCGAGGACAATCTATGCCAAGTGGAATGCTTATAATGTCACGGTCAACGGCGGAACCGGTACTGGATATTATTCGGACGGTGACATCGTAACGGTTACTGCCGATTCGCCGGCGGCGGGCATGATGTTCACAGGCTGGTCGATCGGAAGCGGCAGTGCGTTATTATCAGACCCGTCAGGAGTTTCTGCAACATTTGTAAAGGCAACCGGCAACATAGTGCTTTCAGCTGTCTACGCACCGATACCGACGGCAACACCGACAGCAACACCGACGGCAACACCGACGGCAGCACCGACGGCAGCACCGACTGCTGTCCCTACGGCATCTCCGACGTCAAACGCGGGTACGGCAGCGGCAGCTACGCCGTCTCCTACATCTGCTCCTGTGCAGGCAGCAACGGTTGTTGCCGGAGCGGAGCGTTCAGCCGCAGCAGCTTCAACTGTAGTTCAGGCTTCAGCGGTTACTGCCACGGGCGAAGGTATTGCCGCGGCGAGTATAGCTTCCGGCATTCTGATATTAAGCGGCGCGGTAAGCGCATTCCTGTATTTCCTGCTCGTGCACAAGAGAAGAGAGGAAGAGAAACTTGAGTCTGACAGACCGGCGATAAGAAAGCCTGATATTCATTGATAATCAGGATAGACATTAAATAATTAAGCGGCGCTGCATAAATCCCTGCAACGCCGCTTTTTTGACTGATAGTAAGGAGATCAGGCAACCGGATTGCCGTAGCGGTCGAACCACTCCACGCCGTTTGTCATTACATAATTTCCGCCCGATATAACTTCGGCAATGTATTCGTCGGGTGAACAAAGCGGGTGGGAAAATGCCATCCCGCCGCCGAACAGCTCTGTCCAATGCATGTCTGAGCCGGCGGTGGCAGGCAGAGAATATTTGCGGGCGTATGCTCTGGCCCGTTCGTCAAATGCAGGGTCATTGTGTGCCTTTGACATGGGATTAGAGTGAGTCGCGTTGATGACCTCCACTCCGTCGACACATTCGGGATAAAGTCTTATCTCAGGAATATAGCTCTCTTCCCTGAACGGATGGGCGTGTATTACCATTCCGCCGGCAGAGTGAACCAGCTGATACTGAAGCTCAGGGGTTAACGGAGTAAAGCCTTCTTCATTTTCCGGTTCACAGAATGTGCGAAGCTCCGGGTGATCAATCATCCAATCCGGAGTAAGACCGTATATAAGAAATTCGGTTCCGCTGAAGCCGGCTTCCCAGCCGAAGAAAACATCAAGACCTATACGGTCGCCTTCCTTCCTGGCATCGCGGTATCCGGCAGAGAAAGCATGCACCCAGTCTGCCCACGGCAGAGAACGGTCTGCCGCGGTGTTGCCGCCCCAGTGGTGGTCAGTTACAAAAATTCCGGTGTAACCGGCGGCCTTTGCGGCTCTTGCCATCTGCGCGCCGGTGTTTTTTGCACACCTGCTTGATTGTGACGTGTGAAGGTGTGTCTCGTAAAGGTATGGATAATCATTTAGTAAAGGTATCATCAGATGCTCCTGTTAAATATTTAGTCTATATTAACGCAAAACGGTCAAATTTCCGAGATTGAATAAACGTGTCCGAACGGATAGAATACACATGGGGATAAAAGCAAGGAGTATTGTCGATGAAGACACATGCGGACCGTAATAAAATACTGATGGCAATTATGGCTACTGCTACGGTACTGCTGCTTCTTGCGACGGTCGTTGGACTTGTTTTCTTCAGCCATCGCGTTGACAGCTATAACGGCGTCGGTATTGAAGATTACAATGAGTATTCAAATCTCTATGCGTTCATAGCCGATGAAGATGACAGTGCGCTGTCCGATACACTATATGGTGAACTTGCCGCTTACGGTATGGAGAATGACTGTTACATAGAGAACATCGGCGCGAATCTTGTCACCAGATATTCGAAACAGGAGCTGCTTGAGATAGCTATTAATTCCGGAGTCTCAGGAATAATTCTCGTCGGTGACGGAACGGAAGAAACTGATAATCTTATTGCAGAGGCTACGGACAGGGGAATTCCTGTGGTTACTGTTTTCGCAGACAATCCTTCGTCGGAAAGAAAGTGTTTTGTCGGAGTCAGCAACTACAACATCGGAGTCGAATACGGCAATATGATTATGAGCGCCGCGGATGGAATTACCACGGATGACGGCAAAATCTCAGCTCTGGTGCTTATGGATTCCGAATACAGCAGTGAGAATGTTATGCTTACGGCAATACAGGAGACTCTTGGAGATGCCGGTGAGCAGTTTGGCAATATGTCAGTATCTTCCAAGGTTATCGAGAGTACATTGGCATTCAATGTCGAAGAGAATGTCAGAAACATGTTCAGAGATCTTGACGATTTTCCGGATATTATAATCTGTCTGAGCGACATAAACACAAGAGCGGTATATCAGAGTATTGTTGACCGAAACAAGGTCGGAGAGACCACGATCATAGGCTATTTTGACTCTGATACGGTGCTGAGAGCCATTGAACGCGGAGCTGTCTATGCGACCATTACCGTAGATACAAAGCAGATGGCGACACGCAGTGTCGATGCGCTCAATGAGTATATCAGCAGCGGAAACGTAAGTGAGTATTTCAGTGCGGACTATATCCTTATAAACAAGGATAATGTCTCTGACTATCTGCAGGAGGATTAACCGATGGGCAGGCTGAAATTATACTATAAGAACATGAGAATCAAGCAGAAGCTCGTTGCCGTTTTCCTTGTGACATCGATCATTGCTTTTGGCGTAAATCTGTTTGTGTACATCAATCTCAATCGCGTAATCAAGAGAATAGATGCAGTTTATTCAACGAATATAAGTCTTAACGATCTGTCCGACAACCTTGACTCCATACAGACGAATCTTGTCGGGTATCTGGAGACCAAAGGCACGGATGAGCTTGAGATGTACTATAAGTCATCACAGTATATGTCAAATCAGATTTCCGGGCTTAATGACAGCCCGACTAACAATCCTATGAAGCTTATGGAGTGCAACATCAGAAATATGATGGAGAACTATCTCGCGACTGCTGACGCGGCGGTTGAATATAAGCGCGGGCGCAATATATCGGAGTATACGCAGAAATACAACGAGTGCCAGAAGCTGTATAACTATCTGAGCGCCTATATCTACAGCCTGAACAATGAACAGTTCAAGAGCAATTCCAGCAGTTATTCTACGCTGCTGACTTCAATGCAGTATTCAGAGATACTCTGCCTGTCAATTTTTGTTATTGTATCTATTATGAACATTCTGCTTATTGTGATGACAACCAGCACAATCACGCTGCCTTTGACGAGGCTCTCGGAGAAGGCGAACGAGATATCAAATTCCAGCCCGGAGAATGTGGAACCGCTGAAGGCCAAGTATAACGATGAGATAGGAAACGTCACGCGTGCTTTCAACCAGATGCTTGCGAGCATAAAGGAATATATCGAGAAAATTCGTACACAGATGGAGAACGAGAGTATCATGAAGGAGAAGAGCCTTCTTATGGAGACGCACCTCAAGGACGCGCAGCTCAAATATCTCCAGGCACAGATTAACCCGCATTTCCTGTTCAACACGCTCAACGCGGGAGCGCAGCTGGCGATGATGGAGGGCGCTGACAGGACCAATGAGTATATTCAGAATATGGCTGATTTCTTCAGATACAACGTCAAGAAGAACAACGATGTTGTCACGGTGTCAGAGGAGATAGAACTGGTTGACAATTATATATATATACTCGATGTGCGGTTCTCGGGTGACATAAAATTCAGCAAACAGATTGACGCGGAACTTCTGAACATCAGGATGCCAAGTATGATTATTCAGCCCCTGGTCGAGAACTCGGTCAAGCACGGTCTTTGCAATCTTGATGAGAGTCCGGGTGAAATATCACTCGCACTATACAGGGAAGACGATATGGCCTGCATCAAAGTCTCTGACAACGGCATAGGCATGGAGCAGGAAGTGATAGACAAGATAATGGCCAACGAGCAGTTTGATGAGAGCAGTCCGGAGCCAAAGGGCATCGGAGTGTCAAATGTTATGTCACGGCTCAGTCTTTTCTACGGCGGCAGAGACAGATTTGAGATTCACAGCGCAATCGGTCAGGGAACTGACGTTATTATTAAAATTCCTATGGAGTAATGATATGTACAAAGTAATGCTTGCAGATGACGAAGGAATCGTGATTGATTCACTGAAGTTTATTATCGAAAAGAGCTTTCCGGGGCAGTGTGAGATTGCATCTGCAAAGACCGGAAGAAGCGTGATAGAACTCGCCGATTCTTTCAGACCGGATATAGCGTTTATGGACATACAGATGCCGGGTATAAACGGCATAGAGGCTATGCGTGAAATCAAGAATACAAACTCAAACGTTGTTTTTATTGTGCTGTCAGCTTACGACAAATTTGACTACGCCAAGGAAGCCATAAATCTCGGCGTGCTCGAATACATCAATAAACCGTTCGATAAGAACCGTATCTGTGAAGTTCTTAAGAAAGCAATGTCGGTGGTCGACTGTGAGAAGGATAAGAGGCGCGAGGAACTTGAAATAAAAGAGAAGCTTGAGACGATTATGCCGATTATTGAGAACGGTCTCATCCAGAGCCTTCTGTCTCATGAACATTTCAAAGAGGATATCGATAACTATATGGCGCTTCTCGGGATCAAAGAGAAGTATGCTTATATGGTTGTCATTGTGTCCGGGCAGGAACAGGTAGGCAATTACATGAAGGGTGCGGTGCCGGCGAGCATCACGATACAGAAGAACTACACGGAAGTGAGGCTTATAATCGAAGATTATTTCAAGGGAATAATCGGAACTATAATGGGAAATAAACTTCCGGTTATGGTGCCTTATGAGCATGACGAGCTGCCTTACGAAAAGCGTTCCGAGATAGTTGAACAGGCGCGAATACTCTCACACAGGCTTTCGGACAAATTGGGAATTAATTGCAGAATAGGCATAGGTGCCGTAAGACCGGTCGAGTTTCTTTCAGAGTCTTACAGCGAGGCACTCGCTGTGCTTGTGAGGTCGTCCGAGCGCGTGGCACATGCTGATGATGTCCATGTCGGGTGTGAGTATGAGGAGAATTATCCGCTCAAAGATGAGAAAAGACTTTTCGACGCCGTAGAGAACGGAGACGTCGTTAAATCGACCGAGGAGGCCAGCAGATTTTTCGACTGGCTTGAGCACGGTTCGGGCGGAACGCTGTCGGATATAAGGCTCAAGGCTCTTGAGTTTGTTCTGTGGTCGGAGCATCTGGTATACAGTAAAGGCGGACATGTCTACCATTTTCTGTCCAGAAGTGAGTACCTGCCCGAGGTATGTTCAATTGACAGCCTGGATGAGCTTCGTCTGTGGTTCATAAAGCATATTGAGCGTTCTGTGCGCATAATAGACTCAACCTTTGAAGACAAGTCGGTGAGTGCCGTTGATCAGGCGAAAAACTATATTGATAAAAATTACGATAAAGATCTTTCACTGGATGATATTTCGCGCGAGGTTGATATCAGTCCGTATTATTTCAGCAAACTGTTCAAGAATAAAACAGGTGTAAATTTCATCGATTATCTGACCAATATAAGAATAGAGAAGGCGAAAACGCTGCTTGCCGATTCTGATAAATCGATGAAGGAAATCTGCGTGACGGTCGGGTACTCTGACCCTAATTACTTCAGCAGAATTTTCAAGAAAGTAACCGGTGTTACGCCCACGGAATATAAGGAGGCGAACTGCAGATGAAACGAATTACAGCCTGTATTCTCATTGTTGCAATGCTGTTTCTTATGGTGTCATGTAACGGCACAGCTGCGTCGAGTGAGAGGCCCAAAGCTTCACAGACCGGCAGCTGCACCATCGGTATGAGCTTTGATTCTTTTGTAATCGAGAGATGGACGCGAGATCGCGACGTTTTCGTGGCGACTGCGAACGATCTCGGCGCGGAGGTCAATGTTCAGTCTGCAAACGGTGATATTGACACGCAGATATCTCAGATTGAGTATTTTATCGATATAAAAGTTGACTGTATTGTTGTTGTGACTATCGATTCCGACGCGCTGACAGCGGTAATTAAACAGGCCAAGGAAGCAGGAATTCCGGTAATATGCTACGACCGCATAGTAAGGAATGCCGGAGCCGACCTATATATCTCATTTGATAACGAGGCAGTCGGGGATCAGATGGGAGAGGCAATCTGCGACAAAATCGGAGACGACGGCGATGTCGTCGAAATCTGCGGACCGCAGAGCGATTACAATGTCGAACAGGTTATGGGCGGATTCAATGCCGTGATGGGCGAGCACAGCGAGAATATAGTTCTCAGCTGCAACTGTGATGAGTGGAGACCTGAACTTGCCTACGATTTTGTCAACGATAACATAGATACGATAACCGAAGCAGATGCCATAATGTGCGGCAATGATTCTCTTGCGGGAGAGGTAGTCCATGCGCTTGCCGAACGCGGACTCGCAGGAAAAATATGCGTAGTCGGACAGGATGCCGAGCTTGAGGCCTGCCAGAGAATAGTTGAGGACACCCAGCTTATGACGGTGTTTAAACCTGTTGAGAAGCTTGCTTCACTTGCCGCCGAGTGTGCGGTTAAGCTTGCAAAAGGAATTTCCCTCGGCGATTATGATTATTTCAATGACGGAACAAGTGACATTCCTTATATTGCGATTGAGCCGGTGGCTGTCACCAAGGAAAATATTGATGATGTGATTATCGACAGCGGATTCCATACACATGATGATGTTTATATGAACGTTGACGGATAATAGCACAATTTCAACCAGTGCTTTTTGACAAAACCCGAAAAGTGCTATCAGAAGGATTTTCTCCGGACTTGTCTATCCAAAATATGAAGAACCTCGATATGTTTCTCCTGTATGGGTAATGTTAGTATAACCGTAGCGAGCAATCGCCAATTCAAAACATTATATAGGAGGATTTTCAGATGAAAAAGTTAGTTAGCGCTCTTATGTGCTCGGCCATGGTTCTTGGCTGCTTTGCCGGTTGTTCGACAGCTACTTCCGGAGGAACAAAGGTTGGCGTATCAATGCCTACAAAGGATCTCCAGAGATGGAACCAGGATGGATCCAACATGCAGAGTCAGCTTGAAGATGCCGGCTACTCGGTAGATTTGCAGTATGCTTCAAACGATCCGCAGACACAGCTTTCACAGATTGAGAATATGATTTCATCAGGCTGCAAGGTTCTCGTTATCGCTGCTATCGATGGTTCTTCACTCGGTGAGGCTCTCGACATGGCAGAAGATAAGGATGTTCCGGTTATCGCTTATGACCGTCTCCTTATGGATTCTGATTCAGTTGATTATTACGCAACATTCGACAACTACAAGGTTGGTACAGTTCAGGGACAGTATATTGCTGATACTCTTGATCTTGAGAATGCGGCAGGCCCGTTCAATCTTGAGATTACAGCAGGCGACCCGGGCGACAATAACGCAAGCTATTTCTATCAGGGCGCTATGGATGTTCTCCAGCAGTATATCGATTCAGGCAAGCTTGTTGTAGTCTCAGGCCAGACAGCATTTGCGGACGTAGCAACAGCTTCATGGGCAACAGAGACAGCACAGTCAAGAGCTGAGAATATTCTTTCTTCTTACTATGCTGACGGCACAAACGTTGATGCTTGGCTCTGCTCCAATGACTCTACTGCTTTAGGCGTTGAGAATGCTCTTGCCGCAAACTACACAGGCAAGTACCCGATCATCACAGGTCAGGACTGCGACGTAGCTAACGTTAAGAACATGATCGCCGGACTTCAGTCAATGTCAGTATTTAAGGATACACGTACACTTGCAAGCCAGGTTGTCAAGATGGTTACACAGATCGTTAAGGGCGAGACAGTTGACGTTAACGATACAAAGACATATGACAACGGTGCCAAGGTTGTTCCTTCTTACCTTTGCGATCCTGTATTCGCAGATGTAAACAACTACGAGGAAATCCTTATTACTTCCGGATACTACACAGCAGATCAGCTTAAATAAGTTCTGTCGACATTTCATACAGGCGGGTATCTGCCCGCCTGTATGTTATTTTTGGCAGCCGGTTGAAACGGAGGAAAGCACATGGCAAATGTTTTGTTGGAAATGAAGAACATAACAAAGACCTTCCCCGGCGTTAAAGCACTTGACAACGTAAATCTCAAGGTCGAAGAGGGAGAGATACATGCTCTCGTCGGCGAGAACGGAGCAGGTAAGTCAACGCTGATGAACGTCCTGAGCGGTATATATCCGTTCGGCACCTATGAAGGCGATATTATCTATAATGGCGAAGTCTGCCAGTTCCATAAAATCAAGGACTCGGAGAACAAGGGCATCGTCATAATTCATCAGGAACTTGCACTCGTTCCCTATATGACTATAGGCGAGAACATGTTTCTTGGAAATGAAAGAGGAAAGAAATACAATATCGACTGGAATCTCACATATGCTGAAGCAGACAAGTATCTTAAGATGGTTGGTCTCAGCGATTCCTCGAAGACATTGATTAAAGATATAGGTACAGGTAAACAGCAGCTCGTTGAGATTGCCAAGGCACTCGCGAAGCATGCGAAGCTTCTGATCCTTGACGAACCTACATCGTCACTTAACGAGACTGATTCACGGGCGTTACTCGATCTCATGAAGGAATTCAAGAAGCAGGGAATGACAATGATTATCATTTCCCACAAGCTCAATGAAGTTGCATATATTTCAGATAAGATAACCATAGTGAGAGACGGTTCCACCATTGAGACTCTCGATTGCAAGACCGATGAGATCTCGGAGGACAGAATCATCAAGGGCATGGTTAACCGCGCGATGACAGACCGTTTCCCAAAGAGACATGATGTGGAAGTCGGCGATGTCATGATGGAAGTCGACAATTGGACCGTATATCATCCTGAGTTCACGGAACGCAAGGTGGTAGACGATGTTTCGATGAACGTCAAGAGAGGCGAAGTTGTCGGAATTTACGGCCTTATGGGTGCCGGAAGAACCGAGCTGGCGATGAGTATTTTCGGAAGATCATACGGAATCGGTATATCAGGAACGTTGAAGCTTCGCGGCAAGGAATTACATCTTAAGAGCCCGAAGGCTGCAATAGAGAACAAGATAGCTTACGTAACCGAGGACAGAAAAGGCAACGGACTGGTTCTGTCAAATTCCATTAAGACCAATACATCGCTTGCAAACCTCAAAGCACTGAGCAAGAGGCTTGTTATCGATAAGGATGCAGAGTACGCGGTGGCCAAGGAATACGTTAAGAAACTAAACACAAAGACACCTTCAGTAGAACAGAATGTCGGAAATCTTTCAGGCGGAAACCAGCAGAAGGTTCTTCTGGCAAAGTGGATGTTCGCGGATCCGGATGTGTTGATTCTTGATGAACCTACAAGAGGTATCGATGTTGGCGCCAAGTACGAGATTTACTGCATAATCAATGACCTGGTGGCAGCGGGCAAGTCGGTGATAATGATATCATCGGAACTTCCGGAGGTTCTCGGAATGAGCGACCGCATCTATATTATGAATGCGGCGAAGATAGTCGGTGAGATGAAGGCCTGTGACGCAACACAGGAGAACATAATGGCATGCATCGTTAAATCGGGAAAGGGGGAGTAAGACATGGATACGACCGGAAAAATTGTGGGCGTACTTAAGAAATACGCCATGCTGATTGCCTTGGTAGCGGTTTTTATATTCTTCTATTTCGCGACCGGCGGCAAGGCTCTGTATTCGCAGAATATAAACAACCTTATCTCGCAGAACGCATACGTTTTCGTTCTCGCGACCGGTATGCTCCTATGTATCCTGACCGGCGGCAACATCGACCTCGCTGTAGGTTCTGTAGTCTGCTTCGCGGGCGGTGCCGGTGCAATCATAATGGAGAACAAACTTCCATGGGGACTTGCAGTGATAGTAATGCTCGTAATGGGTTTGCTTATCGGTATGTGGCAGGGCTTCTGGATAGCATATGTCAAGGTTCCTCCGTTCATTGCCACACTTGCAGGAATGCTTGCGTTCAGAGGTCTGTCAAATGTCCTCATGGGCGGCATTACGCACCCTGTAGAGAATACGACATTCTTAAACGTCTTCGGAGGCGGTTCGGACTGCTATGTTCCGGATTTCCTCGCCAAGGTCGGCCCGTCATTTACTTCACCTGACGGAGTTCTCATCAACAAAACCTGCTTATTTGCGGGAGTTCTGATTGCTGCTATTGTTGTTGTTTATACGGTAATCAACCGCAGCAATCTCCGCAAAAACGGATACAAGCTTGAATCTCTCACGTCAGTGATTGTAAAGACAGTGCTGATCTGTGCGGTACTTGTCTGGATTTTCTATAAGCTTGCAACATACAAGGGAATTCCTACATCACTTATCTGGATTGCTGTTATTCTCTGTGTATTCGCTTACATTACGACGAAGACAACTTTCGGCCGCAATCTCTACGCTGTCGGTGGAAATGAGAAGGCAACAAGGCTTTCAGGCATTAATACAAAGAAGGTAATGTTCTCGGCTTATACGATGATGGGACTTCTTGCCGGATTTGCAGGAATTCTTAATATCGCCAGAAACGTAGGAGCACAGCCGACATTCGGTCAGGGCTATGAAATGGACGCCATCGCCGCATGCTTCATCGGCGGAGCTTCGGCATACGGCGGAACAGGCAGCATCGGCGGAGTAATTATCGGCGCATCACTTCTTGGTGTCATCAATCAGGGCATGAGCATCATGGGTACCAGCTCAAACTATCAGAAGATAGTCAAGGGTTTGGTTCTTCTCTTTGCCGTTCTCTTTGATGTTCTTTCCAAGAAGCGCAAGAAGTAAGCGGGGAGGATCAAATTATGAATAGCATCGATATTAAAGGCATTTTGAAGAAAAATACGATGGTAATCGTTCTGTTGGTTGTCTATGTGTTCTTTACCATAATGACAAGCGGAAGTATGTTCCTTCCTTCGAATTTTACAGCGCTGATTACCCAGAATGCTTATGTATTCGTTCTCGGTGTAGGCATGCTGATGTGCATGCTGACAGGCGGCAACATCGACCTGTCGTGCGGCTCGTTCATCTGTCTGCTGGGTGCGGTTGCAGGTGTGTTCTCGGTTCTTAATAAGCTCAGCACGCCGCTTTCTATTGTTCTGGTTGTACTGATAGGCATAGCATACGGCGTAATCCTGGGATATCTCATCGCTTTCCTCAACATTCCGCCGTGGATCGCTACACTCGCAGGTTATCTTGCTTTCCGCGGAGCGGGTACAGAGATTCTTACAAGTGTTTCGGACACGAGCGCTATCTCGGGTTTCCCGGACAGCTTCCTCAATATTTTTTCAGGTCAGCTTTTCAGAACACCGAGCGGACAGCTTAACATCGTTTGTCTGGTTGTCGGTATAGCTGCGGCAGTAGTTACGGTTTTTATGAACTTCCGTGCAAGATCACGCAAACTCAAGAAGGGATATGAGGCTGACGCATTTATCATCGTACTGGTCAAGAGTATTGTTGAGGCTGCGCTTATAATTCTTGTTACAGTGAAGCTTGCGCTAGACGGCGGACTTCCTACGGTTCTTGTCTGGATTATCGTAATAATGCTGATATACGGTTTTATTACTGAGAAGACAACGATCGGCAGACATTTTCTCACAGTCGGCGGATCTTCCGAGACAGCGAGACTGTCAGGAATCAACAATAAGCTTGTTATGTTCGGAGCATATCTCAACATGGCTGTTCTTACGGTAATTGCAGCTCTGATGGTTACTTCAAGATTCAAAGCGGCAAATTCTACCGCAGGAACAAACTTCGAGATGGATGCAATCTCAGCCTGTGTAGTCGGCGGTGTATCCGCATACGGCGGAGCCGGTACAGTATTCGGAATGGCAATCGGTGCTACGCTTATCGGCGTAATCAACCTCGGAATGTCACTTATGGGTATTGACCAGAACTGGCAGAAGGTTGTAAAGGGCGCTGTCCTTCTGGCAGCAGTAGTGTTTGATATCTGGACCAAAAAGGGTAATAACAAAAAATAACTTATCTCCAAACCCTAACCTTACCTTAAGGTCCGATAACAAAATATGAATAAGACCGCTGCGCCTGCTTGCAGCGGTCTTATTTTTGCTATACCAAATTTACAGTTAGTTACAACAGAGTTAAAGAGAGTGTAAAACATTAGTGCTATTGTTAACGCAGAAGATGATGCTTATTTGCCGTATGCGGCGGGTGTGACATGGACAGAACCGATTTGAGACATACTGAGTCTTCAGTTATAGCCTTAAGAATTGCAGTGAGTCTTCTGTGGGCTATTTATTCTGTATGCGTTTTTACGGGATATGACAAAGCCTACAATTTTCTATCGCCGGTTACAGCAATCGCTGCAATGATTCTTGCCCTCAAATCCTACAGGACAATAGGCGAGTATAAGTGGACCGGGCTGTTCTTTATGAGCGGATTTATCTTCTGGGTTATATCGGATATTCTTGTTATCATCTATACATATTTTGTCAGAGACTGTTCCATTCTGATAATTATTACCGATAAGCTGTACATGATGCCGCAAGCCATGTTCTGTATGGCAGTATGCGATTATACGAGAGTGTCGTTCAGGAGAACCGACTTTACAAGGATGATGGCAGACGCTTTTGTTCTGGCGTTTCTGGTGTTTATCTTATCAGCCGGTATGTTCGGAGCAACAACAGGCATGACCGATAAAATAAATATAGAGATGCTCGGAACTACACTGTATTTCTTCATAGTTCTGTTTACACTGTGTCTTCAGATTCTGATAATCTTCCAGACAGGACTTCTGAGACACACAAAGGCCTGGTATATGATGGGAATCGCGGTTCTTGTATACAGTATTCTTGAAGTCAGATATACCTATTATATGAATCATGGCATGGATGCCGAGAGTGTATATCTGGATATCATCTATCTGGACTGCATTGCCGTGATATCAATTGCATTGTCGGATCCAACGCTTGCATTTGCAGGCGGTGCGAATTCAGATCATCCTTTTATGAAGATAAGCTTCCGTACAGGACCGTTCGCCGTCTGGATCAACAGCATTCTTGTGGCGGGTACAGGGTTGATACTGTTTGTCAAATCAGTATTATCCGTAACAGAAATCTACAGCGTCCTGATTGTCGCGCTTGCATATATCGTAATTCAGAAGAGCATGGAGTCCAGAGACTTGTATGTAAAGCTTCTTGAAGCCCAGCAAGGTGAGAACAAAAGGCTTTCTGAGCTTGTAGACGAGAAGACTCATGAGCTTCGTGAAGCAAACTGCCGGCTGAGCTTTATCTCAACAGTTGACGAACTTACAGGCCTTTACAACAGACGGTATTGTTCGGAAATGATAAAGAAACTCACGGACGAAGGCGAAAGTTTTACTGTTTTCGCCATGGATCTTAACAGATTCAAACCGATCAACGATAACTACGGTCACGATATGGGAGATTTTGTTCTCAAGGAAGTGGGAAGAAGACTTCAGGCTATATATCCGGATGTGTGCAGTGCGTACAGAATGGGCGGAGATGAGTTTATGATCATACTGCATCACAAAATGGAAGGCGACGCAGATATTGCTCTGTCTTCAAAGAAAGTGGCGGACGCAATATGCGAAGCCTGCGACATTCCTGTTGAAGCACGGGCTGCCGGACAAGACCGAGGCACTGTCAGCTTTGCTGTATCGGTGAGCTGCGGTGCGGCGACATTTCCGGAACAGACCGGAAATACAGAGGAGCTTCTCAGGTTCGCCGACAGCGCCATGTATTCGGTAAAGCACAAGTCAGAGAAGAGCGCGTGCAAATTCTACGGACAGTGAGAGCAGGACGGTCAGATCCTCCCGAATCCTACCGCGCGGCGTACGAGTTCGTACTTCTCCCGTGCAATCTCGGTTGAATACTCGCGTCCGCTGTTCAGGATATCATTAATTATTCCCGAAGATATTACTTCGTTATACTTGTCCCGGAACGGAATTACTTTGGAGACGACAGCTTCGGCAGCGGCCTTCTTGAGATCACCGTAACCGGCGCCGTCAAACTGCGTGACTGCGTCTTCAAGATTTACTCCCGCGAAAACAGAGTAGATAGTAAGCAGGTTTGATACGCCCGGCTTGTTCTGCTCGTCGAAGCTTATTACACCGTCAGAATCGGTAACGGCTGACATTATCTTCTTGCGGATATCCTTCTCGCTGTCGGACAGAAAAACGGAAGCCTTAGGATTTGTGCTGGATTTGCTCATCTTGTTCTCAGGTGACTGAAGATCCCTTATCTTGGCACCGACAGACGGAATCAAGGGTTCAGGAACGCGGAAAAGCTCGCCGAAACGGTTGTTGAATCTGATCGCGATATTGCGGGCCAGTTCCACATGCTGTTTCTGGTCTATTCCGGTAGGAACATATTTGGGGTCATAGAGCAGAATATCAGCGGCCATAAGATCCGGATATGTTACAAGACCTTCGGTGAAAGTCTCGTGAAGTGCTGATTTTGCTTTAAACTGGTGCATTCTGGTGAGGTCTCCGTGCGGTGTAAAGCATTCGAAAATCCATGACAGATTGGCGTGATAGAGATTCTCCGACTGTATATAGATATGCATATTCGGAAGATCAGGATTGACACCGCAGGCGATATACATCGCTATTGCATTTATTATGTTGCGATGCAAAGCTTCAGGATCCTGAGGTACTGTGATGGCGTGCATGTCCGGAACAAAAAGAAAAGTCTCGTACTCGTTCTGATAATTGACGATCTGGCTGATTCCGCCGCAATAGTTTCCGATAGTCAGCGCGCCGCTCGGCTGCAGGCCTGTAAGTAATCTGTCCATAAATATACCTCCGCATTTTGACGACTAATCTTAACACGTTATACTATAATTATCAAAAAAAGGGGGATGGCAATGCTATATATTCTGACGGCTCTCAGGTGCGAAGCTTCACAGCTTCAGAGGCTTCCCGGCGAGATTATCGTAACGGGAGTGTCACAATCCTGCAGGAATGTCCTGGACGGAATCAATCTTGCAAAAGGAGACAGGATTATGAATATCGGAGTATGTGCCGCCAACCGCAAGACAGCCGCGGCAGGTGATATTTTCGCGGCGCAATCCGTCTTGATGCCTGATGACGGTGACGGGGCCGGAAGGCGGTTTTATCCGGATATTCCCGCAGGCATACTTATTGATGAACTTCCGCTTGTAACTGTGACAGAAATTGAGCATGAACCGCGGGAAGGCTGTATGTATGACATGGAAGCCGGATATATTGCCGGATATGCGTTCAGATATCTGCCTCCATCCTCATTTATGGCGATAAAAGTTGTGTCAGATGACGGAAGCAGTATTCCTTCCGCATCACAGGTGTCAGAGCTTATCAGAGCGAGGCTGCCGGAAATTAAGCGTACGGCGGATGTATTTGCCGCACAGGACCCCGAGCGCGATTACCTTCCGCTTGACAGGAAACTCACAGAACAGCTCAGACTTACCGAATATATGAATAACGAACTTGAAGAGATAGAACACTACTGCGTATGCGCGGGACGGGTCGGCGAACTTTATGAGATTCTCGGGAAGCTTCGTGAACAGGGTGTTATTCCGTGTACAACCAAGGCGATGGGCAGGGAGGTGCTTGATGCTGTATACTCATATCTACGTTGAAAAAGAGGCGGCAGATTATCCTATAGCGAAGCGGATTCTTGAACGGAACACTTCGGCCGGGGTTATCACAATCAATCACTACAAGGACATTTTTAACAGGGCGCATCAGGATTACCGGATGCAGAAGAGAAGTCCGGCTCTGATACTGGCAGTCAGACATGGCAACAGAATTTTCGCCGGCGCGCCGGTTTGTCAGTCGTTCGGACAGCAGAATTTCTTTTACGCGAGCAGCGTTATGAACTGTCCGTTTGACTGCGAGTACTGCTATCTTAAAGGAATGTATCAGACACCGTATACAGTGGTTTTCGTGAACTTCGAAGACTATGCCGAAGAGGTCAGAGACAGGCTTCGTTCCGGGAACTGTTATCTGTGCGTTTCTTACGATACTGACCTTCTGGCGCTGAACGGACTTACCGGTATAGCGGATGAATGGATTAAGCTCGCGGAGTCTTCCGAGGGGCTCCAGATCGAGATCAGAACCAAATCGGCACCGCAGAGGCTTGAACCATGCGGCAATGTGATATATGCATTTACGCTTTCACCGGAAATTGTCGCGGAAAAATTTGAGCATATGACGCCGCCCTTAGGCGCAAGGCTTGCCGCAGTAAGACGCGCGCAGGAAACCGGATGCAGGGTGAGACTCTGCTTTGATCCCATGATAAAAGTTGACGGTTGGGAGCGAATATATCCGGATTTTATCGATGAAGTTGCACGAAATATTGATCTTGACAGAGTCATTGATTTCAGTGTCGGCACGTTCAGAATATCGAAAGACTATCTGGGCCGCATGCGCAGGAACTGTCCGGATTCTCAGATTGCCTGGTATCCGTATGTCACGAAGGACAATGTCTGTCAGTATCCGCAGCAGACTGACGCGGCTATGCAGAATCTGATAGTGGATAAGTTGGAAAGCTATAACTGCACAGGGAGAATATTCAAATGGAACTGAAACGCGCGATAGTTACAGGCGCATCGTCCGGCATAGGTCAGGCGATAGCGAAAATGCTGGAAACACAGGGTTATGAAGTTTTCGGAATAGGAAGAAATTTTGACGGCGGAGAATCTTCAATGCACAGGATGGTTATTGATATAACCGATACCGGAGCACTTGTCGAAGCGATAGATGACATAGGAAGAAACGGCGGGATAGACTGCATGGTCAACTGTGCGGGGGAGGCTTTCTACGGACTGAGCGAGAGTCTTGATACTGAGCAGATAAGCAGTATGTGCCGCGTCGATCTTGAAGCGCCGATGATAGCTTCGTGCAGGTGTCTTCCGTATCTTCGAATGAGCCGCGGAATGATTATTAATATTGCTTCAGTGACGGCGACGCGGATAAACACGCACGGCGCGTGCTACGGAGCGCTCAAAGCCGGACTGCTGAGCTTCGGCAGGAGTCTTTATGAGGAGGTCCGCAAGCATGGAGTGAGGGTTGTTACAATCTGCCCTGACCTGACAAGCGGTACCGGTCTGTATCGTAACGCGTCTTTTGAAGCAGACAGAGCGGAAGGATGTTCACTGTATCCTGAAGATGTCGCCGAGTGTGTCAGAACCTGCGTCTGCATGCGTGAAGGTGCGGCTATAACCGAGATGGAGATCAGACCCCAGTACAACCGGATAAGCAAAAAATGACTTTCCGGAAAAAGCGGCGGTGCTTTTGTCAGGTTACGCTTCCGGGCAGAAGACGGTTATCGTCTGTGCCGTCCCCGGTCTGCGAAGTTGCCGGAGAAGACGCGTGATACCGGGCTCTGTATCCGCCGGGTGTCTGAGCTGTGTATTTTCTGAAGACGGACGTAAAATAGCTCTGGCTGGGAAAAGCCAGAGTGGCGGAGATTACTGCCGGCGAATAGTCCGAGTAGATAAGCATATTTTTCGCCGTCTCTATCTTGCAGATATTGATATATTCGCTTATCGTTCTGCCGGTCTGCTGCCTGAACAGCCTTGACAGATACGCAGGAGACAGATTGCAGACTGATGACAGCTTCTGCACGGTGATTCTTGTGTGGAGATTGTCATATATGAAGTCGATGCATCCGGCGATATGCGGAGATGTTATTTTTTTCTTGCGAAGTCTTCTCATCTTGCCGGCGTAGTCAAGGCACATCGCTTCGTGAAGCTTTGATATGTCTTCGGTATTCCGGCATCTGTCTGCGGCCATAATATAGAAATCACTTACGTCGTAGGCAGAAGACATCTCCATGCCGCACGCTATGCAGTTTCTCGCGGAAAGCGCCGCTGTTATGGTGAAATGGTACTTGATGTTACGAAGCGTATCTTCCGACAGCCTGCCGAGGCCGGGCTTTTTGTGAAGAGGAACGGCCAGCAGATGTTTGACCTTGGCGACATCTCCGTTCCCGATAGCCGCATAGAATTCAAGCTCGGGGTTAAGAGGCGCCCGGAGCAGATCATTCTCACGCCGTATGTATTGCTGATAGAAAATTTCCTTGCCGTAATCCATCGTGTTCACCTGCCATTATGTCCCGAAAATCCATTGCTGTTTAATGTCATAATAACATAAAAAAAGATAATAAAACGATATTATAAGACTGCACAAGATGTTAACTTAGTATTACAAGAATCAGACGCAGGAACACGCCTGCAATCACAGAACAACGGGGGGTAACCTATGAAGGCACGCAAACACATCGCAACAATTATGACTTCAATTCTGCTTTCAGCGGCTTTGTCAGGCTGCAACAGCGCAGTCAGCAACTCAGAAGGGTCAGCGTCTGCCGCGCCCGGGCCGTCGGTTCAGCCTTCGGTGGCAAGTGAGCAGCCAGCGACACAGACTCCGTCACTTGACGGCTACAATCTTCTGTGGAGTGATGAATTTGACGGGAATACGCTTAATCCCGATTTGTGGAATGTTGAGCTGAGGCAGCCCGGGTGGACAAATGAAGAACTTCAGGAGTACACGGATTCAGCGGACAACGTTTTCGTGCGCGACGGTGATCTGGTTATAAAGGCAATCAAGACAGAGGACGAGAACGGAAATCCTTATTACACTTCCGGCAAGGTAACAGGATTCGGCAAGACAGATTTCATGTACGGCAAAGTAGTCGTCCGCGCCAAGGTTCCGGAAGGTCAGGGCTTATGGCCGGCTGTATGGATGATGCCGACAGATGAACGGTTATACGGATCGTGGCCGAAGTGCGGTGAGATTGACATCATGGAAGTTCTGGGCAATCAGCCGAACATAGCCTACGGGACAATTCACTACGGCAACCCGCACGCCCAGCAGCAGGGAATTTATACTCTTGCAAGCGGAAGTCTTGCGGATGATTTCCACGACTACAGCGTTGAATGGGAACCGGGCGAGATCAGATATTATGTTGATGATGAATTATATTACACGGTAAACGACTGGTTTACGGGAGAAGAGGGCGGAGACGATGTGCCGTATCCGGCACCGTTCAACCAGAATTTCTATGTGCAGATGAATCTTGCCGTTGGCGGAACATGGCCGGGGAACCCAGATGCAACAACAGATTTTGATAATGCAGAGCTTCAGATTGATTATGTACGCGTATATCAGAAGCCTGAATACGATACGAATGTCACAAAACCGCCGATGGTTTTCAGAGATCCTACGGAAGACGGCAACCTCATCTATAACGGAGACTTCTCTGAACAGGACAGTCTTGACGGCACCTCAAACTGGAATTTTCTCCTTTTTGAGGGCGGTGAAGGCAGTGCCCGGATCAGCGATAACGAGATGGTAATAGATTCAACCTCCGAAGGGACGGAACAGTATTCGGTTCAGCTTGTGCAGCCGGATCTGCCGATGGAGAAAGGGAAAACCTACAGGCTGACCTTTGACGCCTGCGCTGCCGAGGACCGCAAGATGATTGTCTGTGTTTCGGCACCGAAGATGGACTGGATCAGGTATCTTCCTGACACGTCGCTTGACCTTACCACAGATTACCAGACATACAGCTATGATTTCACAATGAACGATCGTGACGACAATGCCGGAAGGCTTGAATTCAACATGGGTGCGCAGGGCTCAACCGCGCAGATCAAGATTAAGAACGTGAGAATAGAGGTAGTTGAATAGGACTTGAGAGGATTAGATCATAAAGCCATGCAGTCATGGAATAGAAGAATGTGAAAGCCGGATTGGTCAGATGGTTTTACAGATAAAATCAGACAGGGCAAAGGGCCGAAACGGTTGAGTAACCTCCTTACTCGATTTTGGGATTACGTCCCATGAGGCAAAAAGAGCGGGAAGTCGCAGTGGGGCGGCTTCCCGCTTTTTATCTTCGCTTCATCGAGAATTTGCTGCTTTGTGTATATGGCCCGCGCACTTGCAACAGAGCTTTTATTAAGCTATTATCGCTTTTATGAGCAGGATAACGGGAACAATGAAAGCATATAAGATATACAAGGGCGCGATTGCGGCCCTGGTTTTTTTAATCTGCTGCTATCTGTTTATTCTCAACACCGTGATTACCGTAGCACTGACCGGTGTGCTTCCTTCACAGAGCAACTTTGTGCTCGACTTCGTGGCAGGCAATATAGCCGCGACAGCTGCAGTAATCGCGGCTATTGTCTTTGCTGTAAGATCTTCCCGAGTAAGAGCCTTTGCCGACAGACTGACTTCGCCGGAAAAATATGACAGGGTAAGCCGGATTCTCATATACTTAATATTTGCCATAGGCGCGCTGTGGTCTGTGGCGATATACAGCTGCGGACAGCATTTCGACAGTCTTGAGATAATGCAGGCGGTCTACGGAATGTCGTGGAACGATTTTACCAAATTCGGCGCGAAAGACTATTTCTCAATCTATCCGAACAACATCGGAACGACGATGATTTTCTACGTTTTCAGCAAATTCTGCGGTGTTTATAACTACCTTGCGCTGATGCTTCTTAACAGTGTCTTTATAGCACTCGTTTATTACGACCTGTCCAAAATCACAGTGAAAATGACCGGCTCACGCAAGCTTGGGCTTGCAGTCCTCGCGGCAGGTATATTTTTCCTCCCGGTGACAGGTCTTTCTGTGCTGGTGTACGGAACGGTTCCGGGACTTTTTCTCGCAGTAAGATCACTAAGATTTATTATGGATTATTCCTCAACGCACTCGCGCAAATCGGCTGTAATTGCCGCGCTTCTTATTGCTCTTGCCACGGTTATAAAGAACAACTACATTATTTTCATTATTGCGTTCGTCATCTATCTCGCTTTTGAAGCGCTTCGGACCGGACGGGCGGCCACTTTGATCCCGATAGCCGTAATGGTTGTCTCATTTCTTGTGATGTCTTCCGGGATGAAGATTATTGCCCGATCGGTAACAGGCTGTGACATTTCCGGCGGAGCGGCGAAGCTGTCCTGGATTGCAATGGGAATGCAGGAATCGTCCGGCACTTACAACGGCTACAACAGCGATAACTATGTTCTCTGCGACTTTGATGCTGACAGGGAAGCAGCCCTCGCGTCAGGAGATATCAGGGAGCGGATAAACGAATTTACCCAGTCTCCCACGTACGCCTTGAATTTTTATACGCGAAAGGTCGCAATCGAATGGACAAACCCTCTGTTCAATGCCTTTGAACCGGTGGCATCGCTGCTCTACGAGTCCGACAATATCCCGGAGTGGGTCTGGTATACGCTCAGTCCGCGCGGAATCGCTGCTATTACATCCGCAGAAGACGTTTTTCTGTCACTTGTATATCTGGGCACAGCGGCATTTGTAATAGCATCGCGAAAAGAGAAGCTTCTTCGCGACGCGGTTCTGCCGATGCTGATTTTCGTCGGTGGTTATACCTTTCACCTTATCTGGGAAGCCGGAAGCACCTATGCCACACCGTATGTTATCCTGCTTTTGCCTGTGGCACTCACGGGGCTGCTCCGGATGTCAAAAAGCATCGCCGGTATTGATCTGAAACACCTCAAAGCCGGCAACACCAGGGTTTCCGGCGCGGCCGTGTTTTATTGCCTCGGTGCGGGTGCGGTCTTTCTTCTTGCGTGCGCGGGACTCGGAACCATGCGAACCATGCTGGCGCAGAACAGAAGTCTTTATAAACAGTATCTTGCCGACAACTGCAGTGATTTACGGAATGTTATCAGTGACGGGACATATATCATCAAACCTGCCGACGAAGCTTATCAAGGCGAAGGAGTCACGGTGAGTATAACCGGCAGGTGTTCGAGATCCAGAATCGAGATTATGGACAGCGGCCTCTATCTTACGGAGTCAGACAGCGAAGAAGACGGAATCGGGATAACAGACTTCAGCTATTCAGAAGATCAGTCTTTTGTCATTCTGAAGAACAGCGATGATACATACAGCATAGTGACAGGCGACGGCAAAGCTCTCTGCTATGAGCCGGAAGGCCACATGTTCGGTCTGTCGGAGTTTACGGACTATCTCGGCAACTTCAGCACGGAGTATTACGGAGAATACATCGCTTCTCATCCTGAGCAGACATGGAAGATTGTTTCTGCCGGATGATTGCGCCGCGGGATAATTCTTTATTATTGAGTTGACACTTGTGTTACAAAGCTGAAAAATCTGTCCGAACCTTTTGAGGTCAAAAACATACTTTAAGTGCCTTTTTCCGAACACTGCGAAGATTTCCGCGCGAAAAGCAGTTAATTACGGTCATATTACGCCTGTAATACAAAACACTACATATTGTGCCTACCCCTTGACTTAACCACAACATATGGTTATTCTTTAAGAGCAACAGGCAAGAGCCGAAGCAAATGCACCTTGCAAATCAATTCGAAGGAGACAGATCATGGTACTTGGGGGAATACAGAAACTTACGCTTCTCGATTACCCCGGGCTTGTAGCCTGCACCGTATTTACAGTCGGCTGCAACATGAGATGTCCGTTCTGCCATAACGCCGCTCTGGTGAGTCACACGGACGCGCAGGGAGGACTTGATGAAGAAGAGTTTTTCGCCTTTCTGCGCAAACGCCGCGGAATACTTGACGGAGTTTGCGTATCCGGCGGAGAACCTACTCTGCAGCCTGATATAGAGAACTTCGTGGCGAAGATAAAGGGTATGGGGTTTAAGGTCAAACTTGATACCAACGGAAGCTTCCCGGACGTTCTCAGGCGACTCCTTGAGTCAGGAAACATCGATTATGTCGCAATGGACCTTAAGAACATACCGGAACGATACGGCATGACGGTCGGAATAGCGGATTTCGATGTGGCGAGAGTCATTGAGAGCATCGGCATCATAAAGGAGAGCGGCGTCGACTATGAATTCCGCACTACAGTGGTGTCACCGCTTCATCGGGCATCGGATTTCGAAGAGATTGCGAGACTGATCCCGTTTGCTCCAAGGTATTACCTCCAGAATTTTGTGGATTCCGGAGATCTGGTATCGGGCGGGGGACTGACTGAACTTGGCGAAGATGAACTGGCAAAGGCATTGGAAAACACAAGGGTTATTATTCCGCAGGCTAAGATCCGCGGAGAAGAATAAAGGAGCAACTGCATGTACAAGATTATCAAGAGGGACGGCAAGGAAGTTGAGTTTGACCTGAGCAAAATCTCAGGAGCTATTGAGAAGGCGTTTATTGCGCAGAAGAGAGAGTACAACAAGCAGATTATCGATATGCTTGCTCTCAACGCGGTGTCCGGCTGCGAGCAGAACGCGACTGACGGCAAGGTTGATGTCGAGGCCATTCAGGACAGCGTCGAGGTGACGCTTCAGAGAATGGGCTATGAGGACGTAGCCAAGTCATACATTCTCTATCGCAACCAGCGTGAGAAGATCCGCAACATGAATTCCGCGCTCCTTAACTATAAGAGTCTTGTAGACAGCTATGTAAAGGTAGAAGACTGGAGAGTCAAGGAGAATTCGACGGTAACTTATTCTGTCGGAGGACTTATCCTAAGCAACTCCGGTGCGATTACGGCAAATTACTGGCTGTCTGAGATTTACGACAAAGAGATAGCGGAAGCTCACAGAAACGCTGAGATTCACATCCACGACCTGTCAATGCTCACGGGATACTGCGCAGGATGGTCACTCAAGCAGCTTATTCAGGAAGGCCTTGGCGGCATTCCCGGCAAGATTACTTCTGCTCCTGCAAAGCATCTGTCTACGCTTTGCAATCAGATGGTCAACTTCCTCGGAATAATGCAGAACGAGTGGGCAGGCGCTCAGGCGTTCTCATCGTTCGATACATATCTCGCACCGTTTGTAAAAATCGACAATCTTAATTACAAGCAGGTAAAGCAGGATATCCAGTCATTTATATACGGCGTAAACACACCGTCAAGATGGGGAACACAGAGCCCCTTTACCAACATTACACTTGACTGGACTGTCCCGCAGGATCTTGCCGAGCAGAACTGCATCATCGGAGGAACCGAAGCGGACTTCAAGTATAAGGACTGCAAGGCCGAGATGGATATGGTAAACAAGGCTTTCATAGAGATTATGATCGAGGGCGATGCCAACGGGCGCGGATTCCAGTACCCGATTCCTACATATTCAATAACAAAGAATTTCGACTGGTCGGAGACGGAGAACAACAAACTTCTTTTCGAGATGACGGCAAAATACGGAATCCCGTATTTCTCCAACTACATAAACTCCGATATGGAGCCTTCCGATGTCCGCTCGATGTGCTGCAGATTAAGACTTGATTTGCGTGAGCTTCGCAAGAAGAGCGGCGGCTTCTTCGGAAGCGGCGAGTCAACCGGCTCAGTCGGCGTGGTTACAATCAACATTCCGAGAATTGCATATCTTTCCGGCGATGAGGCTGATTTCTACAAGAGACTCGACTATCTGATGGATATTTCCGCAAGATCGCTCAAGGTAAAGAGAAACACCATAACCAAGCTGCTTGATGAAGGTCTGTATCCTTATACAAAGCATTACCTCGGCACATTCAACAATCATTTCTCTACGATAGGTCTTGTGGGAATGAATGAAGCATGCCTCAACGCGAAGTGGATAAGAAAAGATCTGACGGACAAGGAAGCACAGGAATTTACCAAGGACGTATTGAACCACATGAGAGGCAAGCTCTCAGATTACCAGGAAAAATACGGAGACCTCTATAACCTTGAGGCTACACCTGCCGAGTCAACGTCATACAGGCTTGCAAGACACGACAAGGAGAAATTCCACGATATCATCACGGCGAACGATGCGAGCGGAGTATATTATTACACCAACAGCTCACATCTTCCCGTCGGCTTTACTTCGGATATTTTCGACGCGCTTGATGTTCAGGATGACCTTCAGACTCTGTATACTTCGGGAACCGTGTTCCACGCGTTCTTAGGCGAGAGACTTCCGGACTGGAAGGCTGCGGCGTCACTTGTAAGAAAGATTGCCGAGAATTACAGACTGCCGTACTATACCATGTCACCGACCTACTCTATCTGCGCCGCACACGGATATCTCGCAGGCGAACAGAAGATATGCCCGGTCTGCGGAAAACCGACTGAGACATACAGCAGAATAACGGGATATTACAGACCGATTCAGAACTGGAACGACGGAAAGACTCAGGAGTTCAAGGACAGAAAAACCTATGACATCGAGATGTCAACGATGAGACCCAGGACTTCTACGGTTACGCTCGGCGAATATGCCAAGGGCAGCACGTCTGAGACATCGGACCGGAAGCAAGAGGCGCCTGATCTGTCCGGAAAGCTTACTCTTGTTACAACCCATACCTGCCCGAAGTGCAAGATGGTAAAGGCAATGCTTGATGAACGTTCAATTGAATATGATCTGGTATATGCTGATGACGATCCGGAATTTGCCAGAAAGTTCGATATTGTAAATGTACCGACGCTGATTGTAAATGACGGTGAAGGCATGTATACCGATATGGCGCCTATCCGTAAGTTCGTAAACGAAATTAAAGCATAATTAAAAGCATAATAAGGACATTTATTAAATTCACAGCAAAGCTTCGCCGGTATGTTCCGGCGAAGTTTTTTTGTCTGGATATTGAGGATAGAAATGAATTCAGCATTGCATGCTGACGCAGTAATTTGGCAGATAATACAATCTGCCGCGGCAATGTCGCTATATAGGCCTCTGAAAACCAAGAAGAATCAAGACTTTCAGAATTTGGAAATCGATTTATGCCTTTTATACCAGATTATGAAAAGTTACGTTGTCGATGGAATAGCCGCACGGAATTTGTCAAAAAATTCGGGATAGCGGCTCAAGAAATACATCTAAATGAGCAAAATTTGTAGTTTGACGTTGAAAAAATCGGAATTTAGGGAGTATACTTATCTTCAGAAAGGAAGGATGAGCTATGCTGATTCAATTCAATTTTAAGAACTTTAAGTCATTTAGAGATGATGCAACGCTGGATTTGTCTGCAGCTAAGATGTCAGAGTTTAATGACAGGGTTATTAGTGTGGGAGGTGAGCGCATACTTCCTGTTGCAGCCATATATGGCGCAAATGCGAGTGGAAAATCAAATGTATATAACGCATTTGAGTATATGGCGCAGTATGTGGTTGATTCGTTGCATTTTGGTGATGATCCTGAAAAGTATGTTGAGCATAGGCCGACACCATTTATGTTTGATGATGTATCTGAAAATGCCGAATCAAGCTTTGAGGTGTATTTTACAGTTCCCGGAGATGCATCTGAAAAGTCATATAATTATGGTTTTTGCCTTGGAAAAGAAGGAGTTACGGAAGAATGGATGAATTATAAGGCCAGGACTGCGAGAAAGTATAAGCCGATATTCTATCGTTCAGCAGGGAATAATGAGCTGGATATGCCGGGACTTCCGAAGAAGGCAGGAGAAAATCTGGAGATAGCCCTGGATAAGGAAGTCTTGATTGTTTCTCTTGGAGCAAAGCTCAAGGTGGAAAAGTGCAAGCTGGTAAGAGATTGGTTTGTGGCAAATGAATTTGCGGATTTTGGCGATGCTATTTCCAATTTGTTTTTATCGAGAATGCTTCCGGCTGGATTTGTAGAGGATAAGGCAATTCAGGAAAAGGTTGTTAAGTACTTTGGCTCATTTGATGAAAACATTAAGGGATTTCATGTTGAAGAAGTTCCTCCGGAGGGTGAGTCTAAGGGGGTTACATATAAGATTAATGCTTTGCATAATAAGATCGGATCAAATGAGGAGGTTGAAATTCCTTTAGGAATGGAGTCTGCCGGTACATTGAAGATGTTTGCTCTTTACCAGGAACTTCAGGAAGTCCTTCAGAAGGGTAGCGTATACTTTATTGATGAATTGAATGCCAGGTTACATCCTCTTTTGGTAAGAAATTTTATTTTGATATTCCTGAATCCGGAAATCAATGTAAATCATGCTCAGTTGTTTTTTACAACGCATGATACATGGCAGCTTTCTAATCAGCTGCTTCGTAGAGATGAAATTTGGTTTACGGAGAAAGATAATAATGGTATTTCAAACTTATATTCTCTGGCAGACTTTGTTGATGAAGATGGTGTCAGAATCCGTAAGGATGAAAGCTATGAGAAGAATTATCTTCTTGGCAAGTATGGAGCTATTCCGACTCTCAAGATAATTGATATTCTGGGGGAGAAATGATTCATGGCAAGAAAAGACAGAACGGGAGAACGAAAACCAAGACAGCAACGGCGAAGGATTCCTGATCTTGGATATTATCTTATTGTGACTGATACGGAAGGAACCGAACGTTGCTATTTCAATGGGCTTCATGAGAATCTGCCGGCAGAAATTCAGGATAGACTCGTCGTGAAGGTGATTGAAACAAAGACGGTTGATTTGATTGGAAAATGTGTCAAATATACGGCATATGATGCTCAGTATAGGGAGCCTTGGATTGTACTTGACAGGGATCAGGTAAAAGATTTTGATCAGATCATCAGTCAAGCACATAAGAATCAGATTAATGTGGGCTGGTCAAATCCATGTTTTGAGATCTGGATGTTTGCCTATTATGGAAAAATGCCGGTAATTCCGGAATCTTGGAATTGCTGCAGTAAGTTTTCGCAGCTTTATGAGAATAAGACCGGTCAGAAATACGATAAGGCAGATAAGGCTATCTACAGAAGGATTAAAGAGACAGGGGACGAAGACAGGGCTATTGAAGTTGCTGAGTCAAAGCGAAACCAGCAGATTGATGCCGGGAAAATCAAGCCGTCAGAAATGTGTCCGTGTACAACAGTTCATGATCTTGTGAGTAAGATCAGAAAGAACGTTTCGCGCGCCAATTAAGTTTCCTATTACCGGATTTTATACCAAAGTAAGATCTGACATGAGATCCGACAACGCTTTTACCACAAAAAATCAAAGGAAAAAATAAATTTTGTCGAATTTGCCAACGATACAACGTAGCTTATGCGTGTTAAAATATAACCAGTAATTTTATACCATTTATTATAATTTTCAAATACTTTTTTAAGAAATTATTGATATTTTTTTTCAGTGAGGTATGCTATGGAGTTTAAAATCGGGGATAACATCGTTTATGGCGGCAACGGAGTCTGTCAGATAGACGATATTAAGGACATCAGCTTCTTCCACGAACAGCCGCAGAAGTATTATGTGCTTAAGCCGTTGTTTGTAAAGCAGGCTGCGGTTGTTTATGTGCCTTTTGAGAACAAGGCTCAGGTGAGCAGAATCCAGCCTGTATTGTCAAAGAAGGAGGCTATTGCCCTGATTGACGCACTTCCTATTAAGACCGGAGCGTGGATAGAGGACCGCAATGAGCGCAAGGAGATGTTCTCCGATATTGTTGCCAACGGCGCGTGCGAGGAAATTCTCGGACTTATCAACCTTATCAATACGAAGGCTTCGGAGCTGTCGAAGGACGGAAAGCATCTCAATGCACAGGATGAGAGAGTTCTGGCTGATGCGAAGAACAGAATCAACAATGAATTTGCGGTTGCGCTTGAGATTGAGCCCGATGGCGTTTACGAGATGATTCATGAGAAGACGGGAATTGAAGATTTTGCCTGAATTCACTTGACAACATAAGACGTTTTGTGCTTTAATAACCGCAGTTTTTCACTAGGAGATATTTGATGAAGACTGCGGCTTTTTATTACGCATTTAACTATTATTACTACTTTAGCAACAGTGCCGAAGCGGTTTGTGTGTGATACAAAGCAAAACGAGAATTAGTTAACCAATTGTTTTGAATAGATGCGCTGCACGAACCCCAAGGAACGTGCAGCGTTTTTGTTTGAACAGAAAACAAAGGAGAAAAAGAAATGATTGCAGTATTGAAGAACACGGCGACGAAAGAACAGATTGATAATCTGGTAGGCTGGTTCGAAGACCAGGGTCTGAAGGTTAATGAATCCAAGGGCGACTATTGTACGGTCATAGGATTAATCGGTGATACAACCAAGATTGACATAGAGATGCTGCAGGGACTTGACATCATTGATTCGGTGACGCGTGTGTCGGAGCCGTTCAAGAAGGCCAACAGGAAGTTCCATCCGGAGGATACTGTCATAGACTGCGGCGGAGTGTTGATCGGCGGCGGTAATTTTGCGGTAATGGCAGGCCCATGCTCAGTTGAATCGAGAGAACAGATTATAGAGACAGCAAAGGCCGTCAAGGATGCCGGTGCTACGATGCTTCGCGGCGGAGCTTTCAAACCGAGAACGTCTCCTTATGATTTCCAGGGCCTGAAAGAGAAGGGAATAGAGCTGCTTCTTGAAGCTAAGGCGGTTACGGGACTTCCGATAGTTACCGAGATAATGAACGAGGAGCATATTCCGCTTTTCGCCGACATAGATGTGATTCAGGTCGGCGCCCGCAACATGCAGAATTTTGAGCTGCTTAAGGCCCTCGGAAAGACAAACAAGCCGATTCTGCTCAAGCGCGGGCTTTCTGCGACGATGAAGGAGCTTCTTATGAGTGCCGAGTATATTATGAGCGAAGGCAATGAGAACGTAATTCTTTGCGAGCGCGGCATCAGAACCTACGAGACATACACAAGAAATACCTTTGACCTGTCGGCAATACCTATGCTTCATGAACTGACGCATCTGCCGGTTGTGGCGGATCCGTCGCACGCGACAGGAAGAAGATCGCTCATCAGACCTATGTCGATGGCGGCTACGGCCTGCGGTGCGGATGCCCTTGAGATTGAGGTTCACCCCAATCCGTCGAAGGCCTTCTCAGACGGTGCGCAGAGCCTGACACCGGATATGTTTAAAGAAGTTATGGAACAGATTAACAAGGTTCGCGGTATACTCTGATTATGGAAAAAACAACTGTAGGAATAGTAGGACTCGGTCTGATGGGCGCGTCGTTCGCGCGCGCATACAAAAAGAACGCGCCGGATATCATGGTACTCGGCGCAAACCGGACTAAGAGCGTGTGCGACAGAGCCATAGAGGACGGTGTAATTGACGGGGAGCTTGACGACGATAATGTCTGTGAGTGTGATTTCATTATTGTAAGCCTGTATCCCGAAGCTTCGGCAGAGTACATAAGGGCACACAGGGGGAGCTTCAGGAAAGGCGCTCTCGTGATTGATTGCTGCGGCAACAAGAGAATGATATGCAAGGCGGGATATGAAGCATCGGCCGGTGAAGGTTTCTCCTTTGTAGGAGGGCACCCGATGGCCGGTACGCAGTTCTCGGGATATTCCAACTCAAAGGCAGATATGTTCCTTGGCGCGTCGATGATACTCGTGCCTGACCCAAAGCTGCCTGATGATGTCCGCGATGCTCAGGTCTTTGAGGCGGAGAGCCTGCTTGCGCCCGTGAAGTTCGGAAGCTTTGTCGTGACGACTCCCGAAAAGCATGACTTCATGATTGCGTTTACATCTCAGATGGCGCATGTGCTTGCAAGCTGCTATATAAAGAGCCCCGGAGCGATTGACTGCAAAGGGTTCACAGGGGGATCGTTCGGAGATATGACGAGAGTCGCGTATCTCAATCCCGAGATGTGGACGGAACTGTTCCTCGCTAATGCCGACAATCTGACGGCGGAGATAGAGGCGATACAGGGCGAACTTGAGAAAGTCAGGACTGCAATAGCAAACGGCGACGCCAAGGAACTCTGCAGACTTTTAGACGAGGGAAGGGCGCTTAAAGAGGTGATAAAGAGTGAATAAGATAACGGTTGAAGCGGCACAGCCATATGATGTGCTTATAGGCGACGGACTTCTCGAACAGTGCGGCAGGCTTATAAGGCAGGCCTGTTCTGCGGCCCGGAAGGTCCTTATTGTAAGTGATACAAATGTCGCTCCTTTATATATGGACACGGTGAAGTCTTCGCTTGAGGGCGAAGGCTTTATTGTAAGTGAATATATTTTCCCTGCCGGAGAAGAAGAGAAAAATATCAGCTCTGTTGCAGGAATGTGGTCTGAGATGGCGCGCGAAGGATTTACAAGAACAGATATCGTAGCAGCCCTGGGAGGCGGCGTGACAGGCGACATGGGCGGCTTTGCGGCGGCAACATTTCTTCGCGGAATAAGGGTTGTGCAGATATCGACTTCATTGCTTTCCATGGTGGATGCTTCGGTAGGCGGCAAGACCGGGATAGATCTTCCGCAGGGAAAGAATCTCGTAGGAGCTTTCTGCCAGCCTGCGCTCGTGATTGAGGATACCGGATGCCTGAGAAGCCTCTCGACCGAACATTTTACCGAGGGAATGGCAGAAGTCATCAAGTATGCATTTATTATGGACGGCACGCTCTTCAGAATACTGTCGTCAAGAGCGGAAAGCGGAAGCGCCGGTTCACTTCAGACCGATGCGGAAGCTCTCACCGATATAGTCTGCCGCTGTGTCCGTGACAAAGCGATGATAATTGCCCAGGATGAGCATGACAACGGTATAAGGCAGATACTCAATTACGGACACACAATCGGTCATGTGATAGAGCGTGACAGCAACTACAGCCTGTCTCACGGCGTCTGTGTTGCCAAGGGCATGGGGATAATCATAAGAGCGTGCAGAAGAAGCGGAAGTCTTGAGTCAAAGTCCGCGGATATGATGACGGAACTTATCAGAGCGTACAATCTTCCGACCGAGGACAAAATCACACCTGAACAGGCGGCGGAAGGCGCGAGAAACGACAAGAAGAAGCGCGGAGATACGATATCGGTTATACTGGTCAATAAAATCGGTTCCGCCGAGATATGCAGAATGAGTACCGAAGAATTGCTGGAGTTCCTTAAGACATGAGAATACGATGTGACAATCTGAGACTGGAGCTATCCGCTCCGCCCTCCAAATCAATATATCACCGAGAGCTTATAGTTAACTATATAAGAGGTGCCAGGGGCAGTTACCTTGAATCGCAATGCGGTGACAGCGTCGATGTGACGGCGACAAAAGAATGCCTGAGAGCGATAGACAGCGCTGCCTTGAACAGTGATATTGTCCTGCCGTGCCATGAGAGCGGGTCGACAATAAGATTTATGATACCTGTGGCACTCGCATTGGCGGGATCGCCGGGCCGCAGGCTAATTTTCGGGACGGAAGGAAGACTGATAGACCGACCGATTGAAGAACTGGCGGATTGCCTCAGATCTCACAATATCAGTATAGTGAAAGAATATGACAAGTCGCAGGTGGCGGTAACAGGAACACTTGCGCCGGGGAAATATGTGATTGACGGAAGCGTCTCGTCGCAGTATATCTCCGGGCTGCTTATGGCGCTCTCAGCTTTGAAGGAAGATTCGGAAGTAGAGGTGACAAGTTCGCTGTCATCGGTTCACTATATTGAACTTACAACCGAGGTGCTGAGAAAGTACGGAACAGAGATTGTTCGCGAGGGCGGCGTATTCCATGTTCCCGCGCTGCGGAAAAACGCGGAAGGAGGAAACTGCGCGGACGGCAGCTTCACCGTGGAAGGCGACTGGTCCAACGGTGCTTTTCTGCTGGCGCTGGGCAGTCTCATCAGGGACGGCGGAGTAACCTGCAGCGGTCTCAATATTCAGTCAGCTCAGGGCGATGTCGCAATTCTTGGCTTTATGTCAGAACTCGGAATCAGAATTGATAACGACGCGGCTTCAAACTGCATTCATGTCGGGTGTGCCGTCAGAAATGAACGCTGCGCTCTGATAACGCGCGACTGCAATGATACTCCTGATATTGTTCCTTATATGGCGGTTCTCGGTGCTTTTTTCGCATCGAAAACGGTTCTTACCGGAATATCACGCCTTCGTCTGAAGGAGTCGGATCGTGTCAGAAGCGTGTGCGAGATGCTCGGTTCGTGCGGAATTAAGGCGTGTGCTGACAAGAATTCCATTACGGTATACGGTATAAATTATGATGATATACCGGAAGAAATATCACTTACTTCATCAAACGACCACAGAATGTGCATGACAGCGGTACTTCTTGCGGCGGGGCTCGGCAGAGAAATCGAGATAGACGACATAGAATGTCTCGACAAGTCTTTTCCGGAGATGAAAGGAATAATCGCTGAGGAGATGAGGCTATGAGTATGGACAGTGCGTACAGGGGCAGCAAGCTCGGACTTTTGATCTACGGACAGTCTCACAGCGAGACAATAGGTGTGTACATAAGCGGATTGCCGGAAGGTGTTGAACCCGATGAGAACTTTATAAGAAGCTTTATGGCGCGCCGTGCGCCGGGGCGCAACGCATGGTCTACGCCGCGCAAAGAGAATGATGAAGTATTCTTCGAGCGTGCGGGCAAAACCCTTCACGGATATATTGTAAACAACAACACCAAACCCGGTGACTACGCCTCGATTATGAACTGCCCCAGGCCGTCGCACGCGGATTACACGGCAGGTATACTCTATGGTGATGAGGCGGCAAAATCCGGCGGCGGTATTTTTTCGGGAAGAATGACGGCGCCTCTTTGCATAGCAGGAGCCATTGCAATTTGCGAACTGAAGAAACGGGGCATTGATATTCACGCTCACATAAGACAGATAGGCGATGTCAGAGACGATATGTATTTTGATCACGAGCCCATGGATATCGAGTTTATGAAGGCACTCGAGAAGTGCGCCGGCAATGATTTCCCGGCGATATCTCAGGAGGCCGGCGAGAGAATGAAAGGCGTCATTGAGAGCGCGAGAATGGAAGAAGACTCCGTCGGAGGTGTTGTCGAGTGCGTTGTATACGGAATGCCGGCCGGCGTCGGGGGACCGATTTTCGACGGGATAGAAGGAAAAATGGCGCAGATGCTTTATGCGGTGCCTGCCGTCAAGGGTGTGGAATTCGGCAACGGGTTTGCAGGGTCCGGGCTTCGCGGATCTGAGAACAATGATGCGTTCCGCTATGATGATAAGGGAACCGTAAGGCTTAAAACCAATCACAGCGGCGGAATACTCGGCGGAATCAGCGTCGGGGACGCGGCGCCGATCGTTTTCGCCTGCGCGGTAAAGCCAACACCGTCTATCGCAAAAACGCAGGAGACCGTAAATCTTGCAATGAAAACCAATACCGAGATATCAGTTCACGGCAGACACGACCCGTGTATAGTGCCGCGATGTGTCCCTGTGATAGAGGCGGCCGGCGCACTGGCACTTTACGACATGATACTTGATACGGAGGCGTGCGATGGGTGATTTGGGAGAACTGCGGGGCAGGATAGACACTATCGACAGACAGATTCTTGAGCTGTTCGAGAAGAGGACCGCGGTGAGCCGGGAGATCGGGAACGTCAAGCGCGAGCATGGGCTTGAGGTATTTGATGAAGCGCGCGAAGAAGCCAAGCTTGCGCAGGTTTATGCACAGGCGGGTTATGAAAGCAGGCCATATGTCAGAGAGCTCTACAGGACCGTCATGGATCTGGCAAAGCAGCATCAGGACAAACCGGCATTCGGCGTGCTGGGACAAACGCTCAGGCACACATACTCACCGGAAATACATAACATGCTGGACTCGTCGTACACATATTCAGTGATCGAAAAGGAGCCCGAAGAACTTGATTCTCTGTTTACCGGCAGCGTTTATCGCGGCTTCAACGTCACGATTCCATACAAGCGCGACGCGGCTATGAGATGCGACGTTCTTGACGGCGATGCCAGAGCCACAGGAAGCGTAAATACAGTCGTGTTCGGAACGGACGGAAAGACTTACGGCTATAATACCGACTGCTCGGGTTTCGCGTATATGCTTCACCGCACTGATACGGATGTGCACGGCAAGAGTGTTCTTGTACTCGGCAAAGGCGGGGCGGCGGCTTCAATCTGTCATGTTCTGAGGACGAACGGCGCTTCCCGGATTTTCCAATGTTCACGAAGTACCGAAATCAATTATGAGAATGTATATGATAAGTGCGCTTCAGCACAGATTATCGTAAACTGCACGCCGGTCGGGATGTATCCCGATTCCGGCAGCTCAGCAATCAACCCGGCCGGATTCAAAGAACTTGAGGCATGCCTTGATATTGTATACAACCCTTCGAGAACACGCCTTACGGCTGAAGCTTCAGCTCTTGGAATCAAGACCTGCACGGGACTTACGATGCTTGTAGCTCAGGCATATAAGGCATCAGAGCTGTTTGCCGCGGCATCTGCCGGGAAAAGCCTGATCTGCCGTGACGAGGCACCTGAATATGGTGACATTTTTACTGACAGGGACTGTGCAATTATTGAAGAGGTTACAGGTGTGCTTTCGAACCGTATGCGTAACATCACGCTTATAGGAATGCCGGGCTGCGGCAAATCTATACTCGCCGCAAGCATCGCGGAGGCAACAGGACGCAGGCTTGTTGATCTCGATGCCGAATACTTTGAACGTTACGGCCAGAATGCTTCCGATACGATCTCGGAGGCAGGTGAAGAATGTTTTCGCGAACGCGAGAGTGCTGTTGCCGCCGAGGTACTTTCCGGCAGCGGGATGGTGATATCGTGCGGCGGCGGGGTGGTGTGCCGTGACGTCAATAAATTCTTTGTAAGATGCAATTCAAATGTGTTCTACCTTGAAAGGCCGATAGACTGCCTTACTGACAAGAATCGTCCTTTGTCGATTGCAAACGGCGCAGCAAAGCTATACGATATGCGCAGGGATAAATACGAATCGTGGTGTGACTTCAAGGTCACATACGACAAGTTCGACGATAAGCAGGAGTTTCTTGACAAGGCTACCGCCGATATACTCAATTTACTGAAGTGAGGCATTTATGCAATGAAAATTCTGGTAATCAACGGTCCGAATCTGAACATGCTTGGCATCAGAGAACCCGGAATCTACGGCTATTCCACATATAACGACCTGGTAAATATGATCTCGGACTTCTGTGAGCGAAACGGCATTGAAGTGAAGTGCCTGCAGAGCAACCACGAAGGAGACCTGGTAGATTACATCCAGCAGGCATATTTCGATAAAGTCGACGGCATAGTTATTAATCCGGGCGCGTACACTCATACTTCAGTGGCACTTCTTGACGCGCTCAAGGCTGTGTCTGTCCCTGCGGTCGAGGTACATATATCACAGGTGTCGGAGCGTGAAGACTTCAGACAGAAATCATATGTCTCGCTGTACTGCAGCAGAACTATAATGGGTAAAGGTTTTGACGGCTATATTGAGGCAATCCGGTTTCTGAACACCAAAATGTAAATTTTTCAACCGGATGACAGTAAAACAGCTGTAATAAATATATAGATATACATCTATGTTAAATCTGAAATATCGGCATCAGCACCGAAACGGGACCTGCTCCGCCAATGACGGCTCTGCCGGCCGCAGAAAGATATAAAGTTATATATAGATTCTTATCTATGTATAACGTAAAAACCGGATTTTGCTTTGACATTGCCGCACAAGGTTAATATCATAGTGTTATGTACGAGGAGAGATATAACAATGAATGATGTTTGGACAGCAATTTTGGGACTTGCAAGCGGACTTGCAATTTTTCTGTACAGTATGAAGATGACCAGCGGAAGCCTCGAGGCTCTCGCCGGAAACAAACTCAAAGGTATACTTGCGAAGCTTACGAGCAACCGATTCGCCGGGATAGCAGTGGGTGCGGGAATAACAGCACTTATTCAGTCATCGTCGGCAACAACAGTAATGGTTATCGGCTTTGTAAATGCCGGACTTATGAATCTTTATCAGGCACTGTGGATAATCATGGGAGCCAACATCGGTACCAACATAACAACACAGCTCATTGCATTTGATGTAGGAGCATTTGCACCGATAGTAGCTCTGGCAGGTGCTTTTATCTGCATTTTCGCGAAGGACAAGAAGCTTAGGAATGTGGGCGAGGCTATCACAGGCTTAGGCTTTATTTTTGTCTCGATGTCGATAATGAGCAAAGCGATGGCGCCGCTGTGTGAACTCGACAGTGTAAAACACCTGTTTGCCAGCATTAACAACCCGTTCCTTGGAATTCTTGTAGGAATGGGATTCGTCGCACTTATCCAGAGCTCTGCGGCCGGTATCGGTGTTTTGCAGGCAATGGCAATGGCGGCGTCCGGTGCAGGAATCATCGATCTCGATCAGGCGATGTTCATGATTTTCGGTATGAATATCGGAACATGCGTCACCGCAATGCTCGCGTCGATAGGAGCTTCAAGAATTGCAATTAGAGCTGCGCTGATGCATCTGACGTTCAATATAATCGGAACTATAATTTTTACGACAGCATCTTTTATCCTTCCGATATCGGACTGGGTCAAGGCGATGAGTCCGGATAATGTCGCAAGACAGTTCGCAAACATGCATTTGATTTTCAATGTTGTCTCGACAATAATTCTGCTTCCGTGCGGATCGCTTATTGTAAGGCTCGTGAATCTGATACTTCCTGACAAGGGCGGCGAAGGAGAGGGAAGAAAGTACCTCAAGTACCTTAAGCCGAGTATGCTTTCACAGGATCTGCAGTTAGGCACATCTGTTCTGATTATGGCGCTGACAAATGAAATCGGACGTATGCTTGTACTTGCCGGCGAGAACGTCAAAGACAGCCTTGAGGCAGTATTAAACAACAGTGACAGTGTACAGACTTCAATAGATGATACAGAGGAATATATCGACTATCTTAATAAGGAGATATCGTTCTATATATCACATGTGATGATGTTTGAACTTGATGAGAAAGATGCTGCTACGATGAGCGCGCTGTTCAAGATAACCGGCAATATTGAGAGAATGGGAGACCATGCGACAAATATTGCAGGATATGCGAAGATGCTTGAAGAGAAGGGACTCAAATTGTCAGAGAAGGCTCAGGAAGAAGTCGGTCAGATGAAGAAAGTCACAAGCGAAGCGTACTCGACGCTTATCAGTGCAAAACCGAGTTCTGTCCTCATAAAGATGGCACAGATTGAGCAGAAGATAGATGACATGACCGATGATTATCGCGAACATCAGCTCGAGAGACTCAAGACCGGTCATTGTTCAGGCGATGCCTGCGTCGTGTATTCTGAGATGCTCACAGACTTTGAACGTCTTGGCGATCATATGCTCAACATCGCTGAAGCGGCCGCTGAGACCGAGATACAGTCGTTCGGAACTGAAGGCGTAGAGATAGCGACGGCAGCGGTACAGGCATAAGCAAAGGATGAATGAGAGAGTAAATGTGGTTCTTTTCGAGCCAGAGATACCGCAGAACACAGGAAATATAATGAGAACATGTGTTGCCGCCGGCTGCGGACTTCACATAATAAAACCGCTTGGCTTCGATATCGAGGACAGGCGGTTTAAACGTGCGACAACAAATCATATAACATGGGCGGATTATGCGCTTTATGAGAATTATGAAGATTTCATAGAGGATAACTCAGACGGAGCGTACTTCTTTATGACGAGATACGGCAAAACGGCACCGTCAGACATAAGATTCGGTTCAATCGCCCCTGACCGCAGAATATACCTTGTCTTTGGCAAGGAGAGTACAGGAATACCGTGCGAGATTCTGCGCGCCAATATGGACAGGTGTTTCAGGATACCGATGACACCGGACTGCAGATGTCTGAATCTGTCCAACGCCTGTGCCATAGTCATATACGAAGTTATGAGACAGCTCGGATACCCGGGACTGTCCGGAACCGAAATCCAGAAAGGGCCGGACTATCTCGAAAATTACTCATACGACGCTACTTTGAAAGCACCGCTGGAATGATCCGGTAATTCGTGTCGCTGACACAAAGCTCAGAGCACTTTTAAAAGAAAGGAGCGGAGTCTCTCATTCTTAGGATTGGAGAAAATCTCTGCCGGCGTGTTCTGCTCGATCACAGTTCCGCTGTCCATAAAAATCACCCGTGAGGCTACTTCTTTCGCGAAGCCCATCTCATGAGTGACACAGACCATCGTCATGCCGTCAGTTGCGAGCTGCTTCATTACCTCAAGAACTTCACCGACCATTTCAGGGTCAAGGGCACTCGTCGGCTCATCGAAAAGCATTACTTCAGGCTGCATCATCAGTGCACGTACAATAGCTATACGCTGCTTCTGCCCGCCGGAAAGCTGAGACGGATAAGACTGCGCCCTGTCCTGCAGATTCACCTTGGTGAGAAGTTCCATTGCCCGCTTCTCGGCTTCTTCTCCGGACAGACCAAGCAGCTTCATAGGCGCCAGAGTCATGTTGCGCATTATTGTAAGGTGCGGGAAGAGATTGAAGTGCTGGAAAACCATTCCCATCTTCTGCCTCAGATTGTTGATGTCTGTCTTGGGCGAGGTTATATCAATCCCGTCAAATGTAATTGTGCCGTCTGTAGGACGCTCCAGAAGGTTGAGCGAACGAAGATAAGTTGATTTGCCGGAGCCTGAAGGTCCGATAATAACAACCACCTCTCCGCGCCGGATGTCATCGGTAATTCCATCCAGAGCTTTGATTGCTTCGCCGTTGTAGTATTTCTTCAAATCCTTTACGGATATAAGAATGTCATTGCTGTCAGCGCTCACTGTTACGCAGCCTCCTCTCGAGAATTGTCACCAGCTTGGTGAAGAACATTACGATTACAAGATATATAAAGGCCACGGCAAGCAGCGGCATAAAGGCGGAATAGGTGCGCGACCTGATGATATCTCCGCCCTTGGTGAGATCCTGAAGTCCGACGTAGCCGGATACAGAAGTCTCTTTTATCAGAACGATGAACTCGTTTGCGAGCGCAGGAAGCACAGTCTTGAAAGCCTGCGGAATGACTATGTAAAGCATTGTCTGAAGGTAATTGAATCCCAGAGATCTTCCGGCTTCGAACTGTCCGGGGTCTATGCTCATTATTCCGGATCTGATTATCTCAGCAACGTACGCGCCGGAGTTTATGCCGAATGCCAGTATCGCAATAAGAACCTTATTGTTTGATGACGCGAAAATGATGAAATAGGCAATCATCAGCTGTACGACGGTAGGGGTGCCGCGAATGATTGTAAGATATATTCTCGCGATTGCGTTAAGCAACGCCAGCACGCTTCTCCCGAATCCCGGACGCATCTCCTCTTCAAGCTTATCGTGAGATGACCTTATCATTGCAACGACTACGCCAAGCAGAATTCCGATCAGAGTAGCGAAAAACGTTACCTCAAGCGTTATTCCAAGGCCCTTGACGATATACATATATCGTCCTTCCTCGACAAAATTCAAAAGGAAATCATCCTTAAGATTCTGAAACCATTCAGTTATTGACAGTGAAATACAGTCCATCTGTGTCCTCCGTTTGCGGGCCATAAAAGCCTAATCTATTTTATAAAGAAAAGAGACGGAAATAAAGCACTATTTCCGTCTCTTTTGTTAAGCTTTTATGTGAGCTGTACTGCCCGCTGCCGAATCATCAGCTCTGCGCGGGAATGTACTTGTTGATGATGGAATCGATTGTTCCGTCAGACTGAAGTTCTGCCAATGCAGCGTTGATCTTATCCAAGAGTTCTTCGTTGTCCTTGTTTACAGCCATTGCGTAATCTTCCTGAGCATAAGGTGTGTCAAGAATCTTAAGTCCGTCGTTGGCAGCGACGAAAGCCTGGGCCGGCTGATTATCGATAACGACCGCATCAACCTTGCCGCTCATCAGAGCTACAACCGCATCGTTGCCTTTTGAATAACGGTCGACTCTGTCTTCACCGACACCGCCGTCTTCAGCGGAAGCAGACATATAGATGTCTCCTGTAGTTCCTGACTGAACGCCTACGATGTAATCGCCAGACAACAGAGTATCAATGTCTGTAATCGCGGAATCATCGGCAACAATTACCGACTGGATTCCTGTAGCGTAAGGTGTTGAGAAGTTTACAGACTTAAGTCTGTCTTCAGTAACAGTCATTCCTGCGCAGCCGATATCGTACTTGCCTGACTGAACGCCTGCGATGATGGAATCAAACTCAACATCCTCGATAACAAGCTCAAGACCGAGCTTGTCTGCTACTGCCTGTGCAATCTCGACATCAATACCCGTGATGGCATCATTGTCATCGTGATACTCATAAGGCGGGAAGAAAGCGTTTGTGGCCATAATCAGCTTGCCATCTTCAACTGTCAGTGAGTTGCTCTTTGTTGAGCACGCGCACATTCCGAGCGTAAGTGCTCCGATAAGTGCAGTTGAAAGTAATCTCTTTACAATCTTGTTCATAACATTCTCCTTACTGTTTCATGTTCTAAGTGAAAACATAATTATACTACGCCGGACGGACATTGCGGTAAATGATTCAAACATTCAGAATCTTTCGCAGAAATGCCGTTTATGTTATGCAGCTTAACGGCGTGTTTATCCGAACTAATGAATTGTTACATATTGGCACGTTATTTTTATGCGAAAAATATACTTATTTCGAGTTGATGAATTGTCCTGCCTTAAGTAAAATAAATAAATAATTTTTGAAAGGCGATTTACTATGAAGCGCTTACTTATATTGGGATGTAATGAGATAACAAAGCGATTGCTTTTGGAACTTTGCGAGAACAAGACATATGCATCCGGCATATGCCTTGCTTCCAGACACAAGGAAGAATGTGACGAGCTTAAGAAGCTTGCCGAGAGTAAGGGCGTAAGAGTTACGACTTCAGGAATAGATGTATCCAACGCGGAAGGCGCCATGATGATGATTAAGATCATCGCGCCGGAGGTCGTAATCAATCTTCTGCCGCCTGAACTGTCGATTGATGCCATGAATCTCGCGATAAAGGCCAATGCGTCATATATCGACGGCAAGCTTTTCGGTGTTCCGCCAGAGCCGTCATCGACATCTCTTCTTTCAGAACAGTTTACAAAGTTCAGCGATTTTCAGAAGATTCAGAAGACTGCGGTATGCGGCGCGGGAATGATGCCGGGAGCGATTGCAACGATTGTCAAGAAACTCGGGAAACAGACATTCAGCAGGGTTAAGAACGTCGATATCTGTGTGGTGAAGGGTGTATCCGGATCAGGCGTCAGAACAGAAGAAATAGATGACAGCGACGTTTTGTACTCGGAGGACATCAGACCATTGACGTCAAATCTTTCAATAGGAACAAAGCATCCGGTATTTTATGTCGAGAACAATCTTCCCAAGGCCGCTGAAGCATTCTCGGTCGAGAAGAAGTCTTCAAACGGAACTTCGGTTTTCCTTTCAAACAGCCCGATTATCAGTGATCTGATAAAGGAAATTCCCGAGGTAGGAAACGCAAGATTTTTTGAACCGGGTATCAAGCCTGATGAACATGTGGCGCCAAAGGCAAAGATAGATATTCTCCGTGATCTCGGACTCCTGTCCGACAATCCGGTCAAGGTGGGAAGCGTAAGCATTGCACCGATAGATCTGGTGGCTGAAGTGCTCCCGAAGATGAGTGCTCCGGCACGGTTGAAAGACAGGACATCAGAAGTGCTCAGCGGTGAAGCTTGCTATGAGATTTACATAACCGGCGAGAATGGCGGTGATATCTCAACCAGACTGTTCAAGATTGCCCTTGACAACGATTTTTACAGGAAAGAATACGGAGTAAGTGCATCGGATTATATAGAAGGCACTGTGATAATCGAAGCGGTGAAGCTTATGTGTAATGATAAATGGATGAAGTCCGGTGTGTATACGCCGGCGGCTTTCAACAGTGAGCTTCTCTACAATGCAATGATATCAGCCGGCATAGAGATTAAGGAATCAGACAGCTCAATGCTCTGATAATGGAGGGAACTATGACAGATTACACCGATCCGGCCAACAGAAAAGAAATTGACAAGATAGTATTAAATACAATCTGCAAGTACTCAATGGACACAGTGTATTTCAAGGATTGCAATTCGAGATTCATCTGGAACAGTCTTGGACATGTTCAGCAGCTTGGAATGAGAAAGCCGGAGGATGTAATCGGAAAGACGGATTTTGACTTTTTCCCGAAGGACTTTGCTCAGTCGGCACGTGATACAGAAATCACTGTCATGGCTTCCGGCCAGGCGATCCTCAATGTTACCGAAGAACTTGTCCTGGACGATGATAATGTAAGATATTTTCTGGCATCGAAGTACCCGCTTTACGATGATAACGGTGATATTATCGGCACATGGGGCACCAGCAAGGATGTCACCAACCAGAAGCTTCTTGAGAAGGAACTTGAGCGTTCTTACCGTAAGATGGAACTTCTTGCCCGCGTTGATGATATGAGCGGACTTTACAACAGAAGGCACTTCTACGAGAAGATAGACAAGCTTGTCAGTCTCTACGAAGAACGTGAGGACGACAGTACTTTCTCGCTTGCGGTAATTGATGTAGATGATATGAAGACGATAAACGACCAATACGGGCAGCAGAACGGTGACATTGTGCTTAAGACAATCGCCGAGATTCTGCTGTCCAACACAAAGAAGTCGGACACGTGCTTCAGAACCGGCGGAGATGAGTTTGCTATTCTGCTTCTTGATTCGGACAAGATGAAGGCGCTCGGAGCAGCGAAAAGATTAGTTGACCTTATTGCCGGCACTCCTATTATTCTTGACGGTAAGCGCGAGAAAGTCACAATATCTGTCGGTCTTGCAACATTTGACAAGACCAATCCCGATGTATCAGAGCTTCTGTCAATCACTGAACGCAAATTGAACAAGTCGAAGCGCGAAGGGAAAAACCAGGTCTCGTTCTGAAAACTATGCATATTGGTAAGAATCCGTAGGCTACCCCGCGCTTTTGACGTATAAGTATGTGTGTGGTTAATAATTACGGAGGAACGTCAAATCGCTGGGGTATCCGGCGGATTATAAAGAGAACGGGAAAGCAAATCAGCAATCCTTGGTCGGGCTTATGCTGCGCGCTTTGCCGGATGTGTTGGCTTATTGGTGTATTCAGGTATAGAAGTAATAACGTGACGTCTGCAAGGTCTTGCGGACGTTATTCCTGCAGGAATGACACGTACCTTCTCGACAGTACGGCAGGCTGATCTTCGACTGACGGGACGTGAGGCCTGTGCGGAGCACCTTCTCATGTCAACAGCTGATTCTTCGGCACATTCTTCGTCAAACTGCTTCCAGAAGTCAATGTTCATAAGAGCGGCACGTATCGTAACAAGAATAAAAAATAAAAAGATAATCATATCCAAAGGTGACATAGAATCCTCCTGTAAACGCTAAAAGCGTTCATATGTTCGTTAATGAGGATACTATATCACAAGACTTGCGACAATAATAGGACTTAAGTACAAAAAATCACAAAAAAGAACAAAATTTCTCAAGTCCCCGGAGGATGCTCTTACGGAAAACTGCTCAGTCTCCCAGTTTTGACGCACCGATTCTTGAAGCACCTGCTTCAATCATCGCAGCTGCCGTATCTCTGGTTCTTATACCGCCGGCAGCCTTGATTCTGATGTTTCCGGAACATTCTTCAGCCATAAGTCTTACGTTCTCAACAGTTGCGCCTTCCGAACCGAAACCGGTGGAAGTCTTGATGAAGTCAGCGCCGCTTTCTGAGACGATTTTGCACATATCGGAGATCTCGTCACGGGAGAGGTTGCAGGTCTCGATTATTACTTTAAGAATTGCGCCTTTATCATGTACAACCTGTGCGATAAGCTCTATTTCATTCTGCACCTGTGCAGTCAGGTGTGACTTCAGGAAGCAGGTGTTTATAACCATATCAATTTCAGATGCTCCGTTGTCGCAGGCGTCCGCGGCCTCGAACAACTTGGCGGCTGTGGTCTGGTAGCCGTTAGGGAAACCGATTACTGTGCATATGGCTATGCGTCCGGCAGAAATCTGTTTTGCCTCCGGGACGAAGCATGGGGGGATGCATACGCTTGCACAGCCCTCGCTGACAGCCTTAGTAATGAGAGTCTCTATATCTTTCTTTGTAGCGGTGACCTTGAGATTTGTGAGATCTACATAACTCATAATGTCCGAGGGCACTGTTTTATGAGAGTCTGTCTCCGGTTCATATATATGCGGCTCTCTGCGTTCCATCAGCGCGTTTATCACATAGTCTGAGATGTTTCCGAAACCTATAAGCTCACCAAGGTTATGCGCGACTCTGTGATTATCGCCGAACATAAGAAGCGGGATGCACTCGCGCGAATGGTCGGTCGATGCGGTCGACGGGTCGCAGCCGTGGTCGGCTGTTATCATCAGCAGATCGTCATCTTTGAGCGACGATATGATATCACCGAGAGCGCTGTCGAATTCGTGCATGGCGAGTGCGTAACCTTCGATGTTGTTACGATGTCCGTAAAGCATATCGAAATCCACGAGATTTGCAAAACAGAGTCCTGTAAAATCGCGGTTCATCATCTCTTTGATTCTGGCAATGCCTTCTGTGTTTCCGTGGGTCGGGTATGTTTCTGTGATGCCGCGTCCGGCGAACAAATCTGATATTTTCCCTATTGATATCACGTCAAAGCCCTCGACTTTGAGAGCGTCAAGGGCTGTAGATGACGGTGCGGGCAGAGAAAAGTCGTGTCGGCGAGGAGTTCTTGTATAGTTTCCGGAAGTGCCTGTGAACGGGCGCGCGATAACACGTCCGACGGCATTGTCGTCTGTCATGATCTCCCGTATGCCGCCGCAGATCCTGTATAATTCGTCAACGGGAATTACGTCCTCGTGCGCAGCAACCTGAAGGACACTGTCAGCAGAAGTGTAAACTATGAGAGAGCCCGTCGCCACGTGTTCGTCGCCATAGTCGCGGATTACGTCGGTACCGCTGTAAGGTCTGTTGCAAAGTATGTCTCTACCGGTAATCTGTTTTATCTGATTCAGGATCTTGTCCGGGAAGCCGTTCGGATAAGTCGGTTGGGGAGCCTCGGATATTATGCCGCACATCTCCCAGTGTCCGACGGTTGAGTCTTTGCCGCGTGATAATTCGCGCACACGTCCGTACGAGCCGATAGGCGGCGGCAGGCATTGCTGAGCGCGTTTGTAAGCTGTTATTCTGGCATCATTTTCGCCGTCTATCGACAGAAGACCCATTCGCGCGAGGTTTGTGAACGGTGCGTCAGAATAAGACAGGACTGCGGCAAGCGTGTTGCTCCCGGAGTCGCCGAATTCCGCAGCATCGGGAGCTTCTCCGATACCGAAGCTGTCCAGAACAATTAAAAACACTCTTTTTGCCATAAAATGCCTCCGAACGAAAACTTTTTAACCATTATATCAGCCTTAAGCGGTAAACGCCGGCGTTTTGTGGTATAGTTTGCGGGTATCAGAGATTTTAACAGATAAAGGACTAGCATGAGCGAAGAAATAACTTTTAAGGATTTGGGGCTGTCACCTGAGGTGATGGAGGCCCTTGACAAGATGGGCGTTACGCGTCCGACCACGGTACAGCAGAAGGCAATTCCGCTGATGATGGACAACATGAGTGTCATAGCGAAGGCACCTACGGGGACCGGAAAGACTTTTGCTTTCGGAATACCGATAATAGAGTATCTCAACTTAAATTCAAAATATGTTCAGGCATTGATTCTGTCTCCTACAAGAGAACTTGCGCTTCAGATTACTGCCGAGCTTAAGGGACTGGGGAAGTATATTGAAGGCTTCAAAGTGGCACCGCTTATCGGCGGACAGAGCATGCGTATCCAGGAAGAGAAGCTTGCGAAGAACCCGCAGATAATTGTCGCGACGCCGGGACGGCTTCTCGACATGGTATCGCGCAGACTGTGCGATATTTCGCAGATTTATACGCTTGTGCTGGACGAGGCCGATGAAATGCTCAAGATGGGCTTTATAAAGGATATCAAGAGAATAATCGCGCTGACGCCGGAAGACAGACAGACTGCGCTTTTTTCAGCTACGATGCCGCGTGAGATTCAGGACATCACATGGGAGTTCATGACCGGGGCCGCAGAGATAGATGTCATGCCTAAGGCTGAAGATCATCCGAATATTGACCAGTACATTGTCTCGTGTCCTGAGAAGGACAAGCTGTGCGCGGTGACGAAGATAATGAAGAAGGAGAACCTTCATAAGGTCATTGTGTTCTGCAACACAAAAAATGAAGCTTCCCGGGTATGTGAGAAGCTCTCAAGGCAGGGACTTAAAGCTGAAGCACTTCACGGTGATATAGGTCAGGGTGCGCGCAACCGCGTCATGGATGACTACCGGAGCAGCAAATTTGATGTTCTTGTTGCGACCGATGTCGTCGCTCGCGGAATAGACGTTGACGATGTTGAAGGAATCTTCAATTATAATATTCCGAAGGAGAATGAGCTCTACCTTCATCGCATCGGAAGAACCGCGAGAGCGGGAAAATCCGGCAAAGCCTTTTCGCTGGTCGCGTATCTTGACCGACAGAGAATGGATGAGATTATCCGCTACACAAAGGTCGATCCCAAGCCGTATGAAATGGATTCCGGCGAGGCTTAACGGTATCCTGATATAGCATATAAAAAACGGCGGAGTCTTTCAATAAGGCTTCGCCGTTGTTTTTTCAGTCAATGCAGCGCGAGACGCCGCATCAGGTCATGCTGTTACAAGTCCGAACAGCTCCGATATAGCTTTCTTGTTCACGTTTGAACCGATAACAACGAGTTTGCCGGTTACATCCGAAGGTCCGAATCTGACGTCGGATTCGCCGGGAACATAGTCAAAGTGAATCCACTTTCCGTTCTCCGAGGCAACTATGCCCTTAGCGCGGAGAAGCTGACCGAATCTTGCGCTGTCATCAAGCATTGTCAGAGCGTTTCTGATCTCATCTTCCTTGAAAATCTTTGTTGTTTCAAATCCGATGCTGTCGAAAATCTCATCCGCATCGTGTCCGTGATGGTGATGATGGTGTCCGCAGGAGCACTCTTCGTCTTCTCCTTCATCGTCGTCATCGTCATCATCATGGTGGTGATGGCAGCAGCACTCATCGTCATCGTCGTCATCGTCATCATCATGGTGGTGATGGCAGCAGCACTCATCGTCATCGTCGTCATCGTCATCATCATGGTGGTGATGGCAGCAGCACTCATCGTCATCGTCGTCGTCGTCTTCATCATGGTGATGCTGGTGATGATGTTCATGCTCGTGTTCTTCGGCTTCAAGAAGAGCCGCCGCCATATCGGCAGCTGTCAGAGGCTCTTCGATAGCCTTGAGAATCTGAACTCCCGAGAGCTGTTCCCATGGTGTTGTGATTATCTGCGCACCGGAATTGATTGCGCGTATCAAAGCAACGGCTTCTTCAAGCTTTGCTGCTGAAACGTTGCCTGTGCGGCTCAGAATTATTGTTCCTGCGTATTTGATCTGATTCTCGTAAAACTCCTTGAAGTTCTTGAGATAAATCTTGCACTTTGAAGCATCTATGACCGTGACTGTTCCGCATATATCGGTGTTCCCGACACGCTTGACGGCGGCGACTACGTCTGAGAGTTTTCCGACGCCGGACGGTTCTATGAGTATTCTGTCAGGTGAGAAACGGTCAATCACGTCCTTTAGCGCGGTGCCGAAATCGCCTACGAGAGAGCAGCATATACAGCCGGAATTCATCTCGGTTATCTCTATTCCGGATTCTTTGAGAAAGCCTCCGTCAATTCCGATCTGTCCGAATTCATTCTCGATGAGAACGAGCTTGGCGCCGTTATAGCCGTCTGCGATGAGCTTCTTGATCAGCGTTGTCTTGCCGGCTCCGAGAAAGCCGGAGAAAATGTCTACTTTTGTCATGTTATTCACTCCTTATAATTAGAATCAGTTGAAATAAATAATGTCGTTGTCGGGCTTTGAAGTAACTGCGTAGTCTTCGACGTTCAGACACGGAACCTCAACCTTCTGACCGCTTCCGTCGTCATCTTCGTAGTACGACAGTGTTCCCGTCACCTTCAGCCACTGACCTGCCGGAAAGTTCGACTTGTAGTTATACATGCAGAGAATTCCCATCTTGCCGACATCAGCGGCACAACATGTGTATGCTTTGCGTTCGAGTATGAACGCTTTGCCGCGGAATTCGCGCATCTCAAGCAAGCCGGCCTGTCCGATAAGAGACACTCTTTTGCCGGAATAGCGTTCTGCGTTGTCGAGTGCGTCGGTATAAAAGAGCCCGAAATCATCGGCTGTTATCGCGCAGGGATTTGCAGAAAGATCATAAGGAAGGTGGTCTTCTATCCTCATGACCTCGTTGTTCTTGTTGAAGAAAGAAATATTGACTCCGGGATTGACTGCCTTTACCGAGCCGCGAAGCTTCGGGAGGTTGTCTTTTGACTCGTCGACTCTGTTGAAAATCACCATGTCTCCGAATCTGTAGTAGTCGGCGAAAAAGGTCTGCATGTTCTTATAGTATTCACCGTAAGTCGAGCAGTCGACCACAATTACTGTTGCTGCAAGGGCCCATCGTTCAGGCACGTCCACGACATCGAAAAATTCCTTCGGCGATACCGATCCGTTCCATTCGATAAAGATGAAATCCGGTTTGTATTTGCGCTCAAGTTCAAATGCCATCTCCTTTGTGACATCTGTGGTCTCGCAATTGATGACGGTTGCATTCTCAGGATATTCGGTCTCGCCTTCTTCAGTGCAGATAATGACGGCGGTACGTCCCTTAAGGTTCTCGCTTCCGAGCCATGAACTGATGACAGAAGTTTTTCCGCTGTCCAGAAAACCTGTAAAAAAATAAACAAGACAATCTTCCATAAATTACACCTCTTTTTCAGAATACTATTTTGTCCCCTAATTGTTATTATTTCAACATTAAAAAGGTATAAAATCAAAGGCAACGACGAAGATTAATTGGAGATTTTATGAATTTGGTCAGAATCGGTGATATAGAGCTTGCAAGCCCCATCTGTCTGTCGCCGATGGCAGGTGTGTCATCGCTGCCGTTCAGGGTGATATGCCGGAGTCTCGGTGCGACTTATTCGCCGACGGAACTTACGAGTGCGCGTTCAATCCGTTATAACGGCATAGAAAAGAGTATGCAGTATATGCGGATAGATCCCGCAAGTGAAGGAATTACCGCTATTCAGCTGTTCGGAAGCGAACCGGAAGATTTTACCTGTGCAATAGAGAGAATACTTGATGACGACAGACTTAACGGCGTATCAATGATAGATATCAATATGGGCTGCCCGGTCGCCAAGGTTATCAAGACCGGAGCGGGATCCGCGCTGCTTAAGGATCCTGGCAGGGCATCGGCTATAGTCAAAGCGGCGGTGGCGGCGCTAAGCGGTGCCGGAAGACAGATTCCTGTTACAGTCAAGACGAGAATAGGATTCGACAGAAACGAGAAGGGCAGTCCGGACTTCGCCCGAATGCTCGCGGACAGCGGTGCCCGGATGATCTGCGTTCACGGAAGGACGCAGGCTGACATGTACAGCGGAAATGCGGATATCGGGGCAATTGCCTTGATGCGTCGGAGTGTCGAGGATTATGACCTGGCTTTTTTCGCAAACGGTGACATATCTGACGGTCTGTCGGCGCGCAGAATGCTTGATGAGACAGGCGCAGACGGGCTGATGGTCGGGCGAGCCGCCACAGGAAATCCGTGGGTATTCGATAAGATAAGGAGAGAGCTTGACGGAAGAGAAGCCGCGCCGGTCACTCTTGATGAACGCAAACGGATGCTGATTAAAGAGCTTGAAGGCAGATGCCTTTACGCGCGCGAAGATATTGCCGTAAGGGAGATGCGGGGAGTCATGACCTTCTACATTAAAGGCACGCCGGGTGCGGCACAGCTCAAAGTTGCCCTGTGCGGCGCGGTCAGCCTGTCTCAGGTAAGGGAGATTCTGTTCGATGAGTAATGTTGTTGTCTCCATACTGACTCTTGTACTTGGCGCAATCGTCTGCTTCGCGGGATACAGGTTCTTCAGACTGAGTCTCGCCCTGATAGGCGGTGTCGCCGGTTTTGTAACAGGTTCATATGTAAACCGGCTTATCGCCGCAAATATTGATTCCGCCCCATCCCTGACGCTCAGACTGGTAATTCTCGCAATCTTTACCCTTGGATTTGCAATCGGTGCATTTGTCCTGTACATGAAGGCTCTGGTGCTGATATCTGCGGTTGTCTGCGCCTACTGGGTATATAACGATTACAGCGGAGTAGGCAGAATTGCCGGTGAATCATCGGGACGGGTCATACTTGTTCTCACTGGGCTGGCTGCGGGGGCATTGATAGGCGCCCTGGTCTATTTTGCCCAGAAATGGAGCATAAGTCTTTTCACGGCTTTGTACGGCGCGAAAATAATGGCATCGGTCATTGCGCCGCTTCTTTGGAATTCGTTTCTTGCCGGAACCTGCGCGTCAAATTTTGAACAGTTAATCCTCGGCGCGAGCTTTTCCGGAGAATACGCACTGACCTCTGCACTCGTTATAGTACTCCTGGCAGGTGCCGGGTTTGCAATTCAGCTAAAAACATCAGGAAAATAACTCAAAAAAACTCTTATTTACTATTTGACCAAAACGGGTTTGGTTGATATTATCAACCTATACGTGTTCGTGAACGTTTTTTATTATGACATTTTTCTTAATCTATCCCTTATTCCTTACCGGAGGCGTCATTTCCCAGATGCCTCCGGTAATATTTTCGGGCGTATAAATGCATCAGTTCACCATATTGACGGGCCTGCCTTCAAGGAATGATCCGAGATTTGCGGCTGCCGCGTCAATCAGCCTGCGCCGCGTCTCAACGGGTGCCCATGCTATGTGGGGAGTGATGAAAGCGTTAGGAGCGCCGAGAAGCGGATTATCCGGAAGCATCGGTTCTGTCGCGACAACGTCCGCACCGAATCCGCCGAGTCTTCCGTTTCTGAGCGCATCTGCGACATCCTGCTCGTTTATGACGCCGCCTCTCGAACAGTTGATGAGCAGCGCACCGTCATGCATCATTGCCAGGGTCCTGGCATTTATCAGTTCTGAGGTTGCGGCGGTGAGCGGGCAGTGAAGAGTTACGACATCTGCTTCTGACAGTCCTTTTTCGAGAGGAAGAAGCGCAACTTCATAACCGTCGCATAATTCTTTTGAAGAGGTCAGCGAATGAGGCGTTGCGGTTACGGTCATGCCGAGTGCCGAGGCTATCGCCGCGACGCGTCGTCCTATTTTCCCGAAACCGATAATGTGAAGCCTCTTGCCCGCAAGTTCGGTAAGCGGAGAGAGGAAATAGCTGAATTGAGGTGCTTTGCACCAATCGCCGTTCATGACCGAACTGCTGTGCAGTCCGACGCGGTCGCAAAGCTCCAGCAGCAGCGCTATAGTCATCTGTGCAGTCGCAAAGGTTCCGTATTCCGGGACGTTTGTCACGACTATACCGCGCGCGGCGCAGGCATCAAGGTCCACTACGTTATATCCCGTGGCAAGAACTCCTATGTATTTGAGCTTTGGCAGCTGTGATATAACGTCCGCGTCGAAACGCGTCTTGTTTGTTATGCATATCTCGCAGTCACGGGCGCGTTCAGCCACAAGCCCGGGGGGAGTAACATCATAGGCGGTGACGTTCCCGTACCGGGAGAAAGGATCCCATGAGATGTCTCCGGGATTTGCTGCGAGTGCGTCAAGTATCACAATATTCATAACCTGCTCCTTTTGGTGCTTTTCTATGTCATCGAAAAGCATTCTTTAAGAAAAGTTTATCACAACAAGTACGGCACAGAATCGCAATCTGACCGGGCTTCCCGGAATCTTTGTCTTATTCTTTTCATACAAAGTGTGATAATGTTTTATAAACAGGCAAAACGGTATTTTGTTCGGAGGCTTTATGTATTTACTCTGCTATGGACGATCGGATAATGCGAAGAGAACCGGAAAACTGCTGATGGATTCTATCGGCGGACGATGGATATACAGCGAGGACTTTTTCGCCTCATCAATATCCTGTCCTTCTTCCGATGATACCACGGCTTTCGTAATGCTGCTTCCGCTCGAGGCTGCGTGCGAGATTGCGTCATCAATTTCTCAGCCTTTGGGAAATATCCCGGTTGTCTGCGTTTCTCCGGAAGGCAAATTTGCCGCGACTGTGAAGCGCGGTTCCCTGAGTTCTGAACAGTGTTCGGTGATAGTAAAGGCAATTGCAGATGAACTCGGAAATTACTGCTTCACTTCATTCGGAAGCAACGCTGATATTGCGCCGGACATCGGCGGAATGATTCGCTCATATTCAATGACAGTCAGCGATGACGTACTCTGCGACAGAGTAAAACACCATATCGCCGCAGGAGGCAGAGTGAGTCTTTATACAGACATGCCTGTTGTGTTTGGTGAACCGGTTCTCGATTCCATGCTGTTTGAGCTTCATCGCTATACTCCTGAGACACACGACTCATTCATTCAGGCATATAAGGATACAGCGTCATTAAAATCAATCATTCCGGCTGTCTTCATAACCTGCCGCAAACTTCCGGACACTTATGACACATCGTCGATACTGGTGCTTACGCCGAGACTTCTGTGTCTGGGAATCGAGCTTAAGACCAAGCTTGATCCGCAATACAGTGCAGGCGTTGTCCGTACATCTCTTGAGAATCATCTTATAAATCCGGCCTCTGTTTCTACAATCGCAGTCTCGAGCAATGCGCGTGACAGCGATATAATCAGATGTATAGCCGATGATCTCGGTGCTTCGGTCACAGCGTATTCAGCAAGACAGATAGCCGATGTAAGACTGCCTCTCAAGATGACCTTCGCGCCGGACAGACTAAGTGACATAGCTACGGCTGCGGCGTATATGGCAAGTTCTGAAGGAAAGATTCTTATCAGAAGAAGCGGCGGTAATTCAGGAGTTGTTTTTTCGGCGGCTCTTCGAAATGATAAACTGCAGATAACAGAAGTATAATAACATTGCGCGTGAGCATGTGCGCGGCGTGAAACAAGAAAGGAAGATGCCGTTTATGAGAAGATTTACAAGAATGACAGTAAGCAGGAGCACGGCGGTGATTATCGCTGTTACACTCTGCTCAGCCATGATGCTGGCAGCGTGTTCGGTGGATTACAACGGTTTGAGCGACGGTCTGGGAGATCTGTCTGACAGTCTGAGCGGAATTGCCGGTACAACGACAGAATCGGCCGAAGCAACGGATGCAACGGAACAGACTGAGCAGACTACGGCTGAAGCCACGCCTACACCCGAACCTTCTCCGACGCCTACCGCCACTCCGACTCCTTCGCCCACGCCTATACCGGAGCGCGTCGATTTCTCAGAACTTACGAGTGAGACGGTGACCGCGGATTTTACGGCCGAGCTTGAAGAATTCGAAGAGAGCACAAACACGGATGACAATGAACTGCTTGTAAGTTTCAGCGGCACAAGAATGCTTGTTACGGATAATTCTGCAGCCAATGTTCAGGATGCCGTCAATCTGATACTCGATGGATATTATGAGGAATGTGCAGGAATATACAGCAGAATGGGCAGTGATGCCAAGGCACAGGTTCTTCTGACAGGTGTTCCGGAGAATCCGGCATCGGTTGAAGTCGGCTTCTCATATTCCGACAACGGACGCGTGCTGTCGGTTGTAATGACAAGAACAATAACGGATCTTGACGGAAATATTACAAGTTCATCCGAATATGCTAATTTCGATATGCTTAACGGCCAGTATGTCACGCTGGCATCAGTCGCCTCTGACCCCGCCGGCCTCGAAGAAGCTCTTAAGGCAAAACTCGCAGCCGACATCAATGTTTCACCGGAACCGCAGGACAATACAGCTGTTGTATCTGACACGGATGATACGGGAACAACGGAGACGACCGCGACGCAGATTAAGAATGACCGCAAGAACATAGCTCCGGCAGATGTAACCGACATCTCAATTGCCGCTCAGGAACCCGGAGCACAGACTTCGACCGTGACCATATATGGTACGGTCAACGGTACGACATATCACACTACAACCGATTTTAACGATTATTCACAGTATTTGAACAGATATGGCAAACAAATTTTTTTAATGGCGAATTAAACAAAGGAAAGGCCAAATAAAGTGAGGCATTGCACCGATTGCATAAAAAATGATTGCATAACTGTGTAAATTGTTGTAAACTGCCAATGTAAGAATTCGTGATTTTGGACATAATGGCTGTCCAAGGCTGACGAATCGCGATCGGGATGGCCCCCGGCGCAAGTAAATTGTGGTCCTAATTGGACAGAAAATAAAACCTTATTATTGAGGAGGCAAAAACAAATGAAGACAAAGAAGATTATTGCTTTGATGTTGTCTTTAGCACTGGTTCTTGGTGTTGTTGCTTCTTGCGCTGGTTCTACAAGCGAATCATCGTCAGAAGACACTACTGCAAGCACTGCTGCTTCAGCTGCTGCATCTGTTGCTGAGTCAGCTACTGATGCTTCTGCTGCAAGTACTGAGGCTGTTACGGCTTCTGACTTCACAGAGCGCACAGTTGCTACTGATGTTGCAGACGAGGGCGATGAAGTTGTTATCTATGGCTGGAACGACGAGTTCCCTGGCCTTGTTAACACTTATGCACCTGACGTTGCACACACAGAAGTAATTACTGAGTCCAACAGCTATCAGGCAAAGCTTGACCAGGTTCTTGCATCTGGTGAAGATGCACCTGACATGTTCGTATGCGATGCAGACTATGCATCTAAGTACATGAGCTCAGACAACACAATCGCAGTTAACGATCTTGGTATCGCTTACAGCGAGTTCGTTAACGAGATGTACAAGTACACCATGGTATGGGCTACAGATGACAACAACGTTATCAAGGGTCTTGCATGGCAGGCTTGCCCATGCGGCGTTTACTACGAGAGATCACTTGCTGAACAGTATCTTGGAACACAGGATCCTGCAGAGGTTGCTGATTTCTTCGCAGATTGGGACACATTTATGAACACAGCTCGTGACGTAAATGAGAAGTCTGACGGAAAAGTTAAGGTTGTTTCTGACTATTCAGATGTATTCCGCGCTTACCTGAACACACGTTCAGAGGGCTGGATTACAGATGGTCAGCTCACAATTGATCCTGTTATCGAAGATTACTTCGATATGGCTAAGGCTCTCTATGATGAGGATCTTACATTCCAGACAGGTCAATGGACAGATGCTTGGACAGGCAACGCTGCAAACAAGTCAACTCTTACATACTGGGGACCTATGTGGCTCAGCTGGTCTTTGAACCTTCGTGACGAGGCTAACCCTACGTTCGGCGATTGGGGTATTACTTCCGGTCCTACCTCATTCTACTGGGGCGGCACATGGATGATGGCATCCAAGTACTGCGACATGAAGGCTTCTGTTGCAACAATCATGAGAAACATTGCAATCGATAAGACAAACCTCCAGGATATGATTGATACAAACGGTGAGTTCGTTAACAACATCAGCCTTATGACAGCTGTTGCAAACGACACAACATTTGGTCTTGACTTCCTCGGCGGCGAGAACCCTTACGGAATTCTCCTTGACACAGCTATCAACATTGATAACTCTACTGTCAGCAAGGACGACCAGGCAATCAACGATGCATTCAATACTGCTGTAGCTTCTTACTGCTCAGGTGATATCTCATCTGTTGCTGATGCTGAAGCTCAGTTCCAGTCTGCAGTTGAAGATTTGGGTCTTCTGTAATTCTTAACCGGATACAATAATCCAAATTAGGTACTTGTGCGGGGCAGGGCAACACCCTGTCCCGCATTTCCTATTTTTAGAGACAACAACAATTCAACAAATTTGGCAAAATTTTGGAGAGTAACAAAGATGGCAAACGCGAATAAACACAAGAGTATGAGTTATACTCGTTTTGGTTATATTTTCGTCGCTCCTTTTGTAATTGCTTATTGCGTATTCAGCCTTTATCCGCTCCTTTCAACTTTCTGGTACAGCACTGCACGTATGCAGTCAACCACAGCTGATTTCTGGGGTTTCGGAAACAAGGAAGTTTATTACGACCGTTATCTTGACCTGAAGTCAGACGCAATCGGTCTTGATTTTGATGAAGCCGGCATTGACAAGATCAAGTACGGCGGTATCAGAGATTTCTTCACAATTCAGAACGCGGTTGATATGTACAACCCGCTCGATGAGGACGGAATCAACGCAGTTATCGCAACAGCAAATGACGGAAAGATTGACAGCGCTGTAGCTCAAGAGCTTCAGCAGGCTTATACCGACAAGGATATCGGCAAGCTTACACCTGACAGTCTTACGGCACTTACAAATTGGAAAAACGACTATTCAGCTTCCAACTACTACATGATTCTCACCAGCAAGCTCAAGGCATTCAAGACAACTCTCGACACGATAGTTGACACTGAAGATACAACAAGCACAACTGATGACACCGAGACTGCCGTTACAGCAGCGACAATCATTGGTACTGAAGGCGACAGCACGGATTTTGACGATTTCCGCACAACTCTTAACGGTCTTACAGACTTTACGCCGGAGCAGCTTGCGCTTATCGATTATCTCGTAGCACATGTAAACACTGAACTCGGAACTGATTACACCACACTGGCACAGTATTTTACTGATGTTAAGGATGGCAAACAGGCAATTGAAGACCCTACATTCTACTATGTATGCAAGAACCTCAATGCTCCGACGGTAACCTACACAACGACAGATGATTCCGGCAATGATACAGAGGCAACAATTGATGCCATTTCAGTGCCGTTCATGTCTGATCTTGAGGATTACCTTACAACCAATGTCTGGAAGAATACAATCAGCTCAACCAGTTCCTACGCAAACCTTGCAGGATACATTGACGGTTCAATCAATCTTACCGACAACATGGATCAGCTGTATGCCGATATCAAGGCTCTCAACGACGCCGGCATTATCGACGCAGAGGCTCTTGTTCTTGATAACGGCACAGTAGTAGCCGCCAAGACAAACGACAACTTCCTTTATACGTTTGACGCTCAGTATGTTTCAGCTGAGACTCCTTATGAGTCAAATGATACATATAACGACGCAGCCATCTATATCGGAACCCTTCAGAACTTCAATCAGGTTGCAGCAACTGCGATAGACAATATCGTTCAGTACAACAAGATTGACGATCCTACAAAATACATAACCTACAGCGGTGATTTCAATATCTCACTTTATAAGGAATTCAAGACAGCCCTTGGACTTTCAGATGTTCTTACAATTGACAAGTACAATGAACTTGAGTCTACCCGTAAGGCAGAGAACGTTGCGAAAGCCAAGAAGGACCTCGCAGATGCCCAGAAGCAACTTCCGGCTGTCGAGAAGGCTTACAATGAAGCTATAGGCACAGACAATGAAGACAGTGCTTATAACGACATGAGAAAAGTCGAGCTTAAGGTTATCAGCGCACAGAACGAGATCAAGTGCCCTAAGGGACTGCTTTACAGAGTAGATGCAACAACATCATATGTAAGCGTCGGTATGGGTAACTTCAATACGATTTTTAAGGATACAGACAGATTCAATACAATCGCCGGTGCTTTTACATCAACGGCTATCTTGTGGATAATCGGTTTTATCCCGCAGATTCTTCTTGCGCTTATCCTTTCTGCGTGGTTCACAGATACCAAGCTCCACCTGAAGGGACTCAATCTGATGAAGGCTTTAATGTACCTGCCTAACGTTATTACGGCGGCAACAATCGCTATCTTCTTCAGAAAGATTTTCTCGTATTCTACAGGTGCTACAATGACAGCTTCGCAGCAGTTCCTCCACTTAATGGGTGATAAGGACGGCTACAACTTCTTTGCAAGCGCATGGTCTACCAGATTCCTCGTATGCTTCATCAACTTCTGGATGTGGTACGGCAATACGATGATTATCCTGATTGCGGCTATTACTTCAATCAACGATTCCATCTATGAGTCCGCACAGCTCGACGGAGCTTCCTCGTTCCAGACATACACGCAGATCACGCTCCCGCTTCTGAGACCTATGCTTCTTTATACCCTGGTAACATCACTTATCGGTGGTCTCCAGATGTACGATATTCCTCAGAACCTCAACATGCATCCTGCTGTTATCTACTTCGGAACAACAACGATTGCTTCCATCGAGACAGTACTTATGTATGTGAACCAGCAGGCATTCGGTATGGGATCAAATAAGCAGGTCGGTATTGCTTCGGCAGTATCAGTATTGCTCTTCCTTGTTACAACAATTCTCTCAATACTCATCTTCTATATCATGAGAGACAGAGATGCCGCCAAGGCAAGGAAGCTCATGAAGAAGGGAGGAACAAAATAATGAGTACTAACGAACCTAAGCTTAAGAGTAAGTCCGGATCGATAGCTGCTTACAGCACACTTGTTTATGTTGTAGTTATTTTCTTCTCTATTCTGGCTATTCTTCCTTTCTGGTTCATGTTTATGTCAGCTACATGGCCGACATCAGTATTGACCAGAGTAATCAAGCTTTATCCTAACCCGAATCTGTTTAAGCAGCTTCCTGAGAACTGGACAAAGCTTACGGAGAGAGCTACTTTCAGTTTCCCTCGCGGTTTCTATAACTCGTTCGTAATTTCAATCAGCGCCACAGTGCTTACAGTTTACTTCTCGGCTCTTACAGCCTATGCTCTTTCGGTCTATAACTTCAAGGGCAGAAAAGTTCTGTTCGCAGTAATCGTAGGCGTCATGATGGTTCCTACTGCCGTAAACATCACCGGTTTCTACCGTTTGATGAACGCCATGAACCTGATCGGAACAAAATGGCCTTTGATTCTTCCTGCAATCGCAGCTCCTTCAACGGTTTTCTTCATTAAGCAGTATCTTGATACATCGCTTTCAAAGGAAATCATCGAAGCTTCAAGAATTGACGGCGCAGGCGAGTTCTACACATTTAACCGTATCTGCTTACCTATTATGACACCGGCACTTGCCACGCAGGCAATCTTCTCATTTCTGGGTTCATGGAACAACTTCTTCGCTCCGTCAATCCTCTTGAGCCGTCCTGAAGACAAGACTCTTCCGCTCATGGTAGCTCAGCTCTACGGTGACCGTTTCGTAGATTACGGCGCGATTTATGTCGGTCTGTCGGCATCAATCCTTCCTATTATCATCGTTTACGCTTTCATGCAGCGTTACATCATTTCCGGTGTGGCTGCAGGCGGTGTCAAGGAGTAATTTCCCTGCATCTTACGAAGCACAACGGCAACGGACCTCTCCACGGAGACGGTCCGTTGTTTTTTATGTAAGTATGTACGGAGTGACAATTTAGTGCGCCAGCAGCCTATATCGAGGGAAGTTCACGTCGTTTCACTGGCAGGCTAAAATAAAATGCCAAAAATTTTAATTTGCGCAACATATAAACCAATAAATAGTGTAGAATAAAAATGCTTTTTAGTAAAAATAACAACAGGCACGGAGGCAATCACAATGCAGTTTGGACACTTTGATGATGCTGCCCGCGAGTATGTTATTGAGACACCAAAGACACCTTATCCATGGATAAATTATCTGGGATCACAGGACTTCTTCGGCCTTATCTCTAACACCGCTGGTGGTTACAATTTCTACAAGGATGCGAGACTTCGCAGAATTACACGTTACCGTTACAATAACATTCCTGTGGATGACGGCGGGCGCTATTACTATATCAAGGATGGTGACACCATATGGAATCCGGGCTTTAAGCCTTGCAAGACGCAGCTTGACAGCTACGAATGCCGTCACGGTATGGGCTATACAAGAATTACGTCTTCCAAGAACGGTATAGAAGCGTCGCTTCTGGCTTTTGTTCCTAACGGATATAAGGGCGAGGTCAACCGCGTAACAATCGAGAACAAAGGCAAGTCGCCGAAGACAGTTCAGCTCTTCTCACTTCGTGAGTGGTGTCTATGGGATGCTTCTGATGATATGCTCAACTTCCAGCGTAACTATTCGACCGGCCAGGTTGAGATCAAGGGAAGCACGATCTACCACAAGACAGAATACCGTGAGAGAAGAAATCATTATGCTTTCTATTCGGTAAATGTACCTGTTGACGGATATGATTCATCACTTGAAGAATTTCTCGGTATGTATAACGGCTTTGATGAGCCGCAGGCAGTTTCCGAAGGCAAGGCTCACAATTCCGTTGCCGACGGTTGGCAGCCGTGTGCAAGCCACCAGATAAATGTGTCGCTTGCTCCGGGAGAGAAGAAGTCATATATCTTTATTCTCGGTTATTGTGAACTTGCTGTTCAGGACAAGTGGGAAGCACCGGATGTCATCAACAAGAAGCCTGCTGAGGCTATGATTGCGCAGTTTGCTACAGACGCACAGGTTGACGCAGCGATGGCAGACCTCAAGACAACCTGGGATGACCTTCTCTCGCGCTACACAGTTGATATCAAGGATGAGAAGATTGCCAGAATGGTCAACATCTGGAATCCTTACCAGTGTATGGTCACATTCAACATGAGCCGCTCCGCATCGTATTTTGAGTCCGGTGTCGGAAGAGGACTCGGTTTCCGTGATTCATCGCAGGATCTTCTGGGCTTCGTTCACCAGATTCCTGAGAGAGCCAGAGAGAGAATTATCGATATCGCTTCGACTCAGTTCCGCGATGGCGGCTGCTATCACCAGTATCAGCCACTTACAAAGAAGGGCAACAACGATATCGGCGGCGGATTCAACGATGACCCGCTTTGGCTTATTGCGGGCACTGCGGCATACATCAAGGAGACAGGTGATTTCACTATTCTTGACGAGGCTACACCTTATGACTGCAATCCTTCCGATTCAGGCACGCTTCTTGAGCATCTGACAGCGTCTTTCTATCATGTTGTAAACAATAAGGGACCTCATGAGCTTCCGTTGATCGGACGTGCAGACTGGAACGACTGTCTCAACCTCAACTGCCATTCGACGGAACCGGGCGAGTCATTCCAGACATTCGGAACATCGGACGGAAGAGTTGCTGAGTCCGTGCTTATCGCGGGTATGTTCGTCGCAATCGGACCTGAACTTGTAGAGCTTTACAGACGCAGGGGTATGAACGCTGAAGCTGACAAGGCTCAGGCAGAAATCGATGCCATGAACAAAGCGGTTCTCACAGCCGGATGGGACGGCGAGTGGTTTGTCAGAGCATATGATGCTTTCGGCAACAAGGTTGGTTCAAAGGAATGCCAGGAGGGCAAGATCTTTATCGAGTCCCAGGGTTACTGTGTAATGGCCGGAATCGGTGTCAAGACCGGCGAAGCTCTTAAGGCAATGAATTCCGTAAGAGATATCCTCGAGTGCGAGCACGGAATTGTTATCCAGCAGCCGCCTTACAGCACATATCATTCAGAACTTGGCGAGTGCTCGTCATATCCGCCGGGATATAAGGAGAATGCAGGTATTTTCTGCCACAACAATCCATGGATAATTATCGGCGAGACAGTTATCGGAAGAGGCGACAGAGCACTTGAACTCTACAAGAAAATATGTCCTGCATACAGAGAGTCAATCTCCGAAATACACAGAAATGAGCCTTATGTATATTCACAGATGATTGCCGGCAAGGATGCCCGCAGATTCGGTGAAGCAAAGAACTCATGGCTCACAGGTACGGCGGCTTGGAATTTTGTTGCTATTTCACAGGCAATTCTTGGTGTAAAGCCGGGTTATGACGGACTTATTGTCGATCCGTGCATCGAGTCAGACTGGAAAGAGTATACAGTAACGCGTGTTTTCCGCGGTGCAAAGTACATCGTTCATGTCAGCAATCCGGATGCAAAACAAAAGGGCGTCAGGAGTATCAGTATCGACGGTAAAGACATTGACGGCAACGTCATTCCTGTTATGGAAGCAGGCAGTGAGCACAATGTTGAAGTGGTTCTCGGATAAGCAGTTTATCAGAAGAATTGCATTATAATCAAAATTATTGGGAAACCCCGCTTTTGTCTTTCAATAGCGGGGTTTCTTGTTATAATTCAAGGTAATTTCAAGAAAAACGGAGGCCCGGATTATGAGTTATAAAGGCGAGAAGGCAAGGGAGCAGAAGGTCAGTGCAAAGGCGTTGATTAAGGCAAAGTTTGCAGACATAGTAACTGAGGGAAAAGGAATAAGCGCACAATACGTCAGGTTCGGAAAAACACCGGTAGTTATCGGAATTGCGGGACTTACGTTTGACTCACCTCTCATAGGCGTGGCAACGGGAGACGAAGCTGTATATAATGCGCTTCTTGCAGAAACCAAAAGCGGAAAGAGCGTGATTTTCGCGAACGGAAAAGCATATTCGGAAAAGAACGGGACTGTCTCGGAATGCAAATTTGACAAGATTGTTCTTGAGCATGTAGAGGACGCGATAAAGGAATCCGAAGAATGGGGCGGAAAACTCAATGAATCGGGTGAACTTATCTGCAACCCGGCATCTCCGGCGCCGGGACCGCATTACTACACCAATATGATGCTTGGCAACAGAATCGGTTTCGACAGACCGCTTCAGTCAACACCCAAGAGCACTGTCGACAGACTTGGAGCCGGCTCGTTCAGGGCTCATGCCGACACACAGGTGTTAGCCACGAGATGGGACTATCTGCCTGAGGAAAATGGATTTCCGGCAAACAGACAGTTCTATCTGGTGGAAAACGGAAAGAAGATTTTCTGGTCAGGCGCTGCCATCGCGGACGGACTCAAGACTGTAAGGACAATACATTCACAGAACAGAAGCATCATTGAATATGAGCTTGAAGACGGACTCAAAGTCAAGAGAACTATTTTTATCGTGCCCCAGCACGACGGAATGCCTCTCGCAGCTGAGGCACAGATGATTGAAATTACTAACGCGGGCACTCATAACCGTGACCTGCGCCTTGTATATACAGGAATGTTCGGAACTTCTGAGACGCACGCACTGTCAGAGGACGTTATCTTCACGACAGTCGTCACACAATCCGAGGTGTTCTTCAACGAAAATGATGAACTTCGTGCAATAAGCTTCAATCCGAATTCAAAGTGGACCAAGGGCAACATCAGATTTGATACGCTTGTTGCACATACTGACGAGGGCACCGTTTATCCTGACGAATACAGCGCCAGATACGGTGACTTTGTCGGTTCCGGAAGCCTTGAGAATCCTGAGTTTATAGAGCCTCTCTCAAGCTGCCCGTCCAGAAAAGGACCGGGATTCTATGCTCTTTCAGTTCCGTTCACGGTGAAGTCCGGCAGAAGCGTCAGAGTGGATAATCTTGTTTGCCTCTCCTCAGATGCGGTAAATGACGACTATGTACCTGAGGTTACTCCGGCGGTTGAGATGGAGGCTGCCTCTGTATACATCAGCGATCCGTCCCATCTTCCGTCAGACCTTGAGAGTGTTATTGATTTTACTCACAGGTATTCCGGATATATGCAGATTGACAGCGCTGATGAAGATTTCTCGGCATATGTAAACAATAATCTGCCGTTTCAGGTTTTCTATCAGACATTCGTATCAAGATCGCTCGACTGGACTCAGAAGGGATATCGCGAGATAGGATTCCGTGAGATTCAGGATATCTATGCTTCAATGTACTATTTCGCCGGCATGGGCGAGACGGAGTTCATCAAGTCGATGCTTACAGGCTGGATTGAAAATGTTTATGAGGACGGATACACCAACCATAACTTCTACTGGACCGGCAAGGAACCCGGCTGGTGGTCTGATGACGGTCTCTGGCTTCTCCAGGCATTGGATCGTTATGTCGGACTTACCGGTGATTACGATTTCCTTACGCAGAAGTTCGCTATGGCAGGAACAAAGAAGACAAAGAAGGATGCCGGAATCAAGCGTCCCCTTATCGATACCGTCAAAGCGATAATTGTATACAGCTGCAGGATTTCAGTCGGCAAACACGGGATACCTCTTATTGACCGCGCCGACTGGAACGATTGCTTAAGAGTGGATCCGGACAGCATTTCAGGTGCCGATAAGATTGAGAAGTATAAAGAACAACTCAAGGCCAAAGGTGCTTCCTACGGAGAGATTCCTTTCGAGTCAGAGTACTCTGAGTCGGTGATGAACGGATTCCTTCTCAAGGTGGCGATTGATGCTGCCGAAGGAATGTTTGCAAAGCTGGGGGACAGCAGCTTCGCAAAGGAACTCAAGTCAATGTCATCAAAGCTTTCTTCGGATCTTACGGACAATTGCTGGAAGGGCGACTTTTTCGCGAGAGTGCTGTTCAACAGAAGTTCCAAGCCAAATCTTAAGTATCTTGGTGCCACAGGTGACGGACTTGCAGTGGAGCCGGGTCATACCGGAACATATTTTCTCAACGCATTCTCATGGTCGCTTCTCGCAGGAGTTGCAGATGAGAAACAGATCGGAGTTATGCTTGACTCACTGGACAGGTATCTCAAGTCTCCATACGGGTTCAGACTTTGTTCTACTGTAGACTATCCTCAGATTGCGCCCAAGATTGACGTAGCGCTTTACTATCCGGGAGACCGTGAGAACGGCGGCGTCTTCAAGCATGCCAATATGATGGCGGCATCCGCCATGCTTAAGGCGGCAAAGAGCGTCAGCGATGACAGTCTTGCCAGAAGACTTACCGGCACCGCTTACTGGATAATTGATAAAATCGTACCGTTCAAGACTCTCAAGTCACCATTCACGGTATGCGGCAACCCGAGGTGGTGCACGCAGTATAACAACAGCGATTCCGGCGAAAATATCGGACCTACGCTGTCAGGAACATCTACATGGATGCTTCTCAGCCTGTTTCAGTGCTTCGGCGTGGAGTTCACTTCGGACTGTCTTGTGTGCGAGCCTTTGCTGAGAGATGAAGAAACTTCTCTCAATGTCAGCATAAAAAGTGTATCTGCGGGGTATAATATACATATCACAAAGCCGGAGGGTTTCAGAAGAGCCAATGAAGGCGTGTCGATAAAGGTCGACGGAGAGAAGATTGAAGGAACAAGGATTCCTGTTTTCGCCGACGGCAAGGTACATGATATTAATGTTGATTTCAACTGACGGGAGAATTTAAAATGCCTTTCTCAAGCGTATTTCTTTCAGAGGTCGTGAAAGCCTTCGATCTGGAGGTTGTTTACGACTCGGGCGACATCGAGCAGCGCAGGCTGCAGGTAGCGGACGTTACGCGCCCCGGCCTTCAGCTCGCAGGTTACTATGACCACTTCGGGCCGGACAGAATCCAGCTCGTAGGCAACATGGAGCACGCATATCTGGATCACCTTACGCCTGAAGAACGGCTCGCGTCTGTGTCGGCGTTGTTTGAGAAAAAGATACCTGCGCTGATAATCACGCGGGATCACAAGGTCCACAAGGAAATTCTTGAAGCCGCAAAGGCCAATCCAACGCCTATTCTTCGAACTTCGGAGGCTACGTCTGATTTCTCGTCAGAGCTTGTCAAATATCTGAAAATCGAGCTTGCCCCGCGCGTGTCGATGCACGGCGTTCTGGTTGAAGTAAACGGCGAAGGTATTCTCATCCTTGGCGAGTCCGGAGTAGGTAAATCTGAGACGGCATTGGAGATTGTCAAGAGAGGCCACAGACTGATAGCAGACGATCAGATTGAAATCCGCAAGGTGTCGGAGACGACGCTTGTCGGCAGGGCACCTGAGATAATAAGGCATCTGATTGAGATTCGCGGCATAGGCATACTTGATGTCAAGGAGCTGTACGGAGTATCGTCGGTAAAGCCGCAGGAAGCGATTGATTTCGTCATCAACCTCGAGCTTTGGGATGAGAAGAAGACTTATGACAGACTCGGACTTAACGACGAGACCACCGAGATTCTCGGAATAAAGGTACCGTCTATTACTATACCTGTAGGACCCGGACGTAACCTCGCGATTATTGTCGAGGCGGCGGCAATCAATTACAGAGTCAAGAAGATGGGATATAATGCGGCGCAGGATCTTGTGTCGAGAGTATTCCCCGGGAAGAAGCCGGAGGTCTGAGTTGAAGCCTGAACTTAGTCGCGATGTGTCGCTAAAGCAGTTCACAACGTTTAGATGCGGTGGTGAGGCAAAGCTTTTCGCAGAGCCCAAAACAGAAGATGAAGTGGCGGAGCTTCTTGATTACGCCAGGTCGGAATGTCTCAGAACTTTTGTTATGGGGCAGGGTTCTAATATTCTCGTGTCGGATAAGGGCTTTGACGGGCTTGTTATAAGGATAGGCAGGCAGCTCGGGGCAATAAGCTCCATGATTGACGGGTCAGGAATGACTGTTTCCGCCGGAGCAGGCGCACCCATGTCGTTGCTTGGAAATACGGCCGCCAGACAGGGACTTACGGGCGCAGAATTTATGTGCGGAATACCGGGTTCTGTCGGAGGCGGTGTGTTTATGAATGCCGGCGCGTACGGTGACTCTCTGAGTGATATTGCGGTGAACGTCAGATATTCCGACGGTGAAAAGATTCTGACCAGAACCGTGAATGAGTGCGGGTTCGGGTACAGGACAAGTCTGTTCGAGAAGATGGACAGAGACGGCCGGACTGCGGTTATTCTCGGGCTGACGGTAAAACTCGATAAAGAAAATCAGGAGACAATTGATGAAAGAATCGCGCAGCTAAGGGAGAAGAGGGCTGCTTCGCAGCCGCTTGACATCCCGAGCGCCGGCTCAACTTTTAAACGGCCGGAAGGTTATTTTGCCGGAAAGCTTATCGAGGATTCAGGTCTGCGAGGTTTTAAGCTTGATGATTCCGGTGCACAGGTGTCGCCGAAGCACTGCGGCTTTATAGTTAATAACGGCGGCAGGGCGAAGAGTGCCGATATACTGAGACTGATTGATTATGTTGTTGCTACTGTCTATGAGAAGCAGGGCGTTATGCTCGAACGCGAAGTGCGGCTGATAGGCGAATTCTGACAGGGGGACAGGTTCTATGGAATTGATTTTTCTTACCGGAATGAGCGGCGCGGGAAAGAGCCAGGCGGCTAAATATCTCGAGGATCAGGGCTTTTTCTGTATGGATAATGTTCCGCCTTATGTTCTTCCGGATTTGTGCGGAGGATTTATCAAGGGCAGAGGCGGCGAGGGCTTCGGGGTCAATAAACTTGCGTTTGTTGTCGATGTCAGATCGCAGGAATTTCTTGAAGGCTTTGCTGATGCAATGGCTCAGATTGATGAGAATCTCGGCTGCCCGTACAAGATTATTTTTCTTGAGGCTTCGGATTCCGTACTGATAAACCGTTACCAGCAGACAAGACGCAAGCACCCGCTGTCGTCAGGAATGTCGCTTACCGAAGCAATAGCACAGGAACGCACCAAACTCATGAATATCAAGGCGATGGCGACGAATGTCATCGATACTTCAATGATGACGCCTATGGCTCTTTGCGACCAGATCAAAGAAATGATTATAGACGACGAAGATACAGGGATGTCGATATTTGTCGAGTCATTCGGGTTCAAGTACGGACTTCCCGTTGATTGCGACTATGTTTTCGATGTCAGGTTTCTGCCCAATCCGTTCTATGTCCCGGAACTTAAGAATCTGACGGGCATTGATGACGCTATCGGCAAGTACCTGGAAGGCTTCGCCGAGACAAAACAGTTTGTCGTGAAGGCATGTGATCTGCTTGAATTTACATTCCCGAGTTATATCAGGGAAGGTAAGGGCAGACTGCATATAGGTGTCGGTTGCACAGGCGGAAGGCACAGATCCGTTTATTGTGCCGAGAGTATATACAGGATGCTTAAAGACGCCGGTTTCAAGGCTGTTGTGCATCACCGCGATATAGATAAAGACTCACATCGATATAAGACTGCCACGCAGGGGGACAGTTCAAAATGACGGAAGAGAGCTTTTCCGTCCGTTTGAAGCTTGAGCTGTCGAAAATAAGGGCAAAGACAGTAAATGCCCGTCAGGCGGTTATTGCCGGAATGTTCGCCGGTTCTGCGGAAAGGGATGCTGACGGGCCCGCGTTAAGCATCAAAGTGATACCGGAAATCAAGAGCGGGATCTGCGAGCTTTTGCGACTTGAAGGAATAGATTATTGTACCGACGGTCTGAGAATTGAAGTCGCAGGGGATATGCAGTGCGTTTTCGCGGAACTGTTCGGTCAGTGTTTTACGGAATCGGGACTTAAGCTTCTGCCCGGCGACGAAGCTTTTGCCGCAGGTTTTTTGCGCGGGGCTTTCCTTGCGACCGGATACTGCTCTGATCCTGCGAAAAACTACAGGATTGAATTCCATATAAGCAATGACAGAATCACGGAGCTTGTGTGTCTTATGCTTCAGAACTGGAAAATAGATCCTGTTGTGAAGAACCGCTCGGATTTCAGTGCCGTATATTTCAAAGCGGGAGACATGGTATCCGACTTCCTCGGACATACAGGAGCAGCTCATTCGATGCTGGAATTCGAGGATATACGTGCGAGAAAGACCGTCAACGGCGATGTCTGCCGCGCGGTCAACTGCGATGAAGGCAATTCAAAACGTCAGGCTGAGGCAGGCGTAAGGCGAAACGAACTCATAAAGAAACTGATGATGTCGTCATTTGCAGGAAAACTTACTCCTGAACTGACAGAGGCTGCAAAAGCACACCTCGCTAATCCGGGAGCCTCGATTGCCGAACTCGGTGCCATGATGAATCCTCCTATCGGAAAATCAGGTATGAATCACAGACTCAAAAAGCTTCTTGAGCTTGCAGAATCGCACGATTGAGATAATGTGACAGCCGTGTTACAATATGCTTTGTCTATTTTTACATTTTATGAGGAGGAGGGCTACCTGCCCGACTGATGAAACACGGGGAACAGTACATGGAACCTGATAACAGCTACTATAAGCCGTCTCGTGATCCGAATGAAGGTACGCTGACGCTTGTGGTGGTAATGACGGCATTGTTTGTCGTACTTACGGCTATTCTCGCTATTGTTTATTTCAGAAAAACCACAGAGCAGGAGACTCTTGCCGTGGACGAGTCGGCACAGGGATCAGCGTATATTTCCGTTGCTACCCCTACACCTTCTCCCGTTCCGCCAATTACAGATTATCAGAATCCGATCCTATATCCTGAGAGCGCCTCAGTAAACACTTCGTCCGATGCCCCTATGGCGGCAGACTGCGATCCGGCAGCAAGAGGTATAGCTCAGGCTGTATCTGTCGCAGGAGTGCTGGTTGACGGCACACTGTCACGCGAACAGCCCATATGGTTTACCGATCCGGTATACTACGGTTCTCTTCCCGGCATATTTACTTACAGAGGCAACAATTTCCGCAATTGCGCTTCGTACGGATATACACCGATAACAAACGGAACACTGACACAGATGTGGGAATATAACAAGATTGGCAGTCTTCTGTCATCGTCACAGACTTTTGAATGGACGGGATTGCGCTGGACAGGGCAGCCGCTTGTAGTAGAGTGGCCGGATCAGGTTCGTGCAACGATGAACATGTATGACAGTGCGAAGCAGCAGATGGGGCTTACCGAAGTTATAATCGCAGCGCTTGACGGAAAGATTTATTTTTTTAATCTTGAGACAGGTGAACCCACCAGAGATCCGATTGACGTGGGAGCGTCCATCAAGGGAACTCCGGCACTGGATCCAAGAGGCTATCCGCTGCTTTATGTGGGACAGACGGACAACAACGGCGGAAATACTTTCGGAATGTACGTTTACTCGCTTATAGACGGGTCAATGCTTTATTCCTATGACGGTTCCGAGGACGGCGCATACAGAAGCAACTGGGATGCGTTTGATTCCTCCCCTATAGTCGACGGTACAACCGATACGCTTGTGTGGCCGTGTGAGAACGGAATGATCTATACTTTTGACCTGAACTCGACTTATGACGCGGGCACCGGTGCCGTGGGAATCGCGCCTGTAGTAACAGGCTACAAATATATCTTCAGTGACAATACCGGAAAACAGATGGGTGTCGAGAGCTCAATAGCCTGCTATGGCAATTACGGCTACTATGTTGATAATGCGATGAATCTGTGCTGCCTTGACCTCAATACAATGAACATGGTATGGACAAAGGTTCTTGACGACGATTCGGATATCACTCCGGTTATCGAAGAAGAAGGCGGAGTGCCTTATGTATATGTAGGGACAGAGGTTGACAATCAGGGCGGTACCGGTCAATACACCGGGGCAGCATATATCTACAAGATTAACGGACTGACGGGCGAGACTGTGTGGCAGACGTCTGAGCCATGCTACACCTATAACGGCGAGACTTCGGAATCTGACCAGAGCGGCGGATGCTTTGGCAACCCGGTGGTTGGGAAGCTCAATATTTCAAATCTGGTTATTTTCTCATTTAGTATGACAAACGGGCTTATGAGCGGTAATAAAGTTGTTGCATATGACAAGAACTTGGGTACCGTTGTTTGGGAATATAATATGAACATCTATTCGTACAGTTCTCCTGTCGATTTCTATGATGAGGACGGGAACGCTTATCTGGTAATTTGCGACAGTCTCGGACAGGTTCATCTGATCAACGCGCAGACCGGAGAGAGAATTGCATATATTCAGACGGTAAAGAACACCGGAACCGCCGAAGAGACATCTTCTGATATTTGTATTGAGGCTTCGCCGATTGTCTATAAGGGCATGATGGTGGTTGGAACAACCTCAGGCAGTGTATTCGGTATAGCGATAAGCTGAGGAGCATAAATGGATTTAAGCGGTCGATATAAGTCGATTTCCGTAATGGAGGTCAGTATTACTACTTTCGCGAATGAGGGATATTCGGTAAAGTATGATTTTGACCGAAGGGTTCTCTGCTGGCGCGATTACTATATGTGGAACAATAATTTCACCCGCTGCATAAATGACGAAGTGTATCAGATGATAGAAGATACATTGCCGGAGCTCAGACTGATTGAATGGATGGAAGCATTTAATTCCGGTAAGAGCGGTCTTGGCGGTGAGAAGTTTGTTTTTCCCGGAGAATGGGAAATCAAGGTAATTTTCAATGACAAATCAGTGCTTATGAGCAGTGCACAGCAGCATTTTCCGGGCATCTGGGGCGGGCTTAAATCGCTGATTGAGAAATCCGCAGGCAACAGTTTTTCTCTGCGCTGAAAATAATCTCTTTATGTGGTAAAATTGCACTGTATAGCCTTGATTGGGGCTGATTATGCAAAGGAGACAGAGCGTTTGGATTATCTTGAAGGATTATTTCTCGGAAAGCTTTGGAGCGACACCGATTTTGAGAACAGAAAGCACGTCGGACTTTTCGTTCTTTACGGATTGCTTACCGATTGCGTAGCTTTGTACTCCTATATGTTCGGCAGGACTGTTCTTGGAATCGGCAGTTTCGGAACGCTTCATTTCGCTCTTTTCCTTCTGCTGTGTGCGGCCAGCCCTTTTATTTGTTTCAGGTATTATCGAATGCCCTTCTGGGGCAAGATACTTGTATTGGGCGAGAAGGCTTTGCAGTCCTATCTTGTGCTCGATTTAACGGTGAATATCCTGCTGCCGAGACTGACTGTCAAGTCAGCCGACCTGCAGACATTCGCAATTGATTATCTCAACAAGACGCTTGAGACATACACTGACAAATTCGCAGGAAGTTCGGGTTCGTTCTCAACAGTTATCGGAGTTCTGGCCGGCGGTCTGCATGTAGTGCTGATGGTGCTGTTGTGGCTGGTCGCGGCAATAGTGATTCCGGGGATTGTTTATCTGATTTACAGGTTCATTCAGTTCTGCTGGGACTGGCTTATGAACGTCCTGATCATCAAGCGATTTATTCCGGTGAGGCGTTAGTCAACGCCTCTGCCGATATTAGGAGGATTATATGGCTGAGCTTAGAGACAGACTTGATATTACGGTTGAAGAGCTCGAAGAACATCTTGGGGCATCGAAGCTTCCGAAATTCATAAGTGATTCAGAAGCATTGTTCCTTGACCGTATAGATGCCATTTGTGAAGACATCTGCGCGGACAACAGCAAGAAGGCAATATTTGTTTCCGGTCCTACTTCTTCGGGGAAAACCACATTTACATTAAGATTATCGCAGGCACTTACGGCGCACGGAAGACGTGGCTATCATGTGTCGCTGGACGATTATTACAACATCTCACAACTTCAGTTTGACCGGGACGGAAGACCTGATTTTGAGTCTATAGACACGCTGGACATTGAGCGTGCGGCGCAGGACATCAAAAGCATTGTGGAAGGAAAGAGGGTTGTAACGCCTTTTTTCGACTTCCAGACGAGAAGACAGATGGAGGGCGCCCCTGAGGATGCTATTGAGATGGACGATAACGGCGTGGTCGTCGTTGAAGGACTTCACGGTCTGTCTCACAGAGTATCCGGAGTGATTGGAGATCCGATGTGCGCCAAAGTGTTCATAATGCCGTACGGTAACGTATACTGCGATTCAAAGCTTATGGACAGCGAAGAGATAAGACTCCTGAGGCGAATTGTAAGAGACTACCGCCACAGAAGCGCACATGCGTTGGCGACGATTGACTATTGGCCGATGATTACCAAATCCGAGGATGTTTACTACAAGGAATATCTTGCGCGCGCAGACTACCATATCAACTCTTTTCTCGCTTATGAGAGCCTGATTATCGCGCCGCTTGCGCTTCACGATATAAGTGAGGCAATGAAGCAGGTGGAGAAGGGTTCGATTGAGCCGAGTGTATTTATGGAAAAGTCGGTAACAGGCAAGCCGTTCGCGGATCTGTCGACGGCTCTGGACAGAGCGTCAAGACTTATGGGACATCTGGGAAAGATTCCGGTCGTAGGTACCGATCAGGTTCCGGAGCAATCAATTCTTAATGAGTTTATAGGAGCATAAGATATGCCGATCAGAATAGCAGACAATCTTCCTGCGAGACAGGTTCTCGAGCAGGAGAGAATTTTTGTAATGGAAGAGAACCGCGCACTGTCGCAGGATATCAGACCTATCAAGATAGTTATTCTCAATCTGATGCCGGACAAAATCGTAACGGAAACACAGCTGCTTCGTGCAATGTCAAATTCGCCGATTCAGGTGGATATAGAACTTCTTTGTATGGCTTCGCACGTGTCGACTCATACCAGCCGCGAACACCTTATAAAGTATTACATGACATTTGATTCAATAAAGGACGAGTATTTCGACGGAATGATAATTACCGGAGCGCCGGTTGAGAAGATGGACTTCGAACAGGTCGATTACTGGGAAGAGCTTACGAAAATAATGGAATGGAGCAAAACACACGTCTATTCAACACTTCATCTTTGCTGGGGCGCGTTTGCCGGACTTTATTACCATTACGGAATACCAAAATACGTTCTGCCGAAGAAAGTTTTCGGTGTATTTGAGCATTCAATGACATACAGCAGACCGGTCAAGCTCTTCAGAGGGTTCGATGACTATTTCTATGTACCGCATTCGCGATATACCGAGGTTCACAGAGAAGATATTGAGAAGTGCTCCGGGCTGCGCATTCTGTCGGAGTCTGAGGAGTGCGGCGTTTATGCCGTATCGGATCTTCACGGAAGGCAGATTTTTATAACCGGACATTCAGAATACGACAAGGACACGCTTGACAAGGAATACAGGCGTGATAAGGCTGCCGGGGTTGATACGGCGCTTCCCGTGAATTACTACAGGGACGACGATCCGGCAAAGGGGCCTGTCATGAGATGGAAGTCTTCGGCGACATTGATGTATACGAACTGGCTGAACTATTATGTTTATCAGGAAACGCCTTTCGATATACGTACAATAGAGTCCATAAGAAACGAGGATCTGATTCCGAACAGGGACGAAGAGAAAAATGGATAAGCCGGCAGAGCTTACAAATGAATATGTCGCGACGCTTGCCCCGGCAAGAAGTGACGACGGATATAAGGGAACGTACGGAACTGCGCTGATTTGCGCCGGATCTCCCTATATGTCCGGTGCCGGACTTCTGTCCTGCGGTGCATGTCTCAGGTCAGGCTGCGGAATGGTGAGAATTCTGTCAGACGCGCAGACTCTGGCGGCTGTAAGGATCAGACACAGCTGTGCATTGCTTACATTGAGAGAGGGAAGCATATCTTCGGTTATCAAGGCCTGCACGCCGCTCGTCAAAAGTGCTTCATGTGTACTTATAGGTCCCGGACTTGACACGGACGATCCGCTCACCGGGGCGCTTCTTGAGTATTTCATAGTTAATGCCGGGAAGCTTGTTATCGATGCCGGTGCCATCACAGTTCTTGCGCACTGCAGTGACAGCCTGCTGCCGCTTTTAAGGAGTCGTTCTGTCCCGGCGGTACTGACACCGCACATAGGCGAGTTCAGAAGACTTGCAGCAAAAGGCACTGACGCTGGTATAGAAGAACCTGAAGAGAAAGTAGTGCAGTTTGTACGAGAAAACAAGTGCGTCATGGTCTTAAAAAACAATAAAACAATAATTGCCCGTTCAGACGGCAAAACGTATAGTAATAATTGTGGTAACAGCGGCCTTGCCAAAGGCGGATCGGGAGACGTTCTTGCCGGTCTGATGACAGGTTTTCTGGCTCAGGGCATGGAGCCTTTTGACGCTGCCTGTGCCGCAGTTCGGATTCATTCGCTTGCCGGTATGGCTGCGGGCGAAGATTTGGGAAAGAGAGCTATGCTCCCCCAGGATATTGAGCTTTATTTACCTGAAGCTTATAAAGAGGCAGGCTGGTATTAAGATGTGCAGTGAAAATGATGTGAAATCGGATATGTATGACCGTTCCTGTGTTGAGATTGATTTATCGGCACTCGAGCACAACTTCAAAGAGATAAGAAGAGTGACTTCTCCTGACAGTGACATTATGGCGGTAGTCAAGGCGGATGCTTACGGACATGGCGCTCTTGCGGTTGCCAGAACACTTCTTTCTTGCGGCGCCGCAGGCCTTTGTCTCGCTACGATAGACGAGGCCGTTGACTTAAGGAGACATGGTATAACGGCACCGATGCTCACACTCGGTTTTACGGACAAGAGCAGGTTTTGTGACGCGGTGAAGTATGACGTTGATCAGGCTGTCTATTCTTATGAGATTGCGAAAAGTATTTCTGACGAGGCAGTCTCGCTGGGAAAAACCGCCAGAATACATATCAAGATTGATACCGGAATGGGACGTATCGGTTTTGCTGCAGACGGAACCGATACTGATGAGATAGTCCGCGCCTGCACTCTTCCGGGTATAATTCCTTACGGCCTTTTCTCGCACTTCGCTGTCGCCGATACAGATGATGATGAATACACCGCCAGGCAGTATGAAGCATTTACCAGGCAGGCAGAAGAACTTGAGAAACGCGGGATATTTTTCGAGAAGAAACATATATGTAACAGCGCGGGGATAATGAGATTTCCGGAGATGCACATGAACATGGTGCGTGCCGGCATAATTCTTTACGGACTCATGCCGCCGGGATGTCCTGTGCCGGATGACAGGCTGGATCTTAGGCCTGTAATGACGTGGTATGGCAAGGTAATTCACACGAAGACTGTTCCGGCCGGAACATCCGTAAGCTACGGAAGGCATTTTGTCGCAGCGCGGACGACTGAAGTCGCGACTGTCGGAATAGGTTACGCCGACGGTTTGTCGAGGAGACTGTCCGGGGGCTTTGAACTTCTTGTAGGAGGACAGAGGTGTCCTATCCTCGGCAATGTCTGCATGGATATGTGCATGATTGACACAACAGATCTCAAGGTGCGTCCGAAGGTCGGAGACGAAGTAATAGTATTCGGCAAGGACAGGCTTGCAGATGAGCTTGCGGACAGAGTCGGAACCATTAATTACGAGATAACCTGTGTAGTCGGCAAGAGAGTCAGAAGACTCTATGTAAAAGACGGGTTGCCGGTTGAGATTAACTGATACAGAACTGAAAGGCTGGAGATTATGACCAAGGATAAGGAATTGCAGTTAAAGCTGTTTGCGGCGAAATGCCGCAGATGGATAATTGAAGGCGTTTACTGCGCCCAGAGCGGACATCCGGGCGGATCGCTTTCATGCACGGACATCCTCACATATCTTTATAACGAGGCACTGGAGGTCACGCCGGAGAATGCAGATGATCCCGCCAGGAACAGATTTGTTCTTTCCAAAGGACACTGCGCTCCGGCTTTGTATTCGGTTCTTGGACTGCGCGGCTTTTTCGATATAGGCGAGATGAGAAAACTTCGCCATATTGATTCATTTCTTCAGGGACACCCGTGCATGAGCGAGGTTAAAGGCGTTGATATGTCAACAGGCTCCCTGGGACAGGGAATATCCGCCGCGACAGGAATGGCGATCAACAGCAAATATCTGGACAAGACAGGTTATAAGGTTTATACGGTTCTTGGCGACGGAGAGATGCAGGAGGGCGAAGTGTGGGAAGCTCTGATGAGCGGCGCACATTACAGACTCGATAACTTCTGTGCGATTCTCGATAACAACGGGCTGCAGATAGACGGCAAGGTAGATTCTGTAATGAGTCTCGGAGATATTGAGGCAAAGGTCAGGGCATTCGGTTACGAGACACGGGTTATCGACGGACATTCATTTGAAGAGATTGAGAGTGCCGTCACGGATTTTAAGAACAATGCGGGTTCCGGAAAGCCTTTCTTTATTATTGCACATACCCACAAAGGCTGCGGTGTATCGTTCATGGAGGATAACGCGGGCTGGCATGGAAAGGCACCGAATGCAGAGGAATACAGAATTGCAACGGATGAGCTTGATTCGGCAATCAGGGCTTTGGAGGTTTGATCATGGGTGATATGGCAACAAGAGAAGGCTATGGCAAGGCTTTGGTTGAATTCGGAGCGGACAGTCGCATTGTCGTAATGGATGCTGATCTGTCGGGATCGACAAAGACCGGCGATTTTCGCAAGGTATACCCGGACAGGTTTTTTGATATGGGCATCGCGGAAGGAAATATGGTCGCCACTGCCGCCGGAATTGCGACTTGCGGGAAAATCGTATTCTGTTCGTCTTTTGCCATGTTCGCATCTGAAAGAGCATGCGAGCAGGTGCGGAATTCGGTTTGCTATACAAACCTTGATGTAAAGATATGTGCTACACACGCAGGACTCACAGTAGGTGAAGACGGTGCGACACATCAGTGTCTTGAGGATATGGCGATAATGCGTTCGATTCCCAACATCAGAGTCGTATGCCCCGCCGACTGCGCTTCAACCAGACTTGCAATCAAAGCGGCCATAGACAATCACGGTCCGTTCTATATCAGACTTGGCCGGTCAAAAGTTCCTGCAATCTACGGCGATGATACGGAGTTTGTTCTCGGCAGGGCCAATCAGCTTCGCGACGGCAAAGACCTCACAATCATTGCCTGCGGAATTATGGTAAGTGCCGCACTCAAGGCTTGTGATATCTTGAGCGGCAAGGGTATAAGCGCACGCGTGTTAGACATGCATACGATCAAACCGCTGGACAAGGATGCCGTTGCCAGAGCAGCGGCGCAGACCGGACTTATAGTTACAGCCGAAGAGCATTCAGTCAACGGCGGTCTTGGCGGAGCTGTATGTGAAGCTGTATGTGAGAGCAGTTCTCCCTGCAGAGTCATCAGAGCAGGTGTAAACGACAGATTCGGCAAATCAGGCACACCGGACGCGCTTCTCAATGAATACGGACTTACGGCCGAAGCTCTTGCTGACAGATGCGAGAAGGAATTGAACGCCTCAAGATAACCGGAAATAAAGAAGAGTAATAATCGGAACGGCAGTCACGTGTTGGCTGCCGTTTTTTTGTTTCCGTTAAGCTTCAGGTTCATTACAGTCATTACCGCAAGCGCGAAAATCAGGTAGAACGGAAGGAACGATACCGGAAGAAGGCCGAACAGAGGCGGCATGAGGCAGGTTCCGATATAGGCGCTGGCCATCTCTACTCCGATAATAGCCGCAGACCTGTTCTTGCCGAATCTGTCGGGAGTCGAGTGAATAATGCAGGGATAAATCGGAGCACAGCCGAGGCCTATCATAATAAAACCTCCGAGCGAAACGTAATTTCCGAACGGCAGTGTCAGTGCCAGAATTCCGATTGCTATGACTGCACTGCCGGCGAAAATAAGCTGACGGTCACTGAGTCTGAAGGTAAGGAAACCGTTAACTGCCCGCCCCGCCGTAATTCCTATATAAAACAGAGCAGCAAACGAAGCGGCTGTCTGTGCCGGAATTCCTTTGACAAAAACAAGATATGAACTTGCCCAGAGACCGGTGGTCTGTTCAATTGCACTGTAACAGAAGAATGCCAGCATTATAGCTTTTGCCCCCGGGATCCTGAATATTTCACGGAGCGGGACAGCTCTCGCGGTCTCACTTGCGCAAGCGCCATCAGATGCTTCGTCTTTTGCGCCGCCGCGTTTCTTCCAGAGCGGCAGCGATATTACAACTATAAATGTAAGTACAATCTGAATATATGATATATATCTGTAACCGGCACTCCAGTTGTTATTATGTGCAATCGCAAGTCCCATTATGCAGGGTCCCACGGAAGCTCCTATGCCCCACATGCAGTGAAGCCAGCTCATATGGCGGCTCGCGTAATGAAGCGCAACATAGTTGTTGAGCGCGGCATCAATGCTTCCGGCACCCAGACCGTAAGGAATCGCAATAAGGCATATCAGCCAGAAAGAGTGACTCAGACCGAATCCCAGAAGGGCAGCGGCCGTGGTTGCCACGCTTATGGCTGTTACCCGGCCTGCTCCCAATTTAATGGTTATACGGTCTGACATAAGGCTGGAGATGACTGTTCCGAGCGCAATTATCATGGAGATAATTCCGGCGTATGATACCGGAACACCAAACTCGGTATACATGGACGGCCAGGCAGATCCGAGCAGTGAATCGGGAAGACCGAGACTGACAAAAGCGAGATAGATAATAACAAGTAATAGTGAAGCCATTTTGCACCTCCGTTTTATAATATGATTATATTGACAACGAAGTGCGTAAAGTATGATAATTGCGCCAAAGAAATATAAATAATCAGCCAGACAGAAACCGGAGATGATATCAGATGATTCTTGACTGCAATGTAATAACCGATGAGTCCGGCCGTGAGCTTGCAAGCCACAGTACAAACGGTATAAACATAGCCGGATATGATGATGATATCAGCAGAGAGCCGGTGCCGTGGCATTGGCACGACGAATTTGAAGCGGGAATAATTACCGAAGGGAGAGTGCTTTTCGAGACAGATCACGGAAGAGCTGAAATTTCCAAGGGAGAAGGGTTCTTTGTAAATTCCGGGATTCTTCACAGTGTCTGCGGCAGTGATTCATTGATTGATTGCAGACTTCATTCAATACTTTTCGGGCCTGAACTGGTCAGCGGCAAATCCGGCGGCGCTATTGACGAGAAGTACATACAGCCGCTGATTGCCAGAGCAGATATGGGTTTTGTGCATATAAAACCATCCGGCAGGACAAACGTGGATCTGCTTAAGGTAATTGAAGCGGCGTGGAATGAGTGCGCGAGCAGCGACTACGGATATGAATTCAGACAACGTGAGCTTGTATCGGATCTGATTGTGCAGCTGGGGCAGACCGGCTTTATTGACGGCACCAGTCCGCAGCATGCGGAAGAGGATAATGACAGAATCAAGCGTATGCTTAACTATATCCATTCGAATTACATGGACGTTATAGATATTGTATCTGTCGCATCGGCGGCGAATATCAGCCAGCGTGAGTGTCTGAGATGCTTTCACAGGACAATAAATACTACGCCGAGCGCATACATTAAGGGCTACCGCGTAAGCAAAGCCAGAGATATGCTAAACAGCCGTCAAAGCAGCATTTCTGACATTGCATCGAAATGCGGCTTTGGCGACTGCAGTTATTTTATAAAAGTGTTCAGAGAAGCTACCGGCACTACCCCTGGAAGATACACGGGGAAGGTTCTGAAGTGACAGCCTTTTTATTTGCTTAATACGGTACCGTCAGCAAGCGTTATCGTGTAGCCGTTAAAAATGATTGTGCCGTTGTTCGTGAGTGATGTCACGGTGCAATTGCCGGTTAACTCCCAGGTGGAGCCTTTGTCTATGGTAACAACGGCATTGTCATCAACAGCAGTGCCGCCATCGGCGTTGTCCGCGATATTTATCGTTCCGGTAAGTGTTGAAGCACCCTTGAGAGTCAGATTCATCTGCGAGATGGTATCAACTGCTATGTCGCCTTCAACCTGCTGGTCTTCAAGTACAACATCGGCGGTGCCTCCGTTCGAGCCTGCGGTGCCCCAGCCTTTTGTCCCTCCGTTGCCGATTATTCTCAGGAATACTCCGTCAGTGTCGTTGTTGGTGATATCAACGCCGTTCATATAAATCGAGCACGCCGTGTTGGTCACATAGATTGTATCTCCGCTGTTGCAGGTCAGGCTTCCTCCCGTCATCGAAAAAGAGGACTCTCCCGTATCAGCATCTCCGGATTGAGACTGGTAAATCATTACAGACTTGAAATTGCCGTCGGAGCTTGCAGTCTCTGTCTCTGTGGAAGTAACATTGCAGTCTGTGAGCGCAATGGAATTGCAGCCCTCAATTACCAGAGCTTCCGACTTTGTCGCTGTCAGTGTCGCGCTGTCTGCCGTTATGTCTGCTGTTGAATATATTGCCGGAGAACCTGTTCCGTGTGTTGAATATGTACCGCCTGAGACTTTTACCGTTCCGCCGCCGCGGTCAGATCTTATGGCTGCAGAAGAGTTGCCGGATGTATCAACAGTAAGATTTGTTGCGTTTGTTGTCCCGCCGCCTGTCGTCATAATTCCGCCGGAGTTATCGGAGACAGTCGTTATGCTTGAGTCAGATATATTTACTGTAGTTCCGTCGCCATAGCTGAATATACCGTTGCCGTTGGCTGCATCGGAAGTGACTGTCGCGTCGTCGATTGTTACCGTTGCACCGTTAGTTGCGAGAACAGCGGCATTGATTCCGTAGAAATCTCCGTTCTCGCTGCTGGATGATTCTCCGCCGCTTTTATCTGCGGTTATGCCGGACAGGCTTACTGTCGCACCGTCAATCAGCAATGCGTTCTCATCATCGCCTGTCGAGGAGTAACTCTCTGATTCTATGTCTGAATCTTCGGTTATGGTGGTGGCGCCTTTTGCGTCAACGGAAGCGGATGACGAACCGCCGGATGCCGCATTCGCGGTGAAGTCTCCATTCGGCATCATATCGGCCGAGGAAGATTCTGTAAGTGATTTCACTGTTATGGAGCTTACCGAGCCTTCTTCGTCAAAAGTAATTTCAAGGATATCGCCAACCTGAATCTCATCAACGGTATCGTCTTCGTCATCAGTGTCATTCTCAACTGTAATTGTTGTGACTGATGAAACATCTATAGTTGCTGTATCGCCGTTCTCTTCAAACTCATACTGTACAATCGCGCTGCTGTCTCCGGGCATGTTTCCCCCGGGAGCCTGTCCGGAAGGCATCTCGCCGTCACCGGGAGCCTGCCCGGAAGGCATCTCGCCGTCACCGGGAGCCTGCCCGGAAGGCATCTCGCCGTCACCGGGAGCCTGCCCGGATGGCATCTCACCGTCACCCGGAGCCTGCCCCGAAGGAGCCTCGCCGTCACCCTGAGACTGCCCGGAAGGCATTGATCTGCTGTCATTCGAATTATCTGAAGTATCTGTAGCTTCTGTCGGTTCAGATTCACCTGAATTATCGTCTTCAGATTCCGAGGAGGAGTCTTCGGCTTCTTTAATCTCTCCAAGAGCGATAGTAATATCATCACCGTCTATCACGGTTACCTCGCCGGTTATTGTCTGACCGCTGTAATCATCGCTTTCTGAAGTGCTTCCGGAAGTTTTGCTGCAACCGGATGCAACGGCGGTGACCATTGCCATCGCCGTCGCCAAAGCTGCCAATCTTTTATTTTTCATTATGTTATCTCCTTTCAGACTGTTGCATTGATATTGTCTTAATCATTATGAATGCGGCTCTTTAAACTAACCTTAAATGTCTGGTATGAATCGTGAACAATTATCATGAATGGTGATGTTTCTTCGCACTTGTGTTTTCTCAACAGCAGAAAGAACGTTTTTTTGCCGCAGGTACTGCCATATGGAGAGCATTTATAATAAAATATAACTATGAGCAATATTCTTGATTACATGAACTGGCGCGGCGACATTACTTTCGCCAAAGACAAATTCAACGACATTGACGCGTTGATTCTGTCGTGTGTGTCTTATGTTAATCTGGACGGAATAGTTCCGGGGATAGGCGGAGGCAGCGTGAGCCTTCAGGAGTGCGCAGAGAGATTTTTCGAGATGCACAGCAAAGAAGAACTGGACGAAGACAAGTCATTTATTAATTTTGCACCGGAACTTCTGCGCAGAATGGCCGGTACTGAAAGATTCGGTGATGCGCGGCTGCGCAATTATGTGAACAAGGTTGATATATCGACGGAGACTCAGTTTGCGGCAGTGGAGATAATCACGGATGACGGAGTGCCTTTTGTATCGTTTCGGGGAACGGACGATACAATCGTCGGATGGAAAGAGGATTTCAACCTAAGCTACAGGACGGTCCCTTCGGAGGGCGAGGCCATTGACTACCTTGAAGAAGTCTGCAGTGTTCATCTTGAGAATATCCGTCTTGGCGGCCACTCCAAGGGCGGGCATCTGGCTATTTACGCGGCAAGCGGAGTGTCATCTGAAATTGCGTCGAGAATTGTACGTATATATGACAACGACGGTCCGGGATTCAACCGTGACACATATGAGTCGGAACAGTTCACATCGCTCAAGTCGAGAGTCGACAGGATTATCCCCGAAGGTTCTATTATAGGAAGACTGCTTATCAATGATATCAATCCTGTTATAGTAAAGAGCTCAGAGACAGGAATCATGCAGCATAACCCGGTGTCGTGGCAGCTCACTGGCAGGAAATTCGAGACATGCGACAGATGCAACAGCCTCAGCGATCTGTTCGATGCCACCATGACGGGATGGATAGATGGAATGGAGCTTGCGGACCGCAAATTCTTTATTGATGATCTGTTCGCGATTTTTGAAGCTTCGGGCTGTATTTATCTGAGCCTGCTCAGCAAGACCGGCATTAAGGGTGCGCGGCTCATGTTATCCAGAATGAATCAGATGAGCGCCGAATCATCAAACAAAATAAAGACTCTCGGAAGAATGTTCTTTGCCAACTGGGGCGAGATGCTGTCGGACAAGACAGTTCCAAAGGCAGAAGGGAAAACAGAAAGCGGCACGCCGGACAGACCGGGGCGGTTCAAATTATTCAAAAGGAAAGATGAAGACTGAGACGATTTTTGTCTGCAGTCTTACCCTGTAAATTATCTTCGGAAATAAGTAGCGGCCACCCTGGGGAGGGTGACCGCAAATATGGGGATAATAGGAATAGAAAAATGTCAAATTGATTAACTAAAGGCAAGTATATAGATTATTTTCATTCAAAGCAATACATTCTATTTGATAATTTAAACCAAAATATAATATTTTAATGACAAAATAACCCGATATGATACTTATTTACAAAGAACAGAACAGGTCTGTTTACCATTACGTGAAGATTTCTCTGAAGGCGTTCCCGATAATCTGGACATATCAGATAAACAGAGAATGAGAGATCTGTCATCACAGGCCAGGACGTCCGGTACCGGAGTCTGTTCCCGGAGCAGCACCCGGCGCTGAACCGGAATCTGTCCCGGCGCCCGGTCCCATACCGGCTCCGCCTGCCATTCCTGTTCCTGAACCGTATATGTTTTCGCTCAGACTGACATCTGTCTTATTGTCCGCGCACGTTACAGTATAAGTCTGGCCGGTGGTCAGATCGGGGGAAGAAATAAGGACAGACGAGTAAGAACAGTCGGCCGTTACGCTGATGAGTTCATTTCCTGATGAGTCTTTCACCGTAATCAGAGAACCTGATGTCTGTGAATCAAACGACAGGAGAATCGAACCCTGCTGTGCGGAAGTGAAGTTGGTTGCCATGGCCGAGGTTCCCGCCATTACTACAGTGCCGCCTGTTATTGCCGCATCTCCGGCAACATCGAGCGAACCGTTCGCACCGCTTTCAGGACCCATTACGGTTATTGTTCCGCCGGATATTGTCATTGAACCGTTGGAATCGAGTCCGTCGCCGGACGCCCTGACGTATAGGGTTCCTCCGCTTATGTCAATTGTACTGACACCGTCCGCGGACATCATATCGCCGGAACCGTCCGCTGACGCCGCGTTCATACCGTCATCATCTGAGCAGACCTTTATATCGCCGCCGCTGATCGATATGTTCTGACCTTCAATACCTTCGTAGGAGTAGGTTATGTTTATCGTGCCGGATTCAATTATCAGGTCATAATCGGAGTGAATTCCGTCGTCGTCTGAAGACAATGTCATGTCAGCATTGGCAATTCCAAGTGTTTTTGCAGCATGCAGACAATCGTCTTCAGAGCTTATGTTTACTGTGCCGCCGCTTATTAAAAGAACCGTTGCGGCCTTGATTCCCTTTGTGCTTGAAGAAGTTTCGGTCTCGGTCCGGCTGCTTTCGTTAAACCCCCAGCCAGTCTCGGAAGTCGTGACTGATCCGAAGCTTCCGGTTGAACCGCCTCCCGCCGTTATATTATAAGTACCGTCATCGATCTGTATTGATGAGGATGCACTGATTCCGTCGCCGTCCGATGTTATCTTAATGGTTCCGGAAGCGAAAAAAACATAGCCCAGGGTCGCATCGTCGTTGTTCTCGCAGTGGATGCCGTCCTTGCCTGACGTTATGTTTACGGAGGCCTCGCTCACTGCGACGGAGTCTTTGGACTGTATGCCGCAGGAAGCAGCGCTTATGTCTATGGTGCCGCCGGTAATTACGAGGCTGTCCTTGCAGACTATTCCGTGACCGCACTCAGAAGTTACTTCGAGCGAGCCGCTTCCGTTGATTGCGAGATCTGTTTTCGCGAAAACCGTACCGTCTACATTGCTGTCGTCAGTCTGTACGAAAGTGCCGCCTGAGGTCAGAGTGTTTGTACTGCCTTGCGCAAGCGTGATGTAGACATTGTCGGCATTCTTGCAGTATATTGCCGCATATCCGGATGAAGTTATCGACGCGTTGCTGAGAATTAACCTTACGTCATCAGAATCACCCGCATCTATCGTCAGAGTTCCGTCGGTAAGTGTGCCCGTAATTATGTATGTTCCTTCGGATGATATAGTGATGTCTGAGCCGTCAATGCTTACGGAAGATGAATCGGACTGGGCGGTATCCCCGGTCAGTGTGACTGAGGCTGAGTCGGATTCGTCATATCCGACCTCATAATCTTCACTCGTAAACACGTCGTCGGCTGTCAGGCTCTCTTCCAGGTTCGATACGGAACTGTCGGAATCTGTATCAGATTGTCCTGATCCGGTATTAAATACTGAGCAGCCTGTCAATGCGAGAACGAAGAGCATTGCGGCAACCGCAGCGGTAAGTCTTAAATTATGCATGGAAAGCCTCCTTTCAGAGCTGTTCGACAGTCGGAACGGAACTCAAATCAGATATTGATATCTCCAGATTTCCGTTGCGGCAGCGAAGCTTGTCAATAAACTCCTTCTCCTTGTCTGCTGATTTGAGAACAATCTCGTAGTGAAGACGGAACATTGATCCCATATTGGATGTCTTTGCGAGAACCAGCCTGTGTGATGACGTATAGTCTGCGAAAAGGTCATCAAAGGCATCGGTGTAGTTCAGGTCTTCGGGAATTGTGATGTGAAGGGATTTCGAGCACCCTGAATCATGCTCTCCGAGGGATGTGGCCGAGAGAATCATGATAGCCAGGCCTATTATCAGCGTGAAGAGGACAGCATAGGCTATGTATCCCATTCCCATTATGAGACCGGCGCACACTGCGGCGAAAAGTACAACTATTTCGCGGGCACTTCCCGGAGCTGATCTGAAACGCACAAGTGAGAAAGTGCCGGCGACAGCAACTCCGGCACCGATATTGCCGTTTACCATCAGTATTACAACGCAGACAACCGCAGGAAGAATGGCGAGCGTCATAATGAAGCTTTTGGAGTAGGTTGCTTTGTACATATGGACAAATGCAAGGGCAAGCCCCAGAACGAGTGATGTGAGAACAAGGGCGATGAAGATTGCAGGTGTGGTACCTGTTGAGGAATTAATTACAGTATCAAAAAGATTATCAAGCATAGAGTACGCTCCTTTCATTTTCGAATATATAGTTCATGTATGCTGTTCCGTATTTTGAGTAGGTCACGCGGCATATGCCCTGTTCTGTAAGGAAATCCGCCATCCAGACCGGCATGGACTCCGGTATCTTGAGTTCCATAAGAGTGGAGTCTTCAGGGATAAGAGGCCGGCCGAAAGCTCTGCTGCCGAGACTGAGGCAATCGCTGCGATATAAAATGTTCTCGTCCAGTGTAATTCTGAAGTCGCTTCTGCCGAGCGTCTGGTAGGCCTCGCGTTCATAAGTTATAAATGCCTTTGGCTTAAGTCCGGTATAGAAATCCAGAAAGTAATCCACTTCATCGGTTATCTGTGTTGAAGCCCCAGGGTGCGATGCTCCTTCGAGCCAACTGCCGGCTTCGTTCAGTGGCAATGCCACCCGGCGTTTGTAAACGATACCGTCGTATTTTTTCTTGAGTTCAACGAAAACCGTGTCATCAGGCCCTGCGCACCTGTAGCTTCTCATCCTCAGCTTTTCCTTATATAAAGGTTTTGCCAGTGAGGCTCTTATTATGCGATAGTTATCAGTATCGTAATATATGTTGCGTATAGTGGTACGCCCGTAAGAGTCAGGTGTCATCCTGCCTTCAATTTCGGTTAAGAGTCTTTCCTTCTGATCGTGATCAAGCAGAAATTTGAGTTCATATCTTTTGAAAACATCCTGGTATGACATGAGAACCGCCTCCTTTGTATCTTTATGTACAAATCTTACAGGCAGCACCTAAAACGTAACTTAAATATCTGAGCAACCGGAATTTTAAGTTTTTTTAAGGCTTCAGGTGTATTAATATAACTGAAATAACAACTGATACAAAGCAGCGGCGGGAGGCACCTAATATGAGAATACTTTTGGCGGAAGACGAGTCGTCGATGGCTCGCGCGCTTACGACAATACTTACCAGGAATAATTATTCCGTAGACTGCGTAGGGGACGGCGAAGCCGCAGTGACTTATGTCAGAACGGGTGACTATGATGCGATAATTATGGACATCATGATGCCGAAGATGGACGGGATCACTGCACTGAAGGAAATAAGGGCAAAGGGCAATGTCACTCCTGTAATGCTCCTTACGGCAAAATCTGAGATAGATGATAAGGTGGACGGTCTCGACTCCGGGGCCAACGATTATCTTACCAAACCTTTCTCGAGCAGAGAACTGCTCGCAAGGCTGAGAGCCATAACACGTCAGCCGGCTGCCTCGGGTGACAACATACTGAGATTTGCCAATCTTACTTTGGACAGGGCTTCGTTCGAACTGTCGACTCCAACCGGCAAATTCAGACTTGCCGGCAAGGAATTTCAGATGATAGAGCTTCTCATGAGCAATCCCGGAGTACTGATTTCGACAGACAGATTCATGGATAAAATATGGGGGCTTGATTCAGATGCCGACATCAATGTGGTCTGGACTTATCTGTCCTATCTTCGCAAGAAGCTTGCCGCACTCGATGCCCATGTGATAATAAAGGCCACCCGCAACGCCGGATATTCGCTGGAGGAGACAAAATGATAAAAAAACTCCGCCGCAAGTTCATAATAATAACGATGTGTTCCGTCATTCTTGTAATGGCGGCACTTGTCGGTACGATAAACGGCTCTGTATACCTTCATGTCGTCAAACGCGCGGATATCATACTGCAGATGCTGTCTGATAACGGCGGCACTTTTCCCGACAAACCTGCGGGCGGTGCATCAACACAGCCTTTGAACGACCCAAAGTCGCCCGCTCCTTCCGGAGACATCGGAAGCGCGAATGGCAGTGAAGGCGTCGGCGGAGGCGGATCAGGCAAGAATTCTTGGCTGATGTATCTTAATGACAATATCGTTTATGATTCCAGTGAGCTCGCTTACGAGACGAGGTATTTCAGTGTAAATCTGACGGAAGACAATACCACGAGAAGCATCGACACCGGAAGGATTTCCGCTGTGGACTCGGATCAGGCCGCAGATTACGCCCGTGAAGTAGTTGAATCCGGGAAGAAGTCCGGGTTCATCGATGATTACCGCTATCTTGTGACAGACCTCTCCGACGGAACATTGATTATTTTCTACGATTGCGGAAGAAGTCTTGATAACGCGAGGTCGTTCATAGCGATAAGCGTTATTATATCGCTGATCTGTCTGGTATCTGTTTTCGCGCTCATAACATTGGCATCCGGAATAGTGATCAGGCCGATTGCCGAGACATATGAGAAACAGCGTCGTTTTATCACCGATGCGGGTCATGAACTCAAGACTCCGCTCGCGATAATTAATGCGGATGCCGACGTGCTTGAACTGGAAAGCGGCGATTCAGACGGCAGCGGCGACAACGAGTGGCTTGCAGATATAAGGCGTCAGACACAGCGGCTGACAGAACTTACGTCTGAGCTCATTATGCTTGCCAAGACCGAAGAGGGCGGCAGAAAATCGATGGTAGCCGTAGAATTTCCGGTGTCAGATGTTATCGCGGAGACGGCGGAGTCCTATAAGGCGCCCGCGCAGCTGCAGAACAAGAAGTTTAACTGCGATATAGAACAGGGCCTGGCTATGACGGGAGACCCGAAAATGATAGGCCAGCTCGTGGGAATTTTTCTGGACAATGCGGTCAAATACACGCCTGATGGCGGCAGAATAGACCTTAAGCTTGCCAGAAACGGCAGAAATATTGTTCTGAACTGCAAGAATACGACGCAGGAGAGGATACCGAAGGATAAACTCAAACACCTTTTCGACCGGTTCTACAGAACTGATGAGTCAAGAAATTCAGGCACGGGAGGCTACGGCATAGGTCTTTCAATCGCGAAAACTATTGTCGAGACGCACAAAGGAAAGATAAGCGCGAGCTGCGGTGAGGGCAATCTGCTGATTATAACTGTGGTACTTCCGTCTTAAAAAGCATGCGCACTTGTGGTATATTACTATTATCTAAAAGTATGACAACACAAGGGAGTGATAACCATTATGAAGGTAGTATTACTTGCAGGCGGCTTCGGCACGAGATTTGCCGAACAGTCGGAATATAAGCCTAAGCCGATGATTGAGATCGGCGGAATGCCGATATTGTGGCACATAATGAAAGAGTATTCTTATTACGGCTATAATGAGTTTGTAATTTGTGCCGGATATAAGCAGCACGTGATCAAGGAATGGTTTGCCGATTATTTCCTTCATACATCTGATGTTACCTTTGATTTTACGCAGGACAACAAGATAATTGTTCATCACAAGCGCGCAGAGCCATGGAAGGTTACGGTCGTTGACACAGGGCTTCACACCATGACCGGCGGGCGAATCAAGAGAATCCAGCAGTATATCGGCGATGAGGCATTTCTGATGACATACGGGGACGGCGTCTGCGACGTCGATATCAACAAGCTTGTCGAGTTCCACAGATCTCACGGCAAACTTGCGACACTCACTGCTGTCACAATCAAGCAGGACAAGGGCGTGCTCGATATTGTCAATAATACGGTTCAGTCATTCAGAGAGAAGAGCGCATCTGACGGCGCGCCGATAAATGCCGGATATATGGTGCTTGAACCGAAGATTTTCGACTACATTGACGGAGATTCCACGGTATTCGAGAAGGAACCGATGGAACGGCTCGTAAATGAAGGTGAGCTAATGAGCTATATGCACGAGGGATTCTGGCAGTGCATGGATACTCAGCGTGAGCAGATGCTGCTCAACAAATATCTTGAGACGGGGCATGCTCCGTGGAAGAAATGGGAAGATTGATTTATGCAGGATTTCAGCTGGTATAAGGGCAAGAAGGTTCTTGTCACAGGTCATACGGGCTTCAAGGGCTCGTGGTTATGCAGGATGCTCACAGGTCTTGGCGCGGAAGTGACAGGATACAGCCTTGAAGCGCCGACAGAACCGTCGCTGTTTGAAATATCCGGACTAGACGGACGGATGAAGAGCGTTATAGGTGATATCAGGGATTATGATCATCTTTTGCAGGTGTTTACAGAGACAAAGCCCGAGATAGTGCTTCATCTGGCGGCTCAGCCGATTGTCAGGGAGAGCTACAGGGAGCCGCGATACACATACGAGACAAACGTTATGGGCACGGTGAACCTGCTGGAGTGCGTGAGACTTACGCCTTCTGTCAGAAGTGTGCTCAATGTGACAACAGACAAGGTTTATCTGAACGAGGAGCGCGAGGCCGGGTATAAAGAGGATGAGAAGCTCGACGGCTTCGATCCGTATTCCAACTCCAAGAGCTGCAGCGAGCTTGTAACACACAGCTACAAGAACAGCTTCTTTACACCGGAGCTTAAAAGCGGCGACAGGTATATAACGGTATCAACTGCTAGGGCCGGCAACGTCATAGGCGGGGGCGATTTTGCTCCTGACAGAATAATTCCCGACAGCATAAGAGCTGTCTCCTGCGGAAACAGACTGCAGGTCCGCAATCCGTATTCCGTGAGACCTTATCAGCATGTTCTCGAGCCTCTGGCTATTTATCTGACTATTGCAATGAAGCAGTATGACGATCCTTCATTTCAGAATTACTACAATGTAGGTCCTGACGACTGCGACTGCGTCAATACCGGTGCGCTTGCCGATCTGTTCTGCAGGTCATGGGGCGACGGCATGGGATGGGATAACAGAGCTGAAACCGGTGCGCCTCACGAAGCCGGATACTTAAGACTCAACTGCGACAGAATTAAGAGAGTCTTCGGGTGGAAGCCGACATGGCATATTGAAGAAGGAATAATCAAGACCATCGAATTCTCAAAGGTTTACCTCGCCGGCGGAGATGTTCCGCAGGAGATGGACAGACAGATAAATGAGTTTTTTACATCAATGAAGTTCTGATGAAGTTTTATTACACGATATAACAAGAGGAGAAAAATTATGGCTGAGTGGAAGAATGAACAGGAAGCGAGAGATGCTATCAAGGCGCTTGTAACCGATTACTATCACGATTTTAAGGAGAAGAAGACCGGGTTCAGGGAAGGCGACAGAATTTCCTATGCATCAAGGGTTTACGATGAGAAAGAGATGTGCTCGCTCACTGACGCAATGCTTGATTTCTGGCTTACTACCGGAAGATTTTCGGAAGAGTTCGAAAAGAATTTTGCAAGCTGGATCGGCGTTAAATTCGCACATCTGGTCAACTCGGGTTCATCCGCAAATCTTCTTGCCTTTATGACCCTGACAGCACCGGAACTGGGCGACAGACAGATCAGACCCGGCGATGAGATTATCACCGTCGCGTGCGGGTTCCCGACTACTGTTACACCGGCCATTCAGTACGGTGCAATCCCGGTTTTCGTAGACGTTACCATTCCTCAGTACAATATTGACGCCAGCAGGCTTGAAGAGGCATTGTCGGACAAGACAAAGGCGGTAATGATCGCTCATACTCTCGGCAATCCGTTTGACTTAGGACAGGTCAAGGCGTTCTGCGACAGACATAACCTCTGGCTCGTCGAGGATAACTGCGACGCACTGGGCTCACAGTACACGATTGACGGACAGACAAAGTTTACAGGCACATGGGGAGATATCGGTACGTCAAGCTTCTACCCGCCGCACCACATGACGATGGGTGAAGGCGGAGCCGTCTATACGAACAACCCGCTTTTGAACCGACTTATTCTGTCTTACAGAGACTGGGGAAGAGACTGTGTCTGCCCTTCAGGCCATGACAATTTCTGCGGACACAGATTCGACGGCGACTACGGCGAACTTCCTCACGGATATGATCACAAATATGTTTACAGCCATTTCGGATACAACCTCAAAGTTACGGATATGCAGGCGGCTGTAGGCGTGGAGCAGCTTAAGAAGTTTCCTTCGTTCATTGAGAAAAGAAGACACAACTGGGACAGACTGCGCAAGGCACTGGCTCCGATCGAGGGTAAGGTCATTCTTCCTGAGCCTGCAGAAGGCAGCAGACCTTCATGGTTCGGCTTTCTTATTACGGTTCCGGAAGGCGGTGCGCATACGCGCAACGAGGTTACCGAGTATGTGGAATCACATAACGTTCAGACCAGACTTCTGTTCTCCGGCAACCTGATCAAGCATCCGTGTTTCGACCAGATAAGAGGAACTGACAGGTACAGATGCGCAGGTGACCTTAAGAACACAGACTGCATCATGAACAACACTTTCTGGGTAGGAGTATATCCGGGAATGAGCGACGAGATGATAGATTATATGGCTAAAACCATAATTGAGGCGGTAAACAGATAATATGGCAGAAATTCAACTTCTTGATTGTACATTAAGGGACGGCGGCTATGTCAACGACTGGCAGTTCGGTCACAATAACATCCTGAGTATCTACGAGCGTCTCGCGAAGACCGGAGTGGATGTTGTGGAGATAGGTTTCCTTGATGACAGAAGACCGTTTGACATTAACAGGAGCATCTTTCCCGATACTTCATGCTTCAGAAAACTACTGGGAATGAGTAATTCCAGGCCGAAGATGGTAGTGGCGATGATTGATTACGGAACATGTTCCATTGAACATATTCAGCCGCAGAAGGAATCGGGACTTGACGGAATAAGAGTGATTTTTAAGCAGCACAAGCTCAGGGAAGCGATGGCTTACTGCGCTCAGATCAAGGCTCTCGGCTACAAGGTATTCTCACAGCTTGTGTCTGTCACGACATATTCCGATGATGATCTCGTCCAGATGTGCAGGGTTGTAAACGAAGTTGAACCATACGCCGTATCGATGGTCGACACGTACGGACTGCTTGAGCCTGATACACTGAAGCATATTCACTCGGTGATAGACGATAATCTGAAGCCGGGAATCAATATCGGTTTTCACGCTCACAACAACTTCCAGCTCGCGTACGCCAACGGACTTGCCTTTATTTCAAAGCCCGGGCTTAAGCACAATATTCTGGTGGACGGAACGCTTTACGGCATGGGAAAGAGCGCCGGCAATGCGCCTCTTGAGCTGCTTGCCATGCAGCTTAATAAATCTTACGGAAAGTCATATTCAATAGAGCCAATGCTCGAGGCGATTGAAGAGAGCATTATGGATTTTTACAAGAAGTCTCCGTGGGGCTACAAGATGTTCTTCTATCTTTCCGCGAAGAATAAGTGCCATCCCACATATGTCAGCGATTATCTTAAGAAGGACAATCTTTCAGTCTCGCATCTCGACAAAATTCTCGGGATGATCGAGCCTGATGACAACAAGCTTCTGTACAGTAACGATGTATCGGCAAAGATATATTCTGATTACTGTGATATGCTGCCGGATGACAACAGGTCTGAAGCGCGTCTTTCCGATGCGCTTGCCGGACGCAAAATCCTTGTTATGGGACCGGGAAAGAACATTCAGCTTCAGAAAGAGAAGGTTGACAGCTTTATATTGAAGGAGAAGCCTGTAATTATTTCTATTAATTACATTCCGGGTGCTTATAACGTAGACTATGTTTTCACTACAAATTCCGCGCGTTATCTTTCTATGACGGATGATCTTCGTGAAGTCAAGAACGCGGACGTCAAGATAATTGCGACTACCAATGTTACAAGCAAGGGCGAGCCGTTTGAGTTTACATTCAACCGCGCACCGCTTCTTGAGCTGAGTGAAGATTTCAAAGACAATTCATTCCTTATGCTCATAAAGATTCTCAAGGCGGCAGGCGTGAAGAACCTCTATTGTGCCGGACTTGACGGATATTCCACGAGAGAGAGCAACTACTTCAATCCCAAGATGGAGTACTCTTTCGTAAAGAATTATGCGAGATATCTGAATCGTCATATGCATGAAGCGCTCTTTACGGATAATGCGGATATGACGTTCGAATTTGTCACGTATTCGGTATATCTGGATGAGGAAGACAGTCACGACGCTGCGTTCTGATATTTTTCGGAGGTTTATATAATGGAAAAAGTAGCAAAGGTAATAGCGGATTTTCTTGTATCGAAGGGCGTAAGTGATGTTTTTACCGTAACAGGCGGCGGCGCGATGCATCTCAATGATGCGCTGGGGCACTGTCCGCAGCTTCATTCAACATATAATCACCACGAACAGGCTTGTGCCATCGCTGCCGAAGGCTATGCGAGACTTACCGGAAGAATTGCGGCTGTCTGCGTAACATCCGGTCCGGGCGGAACAAATGCAATAACAGGCGTTATGGGCGGTTATCTTGATTCGATTCCGATGTTTGTTATCTCAGGTCAGGTTAAGCGTGAGACGACCGTATGGTCTTGTCCGGAACTCGGACTGAGAGCTCTGGGAGATCAGGAATTTCCGATTATTGACAGTGTCTCATGCATGACAAAGTATGCGGTTATGGTGACTGATCCCGAGAAAATCATGTATCATCTGGAGAAGGCATGGTTCCTGGCGAACAGCGGCCGCAAGGGTCCGGTATGGCTCGATATTCCGCTTGATGTACAGGCTGCGCCGGTGGATGCCGGCAACCTTGAGCACTTTGAAGGAAGTTCCGAGGAAACTGAGCTTCTTATGAAAGAGAAGCCTGTATATGACAGGACACTTACGGATAAGATACTTGACCGTATTAAGAATGCAAGAAGACCGGTTATTTTCGCCGGCACGGCAATTCGTCTGGCAGGAGCCGAAGAGAATTTCCTCAAGCTTGCGGATAAACTCAAAATACCTGTAGTCACTGCGTGGAATGCGCACGACCTTATGGAAGACGATAACCCGTATTATTGCGGAAGACCCGGAACAGTGGGAACGCGCGGCGGCAATTTTGTAGTACAGAATTCGGATCTTGTGCTCGTTCTGGGATCACGGCTCAACATAAGACTTATCAGCTATAATCGCCACCAGTGGGCGAAGGATGCGTTCAAAATCGTCGTTGACATTGATAACTCTGAGCTTAACAAACCTACAGTTGATGTTGACTTCAAGGTCAACGCGGATCTGGCGGACGTCATAGGCGACATTCTCACAAAGCCCTATGAGCCTTCAGCACAGCACAGTGCATGGCTTAAGTGGTGCCGCGGCATTGATGCCAGATATCCGGCGTGCATACCGGCCTACGACGAGGTTAAATCCCCGGTAAACCCTTATGTTTTTATCGACCGCTTTTCAAAAGAACTCGCGGACGACGATAAGGTGATCTGCGGCAACGGTTCTGCCTGTGTCGTCACATTTCAGGGAATGCATATCAAGAGCCATACCAGACTGTTTACAAATTCAGGGTGCGCTGCCATGGGCTACGGTTTCCCTGCTGCAGTCGGATGCAGCGTTGCCTGCAAAGGCAGACGTGTCATATGTATCGACGGTGACGGTTCATTCCAGATGAATCTTCAGGAACTGCAGACGGTCGTATACAATAATTTGAACCTTAAGATTTTCATACTGAACAACAACGGATATCATTCCATAAGACAGACGCAGACAGCCAAATTCAATCCGCCGCTCGTAGGCGTTTGCGACGGCAACGGTCTGAGCTTCCCGGATATAGAAAAGCTTGCTTACGCATACGGAATCCGCTATGTGAGAATTGACAACAGCTCTGAGGTCGCTTCAAAAACGGACGAGGCGTTGACGGGAGACGGGCCGGTGCTTTGCGAGGTAGTGCTGTCAGATAAACAGAGCTTTGAACCTAAGCTGTCTTCAAAGGTTCTTCCTGACGGAAGCATAGTATCGCCGCCGATAGAAGACATGTTCCCGTTCCTCCCGCGCGAAGAGTTTGAGGAAATTGCGGAATCTGTTCCGAATAAGGATTGAGAGACTTTACTTAATTTACAGGAGCGAAAAGCTTATATGAAAGCAATAGTTACAGGCGCTACGGGGATGCTCGCGATAGCTACGGTCAACCGCCTTGTTGAAGAGGGCTATGAAGTTATCTGTGTTGCGAGACCTGATTCTTCGCGACTTGGCAATATTCCGGTGTCGGACCGCATTACCGTGATAAGTCTTGATCTTGAGAATATATATTCACTTGCGGATATCATGAAGACCGAGGGGCTCGATGAGGACTGCGAGCTGTTTTTCCATTTCGGCTGGGACGGCACACACGGAGACTCGCGCAATGACATGAACATGCAGCTCAGGAATATCAGATACAGTGTCGAAGCGGCAAGAACAGCGGCTGCGATAGGCTGCAAGACTTTTCTGGGAGCGGGTTCACAGGCAGAATACGGAAGGGTGAATGAAGGAACCAAGCTCGCCGGCGATACCCCGTGCTTTCCGGAGAACGGGTACGGTATAGGCAAGCTATGTGCCGGACAGATGACAAGAATAGAATGTGCAAAGCTTGGAATCAGGCATATATGGGTAAGAATACTCAGTACCTACGGTCCGTTTGACGGTGCGCACACGATGGTTATGAGCGGGATAGGGCAGATGCTCGACGGAAAGAGGGCATCTTATACCAGAGGTGAACAGCTGTGGGATTATCTTTACTGCAAGGATGCGGCCAAAGCCTTTGTTCTTGCGGCTCAGAGAGGCAAAGACGGCAGAGTATACCCGGTCGGATCCGGAATGGTAAGGCCTCTTTCCGATTACATAAAAGATATAAGAGATGCTGTCAACCCTGAGCTTTCAATAGGCTTCGGTGAAGTTGATTACTATCCGGGACAGGTCATGTATCTGTGTGCTGATATAAGTCAGCTTTCGGAGGATACAGGCTTCGTTCCCGAATACACATTCCGAGAAGGCATTGAAGAGACAGTAGACTGGTATAGGAGAGAGTACAGATCATGAAGAAAATCAGCGTTTTAATTCCCTGCTACAATGAAGAGGAGAATGTGTTGCCGATGGCTGTTGCCGTGGCGAACGTTTTCGAGACCGAACTCACATCATATGACTATGAGATTGTGTTTATTGACAATGACTCGCATGATTTGACAAGGCCGAGACTCCGCCAGGCATGCAAGGACAACCCGAAGGTCAAGGCGATATTCAATGCGAAGAATTTCGGACAGTTCAATTCACCGTATTACGGACTGTACCAGACGACCGGAGACTGCACTGTATCTATGTGCTGCGATTTTCAGGATCCGGTAGAGATGATTCCGAGATTTGTTGCCGAATGGGAACAGGGCTACAAGATTGTATGCGGGATTAAAGCGACATCGAAAGAGAATCCTGTAATGAGATTTCTGCGCACATGCTATTACAAGCTGATCAAGCGAATGAGCTCGGTCGAGCAGATTGAACATTTTACCGGCTTCGGACTTTACGACAGAAGCTTTATACAGGTTCTTCACGATCTCAAGGACCCGACGCCGTTCTTACGGGGAATTGTCGCAGAACTCGGATACCGCCGTAAGGATATCACCTACGAGCAGCAGAAGAGGGCTGCGGGAAAGACTCATAACAACTGGTACACGCTTTATGACGCGGCAATGCTCTCGTTCACATCGTACACAAAGGTCGGACTCAGAATTGCTACAATCGGGGGTTTTCTTATGTCCGGCGTATCGCTGCTGGTGTCACTTGTGTACCTGATAATGAAGCTTGTCAACTGGTACGGTTTTGACGCAGGGCAGGCGCCGATAATCATAGGTGTATTCCTTATGGGCTCACTGCAGCTGTTTTTTACGGGACTTCTTGGAGAGTATGTGCTGTCTATGAACCAGCGAATAATGAACAGACCGCTGGTAATTGAAGAGGAGAGGATAAATTTCGATGAACCGGCTGACAACGTTTGAAACAGGGCTTAACAAAGCGCTGCGTCCGCGCACGGTTCTGATTTTGTCGGCGCTCGCCGTATTCTCAACCGCTGTCGCATTTTTGTTCCTTAATTTCAGATCCGGAGGATTCTATCTCGGACAGCTGTTTTTCGAGAGCCCGGACGGAACAACCGATACATTTATGGATTTTTACAACAGCGTCTATGACGCGGCAATGCAGCCGTATGACCATCAGGTTATATACCCGCCGCTGTGCTGCGTGTTTTTCCTTTTACTTAGCGGAATCATTCCCGGTCAGTATTTTGAAGGTGCGTGGGTCCCGCGCGGCGGATTTACATTCTACGAGATTCAGAACGCGAAGCTCATGCTTGTCGTCTTTTTTGCGATTCCTTTTGCAGTGGTGGTTTACTGCATATTCAGATATACCAGTACTTTAAAGGATTCCGAGAAGCTTCTTGTTCTTATGGCTTTCCTGGCGAGCACGCCGGTTCTGTATGCTGTCGAACGCGGGAATATTATTATCTATGCCGTCGCTTTCGCGCTGCTTTTCTTCGTCTGCTATGACGACGAGCGCGCCTGGGTTCGCGAGATAGGCTATATCGCGCTCGCGATAAGCGCCGGTATCAAGATATACCCGGCTTTTTTCGGACTGCTTCTCATTCTGGATAAAAGGTATTTTGCGGCGGTAAGGACAGTTGTTTACGGGATTATCACCACAATTCTTCCGTTTTTTGCTTTTGACGGGCTGAAGTCCATGCATCAGATGCTGACGTCCATAAGCAGCTTCAATGAGATCAGTCTGTTCAGTCTGAGCCTCAAGGGTGGTATCAATTATCTGATTGCAACTCGAAGCAATGATTTCACATATTCGAAAACATTACTCTATATCTGCATGGCAGCTCTGATCATATCAGTATTCCTCACGAAATCGGGATGGAAGAGAGCCGCAATGCTTACGCTTCTCATATACGGAGCAGTATCCAACGGCGGCAAGTATATGGGCGTGTTCATGATTATCCCGTGTATGTGTTTCTACAAGGAGAATACAACTTTCAGAATCATCGATTATGTTTACGCTGTCATGTTCTTTCTGTTTTTTGCTCCTCTGATTTCTGTAATAGGCCCCGGAAACAGCCAGATAATGGCTATTGACCTGGTGTTTTTTGCAGTGTTATTAACGATTGATTCAGTTTTTGATCTGGTTAAGCGAATCAGGGTCAATAAAGGCCGGAAGTCGGCAGAGGCAGTAAATGGATAAAACTAAACGTATAAGCAGCAAATGGATATTCGCCGCGGTGGTTGTTATTATTGCAGTCTGCTACTGCTCGGTGGCATCACTCAGATCAATGCCGTATTCGGAGGGCTGGTATACCTACTACGCTCAGCTGATAAACGGCGGAAGCCGGGTATACAGGGACTTTGACTACCTGTTCACTCCCTTCTATATTTATCTGATAGCTTTTGTCACCAAAGTATTCGGCTACAGGATAATCGTGCTGAGGATAATGGGAATGATTTTTTACGGTACTCTGGCACTTCTTCTGTATCTGATTTTCGAAGAGGTTTTTGCAGACTGGATCGCAGCGGTTGCGGCACTGGTCGCAGTATTGTACCTGCAGTCCGAAGAAGTTCAGATATATTATGACTATGTAAGGCTCATGGATATCTTCGCGCTTCTCACGGTCTGCCTGTTCATAAGAATACTTAAGAACTGGGATGATTCCGGGAGAAAACAGAACATTATTCTGTTTGCTGCCGGCATAACGAATTCTTGTTTCTTTCTCGTCAAGCAGAACATGGGCGGAGTGTTTTTTGCCTATGGATTTATGTTTATAGTCATATTCTCGGTCTGTTCGAGAAGCCGATTCAGAGATCTTGTGTCAAGAGCGTTGTTTTTTTCGCTTGGTTTTATTGTTCCGGTGGCATTGACTCTGGTGTTTATGGTGGCGACAGGAACACTTGTTCCGTTCATAAACTGTGTCACGGGCAGCGCTATAGCGGCAAAAGGCGGTATCACCGACATACTTTTCGGCTGGATGAGTGTGAATGCCGATAAGTTCCTTAACAGAACAATGCTTGTACTTGATCTCGCTTTCGCGGGCTTTCTGGCGGCAGGCTACATATTCAGGGATAAAGACGGCTCACTCAAAAACAGAAACAGAAAAGCAGGAACCGTTATAGCTGCAGGCTTTGCAGTTCTTCTTGCAGCTCTTCTCGCAGTTTCGTTTGAGTCGCGCGGCATTGCGCAGTTCATATACCGTGACAGAAGAACTAGTGCATATATGTACTTTATGATGATCCTGGAAATCTTCCTTGCCGCAGGCGTCTATATCGTGATAAACGGCATCCGGGGGAAAAAGACAGAAGCCAAAACCGCGATGATTTTTTTCATTGCTGCATCATACATGGTCATATCGTGGGGATGTGCGATGTCATCCGGACTTGCGGAGGGACAGGCAAGTCTGGGAATAGGTCTTTTCGTAGCACTGCTTCTTGATTCAATGTCCGGCAAGCTCCTGTTTTACGTCAATATTCCAGTCACCGTTGTCTGTCTGTTCTTTACGATGCAGTTCGCACTTCGCAAGTGGTTTTATCCGTACACCTGGCACGGAATAACGGTTGAGAGTATATGGGACAACACCGAAGAATTCGACGACATCGATATTCTGAAGGGTATAAAGGTCACACCGGCATGCAAAAATGTCTACGAGTCTGTATATCACTCCGTGGTTGACAACACTGACAGCAACGACGCCATATACTGTTTCCCCCACTGCCCGATATTCTACACAATATGCGGTCGCGGCGACCCGGGAGTAAAAGCTCCGGTAGAATGGTTTGATGTTGTTTCCGACAGCTCGTGTGCCAATGATATAGGTGTACTTGCGGCCAATCCTCCATCTGCGATAATCATGTATAATGTTCCGGAAGGAACTTATGTCGGACATGAAGGACTTTTCCGCAACGGCGGCGTCTCCGGAACACGTGTAATACGCGATTATCTTTATCAGTTGACCAGTGAGAAGAATTACACCTACTTAGGTGATTTTGTTGAGGGGACGGATTCAATATCGGTATGGATACTAGAGAAATAAAAAAGGAAGGTGCCAACAGATATATTCTTCTTGGCGGTCTTCTGCTCTTCGTGGCGCTCTTTAACCTGGCAGTATCGTATAAATTCTATCCGATAACCGACGGCTGGTTCCAGGATGCAGCATCGTATATGCACGACGGCAAAGTTATATACCGCGATTTTCACATGTATATTCCGCCGGCGTATCCTGTCCTCATGGCTATTTTGTATAATTTCTTCGGAAAAACACTTATTCTTTACCGTATGTACGGAATATGCGAGAGACTGTTCCTGGTATTTCTTACATGGTGCGCCCTTCGCCGCGTGTTCAGGCCCGAGCAGACTTTCATGGCTTTGATGATATCGAGCGTCGTCTATGTTCTGAACCTGCAGGATGTTTTCTACGGCTATTACCAGATGTCAATAGTTGCGGCGATGCTGATGCTCCTTGCAGCAATCCGCGTTTATGAAGCTGTCATCTCCGGCAGTGAAGCCAGGACAATCATAATTCGCTCCGGTCTGTTCGGTCTTTCAATCTGCTATGCTACCCTTGTCAAACACACCGTCGGAATAATTCTCGGATTCGCGATGACCGTGGTCCTCATACTGATAATTCTGCGTGATTACCGGAAATCAATAGTTCGAGTGATTCTTGCCGAGTTTGTGGCATTCGCCGTGCCTCTCGGAGCGTTTGCCGCATACATGAGTGCAATAGGGGCGCTCAGGCCCATGCTTACCTATCTTTTCGGCGGAGATTCTTCCAAGGGAAGCTATTCGTCCGTTCTGTTCGGTTTTCTCCCGCGAATAACATCCGAGACGAGCATACTTCTCGCCGTACTTATTCTTGTCACAGTGTTTTTATCCCTGAATCACAAGTTCCTTAAGAAAACAGGCTATGCTGCCGAGATTATCGTCTTTGGCATAATCACATATCTTACGATTGAATGGTGGCGGCTGTATTTTACCAAAGCCCAGATAGCAGCATTTCCATGGTATTTCAAGTGCCTTTGTCTGGCTGTAATACTGGCGCAGGCTGCAGAGTCATATATAATCTGCAACAAAGTCGAAAATGATTTTTTAAGAATCATACCGTTTGTCGTACACGGCGGCGGAATGTTCCTTATTTTCTTCTTTATGACCAGATGCCCGCTGACATTCGGAAACTGGGAGGTATTCCGCGCGTCAAGACAGTACCTGCTTTATGCGGTATTCTTTGTTGAAGTTGCGTTTTCACTGTATCTGCTTATAAGGCATATGCTGAAGAAAGAGGAATGCGGAAAGGAACTTCTGATATGCGTCATGGCCTGGGGAATTCTATACATTCACGGTATGTCGAACACCATAGAAGAGCATGGAATGCTTCTGCCAATGGGATTTCTGTTTGCGCTTGTTTTCTCTGCGGAGGGCAGGCGCCGCGTCGCCACAAACAGCGTCGTTGCAATGCTCGGATTTCTTTTGGTTTTCTCCGGGAGCTATCAGAAGTGTGCCGAGCCGTATCACTGGTGGGTCAGCGGAAGTCTTGCCAGTGCACGGGAGAGTACAGAGCCTTTTGAAGATCCGAATCTTAAGGGGTTCAGGGGTGAACCGGAATACGTCAGTGCGATAAATTCCATGTATGAACTTGTAAAGGCAAACTACATCAAAGGCGACGCGGTATATTCCTTCCCGTCGATCAATTATTTCAATCTGATAGAGGATGCTCCGAACACAATGTTCGGGAAGGTTGATTTTTTTGATACCTGTCCGGACTCCGTGGCGGAGCAGGACGCTCAGACACTGAGGAACGACATGCCGGAAATTGTTGTTTTCGACTGTCCGGTGAATGAAGTGTGGACTGTTCACGAGAAGCTGTTTCGCGACGGCAACCCGTGCGGGCAGCGCAAGATTGTAGCAACAATGTGCGATCTGGTTCAGGGTGGTGACTACGTGCTGGCCGGAAGCTTCGAACCAACTTCATATGTGGACGAGCGTATTTATATTTTCGTCAGGAACGACGGGCGTGACGTGGTATACGGGCAGGAGTGCGGGAAAACTTATGTCGGAGCGTTCTACACTTACTGTGATAATTTGACCAGGCTAGTAACAAACTGATATAATACTGATTTTGAATTGGGGGAAACCTGAGTGGCATTACTTGATAAACTGATAAAGGCGATTCTGACGCCGTTTTTTAAACTAATACATAAAGATATGACAGATGAACAGTGGACACCTGTTCTGCAGTTCATAAAGTTCTGCATAGTGGGTGCTACCAACACGGTGATATCCTATGTACTTAATATATTGGTTGTTTTCGCCCTGTCAGGAACAAAGCTGTCCGGATCGGCCACAATATCAGGCGTCAGCTTCTCACCAGACGTTCTGATAGCCAACGTTGTGGCATTTATTCTGAGTGTGCTCTGGTCTTATTACTGGAATAACAGATTTGTATTTACTCTCAAGGACGGACAGAAACGCAACTGGTTCAAAGCTTTGCTAAAGACCTATCTGTCGTATGCCGTAACAGGTCTGTTGCTTGCCTGCATAATGTCATGGCTGTGGGTTGATGTGCTTAATGTGTCAAAGCTAATCGCACCGCTTCTGAATCTTGTAATCAGCGTTCCTGTCAATTTTATACTGAATAAGCTCTGGGCGTTCAAAAGCTCTGACAAAAAGAATGAAGAAACAGCAGAGTAACCATGAGTCCGGTATCTGAGCGGGATTCTTTCCTTGACAAAAGGAATCACCGCGTAATATAATCTTAAGGCTTATTTTGTATTACCATGTGCTGCCGCGAAGTGAGCGGGTGCACTTAAAGAAAGATTTGGAGGAACATCAATATGAAGATGACATACCAGCCTAAGAAGAGACATTACGCCAAGGTTCACGGTTTCCGTGCAAGAATGGCAACATCGGACGGCCGCAAGGTTCTTGCCAGAAGAAGAGCCAAGGGCAGAAAGCAGATTGCGGCTTAATCGCGATCCTAGGAGGCATTTTTGAAGCCCGAAGCACTCAGGTTCAATTTTGAATTTTCGAGGGTGTATCGGCGCGGTAAGTTTGCTGCCGGACGGCTGGTCACAGTTCATGTGATGAGACGTTATCCGGGAGTAAAGCAGAGCGGATATACTGTCAACCCGAATATAATCAGACCGGGGTTCTGTGCGAACAAGCGCGAACTCGGTGCGGTTGGCAGGAACAGGATCAGACGCCTGATGCGCGAAGCTTACAGATTCTATGAGCCGAAGCTTCCGCGGGGTATTGATATCGTTTTTACGTATAAGAGCAAGGGCGAATTGCCGTCGTATTCAGATATTCTGGAGGACTGCGGGAAGTGTCTCGGGAGACTTGGCGTGATTGGTGACAGATGATGATGGGGAGAATTCTCATTTCGTTGGTCAGGTGGTATCAGAAATACGTATCACCGGGGTTAGGAAACAATTGTAAGTATCAGCCGACCTGCTCACAGTATATGATTGATGCCATAACAAAATATGGTGCTTTCAGTGGGACGCTGATGGGACTGTGGCGTATACTGAGGTGTAATCCATTCTCGAAGGGCGGATATGACCCGGTCAGATAACTATTCGGAGAACCAGATTTAAATGGAAAACATTGTAGTTCAACTTTCAATATTAGATCCGCTGTATACCCTTTTCGGGTGGCTTACCCGCGAACTTTTTGCATTCTTTGGCAACTACGGCCTTGCAATTATCGCACTTACCGTAATCATAAGAGGGCTTCTGATTCCGCTCAATATCAAGAGCCAGAAGTCAATGCTCAAGATGCAGGCGTTAAGCGGCAAACAGGCAGAGCTTCAGCGCAAATACGGCGATGACAAGCAGAAGTACCAGGAAGCGTTAATGGAGCTTCAGAAGGAGAACGGCGCCGGCGGTGTATCCGGATGTCTTCTGCCTTTTCTTCAGTTGTTCTTTATCTGGCCTATTTACAGAATTGTAAGCGGACCGCTTGTATATCTTTCACATATATCGAAGGCTACAGTACAGTCGATGATAGATCTGGCCTCAACCGAAGGTCTTATCGGCAAAACAGTCACCACTACAAACCATATCGGATTGATGCAGGTGCTGAACAACAACGCTGCATTCCTCAAGGAGTGCGTCGACAAGGGCTTCATTACTATGGGTCAGATGATTGATCTGCATTTCATGGGACTCGATCTGACGTTAGTTCCGTGGAATGTTATGAAGCAGAACTTTCTTGACGTAAGGGCATATCTTCCGCTTCTTGTCATGCCGCTGCTGGTTCTCATTACTAATATAGTCTCAATGCAGCTTACCAAGTATATGAAGCCCGGCTATAAGCAGGAGCAGGAAGCCAAGAAGCGTGCAAAGGAGAATCCGGCAATAACAGGGCAGACTGCGGATGATCCGACACAGCAGACAATGAAGATGATGAACTGGATGATGCCGCTTCTCATGCTCTATACATCATTTACACTTCCTACCGCGATGGCCCTCTACTGGATTGTCGGCGGTATAATGGGAATAATCACACAACTTCTGGTTTACGTGCTTTTCACAAAACCATATGAGCTGAAGAAGGCCGAGATTGAAGCCAAGAAAGAGGCAGTCTTCAAGAAATCCTCAAAGACTGATTCATCAATGGGTGCATCCGGTGAAGGTGATGCCGAGAAGAAGGGCAAGAACCGCAGGAACGGCAACAACAGGAAGAATAACAGTAAGAAACATGGCGGAAACGACATTGAATAAGTGAACGCCGCAGTAACAGCAAAGCATTTTAAACAGTCACGGAGGCCGTATATATGGAAAAGTCAGTAACAAAAACAGCAGCAACAGTCGATCAGGCAGTGGCAGCGGCACTCGAAGAGCTCGGCTGCACAAAGGATGAAGTCACCATTGAAGTAATAAATGAAGGATCACAGGGAGGATTTCTCGGCGTAGGCAGGAAGGATGCCGAGGTCAAAGTAACTCTCAATGATGCTCAGACAGCTGATGCAGCTGAACCCGAAGCTGATGATGATACCTATTATGGCGATGACGAGAATTTTGAAGGTGACGCGGTATCGGAAGCTGAAGATGCTGCGGTAGGTTTTGTTGCGGAAGTCCTGTCAGGAATCGGCATTCACGGCAATATGGATTCTTACAGAGAAGACGATACAATCTATATCTCAGTATCAGGATCAGACTGCGGCGCTGCAATCGGCCGCCACGGAGATACACTCGAAGCAATCTCATATATGACCAATCTTATCGCAAACAAGCACAGTGAAGACCGTGTTCACGTTCATCTTGACGTAGGCGGTTACCGCAAGCACAGAGAGCAGGTTATTAAGAGCCTGGCTGACAAAGCTGTGTATAAAGTCAGGAAGACCGGCAAGAAGTACGTTATGGAGCCTATGTGCCCCTCCGAGAGAAGAATGGTTCATTCATATCTCCAGGAAGTTGACGGCGTTTCCACTCACAGTGAGGGAGAAGAACCGTCGAGAAGTGTTGTAGTTACACCTGCGGAAAAGACCGCGGAAGAATAACGGGGATTGAAGGGCCATTATCGATGTATGCGTATGACGACGAACCGATTTGTGCCTGTTCCACACCTGCAGGAATATCCGGAATTGCTTTAATACGGGTATCCGGTGACGGATGCGGAGTTCTTATCGACAAGTGTTCAAAGGTTATCCGATCATCGGCTGACTATCACTTGGTGTCACTTCTTCCGGGGTATACATGCTGTTACGGTTCAGTTGAAGATCCTTCGACGCATGAGACCATAGACAGCGTGGTTTTTACGCATTTTTGCAATCCTCACTCCTATACTGGTGAAGAGATGGTTGAGATTTCCTGCCATGGCTCGGCTGCCGTGAAGCAGGAAATTTTGCGTTGTCTGGGAATATGCGGAATAAGACTCGCTTATCCCGGTGAGTTCTCGAGAAGAGCCTTTGTTAACGGCAAGATGAGCCTGGCTTCTGCAGAAGCCGTCATGGACGTCATCAACTCTGAGTCGCAGCGCCAGCTTGAAGCAGCCAACAGCCTTATGGCGGGCAGGCTTTCCGCCGCAATCGGCAAAATTGAGAGCGAGCTTTACAAAGCGATGGCGATTATAGAGATGCTTGTTGAGTTTGACCATGATGACGATGATACTGATATGGAAATTGAAGATGAACGTAAAGTATGCGATATCATGAGCACACAGCGCACTGAGCTTAAGAGGCTTTGTGAAGGTTATACCAAGGGAAGAATACTGTCGGAACGTATGAGAGTAGCGCTGATAGGTCTGCCCAACAGCGGGAAGAGCACTCTTCTTAATACTCTGACCGGATATGATCGTGCGATTGTTACCGAGTTTGCGGGCACGACAAGAGACACAATTGAAGTTGCACTTGATATTGACGGTATCCCGGTTACGCTGATTGATACTGCCGGAATTAGGCAGACAGAGGACATAGTAGAGTCAATCGGCGTAGGTCGCGCTATCGAAGCCGGCAGAAAGTCAGATCTTGTCTTCTATATGATACCTCCGGACATGACAGTAAAAGAAGCGGCACTCGGTATTTCCGAGCTTGCCGGGGACATCGGGGGCGAATATGTTACCGCTGTGTTCTCGAAAAGCGACTGGGGAGAGAATCCGAATGCGGGTGAGATAGAAGAGGCTCTGAAAGGTTACGGTATTTCGAGATTTATTAACATTTCCGCTGAAGAATGCTTCAATATCGACAAACTTGAGAATATTATCTGCGAGTACTACAACTCTCTGGGCGGAAGGCAGGAAGAGGGCCTGCTTATAACCAACAGCAGACACTACAGCCTGCTTTCCAAGGCTCTTGAAGAGCTTGATTCGTCGATAGAAGCGATGAAAGACAGCTCAGGAATCGAGATATGTTCGGCAACTCTGAGAGCCTGTCTTGACGAGATAGGTGAAGTAACAGGGAAGACGGTCTCAAGCACACTTGCGGATACTATTTTTTCGAGATTTTGTATAGGCAAATAAAATGACAATAGATGAATCAATGGAACAGGAAGGTGCCTTTGTTGCGGGCACATATGACGTAGCCGTGGTCGGAGCCGGACATGCCGGGTGCGAAGCGGCTCACGCCTGTGCCGTAATAGGTCTTAAGACAATTCTGTTCACGCTTTCTCTTGACAGCCTTGCAAATCTTCCGTGCAATCCGAGCATCGGCGGTACGTCAAAAGGCCAGCTGGTACGCGAACTTGACGCACTTGGCGGCATAATGGGTAAAGTGGCCGACAGCTGTGCCGTACAGATGAGAATGCTAAACAGGTCAAAAGGACCGGCGGTTTATTCGCCGCGCGCTCAGATGGACAGGGCAATGTACTCTGTTACCATGAAGCACAGTCTGGAGAATCTTCCGGGACTTACGCTGAGACAGGATCATATAGTAAGACTTCTGACTGACAGTGAGGGCAGGGCAGCTGGCGTAATGACGGCAGGCAAGGCTGTTTATGGCGCGAAAGCGGTTGTAATCTGTTCGGGCACATATATGGAATCCCGGACAATAAAAGGAGAAGTGATAACGGAGAGCGGCCCCGACGGGCTTCCACGTTCGACAGGGCTTTCCGGATGCCTTAAGGAACTGGGCATTCCGATTTTGAGATTCAAGACGGGTACACCGGTTCGCGTCAATTCAAAAACCTGTGACTTTACAGCCATGACGAGACAGAACGGCGAGGGTGATGTTCCGCCGTTCTCATTTGAAAATGAGATGAACGGAAGCTATCCCAAGCCTGCCGGTGAACAGCTGCCGTGCTGGTCCGTCTGGACGACAGATGAGACTCGAGAAATAATAACAGAAAATATGTCAAGATCGCCTCTGTACAGCGGCGTCATCAAAGGAATAGGCCCGCGATACTGTCCATCGATAGAAGACAAGTTCATGAGATTCAAGGATAAGCCGAGGCATCAGATTTTCGTAGAGCCTATGGGAACACATACAAACGAGATGTATCTTCAGGGCTTCTCAACGAGTCTTCCGGAAGAAATCCAGATTAAGATGGTCCGCTCTCTTCCGGGTCTTCATGATGCAGTGATTCAGCGGAGCGCCTACGCGATAGAATATGACCTTGTTGATCCGCTGCAATGCAAAGCATCACTTGAGTCGAAGATTGTTCCGAACCTATTCACAGCCGGTCAGATTAACGGCTCCTCAGGCTACGAAGAGGCTGCTGCACAGGGAATAATCGCGGGGATAAACGCCGCGATGAAGGTTCTCGGCAAGCCGCCGCTGATAGTTGACCGTTCTTCGGGCTATATCGGAGTCCTGATAGATGACCTGGTTACGAAGGGAACGAACGAACCATACAGAATGATGACGGCGAGAGCCGAATACAGACTGTTCCTGAGACAGGATAATGCTGATGCGAGACTTACGCCGGCCGGACATTCCATAGGTTTGATAGACGATGAACGCTATGCCAGGTTTACAGCCAAACAGAAAGCCATTAATGAAGAGACGGAAAGACTTAAGAATACTTATGTCGCACCTTCACCCGAGCTCGGCGAAGTGCTTGCGAATTGCTTTCAGACACTTCCGAAGTCAGGTGTGTCGCTTGCCGAGCTTATAAAACGTCCGGGTGTAACGTACAGAATGCTTGCGCCGATAGATAAAGAAAGACCTGAACTTACGCCGGATATAACATTCGGAGTGGAGACTGATATCAAGTATGAAGGCTATCTTGCATTGGAACAGGAGAAAATCGCGCGATTCGCGAGCCTGGAGAAGATTGTTATACCTGAGGATACGGATTATTCATCAATCCGCGGTCTTCGAAAGGAAGCCGGTCAGAAGCTCGCCGCGATGCGCCCTGACAATGTAGGACGCGCGTCAAGAATATCGGGAGTATCGCCTGCCGATTGCGAGGTACTGCTGGTATGGCTCGAGCAGCAAAGGAGAAAAAAGAATGTCTGACAGCAATAAGCCGGAAAGAAAGCCGATAACCAAAGATGATATAGCCAGACTGCGCATGACCCTTCCGAAGGTAATGGATTTGCGAAAAGAAGAGCCGGACAGGCCTGATGATGCAGAAGACGATGCCATGGGTATAGTCCCGATTCTGGAAGATTCCTGTACGAAGATCGAGGTACCTCTTTCGGCAGAGGAAATCCGCGCGTTTCAGATATATGCGAGCATGCTGCGTGCCAAGAACAAGGTTCTGAATCTTACGACCATAGTCGATGACGAAGGAATAGCGATGCGTCATTTTATTGACTCTCTTACACTGTGCTCTTATATAAGGGAAGAAGAACAGCATCAGAGCGGCAAGACGTTGAAGCTTGCCGACGTCGGGACAGGCGCGGGATTTCCGGGTCTTCCGATCAAGATATCAATGCCGGAAGTTTCCGTGACGCTTATGGATTCTCTGGCAAAACGTCTTAATTTTCTGCAGGAGGTTGTTGACGAACTTGCGCTTGAGGACGTGTCGCTGGTTCACTGCAGAGCTGAAGACGGCGGCCGTGACAGGAAATATCGCGAAAAGTATGACATAGTAACCGCACGCGCCGTAGCACCTCTGCCGGTTCTTGCGGAGTACTGTCTTCCGTTCGTCAGAGTCGGGGGAGTTTTTCTTGCGATGAAGGGTCATGCGGAAGAGGAAGTCAAAGATGCGTCAAAGGCAATTGCCCTGCTTGGCGGTACAATCGAGAAATCAGATACGTTCAGGCTGCCCGGAACCGATATGGACAGGACAATAGTCGTTGTGCGCAAAATTCGCCCGACGCCCGCGAGATTTCCCCGCAAGGCCGGAACGCCGTCAAAAGAACCGATATAAGTGTATATATTATAATATTTTCGCGCACGCGTAATAATAATAATAAGTATGCTATAATAAACAGGTTAGAATTGCACTTCGGAGTATAATTGTCGCTCCGGGTGATCAGCAGTTGGAGGTAATAGATGGCTGAGAGTGATGAGAAGAAGCGCGCACGGCTTGTACAGGAAGCCGAGATGGACGACGTCTTCAAGTCTGAACAGACTACCATAATTCCGGTTGACCTGGACGGTGAGATGAGAAAGTCGTTTATCGACTATGCGATGAGCGTTATTTCAGACCGTGCGCTTCCGGACATAAGAGACGGCATGAAGCCGGTTCACAGAAGAATTCTGTATTCTATGTACACGCAGGGATTTACTCCTGACAAGCCTTACCGTAAATGCGCTACGACGATAGGTGACGTTCTCGGACGTTTCCATCCTCACGGAGATGCGTCGGTTTATGACGCGCTTGTAAGACTGGCACAGGACTTCTCGCAGAGACATCCGCTGGTTGACGGCCACGGCAACTTTGGTTCCCTTGACGGAGACCCGCCGGCTGCTTACCGTTATACTGAGGCACGACTTGAGAAGATTGCGCTTGAGATGATGCGTGATATCAACAAGAATACCGTTGATTTCAGACCGAATTTTGATGAACACGAGATGGAGCCGGTTGCGCTTCCGTCGCGTTTCCCGAATTTCCTTGTAAACGGTTCTGTAGGTATTGCCGTTGGTATGGCCACTAATATTCCGCCTCACAATCTTGGCGAAGTAATAGACGGCTGCATTATGATGATGGATAACCCCGACGTTACGGTCGAAGAACTCATGACGGTTGTCAAAGGACCTGATTTCCCGACCGGAGGCATGATTCTCGGAGTCTCCGGAATACGTGAAGCTTATATGACAGGCAAGGGCCGTATAATGGTGCGCGCCCATGCCGAGATTGAAGACAACGGCGGCAGAACGAGAATCATAGTGCATGATATTCCTTTTGCCGTTAACAAGGCCAGACTTATTGAGAGAATGGCAGATCTTGTCAAGGAGAAGAAGGTTGAGGGAATTTCCGGACTGCGCGATGAATCCGACCGCAACGAGAAGGTCAGAATTGTAATCGAGATCAAGAAGGATGCCAATCCTGAAGTTGTACTGAACCAGCTCTATAAGAACTGCTCATTGCAGGAGGCCTGTTGCGCAAATATGCTGGCGCTGGTTCCGGATGATACCGGCAAGCTTGAACCTAAGCTCGTAGGGCTGAGAGAAGCGTTATATTATTACGTTATGCATCAGGAAGATGTCGTGACGCGTCGTACACAGTACGATCTTGAGAAGGATGAAGCAAAGAGACATATCGACGAAGGACTTCTCATTGCGATGGATCATATCGATGAGATTATCGCAATCATAAGGTCTTCGCGTACCGAACCTGAGGCCAAGGAGAGAATGTGCGAGCGATTCGGGCTATCCGATAAGCAGGCACAGCATATTGTCGATATGAGACTTGGCCGTTTGACGGGTCTTGAGCGCGAGAAACTTGAAGCAGAGATTAAAGCACTCACCGAAGAGATTGAGTATTTCAGAAAGGTATTGTCAGACAAGACTTTACTGGATGGAATAATCAAGACAGAGATGATTGAAATCAAGAACAAGTTCGCAACGCCAAGAGTTTCTGAGATTGTCTACGGTTCTTTTGACGATATAGAGGATGAAGCGCTTATTCAGGAAGAGGATATAGTTGTAACCCTGACGCACCTCGGATATATCAAACGCCAGCGTATTGATACCTACAAGGCTCAGCACAGAGGCGGAAGAGGAATATCCGGACAGTCTACCCGTGAAGAGGATTATGTCGAGAAGATTCTTACAACTACCACGCACAAATATCTGTTGTGCTTCACAGATACCGGCAGAGTTTTCAAGATTAAGTGCTACAAGATACCTGACACAACGTCCAGGACGTCAAGAGGAACGGCGCTTGTCAATCTTCTGAACATGGCTGAAGGCGAGAGTATCCGCAACATCATCCCTGTTGATGATTTTGATGATGACAGCCTCTACCTCACGCTGATTACCAGATACGGCGTAATTAAGAAGACTGCACTGTCCAAATATTCAAACATCAACAAGAACGGACTTATTGCGACAAATATCCGCGAGGGTGACAGTGTTGTTGCCGTTCAGCTTACAAAAGGCGGGCAGGAGGTTATTGTCGTGTCGGCAAACGGCAAGGCAATAAGATTCAACTCTGATGATGCCCGCGACATGGGAAGAACCGCTACAGGCGTGCGTGCGATGAAGCTTTCTGAAGATGATGAAGTCGTCGGAATGGAAGTAGTTGATCCCGACAGGGAGATTCTTGTTATCTCCGAGAAGGGTTACGGGAAACGTTCCGCAGTTGACGAATATCGTCAGCAGAGCAGAGGCGGAAAGGGTATAATCACCTATAAGGTAAGCGAGAAGACAGGAAGACTCATAGGTACGGTTTCCGTATCAGAAGAGGATGATCTTCTTATAATAACCAATCAGGGCGTTATTATCCGTGTATCGGCCTCAGAGATTCCTACACTTTCAAGGGCTACTTCCGGTGTAAGACTCATGAAGTCCAACACTGCTTCGGTTGTTGATTTTGCTCTTACAAATCACGAAGAAGAGGAGGAACCTTCTGCTGACGGGGATTCTGCTGAAGCAGAGAACTCTGATACTGAAGATTTGACTGCTGATTCAAAGCAGCCGGAAGACGGAGAAGATAATTAATGAAGAATGCGGCCTCAAAGACATTGCTTAAGGTCTCGTCACTTCTTTTGACGGTCATCATTGCCGCCGGGTACTTTATATCCGGCGGCATTGATGTTTCTGCCGATGTGGGACAGCCGGAACTGCCGGTTCCCGCCTTAAGTGACATACACTGCGCGTCATATTGTGTTTATGACAAGACTACTGACATGATTGTTATATCGCAAAATATGGACGATAAGATTTATCCGGCATCTCAGACCAAAATCATGACGTGCATGCTGAGTCTTGATTACCTTGACACCGATGCAAAACTGACAGTGTCAGAGAGCGCAATGGCATCAATCGGTTCCGACTCTTCGGTTATGGGAATAGGAGTCGGCGAAAAGGTTAAAGTTTCTGAGCTCCTTTACGGACTTATGCTGCCGTCAGGAAACGATGCGGCAAACGTCCTTGCAGAAGGCTGCGTTGATGCTTTTTTCAATCTCTATCCGGAAGGCGGAACGCAGGTGAATAAAGACGGCGTTACCGCGCAGTATCTGTTGGATACTCTGGGTGACACCAAGGAAAATATACTGGCGGGAAGGAAAATCGAAGCTTTCGCTGCGTTGATGAATCTTCGCGCACAGACGCTCGGGCTATCAGGGACGCATTTTGTTAATGCATGCGGACTGCATGATGAGAATCATTACACCACAGCCCATGATTTGGCGCTTATGATGTCGGCGGCGTCCGAGTACGATGATTTCAGGAAGCTTATCAGTTCACCGACGCATATTTTCCAGGCCACAAACCTGCACACTTCAGATGCGTGGTCGTATGTAAAAAACTCAGATTATCTGCTTTTCGATCCATGGCTCGCAGGTAAGACTGCAAACGGGACAGACTCACATCTTGCAGCCATTATCGGCGGAAAGACCGGAACAACATCGAATGCCGGCAAAGGTGTCACAATATATACGGTTAATGAGAACGGACATGAGCTGATGGTGTCGATCTGCGGAATACCGGCTGAGTACTATTTCTATACGACAATGTATTTGGCATCAGTAACGGCATACGGCAATCTGGCATGCTGGGAGAATGATCCTGAGAGTGTAGTTATAGGAACGACCGGAGATTACAGAAGCGTGAATGCTCCTGACAGCGAACAGCCAGAGTATGATCCGCTCATATATCCGGGCGATCAGCTTGTCGATTATTTCCCTGATACTCCGACACCGACGGAAGCAGCCGCGCCGGACACAGGCGATGCGACCCAGGATAATGCCGCAAAGCAGAGCGCACCGCTGGTTCTGTTTATCAAAGACAATACCAAATTATCGGTGCTCATCGGAACGGTGATGCTTGCGATTATCATCATAAACGGAATACTGATTATAAGAGTAACAAAGCTCAGCAGACCGAGGAGAAGACGCTCAAAGATGCAAGGAAGAGGATAATCCTGCACCGGCGAGAAGCCCAAGAATAAAGGCTTTAGAGACTTTTTTGAAAAAATCACAAAAAATCAGAAAAAACCGCTTGACTTAGTTCGTCCCAAGGATTATCATGTACAAGCACTTCGCAAGAGGGCACTGCAAAAAGTACCTGAAAGCTCAAAGGCGCGGATCTTGAAAATTGAATAGAATGCAAAAACTTGAAGTAATAACGGACCTTAAATCAATTCTAAAGAATTGAGTTTTATTAAGAAGTAATTGAGCCAAACATGGCTCTCAAATTTTATTTGAG
>JAKVLB010000005.1 GCA_022484595.1 Mageeibacillus sp. | reverse complement strand
AGCTGTAACAGACTGCATCTTAGCTAATTCAGATGTTGAGAAATACTTGGTGCTTAAATAGTTCTCACCTTCTGAATTCAATTTGTTAACAAAATTGCTAGTAGAATAATTAGAAGTAGTACCATAGACTGCTGTACCAAAATCTGTTGTTGACAATAACGCAAGGTCATTGCCATCTTTACCACAGATTGCCCACTCTCTGTTACCTGCTCCAAACTTAATCTTACCAACTGTTCCATCTGTCAGATTGTAACATTCCTTCAAATCGTCTGCTGTCGCAAAATATGGATTACTGACTGTTTTTGCAGCTGATTTCATATTATAGGTTACTGTTAAGGTGCCATCGTCATTCTTTGTAACACTTGTGGCTGTTTCCCCATTCACTGTAACTGTTATGGTATCAGTAAACTGATAATTTTCTTTTGCTGATAAGGTTACACTTGCGGTATAGTTTGTATTATATTCTGCTTTTTCTGCATTTGGTGTCCATGTAACAGTCGGGGCAGTTTCTGTAATTCCTTCTGTTGCACAAGCTGCTGTGGTGTCAAGGCTACTGCCTGCCACTGGAGCTGTAATATCTGTAATTGCTACCTCTGCTACTGCCTGTGTTGCCATTTTTGCCTTGGTAATTCTATCAGAATCTGTAGATTCCAGCCATACCTTACAATTATTGAAATCTGTCAGTTGTGTTCCACCTATTGTGATACTTGATGCATTGACGGATGGATTTAAACTGGCATCCGCAATATACACCCCATCACTATTTTGTACCATAAGGTACATCCCTGATGTAGCATTACTTACCTGTATTTTTTTCTTATCTGCACTGATTTCTGCTGTCTCATCTCCCGTACTGGCATATCTTACGGTGTAGGTATTGCCTGTCATATTACCATTTGCTTTCACTCCATTGTATGAAGATGATGCTGCGTCCGCAGCAGATGCAAAGATTACAGATGGCAGATTCAGATTAAAAGCGGGCACTACCGAAACACTATCGATGTCGACAAAGTCGTCGTACACAAGGTCGCCCGGAAAAGCCACGAGCGCAGCGAGACTATTAATATCGTACGGCGAGCGCAGCCAGAAATAATTTGTTTGAAATCCATTAATTCCTGTAAGTTTTGACAAGTCTATGGCAATATTATTTCCTGAACCAACATAAATTACTGACGCACCAAAACTATTTTGGTTCTCTGAATTTGGTAAATAGAGTTTTTTATCTGTTACTTCTGTAGGTGTATTGTACCCGTTAACAATTTCATTTGTGCTAGCTGTAACAGACTGCATCTTAGCTAATTCAGATGTTGAGAAATACTTGGTGCTTAAATAGTTCTCACCTTCTGAATTCAATTTGTTAACAAAATTGCTAGTAGAATAATTAGAAGTAGTACCATAGGCTGCTGTACCAAAAGCTGTTGTTGACAATAACGCAAGGTCATTGCCATCTTTACCACAGATTGCCCACTCTCTGTTACCTGCTCCAAACTTAATCTTACCAATAGTTGTATCTGTGCTACTCATACCAAAGCTTCCCAGTCCTGTGGCATCCGTCCAGTATTCTTTCGCTGGTGCAGCATTTGCTGCCTGTACCTCCAATGGCTTGGTTACTGCTGGCATCATCCCCAGTATCATTGCTAGGGATAAGACTACTGCACCCACTCTTTTAAATCTTTTCTTCATAATGTTCGTCTCCTTTGATTCCTCTTGTTAGAACAAGATTATTGTATATATGCTTTCTTAACTTCCATGTATGTCCATACTGTAAGTGACCATTATAGCTTCTAACGCTTCTTGTTATTTCATCAAAGCTGATATGATTAGTTGCATATCGTTTCTGGTAACATTTCATTCTTTTCTTAAATCTCTTCTTATTGGATGTACGAAGTCTTTTGATTACTTTGCCAGTATCGGTTAGATACAGATGCCAGCCAAGGAAATCAACACCTTGTGACATGGGAAATATCTGTGTCTTTTCATTAAATTCAAGTCTGTCTTCATGTATCAGCTCTTTCATTTTCCTTAAATTTTCCTGCAATTCCTTCTTGGTAGCACCGAGTAATACTCCGTCATCCATATATCTTACATAGTGCTTGACCTGAAGCTTTTCTTTGATCAATCTGTCAAGCCTGTCCAGATAATACAAAGCAAACCACTGGCTAGATTGATTTCCCATAGGCAAGCCCCTTCCTTCACTATATTCAAAGCTATCTATGATGTGATACAAAAGCTTTTTTATCTCTTCATCTGGAAATCCATTTAGTTTATTTTTCAAGATCTCATGATCTATGTTGTTGAAATATTTTCTAATATCGAATTTCAGTATGTAGCCTTTGGCACCATATTTCTTATAATGCTCTCTCATGAACTTTTCAAGTCTGTCTAATGCAAAGTGGGTTCCTTTTCCTTCTCTACATGCTGCATTATCATATATCAGCCTAGGTTCTAGATATGGCATCAATATATTGTCACACAACAGATGCTGAAATACTCTGTCTGCAAAAGAAAGTGCTTGTATTTCCCGTTCTTTTGGGTCATAAATCATAAACTTATGATATCCGCCGATTTTGTATTGACGATATTCTAGTCTTTGGAGCAGCCACCATAACTGAATATGCAGATTGGTTTCATACTTGATGACGTCTGTCTTATTATGTTTTCCTTTTGCAGTCCTCCTGTATGCCTGATAGATATTAGTAAATTCAGTCAGCTGCTCATAGTTGTCTATTTTTAATCATCTCCTTATCTTAGTAGGCTGTCAGTGTGAATTTCACCACAGAAAGAAAACAGTTCTCTGCGTCCTTTCATCTGACAGCATGTATTCTTCTTCTACTGCCGAGGGCAATATCAGAAAGGAATTGAATTCCTTCGCCTTAATGTATTTCCAAAATTGCTTTTCATAAGATTACATACTTTGGAAGCTGGATTTCCTGCATAGGAGTAATCTTCTGACGTTAAGGCCATGCGGGCACTACCGAAACATCATAGTAGCTGACATTGTAGTTGATCACATTGCGGCCCGGAATCAGCACGAGCGCATCGTAACTACCATTATAGTACGGCGAGCGCAGCCAGAAACGATTTGTCTGAAATCCATTGTCACCATTCAGCTTTGTTACATTAACAGCAATATTGTTGCTACTTCCAACATAAATTGTAGTTCCGTTAATATTCTGATCCTGTGAATTAGGCAGATATAGCTTCTTATTCTCTACTGATACTAGATGATTACCACAACTTCCATCTGGCTCATTCGTCGAAACCGTGACATCCGCCATCTTATCCCTCTCTCCTGTAGAGAAATAGGTTGTGCTTAAATATCCATTACTATCTGTCTTTAGATTATTTGCAAAATTACTACTTGAATATTCACTGGTAGAACCATATGCAGCCTGTGCAAACTCGCTGGTTGAAAGAAGTGCAAGTTTATCTCCATCTGTTCCACAGATGGCCCAAATCCTATCACTTGCTCCAAATCTGATTTTACCAATCGCTGTGCTTGAAGAAAGATTAAACCCTTTCAATCCTGTCGCATCTGTCCAATATCCAGATGCAGGTGCACCATTCCCTGCTGCCTGTACCGTTCTAAGTGTTCCCTTCATACCTGAGAATAAGGACAGTACCATTGCCGCAGTGAGCAATACTGCACTTCCCTTTTTAAGCCATTTCTTCTTCATGTTCTTTTTCTCCCCCATTTTTTGTAAAGACAAGATTGTCATATATGTGCTTTCTTAAGTGCCATGTATCTCCGTGCCTCAAGTGCCCGTTATAACTTTTGACACTTCTTGTGATTTCTTCAAAGGTCACTTGATTTTTTGCATATCTTTTTTGAAAGTTCTTCATCCGCTTCTTGAATCGCTTTTTATTGGATGTGTGAAGTCTTCGTATTACTTTACCTGTATCTGTCAGATATAGATGCCATCCCAGGAAATCCACTCCCTGTGAAATAGGAAAAAGTGGTTGGATGATGGTAACGGCATCGGCTATAAATACCTCTCCACAAATTCTGTATAAAGAACTGGATAGTCTTTTACATCACGAATAATGAATAATTCTCTGTCAATTTCATCTGGAGTGTAAACATATTCAAAGCTCATCAAAAATAAAAGCCTTTCTATATCTGCTTCTTTTTGGGGAAACTATTTTCGTACAACTCTTTTCAGTTCATCTTCTACATATGAAGAAAGCACTAATTCATGTTCTGCAAAGATATATTCCATAATAGAATTAAACTTCCTACTTGGAAACAACAATGCCGAAATCAATACATTCGTATCAAGCATTATTCTCATCTACTTCACCATACTTTCTTGGCGAAGCTCTTTAATCATTTGATTAACATCTTCTTCACTTTTTAACCCTGCTCTTTCTGCTTCACCAGCAAAGGCTCTCTGCGCTTCTCTAAATGCGTCCATTGAAGAATTCATCATATATATACGACCACCTTCTTCCATAAATAGCACTTTATCGTCATTTACTATTCCAAGTTTTCTTCGAATTTCTACTGGAATTGTAACCTGACCTTTTAATGTCACTTTAGCAAGTTCAATGTCAAGACCTCCTTTCAGTGGTAATGCATTCCTTACTCTCCTTACACTATTAGTATGTCCAGTTTTCATATAATTATCAACACCTCTTTCATTTTTCTTTTACGAATTATCGACCTGTTGAGTCGACAATCTCTTTTAGCTATCATTTTGTCGACTTTAGCAATATGATAAATCTTAGATGCCAAATTGGCATTTCAAATTTCATTGCTCGTCTTACTTTGTACTCCAAATTTCTGCTCATACATGATCTGATACTTGATCAACCGTGGAATATATTCAGGAGGTTTCCTGCGACCTGCTTCCCATTCTTCCACTGTTCGAAGTGGTATTCCAAAATGTTCCGCAAATTCTTTTATCATTCAGTGCCTCTTTCGGATTTCAGAAGGCGAACTGTCAAAACCGCGCATAAAAAAACGCGCGGCATAAAAACAAGCCGCGCGCCGGAATAAAACTGTAATCAGTTCTGCTTCAGAAATGTGCAGATTTCTTCCGCGCAATCTTTGCCCTCCCTGATGGCGCGAACCACCAAAGACTGGCCGATGTGCATGTCTCCTGCGGTAAATATGCCCGGTATTGACGTGGAATGGGCATCTTTGGAGAACTGCGCTCCGAAAGCGTCGACAACATAAGACTCCGGTCCGGCAAAACCCGCAGCTATCAGGACCAGATCCGCGGGGATAATTTTCTCGGAGCCCGGTATCTGGTGCGGCGCGCGGCGGCCTGTAGCGGGGTCTTGCACAAACTCGACGCCGACAGTCTCGATCGCCTTAATTTTGCCGCCGTCAGGTATGAATCTCTTGACGGTGGTGTTATATATCCGCGGATCGTGGCCGAATACCGCAATAGCTTCCTCCTGGCCGTAATCCGTTTTCAGAATTCTCGGCCATTCCGGCCACGGATTTCCGGGCGTGCGTGATATCGGCGGAGCCGGATTCATCTCAAGCTGTGTCACGGACTTGGCGCCGTGGCGGATTGCCGTGCCGAGACAGTCGTTACCGGTGTCTCCGCCGCCGACAATTACCACATCTTTATACTTGGCACTTATGTAGTATCCGTCGGAGAGGTTGGAATGAAGAAGACTTCTCGTGGTAGCTTTAAGAAAATCAACGGCGAAATATATCCCGTCGCAGTCTCTTCCCGGTGCTTTGATATCGCGGGCATTCTTGCTGCCGCCGGCGAGAACCACCGCATCATAGCTGCCGCAGAGTTCGTCTGCGGTGATATCCTTTCCGACATTGCAGTTGCACACAAAACTAATTCCTGACTCTTTCATCAGATCTATGCGACGGTGAACTATATTCTTCTCGAGCTTCATCGCGGGGATACCGTACATAAGAAGTCCGCCCGGTTCGTCATCACGTTCATAGACGGTGACTGAATGTCCGTGACGGTTGAGCCAGTAGGCGCATGACAGACCGGAAGGACCTGAACCGACAACGGCAACGCGTTTGCCTGAGCGCAGAGCAGGCAGCTCGGGTCTTACCATACCTTGCGCGAAGGCATGCTCAATGATTGTGTACTCATTCTCGCGGACAGTGACAGGCTCGTCATCGAGACCGCAGGTGCAGGCCTTCTCGCAGAGAGCGGGACAGACGCGGGAGGTGAATTCAGGGAAGCAGTTGGTCAGAGAGAGCCTCTCATAAGCTTCCCTGTAGAAACCCTTGTAAAGCAGGTCGTTCCAGTCAGGGCAGAGATTGTTGAGCGGGCATCCGGAAATCATGCCGTTCAGCGGTTTGCCGTACTGGCAGAACGGGACGCCGCAATTCATGCAGCGCGAGGCCTGCTCGCGGCGCGCTCTCTCGTCAAGCGGGGCGTGAAACTCGCGGTATGTCTTAATTCTCTCGAGAGGTCCGGTCGCCGGATTGCCTTCTCTTTTATAGTCCATAAATCCTGTAGGTTTACCCATATGCCGTTACCTCCCTGTGTTCTCGTAGAAAGCCTTGATTCCGGCTTCTTCAACAGACAATCCGTCGTTCTCGAATTTCTCGATTGACTTAAGCATTTTCGCGTAATCGTGCGGGATTACTTTCTTGAACTTCGGTATCCACGTATCGGGATCTGCAAGAATTCCGGATCCGACAGTAGAACCTGTCCTTCTGACATGCTCTTCAATAAGCGACATAAGCATATCCCGGTCCTTGTCTTCGGTTATGTGAGTAAATCCGACCAGCGTCTTGTTGAGCTTCGTATAGAGATCGTTGTTGCAATCCAGAACATAAGCAACGCCGCCGCTCATTCCTGCGGCAAAATTCTTATCGACCCGGCCGAGAATTACGGCGACGCCGCCGGTCATATACTCACAGCCGTTCTCACCGACTCCCTCGCATACCACGCGCGCGCCTGAATTTCTGACGCAGAAACGTTCTCCCGCCATTCCGCGAATGAAAGCCTTGCCCGAAGTCGCGCCGAACAATGCGACGTTGCCGATAACCACGTTGTCGTGGGGCTCGAAAATACTGTCTTCGGGCGGATACACCGCCAGCACGCCGCCTGAGAGTCCCTTTCCGTAATAGTCGTTTGAATCGCCCTCAAGATTGATTGTGAGTCCCTTTGGAATAAAGCTTCCGAAGCTCTGGCCGCCCGCACCCCTGCAATTGATCACAAAGGTGTCTTCCTTGAGCGAATCCTTGTGGTATCTCGTTATGGAGGCGCCGAACAGCGTGCCGAGCGTGCGGTTCAGGTTGTTCACTGCGATATTGATTTCCTTATGTCTGCCGGATCTGAAGACATCCGCGAACTCCGGAATGATTACTTTCTCATCGATTGTCCTGTCGAGTTCAAAGTCGAAAACATCTTCCGGGTCGAAACATTTCTTTACCGAACTGTTTTTCGCGAACGGATTGTTAATCACATTGCTCATGTCGATTCTGTCTTCCATCGTTCCCTTGTTATATTTCTTCTGTGTGAGCAGATCTGTTCTTCCGACGAGCTCGTCCACGGTGGCGATACCGAGTCGCGCCATGTATTCGCGCATCTCACGCGCGATATACGTCATGAAATTAACCACATACTGCGGATCTCCGGTAAATCTCTTGCGAAGCTCGGGATTCTGCGTTGCCACTCCTACCGGGCACGTGTCAAGATTGCATACTCTCATCATGAGGCAACCCATTGTAACCAGAGGTCCAGTCGCGAAACCGTATTCTTCCGCACCGAGCATCGCGGCAATAACCACGTCTCGTCCGGTAAGAAGCTTGCCGTCTGTCTCTATTCTGACCTTGGAGCGCAGGCCGTTGGCAATAAGCGTCTGATGCGTCTCGGCAAGTCCTATCTCCCAGGGAAGTCCCGCGTTATGGATTGAGCTTGCCGGCGCCGCGCCGGTACCGCCGTCATAGCCTGAGATAAGTACCACTCCGGCACCGGCCTTGGCAACGCCGGCAGCGATTGTACCTACACCTGATTCAGCGACGAGCTTTACGGAAATTCTCGCATCCTTGTTGGCGTTCTTAAGATCATATATCAGCTGTGCCAGATCTTCGATGGAATATATGTCGTGATGCGGAGGCGGAGAAATCAAAGCGACTCCCGGTGTGGAGTGTCTTGTGCGCGCTATCCATGGATAGACTTTTTTCGCCGGGAGATGTCCTCCCTCGCCGGGCTTGGCACCCTGTGCCATCTTGATCTGGATTTCTTTAGCAGACGTCAGGTACTCAGAAGTTACGCCGAATCTGCCCGACGCCACCTGTTTGATGGCGGAGCATCTGTCCTCAGCCGTACCGGAAGTCGCGATCCTCTCGGGATCCTCACCGCCTTCACCGGTATTTGACTTGCCTCCGATTCTGTTCATCGCGATTGCAAGGCACTCGTGCGCCTCCTTCGAGATTGAACCGTAGCTCATCGCGCCTGTCTTGAACCGTCTCATAATTGACTCTTCAGACTCGACCTTGCTGATATCTATACCGCCGTCCTCCGGATAATCAAAATCCAGCGTGCTTCTTAATGTTATATGCCTGTCCTCACGATTGATCGCAGCTGTAAACTGCTTGAAGACGGAATAATCGCCCTTGCGCGCGGCAAGCTGAAGAAGATGAATCGTCTCAGGATTATAGAGGTGGTCTTCTTTTCCGGAACGCTCGCGATGCCAGCCCACAACCTTGAGCGACTCATCGGCATTGATCCCGTCCGGATCGAAAGCGTCGCTGTGAAGGCGTCTTGTGCGTTCTTCAAGATTCTCAATCGTGATGCCGCCGACAAGACTCCTCGTGTCAGGGAAAAATTCTTCCATCAGGCTCTGAGATACTCCAAGCGCTTCGAAAATCTTTGAACCCTGATAGGACTGTATCGTGGAGATACCCATTTTCGACGCAATTTTGACAATACCCGAAACAATAGCATGAATATAGTCGTTCTGTGCCTGCATAAAGTCTTTGTCAAGCATTCCGCGTGCGATAAGATCAGACAGCGTATCGAGCGCAAGGTAAGGATTGACGCAGCTCGCGCCGAACCCCAGAAGCGTTGCGAACTGATGAACCTCGCAGGGCTCTGCGGTCTCAACAATTATGGATATCGCGGTATTCTTGCGCGTCTTTATGAGATACGTCTGAAGAGCCGCCACAGCGAGCAGCGACGGAATCGCCATATGATTCTCGTCAACACCGCGGTCCGTAAGAATCAGAATTGTAGCGCCCTTATCGTGCGCCTCATCCGCCTGGCTGTAGAGTTTTCTTACAGCTCCCGCGAGCGTCTCGTCTTTGCGATACAGCATGGATATATCGGCTGTTTCGAGACCGGTCAGGTGACTGTTGCGTATCTTAAGCAGGTCCAAATTGGTAAGCACCGGATTTACGACTTTGAGCACGCGGCAGTTCTCCTCGCACTCTTCAAGAATATTGCCGGACACGCCGAGATAGACGGCTGTATCCGTAACAACGGATTCTCTGATACTGTCGATAGGCGGATTCGTAACCTGCGCGAATTTCTGTTTGAAATAGTCAAACAGGGGCGGGTCCTGCCTCGAAAGCGGCGCGACCGGATTGTCCGCGCCCATTGCGTTGGTAGGCTCGGTGCCGCTCAATGCCATAGGTATCATCTCATTGCTTATATTGCCGTATGAATAGCCGAAAGCGCGCTGCTGTGCCCTGAGCTCCTTTCCCGTATGATGGATCGTTTTCTTGTTCGGAACCTTAAGCTCGCAAAGGTGTACTAGGTTGTGATCAAGCCATTCACCAAACGGCTGCCTTGAAGAATAGTAACGCTTGACTTCGTCATCACTTATGATTTTGCCGTGAACAGTATCTACCAGCAGCATCTTTCCGGGATGCAGTCTCTCCTTGCTGATAATCGTGCTGTTGGGAATATCCGGAAGCACGCCGACTTCCGAAGACAGATAGAGATAGCCGTCACTTGTGACATAGTATCTTGACGGTCTCAGACCGTTGCGGTCGAGCACCGCGCCGACATAATCTCCGTCGCTGAATATGATAGAGGCCGGGCCGTCCCACGGTTCCATCATTGTCGCATAGTACTGGTAGAAAGCGCGAAGCTCGCGGCTCATGGTATCGACATGCTGCCACGGTTCCGGGATAGTCACGAGGACAGCAAGCGGCAGATCCATTCCCGACATCATCATGAATTCCAGGGTGTTGTCAAGTCTCGCCGAATCCGAGCCGCTCACGTCAAGCATCGGGTATATGTCTGCGAGCCTGCCGTCAAGCGGCTTGCAGCGCAGAATGTTTTCGCGCGAGAGCATCTTGTTCATATTGCCGGTAATCGTGTTGATCTCTCCGTTGTGAACTATGATGCGGTTCGGATGCGATCTCTGCCAGCTCGGATTCGTGTTGGTTGAGAACCTCGAGTGCACTATCGCCAGGGCAGACTCGTATTTGCCGCACGACAGATCATCGTAGAAGGTGCGAAGCTGACCGACCAGAAACATTCCCTTGTAGACAATTGTGCGCGACGAGCACGAACACACATAGGTATTGTGTTCACGCTTCTCGAAAACCATTCTCGCCACATAAAGCATTCTGTCGAAATCTATTCCTGCCGCGACATTCTCCGGCTTCCCGACAAAGCACTGAAGGATTGTCGGCATGGTGCTCAGTGCTTTTGTTCCGAGCACACTGCTGTCAACCGGAACTTCTCTCCAGCCGAGAAGCTCAAGCTTTTCTTCAGACAGAACCTGCTCCCATATCTCTTTTGCTTCATCACAGAGCTCCCTGCTCTGAGGCATGAAGAACATGGCGATACCGTATGAGCCTTTCGCTGCGAGTCTGATACCGCACTTGCCGGCGGCCTTTCTGAAAAAACTGTGTGATATCTGAAGCAGAACTCCTACGCCGTCGCCGGTCTTGCCCTCTGCATCCTTTCCCGCTCTGTGTTCCAGCGTCTCTACTATCCTCAATGCCTCGTCAACTACTTTTGTCTCCTGCTTACCGGATATGTTGACTACGGCTCCGATACCGCAATTGTCGTGTTCATTCTCCGGGTCGTACAGACCCTGTCTCGCGAAGCCCTCGCCCTGTCTGTAATTATCCATAGCTTTTCTCTCCTGCCGTACGATTGATTGCCCGAACAAAGAAAAAGGCGCCTGACCTACCGCGGTGATAACACCGCTTAAGGTCAGGCACCTTTGCCTGTTCATTTATATTGTTGCTAATTTTATACTCGCATTGAGCTGATTTGTCAAACCGGGCGCTGTTGTTATTTTGATGATTTCTTTCTGTATATCACAACGGCCGTAACTGCCGCAGCAATCAGCACTGCGTCTGCTATTGCAAGCATACCGACAATTCTGAGATTGATTCCGCCGTGATCATCCCCTGTGGTATCATCCGCTACAGGGCATTCTGACCCTGCCGCACTCTCTTCTGTCTGAACAGCTGCCGTCTCTTCTGGCGCTGACTCTGAAGCCTGCGCAGCGCTGCTCTCTTCAGAAACCGCAGCCGAAGTGCCGGAGCCTTCCGTCTCCTCCGTCTGATTATCCGTCACATAAGGCGCGGCAGCGTCCATCATAGCCGTAACGATGCTGCTCTTCCATTTGAGGCTGCTTCTGTCGAAAATCGCGTAACCGCCGTCTTCTCCCGTTCCGTCATTATAGTCGCCGTTGTCCCAGTATATGCACTTGATTCCGGCGGCACTCATCTTCGAAACAAAGTATTGAACATAGAGCGCAATCTGGTCGTCGTTGCCTTTGCATTCCGCGCCGAACTCACCGACCGTAACCGGAATTCCGATGCGAGAACTGAACGCCGTAACCGCGCTTACACAACTGTCAATCTCAGACTTGTCGGAGTCTGTAAAATCATCGTGAACCGAAGTCCATGTAACGGTCTTGTCCGTACCGGTAAAACCCCACGGCGAGTAGACGTGAACCGAACAGATAAGGTGATCCGACGCAGAATCTTCCGGCACTTCAAACGCGTCAAGAACTCCGCTGTCCCACGAACCTACGTAGGTCTGAAGCATAAGATTGCGCTCGGCGTTGTTGCCGCCCGTCGCTCTCACACTGTCGACAAAAGTCTGCGCGTATCCGTTGACCGCGTCATATGCCGAACTTCCGACAGACGGTGCGTTCCACGTATTATTGCTGTCAATCAGCTCATTATAGCCTTCGAAAATAAGATGATCGTCATAATCCTTGAACTCTGTCGCAATATTTGTCCAGAGTGCGGCAAATTTGGTCTTCGTGGATTCATATACCGCCGAGTCCGCCCGAAGCCACGATACCTTGTCCGCACCGCCTTCTCCGCCGTCATGATGTGTATTGAGGATTACATACATTCCGTCGTCATAAGCATAGTCAACGACAGTCTTTACACGCGCAAGCCAGTCCGGATCGATATCCCCGGAGTCTGTTATATGCTGCGACCAGGTGACAGGTATTCTTATCGTGTTGAACCCCTGCGCCTTAACTGAATCAATCATCTCTTTGGTTGTTGCGACATTGCCCCAGGCTGTCTCATAAGAATCAGGATCGTCTCCTGTTATCCATGTCCCGTTGGAATCCAGAGTATTGCCGAGATTCCATCCGACATTCATGGCAGATACCGCTTCCTCGGCAGTCTCCATGGTGTCGTCAGCCGCCAGTCTCGGTCCGTTCGCGAAAAGCGCCGCCGTACAGATTGCCGCCGCGGCAACAGCAACGGCAAACCTCAATAGAATATTTCTTACTCTGCCATACATAACAGTTCCTCCCAAAAACTACTGCGGTAAATTGTCATGTATATAAGTATACCCTTAGTTAATTTCTTATGTAAAACTGAAAATATCCTGTCCGTTCCATCAGGCATCGGTACTTTCAGCTTTCCGGTTCTTCACCGGTATTCTCCGGAATTAACGGAGTCTCAGGTTCTGCAAGGAGTTTTCCGGGCCTGCGAAGCTTTCTTGCGCGAAGAATCGCCATGGTGCCTCCGATAAAAAGAAGGACAATACCGGAGGTACACACAGCATATTCGTAGAACAGTCTTGTGGTCGTAATCTGCGCGGCCTTTTCCCAGAAGGGGAAATCATAGTTCGCAAGTTCAGATTCTGACTGTCCGATAGGAAACATCCAGTCCCAGACTCTTGTAAGTGAGAACCTTCCGGTATCTGAGACGACATAAAGCTGAGGATTGTTTATGGAATAATTGGGAAGGGCATTCTTGACATCTGAGTTCGCAACACCCACTACCAGCTCAGGAAGCATCGCTTCATAGCACTGAATCGCAAGTTCGGCATTACCTGAATCCGAATCTGATCCTGACGATCCTGTCGAAGTCCCCGAAGCAGCAGTGCTGCCTGCGGAAGCCGAGGTGGATGACGTGCTGCCTGTTGATGTACCTGCAGAAGAACCTGTTGAAGTTCCCGAAGCAGCCGAACTGTTCGAAGAGGAATCACTCTTGGGAGTATATGTTTTCGCGAGCGTATCAAAATAGATATATGCCCTCGGCACCTGTGTCCCTGCCAGCTCGTCTACTGAACTGTCACCTTCGCGCACAACTCCTATTATGGTATATTCAGTGCCGCCTATCAGCACGACATTGCCTGTCACATCGTAGGATTTATAGAAACGCCATGCCAGAACATCATTCAGAACGATCTGGTTTGTATCACAGATCGTCTCCGGGAGAAAACCTCCTGACATATACTTAAACGGATGAAACGCACGGAAGTTGCCGCCTACGCCTACAAGCTGCGCATCTGCCGTGACAGCAGTATCGGAAGAGTTTGCCGTCGGAAGTGACACAGTCGCTTCAACAGTGGTCGAATAAGCATCCTCCCACCCTATAGGCGCAGTGACGGCGGCAACAGTCTTGTTCTGACCGTTCGTTGAATTGACGACACCCTGAAGGGCGGTTCTGATGAGCGAGACGTCAGATTTCTTAAGCGAAATGTTCGTATCTACATAAGTGAGCGGTGCCGTGGAATCTCCGTTGCGAGCTCCTCTCGCATAAACGCTCATCTGTCTGTAGGTGGTCGACGCGCCCTGCTGCCAGTACTTCGCCATGTTCTGGTCTTCCCTGGCGGCCTTGAGCTTTCCTGCTCCGACCAGCCCTATTACAATAAGCACCACAGCCGCAAGCAGCACAAAGAAAGGTGCGTTAAGCACAAATTTTCTGAAGCGCTCGCGATTGATCTTCCCTGTGTCGCGAAAATATTCTTTTATACTGTCTTTAAAAGCCATTGTCTGTCCTCTCCCGTAATATCAGGAATTGCTGCTTGAAGACAGGTCCTCAAGCCTTACGCGGTCGCCGTCTTCGAGCGGCTTCTCGGATCTGACTACTATCTGGGCATTGGTAAGTCCGTCGCCGGATATAGCCGAGAGCGTACCGTTGGTAGCTTCAACAGTAACCGTCACACGCTTTACCGTGTACTTGTCGCCGAGCGGTGACGACGAACCTACAATCACGTATACGAATGATCCCGTGTTATCTTCATTCACCGCGCTGCTCGCTATGACGTTATCATAGTCTTTATTTGACTGGGCGGCCTTGACTGTAACCTGTTCATCCGGCCATGCGTCACCGCCGTCAATGGTACACTTGACGAGACGCATATCACGCGGATTTGTAGGATCAGGCTTGATATTAACTACCGTGCAGGTCTGCATATATCCGGAAGTTATCTCGAGCTGTGCTCCGACATAAAGGCTCTCCGCCACTGATGAAGCGAAACTGAACGATACCGTGCACTGACGTTCGCTGCTGTCTTCCGGAATTATCATCATAGCCGTCTGGTTGGCGGTCATTACATCTCCTGTTGCAACTCCTACATTAAATACATATCCGGCAGCCGTAGCCTTGACTTCCGTAAGATCCACCTTGGCCTGAAGCACTGCAATCTTCTGCTGGAGCGTAGCGATGCTGGCATTGCGGTCGGTAACCTCATCCTGAGCCTTATCGACTGCAATCTGGGCATTTATCTGGGTGTCGTGCAGGTTTGTCTGTGCGGTAGTAAGTGCTGCCTGCGCTGTGTTGACGGCAGTCTGCGCTGATGACACCGACGGTATGCTGTTCGCCGCGTCAATGGTTGCCTGCGCCTGTTCTATCGCCGTCTTAAGCGGCGTCAGTGCCGCCGAAGCAGTATCTACCCTTGCCTGAGCCGAAGCAACCTGCGACTGAAGCTGCGCCTTCTGTGCATTGTAAGCGTTAATCTGTGCGCATAGTATCTCGATGTCGGATGTGCCCGGCGTCGGAGTGACTCCGGCAGCTGCCGGCGTCGGAGTAGGTGTCCCCAACGCCACGTAGACATCCACCTGACTCTGAAGCGGCGCAATCTCCGTGTCTATCTGGTCCATCTGCGACTGAAGGCTCTCCACGGTCGCAGATGCCGATGTAACTTCGGCCTCGGCCGCGGTAAGTGCGGCATTCTTGTCGTTAATTGTCTGTTGGGCGGCTGCTATTGTCGCAGCCTTGCCGTTTGCCTGCGTCAGTGTATTCTGGGCGTCATTGAGCGTCTGCTGGGCTGCCGTAACGGCATCACGGGCTGCCTGTACTCCGTTGTCTGTTGCCGGGGTACGCGCCGCATAGGTTGCCTCCCGCTGAAGTGTAGTAAGCTGGGTCTGAAGTTCTGTAAGATCGTCAGTATTCTCAACCGGCTTCAGTGTAAAGAGCACATCGCCGACATTTACGGTGTCGTAGTTGCTGACATTTACCTTGTCAACCGTCCTGCCGTCCACTGTCAGAATCTTCGTGGAATTCTCAACCACAACGGGCGCCGTCGCTCCGTTGGTGGACGCGAGATTGCCGCGCGAAGCATAACTCGCAACAACTTTTGGAATCGTCGCGTTCATTATCGTGTTCGAAAACATTGTAAGCACCGCAAGTATAGCCACAAAAGCTATCATCAGTCTAATCACTATTTTGCGTCTGTTCTTCATTTCTGCTGTCCTCCGTTACTTAATTCCCGATCTGGATATACCTTCTACCAGATATTCCTCGCCCCAAAGGAAAATCAGAAGGGGCGGTATCATATAAACTGCCGAAGCCGCAAAAGCAATGCCCATCTCCGGCTCGTTGATCTGTGCCAGGAACACCGACAGCGGCTGCTTGCTCTGATCCGTAAGAAGCACAAGCGGCTGCTCTACCATGTTCCAATAATCTATGAAGAGCAATATCGTAAGCGCGAAAATCGCGTTTTTGCACAGAGGCAGAGCTATCTGCGTAAAGATCTGCCATTCCGATGCTCCGTCAAGCTTGGCGGCCTCAATATAACCCGTCGGTATCTGCCTCATGTATTTGGTAAGAAGGAATATTGCAAAGGTCGAGAAGATTCCCGGGAGGATTATCGCCCAGACCGTGTTAAGAAGTCCGAGCTTCTCGGATATCATATAGTTCGGCACGAGCGTAACCTGAAACGGCATGAGCATAAGGATTATATAAGCGAAGAAAAGAACTTCACGTCTCTTTCTTCTGTATCTCGCGAAACTGTACGAAGCCAGACATGCCACTATCATCTGACCTCCCACGATAGGAAGCGTCAGAACTATCGAATTCCAGAATTTAAACAGATACGCCGGGTTCATGAACAAAAGCGTCGTGTACTGCTTAATTGTAATCTCTTCCGGAATAATCTTAAGCACCGGAGTTCTGGACAGATATGTCGCACCCGAAGTCGCGTTTCCTGACATACTCTGGAAAATCACCGAGTAGTTGGATACTATCTCCTCCGAAGACATAAACGAATTAAGAAACGTGAAGAAAATCGGAATAATCGCGAGCACAGATATGCAGATCGCGATAAAAAGCCCGACGCCGGTAATAGTGCCGTGCTTGAACCTGCGAAGCCTGAGATTTCTTGAAGCACGTTTCCTCTCATTCGCAAAGAAAATCTCGCGTTCTTCATCCGTCATCTTCTCAAAATAAGACTTCGGAAATACAGCCGGCGTGTAAACATTGCGCCTTGCGAGAGTTGCCGCCATATGGCGCTGTTTCTTCAGTTCTGCGTCCATGGCTTATTCCTCCACATCCGAATCAAACTTTGATTCTGCGAAAAACAGAATCCCGACTATTATTATCATCGCAATACACATAATTATCGCGCCGGAGGAAAGCTTGCTGTAATCGAGATGCGTGAACGCGTTGTTCATGAAATGCTGCAGCATATAGAGGTTATCGTAAGGGTAGTCTCCCGTCAGCAGGTAGACCTCACGGAAAATTTTGAACGAACTTATAAGCGACATAATGCCGACGAAAAAGATGGTAGGACTCAGATAGTAAAGCTTAATGGAGAAAAAGCGCTTTACCGCTCCGGCCCCGTCCATCTCCGCCGACTCCAGAATTTCCTGCGGTATGCTGTTGAGCGCCGCAAGGAAAAGAACCATGTTATACCCCAGATTCTTCCAGATGAAAAGAAGCATTATTACAAGCTGCGCGTATGAGGACTTGAGCCAGTCAATCTTCGCGGCATCGAAAAGCTTTTCCGTCCAGCCGTTGATAACTCCGTTGTAGCTGAAGAATACCTGCCATATCAGCACCACCGAAGCGACCGGAACCATCATCGGGTTCAGAAGTATACTTCTGAATATGGATTTGCCCGGCAGTCCGGAATTAAGAAGAAGCGCCAGAAGCAGCGCCAGAATTACCGCAAGCGGCACGGAAATAAGCGCGAAAGAAAGCGTGTTCTTGGACGCCGACACAAAAGCTTCATTCGTCAGAACACGTTCATAATTGCGAAGTCCGACAAAATCGTCATTCGTCGGCGATTTCTGGAACGAAGTCTTGAGCAGCATAAGAAGCGGAAGAAAGAAAAAAACAAGAACGCCCAGAAGACTCGGTGTCAGATAACCCGTAAAAAGACCCCAGTCCTGCAGCTTGCGGCGCATATGACTCTTTTTGCGGTTTCTCACCAATGCTCTTCGTTCAGGCGTGTCATCAAACGCGGGAATGTCTCCGGGAGTAATCTGTCTGTTTGCCAGAGGCGTAACCATTCTGCTGTGGACTGCAATCAGATTATCGGCATCCATGGCGCTCTCATGAACCGGAGAACCGGCGCCCTGTGAAGCTCCTGCCGCGTCGTTGCCGTCTGACTTAAGATCTGACCTGTCTGACGCACTGTCCTGCGAAGATATCGCAGACCCCGGCCTTACGGCTCCCGTCGTGGTGGAATTATTGTCGTGATTATTTGTCATCATACAGTCCTTCCGGTTTCCTCACTAATCCCATGATTATTGTAATTTACTTATGTCTCCAATTAAACACTATTCATGTGACAATAAAGTGTCAGATTGCCTGGATATTCGCCTTGAAACATAACTGTAACAAAAGTTGACTCATAGACTGCGTTCTTTGTATTTCGCCCCGTCCGTCAGCCGCAGTTTTCGGGATTCACACAAAAAAAGAACCGCAGCAAACGTCTGCGGTTCTTCCGGTTTGAGCTATTTATCTTATTGTTCCTGATTACTGAACATCTGCGTCTGTCAGGGTTCCTCCGGACACAACCGTCGATATGAGCTGCTGTGCCTTTGCTACAGAGTCCTCATTAGGATACATAACATAGAGGTTTGTTCCTCTCATGGAGTAGGTAACTGCCTTGCCGCCGGTACCGGTAGCCGCATAGGATTCTACATTCCACGAAGCCATGTCCCCAAGCTGCATTCTTACAAGCGAATCGATTTCACTTGACTGAAGGCTCGTTACGAACATTCCCGACATATCATCCATTATTGACGAGTAGTTTGTAAGGACACTTGTACCTGATGTAATCTTGGCAACTATACCCTTGATAATTCTCATCTGGTTCTGTCCGCGCATATTGTCTCCGTCAGAGAACGCGTATCTCTCTCTTGAGTAAGCGAGCGCCTCGTCTCCCGCAAGGGTTATCTCTCCGCTTGCGAAGCTGTAACCGGAAACGTTCTGCGAATTGAATGCCTTGGGGTTATCAATGGTAACTCCGCCTATATCATCAATCAGAGCCTCGAATCCCGTGAAATTGAGCTGTCCGTAATAGTTTATGTTGCAGTTGTAGAGATTCTCAAGACCGTGTATCGAACAGTCAACACCGTATATTCCAAGATGCGTGAGCTTATCCTTCGCGCCGCTGCTGGACACAGGATTCGGAATGAAATAATCACGCGGGGTGTTGACAAGAAGAATCTGCTTTGTCGAAGGATTGACGACCATAAGTATGTTGACGTCTGACCTTGAGACCTTGAGAAGCTTCGAGCGCGTATCTGAACCGCTTAAGTAAAGTATGAACGGCTCAGTCGTGATATCTCCGACTGCCTCGGTTGCGGTTCCCAATTCATCAGGAACATCCATGCCGAGTACGGCGAGTTTCTCTTCAGTGATGTCACACTCGTAAACGAGGCGCGTATCGGTAGCGAAGTTGGTATACAAATCTGTCTCTTCAATCATCGAAGCGTATGTCTCGTTCATAATGATCGCTCTGCACGAACCGTTGTAAAGAGCGGCAGCCATATCCTCCGGCGCGTTGAACGGTGTGGTTGTAAGAACCGATGTGTCGGTTACCGCCTGTGTCTGTGTAACAACAACCGGAGTAGGAGTCGGTGTAGGTGTAGGTGTGGCATCCGTACTCTCGGAAGTCTCATCGGCAAGCTCATCTTCGGCAAGTGCGCTCATATCAGCAGGCAGGGCATTTACCGTGCAGCCTGTATTCTCGGCTACTTCGTTTACGGCTGCCTGTGTATAAGCCGCATCATATTCCGAGTTCAGTATGGCGCAGTTGTAACCGGCGAGGTTCTCAACACTCTGGGCCGGATCGGATGCCATGACATAGACGCCGACAACAGCAACAATCTGCGATGAATCGTCGGTGGTTACTTCAGCCTCGGCTGACTTTACCTTGAGAGCGAAAAGTCCGGCATAAAGTGAGCAGGCGCAGATGCAGACCGCCAGGATTACGGCGATAACTTTACGCCATACCGGTATTTTCTTTTTCTTTCTGCGGTCCTTCTTAAGCAGCAGCAGATATTCAACGGCAAAAAGAGCAACAAATACCGCAGTCATCAGAACAAGCCAGACTGTCGGCAGCATGTTGAGTCTGAAAACCATAATCCATGCAAAGCCCTCGCAAAGCAGTTGAGCGACAAGCACACAGAGCGAGAACTTGCCCCACGTAAACTTTCCCTTGGTTTTAGCCGGTTTATCAACCTGAACGAACGGCGAATTACTGCCGCCAAACAGGTCTTCGGGATTTGCCGACTCTCTGACACCATGTTTCTTCATACATTTTCCCCTTTATTAATTGTTTGAACCGCGAAAATTTTAACCTTATGGCAAAAATGTTTCCACACAAATATGCCGGCGATTTTACGACAAATGTGAGCTAATCTGACAAATCAGTACTGAATCCGGTCATCTTTGGCGTTCCATCTGACAAAAGGTTCCGCACAAACGGGGTTTATCTGCCTGACTTCTTCAATCAGTTCAGGATTTGTTCCCTTAATGTATTGCGATATGGAATCATCGCGGAAGCCGCTCGTCGTGGCCTCGTCGTAATCCTCAGAATAGTAGATTCTGGGAATTCTCGCCCAACACGCCGCTGCAAGGCACATCGGGCAGGACTTGGCCGTCGTAACCAGAATACAGTCATCAAGAAACTTGCTGTGAAGCTTGCTGCTCGCCATACGGATTGCATTCATCTCGGCATGCGCCGTCGGATCATTGTCCCTGATAACCGTATTACATGCTATCGAGACAGCGTGATAACTGCCGTCATCTCCGAGCCTTATGATTCCTGCGCCGAAAGGACCGCCGATCCCGCTGTCAACTCCCGCGCATGCAAGAGCGGACGCCTCGCCGCAGACAGCATTAACCGCTTCTTCAACTGTACGGTACTTCTTATCCATAAAGAGAATTTTATCACAATTATAATGACAGGCAGATGACTTTGCCGCATTTGCTGTTTTTTATAAATTAATACGACAGTTTGATTTTGAAAATGCTACAATAGATACATATTTTTTTCGAAGAGGTAGATAAACATGCGCAAAACCAAGATTATATGCACCATCGGGCCGGCTTCAGACAGTGAAGAGACTCTCACCAAAATGTGTAAGGCCGGTATGAACGTCGCCCGCCTTAATTTCTCACACGGTACGCACGCTGAACATCAGGCCCGCATCGACATGATCAAGAAAGTAAGAACCAAGCTTAATCTCCCTATCGCCATAATGCTTGACACAAAAGGCCCGGAATACAGGATCAAGACTTTCAGAGACCACAAGATAGAGCTTGCCGACGGCAGCACCTTCACACTTACAACAGATGACGTTGAGGGTGATGAGACCCGTGTATCGGTCACATATAAACAGCTCCCGAAGCAGCTCAAGAAGGGTGACCGCGTACTCGTAAACAACGGTCTCGTTATTCTCGAGGTAAGTGAGATCAAGGGCTCGAACGTAATCTGCAACGTAGTTGTAGGCGGCGTTCTGTCTGACCGCAAGAGCATGAACTTCCCCAACAAGGTTATGTCAGGGCCGTACATGAGCGATCAGGACAAGAGCGATCTTCTTTTCGGAATTCAGAATGACGTTGACTTCGTGGCGGCTTCATTTGTCTCCTGCAAACAGGATATGGTCGAGATGCGCGATTTTCTTGATTCCAACGGCGGCGATAATATCGAAGTCATCGCCAAGATTGAGAACCGTTCCGGCGTCGATAATGTAGATGAAATCTGCAAATTCACATCCGGCATCATGATTGCGAGAGGCGATCTTGGCGTTGAGATTCCGTACGTCGAGGTGCCGAGCATTCAGAAACAGCTCATCAAGCGCTGCCGTCTGGAGGGACGCCGCGTAATTACAGCTACAGAGATGCTTGAGTCAATGATCTCTAATCCGCGCCCGACAAGAGCTGAGATATCGGATGTGGCAAACGCCGTTTACGACGGTTCTTCGGCAATTATGCTGTCAGGCGAGTCCGCAGCGGGCAAGTACCCGGTTGAAGCTGTCAAGACAATGGCCAATGTCGCCGAGTACACCGAAGCAAATATCAACTTCAAAGACAGATTCAGAAATCAGGAGTTCAACATTCATAACATAATAGACGCCGTATCGCACTCTACGTGCGCAATGGCTGTCGACGTCAACGCCAAGTGCATTGTGGTTCATTCGAGAAGCGGACTTACCGCGAGAATGGTATCGCGTTTCCGCTGCCCTATCGACATTATCGGCATGACAACATCCGAGAACAGCTGGCGCAAGCTCAATCTGAGCTGGGGAGTGACACCTGTCCTGAACGAAGAGTTCACATCGACAGACGTCATGTTCTATCACGGTCTCCAGGTTGCCAAGGAGATAATGAAGCTCAAGAGCGGAGACAATGTAGTAATCACCGGCGGACTTATCAACGGCAAGCGCGGGAACACCAACACAATCAAGGTTGAGACAATAGGCTGACAACGCCCGCGGTAATATTGTCGGTTCATTTTGCAAATACGGGAAATAATCATAAATTATATGCCGGCAGGATTTCTCCTGCCGGCATTGCTTTTATAAAGTCATATATCAGGCCTGCTGACGTATCCTGCCGTCCACTATCTCAATCACGCGGTCAGCCTGAAGCGCAAAATCCTCATCGTGCGTTATTATCACCATGGTCTGGCTGTATTTCCTGTTTGACATCTTAAGAAGCTCGATTATTTCCTGACTCTTCTTTGAATCAAGATTGCCTGTAGGCTCATCTGCAAGCACAACCGCCGGAGCATTCATCAGTGCGCGGCCGATTGAGACGCGCTGCTGCTGACCGCCGGAGAGCTGGTTTGGAAGATAATCTTTTCGATTCTCAAGCCCCAGTACCGACAGCAGTTCATTGAGACGCTCCATGTTTACAGGTCTGCCGTCAAGCCGTGTCGGCAAAGTGATGTTTTCGACAACGTTGAGTACCGGTATGAGATTGTAAAACTGGTAGACAAGTCCTATCTGCCGGCGGCGGAAAACAGCCATCTGCTCGTCATTGCGCGCGTAGATATCCTGACCGTCCATATAGATCTTGCCTGATGTCGGGCGGTCGACGCCTCCTAACATGTGCAGCAGCGTCGATTTGCCGGAACCTGAAGCGCCGACAATCGCGAGAAACTCTCCTTTCTCAATCGAAAGCGATATTCCGTCAACGGCGCGGACTTCCGTCTCGCCGGTTCCGTAAATTTTGCATAGATTCTCAGCTCTCAGTATCTCCATTATGTACTCCTTTGTCAGATGTTATCACAGTCAAGAACTTCAGTCGGGTTGTCATCCTTCAGCTTGCTCATCGCATACAGCATGCTCGCGAAAATGACGGTGAGTACACATGTCAGCACTATGCATATCTCTGCTATAGGCAGGTAGAACACATTCTCATTGTCAAAGTTACGCATAAAAATGTATATCGCGACAGATGACAGCAATGCCAGAACAGCACCCGGAACGACAGATCTGATGCCGCACAGCAGACATTCTACGTTCACCATCTTTCTTATAGATCGTTTTGACATGCCGACAGAACTCAGCACCGCGAATTCACGCCGCCGCACCTGCACGCTCGTGGATATTGTATTGAAAATATCTACCATAGCTATAAGAGATATCATCACTGTAAAGCCATAGGCAAAGGTCTTGATGATTATGTCGGCTGTATGAGCCGCCTGGATATCCTCAGCGTAATCGTATACGCTGCCGTTCTCATCGTTCGCTTCTTTGAGAATCCGCTTGATCTCACTGCTTGTTTCCGAATGGCTGTCACTCTTAATATAGATGTTATAGGCAAACCACTCGATGCTTCCGCCAAGACCCGAAGCTACACTGTCTCTTAGGCTCATTGGATATATCACAAGGAAATCCTGGGTGCTGTTATCGATTCCGTAAGACAGCTTGTCAATTTTCTGCCCGATCCTCAGTGTCCCTCCGTTGATTCTGATCAGACTGTCCGACATATATTTCTTGAACAGTTCCACATCTGTGGCTGTATAACTTTTTCCTCCGTCAGCTGTCGCATAGACCTGAACCATGTCATAGAGCAGACCGCGCGGCGCAGCTGCATTGTAATACCCGGAGGCGCTTATACTGTTATCTTCACATATATGGTTGAATATATCATCCTGAACAAACACAACATCGCAGTAAACCGCATTGTCTTCGGTCTGCATTAGCTTATATTCATCAGAATAAAGCTCCGGAGAAATCACCGGCTTGACCGTTGCGTTGGCCGTGAATACACTCGCGGTTATGCTCTTGATGCTTTGAATTTTCAAGAACAGTCCCCAATCTGGCTGATGATAGCTGCTGTTGCAGTCATAAGTGAAGGCAATATCCGGATACTTCTTATACTGTTCGGCAGTTCTGTTGTACTCACTGTTTAAGTAATGACAGAAAGCCCCGGCGCTGACGAACAGCACGATACTGATTATAAGTGAGGCGACTATTGTGCGGTAACGGACGCGGTTGCGTTCATAACTTTTCGCTGCGAGAACTCCCTCATACCCGAATATTTTTCCGAATATACCGGCAAATTTAAGTCGTCTTCGGCGAAGCTTGACAATGTCGTTCTGCCTGATTACCTCGACGATACTCGTGCGTGATACAACGCGGATTGAGAAAGTCGCGGCAAGAAGTGTAATTCCAACGCAAAACAAGGCACAAAATACGACAGCCCACGGGTTTACAACAAGTTCCGGTCTGAGTGCAAAACCGCTGATTGAAACTACTGAATCGCCGAATATCAGGATAAGAATCTCGACAAGCAGAATTCCGAAGACCGCGCCTGCCGGAATTGCCATAGCGCACAATACCAGAGCTTCGAAAACAATGCTTCCGTTAATCTGCCTGCCTGTCGCACCTTCGGACTTGATCATGGCAATCTGCCGGATTCGCTCTTTTATCGATATCGAAAACGAGTTGCCGATAAGAGAAACCGCCGCCATGGCGATAAGGATAACCGGAACAGCTTCAAGTATGATCATCGGCAGCGTATCCCTGTTGACGGACCGCGTTCCTTCATAGGCGATAAGATCATCATGACACTGAAGGCCATAACTGTCCTTGAGAACACCTTTGTCAAGATAGTCGTAAAATTTCTCGGGTTTATCAAGTGTGAAGAAAATTGTCACCGGACCTTGTGCATCAGCATCAACCGTGAAAAAATAATCACTGCCGGAAAATGCATTCACATCAGCTACACCGGTAATTGTATACTCCCGGCCTCCGAAATAAATCTTGTCACCTATGTCCTTGTCATAGACATAGCAGTAATATCTCGTTATTGTGATCTCGTCAGAATTCTCCGGCATCCTTCCGGCATTCAGATCAATCGCAACATAATCGCTGTAATCGGGAGAATAGTTTACAACGTCAATGGTATCGTTATCATAGACGATACTGGTAACCGTTTCAAAAACCGTGTGCCCGGTTATTACGCCGTTTGACAGCAGACCGTTAACATCTTCGGGCGGCACGTCGCAATATACACCGCTGTATGCTCCGCTGTATGCAATCGTAATTCTCCTGAGATAGCTTAATACACTGTCCATTCCGACAGATACGGAGGTAATCATCGTCATCACAAGCGCAATTCCTACAATGGTCGCCCACGTTCTGACCTTGTTGCCCAGGAGATATAGCAATGTAATTCTGTTGGTTATCCTCACAAGAATTATGGCCTCGCTTCGCTATTTTGCTTCAGTGTAGTAAACAGCAGTGACACTGTCGTGACTTTCTATACAAGTTTCTTATAGAACTTAATGACAAATCTCGCACCGCCGCCGTCGGCATTCTCGGCCTTGATAGTGCCGTTCTGCTTCAATATGATTATGTTTGCCAGTGCAAGTCCTATTCCGACACTTGAAGGCGAGGAATTCTTTCCTCTGTAAAACCTCTCGAAAAGATGTCTTATATCGCCTTCCGTGAAGCCTTCTCCGCTGTCCTCTACCGTTATCTCCGTATAGATATCATTTTCGACAGCTCTTATAAGAATCTTTCCGCCGGCAGGTGTATGCTCGATACTGTTCTTTATAAGATTTCCAAGCGCTTCACAGCTCCATCCGATATCGCCTGTGAAGCTCTCGTCTTTGACATCGCGGATTATTGATTGTCCTCTTACATCCGCCAGAACATAAAACGGTTCGCAGGCTTTGTCCACAAGTGCCCTGACGCTGACATCATCCTTTCTGAATTCAACCATGTCGGCATCAAGCCTCGACAGCTTTAAGAGCACTTCGACAAGCCAGTCAATCCTTTTAAGAGAATTCTTGAGGTCATGTGTCAGTTTAAGCCGCATCTGCGGCGTAACTTCATCCTTGGACAGAAGTTCGACCGTAAGATTGATTGAAGTGAGCGGTGTTCTCAGCTGGTGCGACACATCCGCAAGCGAATCAGCGAGATATATCTTCTCATCTTTAAGTTGTTCGTTCTGCTCTCTCAGACGCAAAACCATCTTGTAAATCTCGCTTTGCAATATTGCCAGCTCGCCTTCTTTGGAATCCGATATCTCAAGATGGCAGTCCCCGTGAAGAACCTTGTCTATCATTGAACTGAGATCCGCGATGCACCTGTATCTTCTGTACGTGGTTACAAGGTAAACCGCCGTGAAAAGAATTCCGGCGGACATAAGCAGCAGCGCGGCTCTCCTGCCGCACAGAAAGTATCCTGCCGCCGTCAGCACAACCGTAATTACCGCATCCGTCACAAGAACTCTTCTAACGTCAGGATTGTCAGACAGGTGCATATTCAGTCCACCCTGTATCCGAGTCCGCGTACAGTCTTTATTATCTGCGGGTTCGCCGGATCATCCTCAATCTTCTCACGAAGTCTCTTTATATAGACCGTCAGGGTATTGTCGTTTACATAATCTCCGGCGATATCCCAGATCTCATCGAGCAGTTTTGTCCGTGACATCAGTATGCCCCGGTTGTTAATAAACATAAGAAGAATTCTGTACTCAAGTGCCGACAGTTCTATATCTGTGCCGTCTTTACTGACGCGGCATGAATCCAGATTAACAGTCACACGCGCAAGCGTCACGACATTGTGCGACGCACCGCCGGAATTGCGGAGACATCTTCTGATTCTCGAAAGCAGTTCCCGCGGTCTGAACGGCTTTGCGATATAATCGTCCGCGCCGATGTCAAGTCCCTCGACTACACTTCCCTCATCACCGGAAGCCGTCAGAAAAATCACCGGAACTGAGCTGTCAATCTTCTCCTTGATTTCCGCACACACGGCAAAACCGTTGCCTTCCCTAAGACTTACATCAAGCAGCACCATATTATAGTGATTATTCTTTATGAGTGTCAGCGCAAGAATCTGCGTATCCGCGCAGTCCACCTCATAGCCTTCCTCTCCGAGAAACGCCTTAAGGCTCGATGTGATTGCAGGGTCATCCTCAACCAGAAGGATCTGTATGTCACCTGTCATAAAAGCTGTACCATCTCAACATTGTCTTTATATGTCTCGTGGCGGGGTGAAGGAACGCCTCTTTCGGGATCTTTGTAGCCGACAGGCATCAGAAGCACCGCGCGCTCATATTCCGGCAGCATGAATGTTTCTTCTGTTTTCGTATTCGGAAATCTGCATACCCAGCATGTATTAAGCCCAAGTTCCTGAGCCTCAAGCATCACATGTGTCGCGACAATCGCGCAGTCCTGAACACCCGTCCTGATTCCGGCCTCAAGCGCATTCTCAGCGTCACGTCTAGTATCGTATGCGAAAAGCAGAACCATCGGCGCTCCGAAAATGCATGTGGTAAGTGAGTTTATTTTGGCAAGTGCATCCTCACTTTTCAGTATATATATTCTCTGCGGCTGATTGTTCTTTCCGGTGGGTGCGATTCTTGCAGCCTCCAGAAGCTTCTCAATCTTCTCGTCTTCCACAGGCTTCGGAAGAAAACTTCGGCATGAGAATCTTGCACGTGCGAGTTCGATGAAATCCATAAAATGTGCCTCCCGGATGTATTATAATCTGATTCCTATATTATACGGCATGTTTAGCTTTCTTCCACGGCCTTGCCTGTCGGTGTTCTTCTCTATCTTTGATTTCGTACCGGCAGGAACGCCGTCCCAGCTTACAGCCGAGACATTGAATCCGCAAGCATCCTGGCAACATGGTATGTTGAACCCTTATGGCTCTGTCCGTGAATAATAGTAATTGTCATAAAAAAACCTCAGTTGTCACGATTTCTTTCCTATGTTATCATAGACAGACTTTTATATGGGAGGATTTAATTATGAAGTTTACCAAAGTAACTTCGCTTGTACTTATCGGAGCTACAGTACTTGCGATGACAGGATGCAACAAGAATGTATCAATTGACGTAGGCGCGCTCGATGATATCGATGACGGTAATTTCTACGACGCTCTGGAGTCTATCGACGTAAGCAAGGACGACTGCACCGTTATGGAAGATAATTCTTTCACAATGGGAGACGACGATTCAGTATATTACGATGTTGACCTCTCGATTGATGCCTACACAGACAACTGCTATTATTCTTACGTCAAGTGCGTTGACGAGGATACGGCACACGATCTTTTCGACTACTACTACGACAATCTCTATCACGACATCCTTGAGAACACCAACGGCAAGTTCAGCGGTGCCAAAGGTTCATCAATATCTTCGGATTCCGACTGCTACATTGCACTCGACGGCGAATTTGAAGATGACGATTCATACAGCGTTTATCACGATCTGGTCATCCTCAAGGGCGATGTCCTTCTGATCGCGTATATTGACGTAGATGATGAAGATCAGGTTGACAACGGCAAAGCTGAGATAGATACATTCCTCGACGCTCTCGGTTATCCAAAGCCCTGACGGAAGACAGTCATTACAGAGTAATAACCGGAATCCCTTTGCCGCAGTGCGGCAGAGGGATTTTTTGTGTGCGGAAGAGAACATCCCCAGGAAACAAGCGAGATACCGGCGGTTCCTCTCGCTCCCATAAAAATACTCCCCTGTCACTTCCGTGAAGAGGAGTATTAATATCAATCTTCAGCATTGCCCGCGCTGTGTCAGTCGGTCGATGCATCCTTGACGACTTCGCAGTGACCTACGGCAAGAACGTTGTCCAGATCTTCGTTATCATATACAACAACAACGTAATATCCTTCTTTGATCTTCTTCGAGCAGTCAATGTTGTAATACGTCGTTCCGTCATCGTATGAAGTGGGATCGATGGTGTCGTCGAAAATGGATTTCTTCAGATCATCCTTGTCAAAATCCTTGTCGTCACTGTAATAGTAGGCGTAATAGATATCATCGGCATCTTCATCATCTATCTTTATGGAGAAGCCCAGAGTGTCCGTATCGCTGTAATAGACACCGTCCTTCTTCATTGTGGAATCATAGTCCCACCAGGATACCTCATCAATCATCTTGTTGAAGTCCTTGTCATAGATGGCGTAATTCTTGCCGTCATCAACAGCCTTAAGCTTCTCTATCTTATCGAGGAATGTTCCTCCGGTAAGAATCTTTGCCAGACAGACTATTGCAACAACAATAACAACTCCGACTGCTGCAAGAACAACTATCAGTCCGGTTTTATTATTCTTCGAAGCAGGTTTCCTGTCGGCAGGCGCTGACAAAGGCGCGGCATCCGCAGCGGCCGTCGAAGCTTCGGGAATCTCATGCGGATTCTCGGACGCTCCGGAAGCAGGTACATCACCTGCCTTATTCTCAGGCACTTCGGGCTCGGGAATAACCGGCTCATCCACTGTATCAGCTGCGACAGGTTCAACAGGTGCTGACTCTTCAGCAGGAGAATCCTCATCCGCTGACACGTTATCAGAAGATATATCCTCCGAAGCAGACTCTGATGCAGTTGCCTCTGCTGAAACCGGCTCTGCTGCCGGAGTTCCGCAGCTCGGACAGAACTTCTCGCCGTCATTGAGCTCAGCTCCGCAATTAGCACAAAACTTGGCCATAATCAAATACCTCCATATAAATTTCTGTATTATCACGATTCTATCACAGCGGACAAATCTCGCAAATCTTTATTTGCAGCGTGACAGAGCCTCATAAAGTTTCCCGGGCTCGACAGGTTTGGCAACATGGCAATCCATCCCGGCTGCCATACAACGCTCGATATCTTCGGCAAATGCGTCCGCGGTCATGGCGATAATCGGCACCGTTGCGGCATCGCTCCGGCCTAATGCGCGGATTTTGCGCGCTGCCTCGAGTCCGTCCATAACAGGCATTCTGATATCCATAAGAATTGCGCTGTATTCGTCCTCTCTGCTTCTTTGGAAAATCTCCACTCCGATTCTGCCGTTTGATGCCACATCACAGACAGCTCCGACTTTTCTCAGCAGTGCCTCCGCTATCTCTGCATTGAGTGCGTTGTCCTCACAGATCAGTATCTTCTTTCCGCTGAGATTCGGAAGATCTTTTGCGGCGGAATTTGCAGCGGCAGTAGCGCCGCTCTGAACAGGCTGTTCAACATCATCAAAATGCAGCCGGACCGTAAAGGTCGAACCTTTGTCCTTCTCACTGACGACTTCAATGTTCCCGCCGAGCATGTCTACCAGCTGCTTTACTATCGACAGACCGAGTCCCGTGCCGACCGATTCATAGCCATGTCTCTTCTCCTGCGCGAAGGGATCGAAAATATGCGGCAGAAATTCCTCTGATATTCCGATACCGTCATCCTTCACTATAAATATCGAATCGTATGTTCCGTCCGGACACAGCTCATTGTAATAGCGAATCGTCACGTTTCCGCCTTCGGGCGTATATTTGACGGCATTTGAGAGAATGTTAAGATATATCTTCTGTACATTAAGCTTATCCGTCATTACAGTGCGGTCCAGCGTTCCGGTACTGTCAACAACGAGATTTATGTGCTTTTGGGCGGCCTCATTTCTCACGGTATCAATAACAGCATTAATCATCTCAAGGGGGCGTGTGGGGCGGGGATTGATTTTGAGCTTGCCGCTGCTGATCTTCGAGAGCGTCAGAGTATCGTCTATAAGATAATTGAGAAGCTCGCCGGAAGATCTGATTTTGGCGAAACATCTGTCCTTCTCTTCTGAATCCGCAGCATCAATGCCTATTCCGGCGTAACCGATCACAGCGTTAAGCGGCGTTCTCATATCATGGCTGATGTTTGAGAAAAAAGCGTTCTTCTCTTCAGCACTGTGCTCACTCTCCTGCGCGCGGATGCGTTCATGCTCGGCATCATTTTTCGCTTTCAATGCGGCAATCTTCGAACGGCGGCCTATCTGCATTGCTATAATTGCAATTATCAGCAAGGCCACTATCAGAAACATAACGCCCGCGAAAACGATTATTGCTGTGGCCGGCAGCTTATAGATAAAGGTCTGAAGAGTGCCGCTTTGCATGGTGTTGTTTGAGATTATGCTCTGCAGCTGCGGAGTCGTATAACGGATGGCCTTGTTAAGAATAGACCTCAGAAGATACTGACCTGCGGCAACTGCTCCGTTGAGTTCAACCGATACGCCCGGAACCGCGTTAATGGACAGTTTGCCGGAACCATGAAGGTTAAGCTGCCATGTCGCTATCGCAAAAGAGCTGTATATGGCGTCAACCTCTCCATTCATCAGCGCCCTGTAGCATTCATTGTTGTTGTCGTAAGCCAAAAGGGAAACATTGTTGCCGTTGTTTCTGAGCTGCATTCCGATTATTCCTGCACGGCGTTCAACCACGGCTGCCCTGCTGACTTTTCCCTCAAATCCCGCGCGAGTGATCATAACGCAGTTGAGATTCATATAGGCCGCAGTCGGTGTCAGTCCATTATTTGCCGCAGTAATACGGTCGTCACCGTACACTCCCGCAATATCGGCCGTTCCGTTTCGTACCGCGTCTCTGACAGCTTCGTTATCATCATATTCAACATATTCAAATCTTATCCCGCTGACCTGAGACAGGACATCGTAGTAATCCGGTATTATTCCGCTGCTCTTTCCGTCCCTGACACAGTAATACGGCTCATCGCCTCTGATCACGGCAACCTTGAGTACGGGATGCTGCGCAATGTATTCAAGTTCGGCGGCCGTGTAATTCGGCAGTCTCTCTGTAGACGTATCTATATATTTGTTGTAGAGTTCCTCCTGAAACGTCGGATCGTCAACGATAATCTCGCCCATTGCGGAATCTATCACAGACTTAAGCTTATAATTATCCGGGCGAAACATCACATAAGACTCAACCGGCGCAAAATTCAGAACCGAATGGTATCCGTCCATTTTTCCGTATATATCGACAAAAGCATCTATATCGCCGTCGTCAATCGCCGCATCAATATCCGAATAGTTCAGATACTCAGTAACAGACGGCGAAAATCCGAGCTTTCCGCAATAGTTTTTGAACTCCGATATTGAACTGAGTCCGGACATAGCCCCGTATCTCATTTTCGCGATACTTGAAAAATCTCCGTAGACGACATCAGATTCAGCCGGCACGTAAACTGAACTGCTCGTGGTGCAAAGCGCGTAATCCGAGAAAATATACTGATCTCTTCCATCCCGGGCAAAATTCATCAGCATATCGATATCGCCGTTATCCAGCGCAGTCATGGCCTCCGGAATGGTATCGAAAAGTACTATCTTAATCTCAAGCTGCGCATAGTCGGCGATTATCTCCGCATATTCGGGATCGAATCCCCTCGCGGTTCCGCCATCATCGAGAAAACAGTAATTGTTTCCGAGATTCATTATTCCGACTCTGACGACATCATCATCACCTCCGCCGCTGTCCGCTGACAACTCGGGGCCAAAACAGAAAATGACGAGAACAATGACGTTCAAAACAGCGAACACTTTTGATAACAAACTCTTCAAACGTATCATCCTCCATTATTCAATTTTTATAATACTTATACCATTTTTCAGATGCGATGTCGATATCTTGGGTTATAATTAATCTCAACGAGTTCAAGGAGAAGTAATCAATGAATACTATATATGTGGTCGGTCACAAGAACCCCGACACTGATTCAATAGTCGCCGCCATGGCATATGCGGCGCTTCGCAACGCCTCCGGCGACAGAGAATACACGGCAGCGCGGCTTGACCACTGCAACGACGAGACAAAGCGTGTTCTCGCGCGTTTCGGTTATGAGCAGCCGTTGAGAATTACCGACGTAAGGACCCAGGTAGCGGATATAGATTTCGATACGCCGCCGACGCTCAATCCTTCAGTGACGCTTCATACCGCATGGAACAAGATGAAAGAAAGCCGTTTCAATACCATCCCTGTGATCAACCCTGACGGTACCCTCTACGGCACTCTGTCTTCAAGCGACATCGCCAACTATAACATGAGCACAATTGATGCTACCGCGATCAATTCTTTGCCCCTTTTCAATCTCCTCGGTGTTATTGAAGGCAAAATCATCAATGAGGGCAACTCAATGTGCGGAAGCATCTCCGGCGAGATTGCCGTGGCATTTCCCGGAATCTCAATTAACCCGGACTCAATCCTGCTGTGCGGCAACCAGCCGGACATAATCAAGAACGCCATGGAGTCAGGCATCAGCGCGCTGATACTCTGCGGCGCAAGCACTGATCATGAGCTGCTGCAAAGTCCTGAAAGCAAGACATGCGTGATATATTCTCCGATGGACTGCGCCAACGTGGTCAAGCGGATTTACCAGGCAATGCCGATTTCCGTGGCCTGTTCGACAGAAGGAATCGGATGTTTTCGCCTTGACGACTACATAGACGACGTACGGGAAAAGATAACCAAGAGCCATTTCAGAAGCTATCCTGTTCTCGATGAATCGGGACGTGTCGTAGGCACGCTCTCGCGATACCACCTTCTGCGTCCTCATCACAAGCGCGTGGTTCTGGTCGATCACAACGAGTCCTCACAGGCGGTTCCCGGACTTGGGCAGGCTGAGATTCTTGAGATTATCGATCACCACCGCCTCGCAGACATCCAGACCGCGCAGCCTATAAGAATGCGAAACGAGCCCGTAGGAAGCACAACGACAATTATCGCGACCATGTATCAGGAGAGCGGTGTTATGCCTTCGCCTTCTATGGCGGGCCTCATGGTCGCCGCGATTCTCTCGGACACCGTCATGTTCAAATCGCCTACCTGCACGAAGCGAGACATCGCGATGGCTGAACGTCTCGGCAAAATCGCAGGGCTTTCTCTTGAGGAAATCGGAAAGATTCTTTTCTCTTCAACGGGTTCCGACAAATCCGCCGAGCAGCTCATAAGGAGCGATTTCAAGGAATTCCATATCGCCGAGCAGCGTCTCGGAGTCGGTCAGATAACCTGTGCGGATTCATCTATTTTCCTGAACCGCAAGGCTGAATTCCTTGAGACGATGCGCTCAATCGCGGAGAAGAACGAGTACGACTACATACTGCTTATGATTACCGATGTGCTCCTTGAAGGGACCCACCTTCTCTACCTTGGCAACGAAGATACAATACGCTACGCGTTCTCAGCCGAAGCTCACGACAATGAGGTCTTTCTGCCGGGCGTGATGTCACGCAAGAAGCAGATTATCCCTATGATGACGGCGCTCTGGGGCTGATTCTCCGGTTTTGCCGGCAGTTCTCATACACATACGCAAAACGATGTTGAGATCATGCCTCATCTGATATGTCTGAACAGGCTTTATACGGATTTCTCTCTCGTGTTTCTCATCGTGTCCGATATTACCAGTATCGTGCCGGGAATCATTATCAAAAATCCGATCACCGCAGGAATATCAAGTGTCTCTTTCAGGAACAGCACCGAAAAGAACGCGCCGATGAACGGCGAAGAAGCATAGTATGCGCTTGTTTTGGCCGCACCGATAACCTTCTGCGCACGGATGTAGAAAAAAATGCTCAGTCCGTAAGCTGTGAATCCGAGAAGAAGCGTGACAAGCACGCACAACAGATCCGGTACTTTGTCGCCGATTGACAGAGCAATAACGAGCGAGCCGGCGCCGGAACAGATACCTTTAATAAAAACTATCTCATAGGTGTCCCTGTCAGATATCATGCGTGTACAGTTGTTTTCCAGACCCCAGCAGACACATGCACCAAGTATCAGGAGACTGCCGGACGACAGCTGCAGGCTTGTAAAATCCGTCACCGATAACAGAATGCTCGCTATAGTGACCGCTGCGATTCCGCACCACAGACGTATTGATATCCGCTCACGGAAGACAATCAGCGCGATCAACGATGTTGCAACAATCTCGAAATTGTTAAGCATCGATGCCGTTGACGCGTTGGTCAGAAGAAGTCCGCGCATCAGAAGTACAGGCGCTATAATATCCAGTACAATCATCCCGATTACATAAGGAAGGTCTTTTCTGCCCAGTCTGTCGGCAGTTCTCCTCTTATCACGACGGATTACCGACAGTATGCCGATGCCCGTTCCGGCACCCAGATAAAGAAAGGCTGCCATCATTGTCGGAGAAGAAAACCTGAGAAGATACTTTGATACAGGTGAGCTCAACGCGTAAAGAACAGCGGCAGCAAAGGCGCAGACAATGGCGCCCGCGCAGTCTGACTTAGTTCTGTCAGGTTTACTGTCAGCAGTTCTCATACACATAACCCTATCTGTCAAATACAGCCAATAAAAACCGCCGTTCAACAAAACCGGCGGATCGAAAAAATGGCGGAGAAGGAGAGATTCGAACTCTCGAAACCCTTTTGGGGTTTACACGATTTCCAGTCGTGCGCCCTCGACCAGGCTAGGCGACTTCTCCATCAGCTTGAACAGCTCATTGATTTTATTATCTTTAGTGCCTTTTGTCAACTTGATTCGCACGTTCAAACTGCCCTTGTGTTATAATTGAGCGGTTTATTATCAAGCCTTGATTACGGGGGTTAGTTTATGAGTTTTATTGATTTTCGGGCAATTGGAATAAAGGCTTCAACAGCGCTTATTACCGTTTCCCTGCTGCTCACGGCAGCAGGATGTTCCTCTGAGAAGATATACTCGGAGTCCGCCTCATCCGAAGCCTCGCAGGAAAGTTCAGTTGACACTATGAGTTATACATATGTCTCGGAGCTGCTGTCAGCATACGACACAGCGCTCAACCAGTTCATGCGCGACCATCGGGATCAGTCCGTTTCTACTGAAACGGACGGAACCACCTATGCAGGAAAAGCGGCTCACTGCACATACACAACTTCCGACGACGGAGTATACAGAGTACTGCAGATGGAAATCAATACTGACGACACAACAGTTGTTGATGAATACTTCGATTTGGGCGAAGCCATGTTTATGGCACGTTCTACATATCACACGGATACAGGCAGCTTCGATGCTGTCGATAAGTATTACATAAAGGATGGCATCGTGTACAGACTGAACCCCGATACCCAGACCTTGGACGCGCTCGCCAATACCTCCTCCGACAACGCCGGGGATGCCCAGACGGAACTGGATATGTATTTCTCTTTCGACGAGATAACAGCAATATATGGCTGACACTTCCGGGTCAACTGACAACAATACTTTCGCAGCAGGATTCCGTGACGGTCTGGCTGTCGGGCTCGGCTACCTGTCTGTCTCTTTTTCCTTTGGAATACTCGCCGTAACACGCGGTCTGACTTGGTTTGAGGCAGTGCTTATATCTCTGACCAACATAACATCTGCGGGGCAGGTTGCGGGTCTCGGCATTATCACGGCAGGCGGTACGATCGCGTCAATGATACTTTCACAGATTGTCATTAATATGCGGTATTCGCTGATGGGAATTGCTCTGTCTCAGCATACGGATGCGACGATGACGCCCTTCAGGCGCATACTTCTGGCGTATGGAATAACTGATGAGATTTTCGGTGTCGCTGTGACAAAAAAGCACGATATCGGCGCCCGATACTTCTTCGGCCTGACTGTTCTTCCTGTAACAGGCTGGGTTACGGGAACGCTTGCCGGAGCGCTGCTCGGCGGTATTTTTCCTTCCATCGTCACATCCGCCCTTGCCATAGGCATTTACGGAATGTTTGTCTCCATTGTTCTGCCTTCTGCCAGGAAGGATCCTGTAATCATGCTCAGTTCAGCGGCCGCATGCCTTATGTCTTCGCTGTTCTTCTTCGTTCCTGTTCTCTCTCAGCATATAAGCGCAGGAATTGCCGTCATTATCTCGGCTATTCCCGCAGCACTGACAGGTGTCCTTATCTCCGGTAAGTCCGGCCCTCATTTAATCAGAACTGTCAGAATTGCAACCCTCATATTGGCCGGGCTGTCACTTGCGACCCTGATCCTGTCATGCGGTTCCTATACTCCGGCATCGGCTGCGGTATCGGCAGGCAGCGCTCCCGATTTACGCTCGTTTCTTGTACTGTTAATCGCAATGGCAGGCACTACCTACCTCGTGCGCATGATACCGTTCGCTCTCTTCTCCCGCAAAATCGACAGTCCCCGCGTCAAGTCTTTTTTTCGCTATATCCCGTACACAGTGCTGTCCGCCATGACATTTCCGGCGATTTTTTACGCGACGGGTTCTCTCATCAGTTCAACCGCAGGATTCATCGTCGCTTTCATTCTCGGCTATCGCGAAAAGTCTTTGCTCACTGTAGCAATCGGCACCTGTCTTGCCGCTTTCGCCGCCAACCTTATACTTCAGTTTATCTGAATGTTCGGGATGGCATATCGCGGAAGGCAATAAAAAAAGGTGCCTTGAGACACCTTCAATCATCTATAAGTTAATTGGAGCCCCCAGACGGATTCGAACCGTCGACCTCATCCTTACCATGGATGCACTCTACCTACTGAGCTATAGGGGCAAAAAAATAACTTTTGAAGTATATCACACTGGGTCCGGTATGACAACAAACTCTCAATCAGTTTGTTTCCGGAAGCGGCGCGATACTCTTATCGTAAAAATGTTTGATTATTGCCCTGCGGGTGACAATTCCGATATACATATCCCGGTCGTCCACTATCGGGACAAAATTAGTCTCTAACGCCCGCAGTATCAGGTCTTCAATGGTGGAGCTTATCAGGCACGGCGGATTGTTGGTGTTAAGAGGATACATATCGGTTATCTTGAAGTCCTCAAGGCTCTCAATCGCCATTGTGTGCGGTTCTCCGCCTTCGCCTCTTACGATAAACCACAGCAGATCGCCTTCGCTGATTGTTCCGACATAGCGTCCGTCCTTATCTAACACCGGCACAGCGGTAAAACGGCTGTTATGCATCTTCTCGAGAGCCTGGCGCACGGTAAAATCCTGCGAAATATATGTTGTCTCCTGCTTAGGTCTCATAAAAAAGGCTATGTTCATCGTCAAACGCCTCCTAAATCCTTGTCAATTCTCACCTGGAACGGCGTCACTGTCAGACCGTTCTGTGCATGAAGCGGCGTAGGTCCGTACGAGAAATACGCATAGCGGACCTTCACCGGAAACTCTACCGCGGGGCATGACAGTATAACAGTCTTGCCGTCAAAGTCGACAGAGGCATCGGCAGGATGGAACTCACCGTCATCTCCCGCTATCTCGAACCCGGATTCTCCCGCACTGTATCCGGAAGACATATTGAGCAGCATATAATCGCCCCCGAAGGTTATCTCAACTCCTTCGCCGCGTCTCGCGTCAATGATATAAGGCGACACCGCATCAATGTTCTCGAACCCGTATACAAATTTCTCGGCAAGCAATGCAAGCCTGTCACCCGGCGTCTTCTTGTCAGCCGGATGAATATTGTCGAACTCGCCGCAATCGGCAATGACCGCCATATATACACAGCGCATATCAATCGCAACGACCTGCTGCTGTTCGCGGAGCACAGGCCATGAGTAATCATCATAACCCATATACTTACGATCCTTGGAGATGTACATCGGCAGCTGACAGAAAATGAACGGGAGCTCATCATCGAAAAATACCGATCTCCACTCCTCAATCAGCGACTTGAAGACTCTGCCGTAGTCGTTCTGATGTCCGTCGGCGTCAGTCTCGCCCTGATAGTAAATCACGCCGCGCAATGTATATGGCGCGACCCTGAGTATCATTGACTCAAAAAATGATCCCGGCCGCCTCATCGACTTATCGCCTACCGGCGGCGGCCATGGCCCGGGTCCGAGCTGAGAATCTGTCTCCTTATAAGTTAGGAATGGGTTCTCCTCGAGCAGAGCTTCCAGCCTCCTGCCGTATTCTTCGTTGCGTTTGTCATAGTCTTCCTGTTCCCGGTCAAACTCTTCCGGCGTCAGCATGGCAGCCTGAGTATCAAAACTCTTTATGTAGGAATTGCCCTCCCTGCTCTCAAGAAGACTGTCAACGCTCTGCCAGCAATCAATCGCCGAACCGCCGACATAGCATCCGATGATGCCAATCTTAGCATCAATCCTGTTCTCCAGGGCGCGCGCAAAATAAAAAGCAACCGCGCTCATCGACGCTGCCGTCTCGCTCGATATACTTACCCATTGCGATTCTTCTTCGGCTTTTGCCTGCTCTTCATCAAGAAACCCTGCGCGCGGAACCTCATAGAACATTATCTCGGAATTACCTATCTGCGGAATCACGTATCTGGCAAATTCACTTCTGCCCAGCGGATATTCCATATTGCTCTGTCCTGCCGCAAGCCAGACCTCACCGCCGTAAACACCTGTAAGTCTCACTGTCTCAACATCGTTCTCACTGACACGTATCTCGTACGGACCGCCCGGTTCTTCCGTCGGCGGAACGCACACCAGAAAACTTCCGTCCTCTTCCGTTCCTGCCACGCCCGACAAAACGACGGCGTCGTTCAAAATAAGCTCGCACCTTATCGTGCAAATCCTGTCACAATATCCGAACGCGCGAAGCTCTGCGCCCCACTGAAACACCATATTATCTTTGAAAATTCCATTTAGTCTGATTGCCATGCGCTAATTATAACCTATGCTTTCACTAATATCATTAATTTTCGGTTACCGTCATTCTGCCATTCTTCGCTCGAAAAACATGAACACGGACACCGGCAGAAGTCTGGAAGCCAGATGCAGAGCCTTCTGTGAGAACTTATACACAAGCATTCTTCTGCCTTTTCCCGCCGCCTTGAGAGACGCCCTTGCGAGCTTACCCGCATCTGCCGAAACATATTTACGAAGCCCGGTAAATTCAGCTGTCCTGCCGCCAGTCGCCTTACTCTGAAAATCTGTTCTGACGGGTCCCGGGCAGATTGTTGTAACTGTTATTCTCTCAGACCTGAGTTCTTCCGCGAGTGCCCTTGAATAAGAAATCACGAACGCTTTGCTCGCAGCATACGCGGCAAAACCCGGCTGCGGCAGAAAGCCTGCTGACGATCCGATATTAATAATCCTTGTCGTCTCGTTACTCCTCATAAACGGCAGGCACAGCCCGGTAAGATTGCCCAACGCTACGCAGTTGAGATTCAACGTGTCGGCGGTCACATCCTTCCTCATATCTATGACACGTCCCTTGAACCCGACACCGGCGCAATTAATCAGGAGCCCTACCACAGGTCTCTCGTACTCGAGAACGCTTCCCAAAGCGGACATGCCCTCCGGCTTTGTCACATCCGCCGCAAATGTTCTGATTCTGTCATCGGAAAGTTCAGACTTTATCTGTGTCAATTTATCAATACGGCGTGCAACTATCCAGATTTCGTCTATATCACCTATACCGTCAAACTTCTCTCCACCCGACAGAAGTCTCAGAAACGCCTCACCTATACCTGACGACGCACCGGTAATTATCGCTATTCTCTTCAAGCAAACACCCGCTTTCTACTTATTATAATAATTATTGCTTTATCTTGAGTTTCCGTCAACTTTTTTACAGATAAAAAAACTTCCCGCGATATCGCAGGAAGTCACCCGGCCGGATTATGACTGATTTTTTCAGAGCCCGTTCGGATTTTTAAATCCCGCAGGAGGCACGCTCGCTGTCGGCGCGCACTCATTCTTATCACTCAGAATCGCAGGCCTTCTGCCTTCCAGTGCCGCGCCCATAGCAGGAGCGGTAGGCTTTACCTCACTCAAGCGGCTGTCGTCAACAACCGCGGAAGGTCTTACAATTCCGCCGTAGACTGACTCGACATCCTCAGTAGCCGCACTCGTCTTCGTCTGTGATACCTTTCCGAAAAAAGCTGATTTATGTGTCTTCTGATCCGCAATGCTATGGTGCTCTTCCTTCTCCCGGAAGCTCTTCGCCTCCGGAGCGGCAGCTTCTGCCGAAGCCTGAACAGGTTCGGACACTGTTGATTTGAACGGATTGACATTGCGTCCCGGCGCAGACCATACCGGTGCTCTTCCTGAAACCGTGGCTGAACTGCCTGACATAGCGCCGGTCAGCTGAGCAGCATTTGACATTGTTCGCGGAGCACCCGACGATACACCTGAATATAACTGATTGTTGTTAACGGGCTGCGTCATTGCCGGAGCTGTCCCTTGCGTGCTGCTGTTCACCGGATTGGCATTGCGGTTAACCGACAGTTCCTTCGGGCGCTTAATTGGCGCGTGCTGTCTGATTTCCTGAGATTTTGATTCAGCTTCCGTCTTCTCTTTCTGCGCCCTTGCTGCGTCCTGCATTGCCTTGCGCATAGCCTGCTGCTCCCTTGCCGCATCAGCTCTTTCTCTCGCGGCCTGTGCAGCCGCGGAATTTGCCGCTGACGGCTGAGCAGCAGTACCTGCTGATGCAGGTCTTGCCACAGAGGGTCTCGTCACGGCGGATCCCGCTGTTTCTTTTCCTGCTGCCTGAGTTGTTTCTGTTGCCCTTGCCACAGTTGCCGCAACAGTTGCTGCCGCCGGTACCGGTGTCGATGCCGGTGCTGACTTTACTGCCGCTGCGGCCGCATGATTTACCGACAGTTCCTTCGGGCGTTTTATTGGTGCGTGCGTCTGAGGCTTTACAGTTGACGCGGCAGCTCTGCCCGCAAGCTCTTCCTTCTCATTTGCTTCCTTCATCTGACGCAGTTCCTTCATGGCAGACGCTGTATTAAAGTTCTGTGTAGCGGAAGCATCGCTCGCGATTGTATGATTGCTCGGACCTATATTCTTTATCGTGTAGCACAGTCCGGCTACTCCCGGAATAAAATTAATAACCAGCTGAGAGCCCCTCATATCCTTGCTTCTGAGCTGTCTGTATCTGAAGTATCCTGCTCCGCAGATCAGAATAAGAATAATCAGCCAAAGCCATGACGTTATTGAACCCCTGCCTGCTTCTGCGCCTGTGGCGCTTACAAGCCCCACGACAACATGTGAACCGTCTGCGTGCGTAGCATCGAGTACACTTGTCTCATCATATGACTCTCCGTCTTCAACTTCGCCTACTACAAGAAGTCTGTCGCTGTTTGAATGGGGCTCTGCGGCTACGACAGTACTCTCAGTCTCGGTGGAAGCCTCAGTCGTTGTATCTTCGTCTTTTGAAGTTGTACTATGTGTGGTTGATTTCGTGGTGGCGGATGTCCCTGATACTACCGCCGCTGCCTGAGCGCCGTTCCCGCTGCTGCCGGAACCGCCATTTCCCGCATTTCCGCTTCCGGAGTCAGTATCCGCGGAATTGCCGGAATTCGCAGCAGCCTGATTGTTGGTGGTGTTGCCGCTGTTATTCTGCGCTTCCGTCTGGGCTGTGGCCTGAGTCGCAGTCTGAACCTGCTCCTGAGTCGTCGCCTGCGTTGCCCGGGTTGTTGCCTGTGTTGCGGCAGCTGTCGTTGCCTGCGTGGTGGCGCGTGTCGTTGCCTGCGTGGTGGCAGACGTCGTTGTCTGCGTTGTGGCAGATGCCGAAGCGGTGCCGCTCGCGCTGTATGTAAAGCTCGTGTAATCACCGTAAAACTGAACTCCGAGACTGCCGGATTTATACACCCACGGACTTTTGCCATTCTTCAACACTGTCGCCGTTACTGTGGTATCTGTATGCGTGACGCTGTCAACTCCCCAGCCCGAAGCGCTGGTAATTGTCCCGCCTGAAACAGTGATGGTAATTGTGACTGAATCATACCCCGTGGCATATTCAGAATTACAGAGGATATATGATACCTGACTTCCGCCCGGCCATGTTATCGTCGGAAACAAATCATCCGCCCTAACAACATTGCCGCCCGTGCAGGCAAAAATACCAAACACCATAACAGCACAAACGCAAGCTGCAATAATCCTGCTCCACTTATTGCTTCTCATCTCAGTGACCGCCTTCCGTCAATTGATTAAATTGTAAAAATATCTTGTATGCCAGTTAACATTTTGTTAACAAATTCATTATATTAGCTTGGTTTTGGATTTTCAAGGAATTTCCGCTTTCATCAGCACAACAGTAATCGATTTCTTCTCTGAAAGCCTTGTGTTGTATGGAGATAACCGGTTGCTCAAGTCGCACGGATTTTTAGTGCTTTTTATACAAAAATAACCGCGATTGAACATATTTATTGGACGTTTGTTATAATTTGATAATCAAACAATAACGCCGCAAAACCGGTAGGTTTCGCGGCGTTATATGCTTAAAAACTAAACTGTAATTATTTGCTGTCATCCCCGGTTTCTTTCGCATTCCGGGAAATCGAAGCGGACTTGGGCCTTTTGACAGGACTCTTTGAAGTGAGCTCACGTTTTGGTGCGAAGCCCGGAAGCGGTTTTGTGGCAGTAGGCGCAGTCTCGACAGTGAAAGCGTTGCCGGACATATCAGGATGCTCGCTCTGCTTCATCATGAACTCCGTTGTGCGTTCAGTCTCACTCTCGGCAACTCCGCCCGTGATATAAGCTCTGCCCGCTTCTGCTGTAATACCGCCCACCTGCGGCGCAGCAGGACGCTTCAGCTCTGTAGGTTTGATTTTCGACGGCGCAGCAGAATCCATAACCAGTGCCGGCGTAACCGCTTCTTCTCCGACAATATCAGAATCCAGTTCTTTCTTTTGCTCGCGTCGCGCGTCGCCTGTATTGGAATAGACGGGACGTATCGGTGCAGTGTTTGATTTCTGGAGATAACCGTTGACAACAAGCTTGCCGTCCACGGACTCAGCAGCATTATTCTCGCGTTCAGGCTTCCGGTTAGGGTCAGGATTGTGCGAAGGCCTTCTGATCTGACCGGATCCCGAATTCACAGATTTGCCGGCCGGAGCAAAAGGGGACGCCGCTGCCGGTGAGGACAATCCGGAAGACGATGAAGCGGAATGCTCACGTCTCTGCACTTCCTCAACTACCTCCATCGCTTTCTTCTGCCTGATCCATCTCTCGGTATTGATTTCTGACTGTTTGTCCCTGTTCTTCAGGATGGCGAGCACAAGCCACGTCACAACAAGAAGCGCCGCGACGCCTATGATAGTCATTCCTCCGGCGAAGCCCAGGTTGTCAAAAAGATAATTAATGAAATTAATCTTAAGCAACATTGTCACTCCTTCTTTCGTCTCTTGATTATTTTCGCAGTGTAGACAGATATAACGGCAATTGCCGCTATTCCGACTACGCCAAGTAACCCGTATACAAACAAAGCTCTCGCTCTGCCCTCCGGCATGTGTGAGCTTCCTGTATCTTCAGTGACGGCAGGCGATTTATTTTCCGCAGAATCCGACATAAAGGGAACGCTGTCTGATGACGCCGTATCCGTTCCATCAGTGTCGGTCAGCGGAACCGGAGCAACTGCGTCACCGGTATAATCCGACAGGCAGATTCCGTTAGCACCCAGCGGCACAACGTGGTCGAGGCCGACAAACCTGCCGTCGTCCGTCTGCCAGAGCACAGTCTTGACGAAGTCATACTTCTCTTCGTCCCATGTCTTGAAGTCATCCAGAACAAGCCCGCCTGTATCTCCGGAATTCGCATTGTAGCACCAGAAAGTAAAACTGAGTTTCTTCTCCGCTATAAGCTGGCGCAGATACGTCATCCATGTGAGGTTGTCGCCATCCATGAATCCGCCCCATTCGCCTATCAGAACAGGTGCGATATTCTCTTCCTCAATATAAAGCCAGTAGTCATACCATGCATCTTCGTACAGGGAATCATAGGTAAACCCTCCTTCAAACCATGGCTGCTCATAGACACGCGGGCCGTAATCGTGCGGAGAATAAACTATCTGAGCGTTGCGTTCGTCAGAACCAAGATCTACGGGATAATCACGCACGCCCATCAGGTTCGCGCCCCACCAGGTGTTATAGTAATCGTCGTCGTTTGTCGAAGTGAAGTTATTTGAAGCAATGTCCGTCGGATATATCTGAATACCTTCCACGACAATGAGCGCGTGCGGATTCTCATCCAATATCGCATTGCCTGCGTCTTCAGCTACAGCTTTCCAGTTGTCGGGGTCATCGGAATCGTTCCATATCGCGTGCTGCTCTTCGGAAGCCTTTCCATGCGGCTCGTTCTTCAGATCATACGCGACGACCGTATCATTATCGGCGTAGCGTTCCGCAAGCCATCTCAGCGATTCTATGTAGTCTTCGGCAGTGATGTCGTCTCTGTACCACAAAGGGTAATTGTGTCCGGAAGCGTCGGTCTTTACTGTGTGAATGTCAATCATTACCTTCATTCCGTACTGCTCGCACAGGCTCAAGACGTAGTCGAAAATCTCAAGCGAATTCATCGAGTTCAATTCCTCATTATATGCTTGATTATAGTTTGCCTGAGGGTATTCGCCGGCCTCCCACTGAAGCAGAAGTTCCGCCGACATCGGTATTCTTATGAGATTGAAGCCGTGATCCGCTATTCCCTTGAGCGACTCATTGAGGTTGCAGTTCCACACGCCGTCGAAAAGATTCGTTCCGGTGTTGTACCCGAACCAGTTAACGCCGGTCAGCCACACTTCATTTCCGTTCATATCCACTATTTTCGAGCCATCGGTAGTGAGCCAGTCGTCGCCTTCAACGCCCCGGGCTGCCGGAGCTTCCGTCTGAGTTGTCTCTGTGTCATCCCCGGCTGCCGCAGAAGAACTCGTCTGTGATGTTGTCTGAACAGAAGCAGTACTCTCGCCTTCTCCAGTAACAGAAGTAACGCTCGCCGAAGTGATGCCGGTACCTGTAACCTGTATTCCGACCGAGCCGTTAAAGGCCCAGCTGTTGTTTCCGGAGGCGCTGACTATGGCGGTAACCGTGCCGCCGTCAACCTCATATGAATCAAATCCCCAGCCCGAAGCCGAATCAACCGTACCGGAAAAATCAGCCACAACCGTAATTGTCCCGTAGCCGTCGCATCCCGACAGAGAGATTGTGATCTGTCCGCCGCTGCCCCAGCAGTTGGAAGAGCCGGCACCTGACGGAGCCGCAAATACATTTACCGCAATCAGCGATACCGACATCACAAGCACTAATGCCAGCGCCGATATTTTTGTAATCGTTCTTCTCATCATCAGCCCTTCTTTCTTACAGCACAAGCGTTATTTCGCGACCGGTCTTATTGTATTTTTCATACTTCACGCCTGCCGCATCCATCATGCGCCTTGCAGCCTTTGATGAGTCGGAATCATGATATTTGTCGTCAAGGTAGATTACCTTTCCGATGCGTTTCTGGATCAGAGCTTTGGTACACTCGTTGCACGGGAAAAGCGTCACATAGATTGTTGAACCTGCCAGATCGGCTGTCTTTGAATTCAGAATTGCATTGAGCTCCGCATGTGTAACGAAAGCATATTTTGTATCCAGAGTATCTCCCTCGCGCTCCCATGGAAATTCGGCATCTGAACATCCGAGCGGCATCCCGTTATAACCGACAGAGACAATGTAGTTGTCGCCGTCGACAATACACGCGCCCACCTGAGTATTAGGATCCTTACTGCGTTTTGACGCCATAGTGGCGACTCCCATGAAATACTCGTTCCATGATATGTAGTTCTTGCGTTGAATGCTCATTACTAATCCTCCGGATATATGTTTATCGGGTGCCAAATGCAAAATTGTCAGATTGTCTCTTCACCGCAGTTCATAATAATGCGTTCACAGAGATCCTCGTAAGATATCCCGTCCGCCTTCGCGGCCTCCGGAAGAAGCGAGGTACTCGTCATTCCCGGAAGGTTGTTGGCCTCGATAAACCAGAACTCGTGCCTGACGTCATCATAAATCATATCGATTCTGCCGTACTGATTCATTCTCAGAGTGTCAAACATCTCAACCGCCAGAGCCTGTCCCCTGGCATAATCTTCCCCGCTGATATGCGCCGGGCAGACATGAGTCGTCATGCCGTCCTGGTACTTGTTCTTGTAATCGTAGAAACCCTCGTGAGGAATTATCTCCGTAATAGGAAGAGCCCTGTGATTGACTACACTTATGGTAATCTCGCGGCCTTTGATGAACTGTTCAACAACAACGAGCTGCTTGTACGATGCAGCGAGAGCGATTGCCGCTTCAAATTCTTCGCGTGTCTTGACTATTGACACTCCGCATGACGAACCGCAGCCAATCGGCTTTACCACGCATGGCAGTCCTATTCGCTCATTTACTCTGTCAAAATCAAGCTTCTCCGCCTTGTCGGTTATCCATGCCGCCGTCTTGTAGCCTGCGCCTGATATCAGTGCCTTGGACACATCCTTGTCCATTGCTATGGCGCAGCCAAGATAGCCGCAGCCTGTGTAACGGACGCCGAATGCGTCAAGAACCGCCTGCACCTGGCCGTTCTCTCCGTGAGAACCGTGAAGTCCGAGAAACACCCTGTCTGCGAAACGGCACATCTCAATGACTCTCGGCCCCACCCACTCGCGTCTGCCGCCGTGTGATTTTATAATTGCCTCGAGGTCAGGTTCAGTCTCAGGAATGTCATAAGTGAACGGTTCCACAGTGCCGCGGCGAAAAAAACTTTCCGCCGGTCTGTCGTTCTCGATACCGTCATACAGATCGACCAGCGCGACCTCATGGCCTTTTGACAGGAGCGCATTGGCGATAAGGCTTGCAGATTTGAGCGAAACATCTCTCTCAGGTGAAAGTCCGCCTCCAAGAACTGTAATTTTCATATAATATGCCTCTTTTTTTTGATAATGTATCTAGATTATACCGCATAAGTGACACCGGACAGTGCAAAATTCAATTTGTTATCTGCTTGTAAAACTTCAAGCCCGTATTGATTGATATAATCTGCTTATTAAAGGGGGATATTATGCTCGCTTCACTATACCTGATTATGTGCGCCGTCTTCGGCATAACACTTACCGTATTTCTCGTACCCGACGTGAGACGTCTTTATCTCGCCTGCGCGCCGTCACGTAAAATCATTGACAGAATACCAAATTCTGTATTTATCGTTCCGGCCGGAATAACTCTCGGTCTGCTCTGTGTACCGTTCTTTAACTATTTCGCGGTTCTCGGGCTGTCATATTTCATCCGAAGCGACAGCCTCGCGATGAAGGCGGGACTTATAGCCACTGCCGCTTTCTTCCTCTGGATGACGTTGTCCGGAATAATCATGATAGCCCGCCGCCGTGCGCGCATACAGGAATGTCAGAGTTCCGGCGAAGACAGTCTGTCTGTCGGCATATATCATTTCAGTGCCGGGAACGCAATTATCTACGGTGCCGCAACCGTACTGTTCACGGCATTCGCAGCCTTCCTTATGTTTTACACTTACAGAATTGAAGGCTCGTCGCTTCTCGTGGGATATTCGGTATTCTCCGATTTATCGCCGCACACGGCCATGGTGTCTTCGTTCGGAGTGGGATTCAACTTCCCGACTCAGTACATGCATTTCTCCGGAGACGGCATACAATACCATTTCCTGTTCTATTTTCTGTGCGGAATGCTCGAATACCTCGGATTCCCGATTGACACCGCCATCAATGTGCCCTCTGTCATAGTTATGGTATGCGCACTGGTTCTCGTCGGTCTCCTCTCGGTTCTGCTCAGCGGAAGACGGCTCGCATTTGTGCTCGCGCCGGTTCTTGTGCTGTTCAGAAGTTCGCTGAACGTTTTCGTGCACCTGCGAGAACTGACATCATCCGGGCTCTCATTTCGCCAGGCGGCGGCAGCAATACTCTCTTACGATCAATGGTACGGCGTGACGGATTACGATAACTGGGGAATCTGGGCAATCAACGTCTACCCCAACCAGCGTCACCTGATGCTCGGCATATCTGTACTGCTCATTCTGATAATTCTGTTTATTCCTTTTCTGCGGAGAATGCTGATATCCATCGGCAAGAACGGCATAAAAGCCCTTGTCGCCGGACGCAACGCCTGGCTTGTGCGAAGCGGTGACCCTCTGCGCCCCTGGTCCGTGATGGTTCTCGCCTGTATTTTTACCGCGGTGATGCCGTATTTTCACGGCTCGTGTCTCATCGCGTTCATCCTGATTCTTGTCGCTATGGCGGTCTTCTCTGAGAGCAGACTCATCCATATAATCGTAGCATCAGTCGCCGTCATATCTTCGTTCGCGCAGACCGCGGCCTTTTCAGGCGGCGCTTCCAACGTGGTATCCCTGCATTTCATGCCGGGCTTCATCCTCACCGACAAGTCACTCGGTTCTATAACACGCTACCTGGTAATTATCAGCGGTCTGACATTGATTCTCGCTCTTGTATGCGCGGTAATCTTCCTCGTTACGGATATAATCCACAAGCGTCCGGTCTACAGAGCGATACTATTACTGTGTTTTCTTACTCCCGGTGTCTTCGCTTTCCTGTTCCAGATTACAAACGAGATTCTCGCCAACCACAAATACATTCAGATTACGATGATTCTGTCAGATGTTTTCGTGGCAATTCTTCTGTCAGGACTGTTCCTCATCCCGTTCAAAAGACGCAGGCTTCTTTCCTCCGAAGAGAATGGTGCCGGGATTGAATCGGAAGAAGCCGGCAGAACCGCAGACTCAGTCGTTTCCGCAGGCACCGGCACGTCCGAAGCTGCAGATGCGGCAGAAGGCGGGAATATTACGGTTTCCGGATTTGAAGAAATCTCTGAAGCCGAAGAAGTATCTGAGCCAGACGGAAAAGCCTCCGTGCCTGACAACGCTCCTGACACTGACTGCAAAGAATCAGAGGTCGTATTTGGCGATGAAGCCGGCGGAGTACGTCCCGGAAATATCGCCCTAAAGGAAGAAGCGGCTGACAGCCCGGCATTTGTTTTCGGCGACGAAGAACCCGTCGTCAATGACACGTCCCCCGCCGTCAAATCAGATAAGTCTGAAACCGCAGACAATCCGTCTTCGGAGCAAAGCTCAATAGGCACCGTCTCGCATGAAGCGGCCCCTGCCGCGCCTTTATACAGCAAAGGTCTTTCTCCTGTCGCCTGGATTGCGCTGGAAATCTGCGGAGTCATTCTTGCTCTTGCGCTTCTTGTGCCGCTCACTGCAACCGGCATATCCGAGTGGGCAACCTACATCAATTACAACAAGGATCCTATGATCGTCAACACAGATTCACCGCTGACAGAGTGGGTGATATCGAACACCGACCCTTCGGATGTTTTCCTGACTCCGATGTGGTCGATGAACCGTTTCATTCTCGCAGGACGCCCGATGTACTACGGCTGGCCATACTACGCATGGTCCGTAGGTCACGACACCTATACAAGAGACACCATCTACTGCTGGCTGCTTACCGGCTGCAACGGAAATATCGATGAATTCACAAGATACTGCAAGGAACGCGGGATTAAATACCTCATTGCCGACCCGGAATTCGACACCGCCACATTCTCAAACGGCATTATCTTCAATCGTGATTTCTTCGCGGCAAACCTTAAGCAGGCCGCGTACTTCGCGGAAGAAGGAACCACAATCTATCAGATTTACTGATACAACAGCACTCGTGGAATGCTGACACAGCTGTGACTGAACAACAAAACACGCCGCATTCCGTATGGTCTGCGGCGTGTTTCTTTCATCTGTCCTGTTAATCTGCTGTCAGTTTCTAATTTGACAGTCACCCCGGGCTTTAAGCGTTAGCCTGCGCTGCCGCGATAACCTTATCGGCAATATCCTGCGGTGCCGGGTCATAGCGGACATGTGAGAGCACGAACCATCCGCGGCCCTGCGTCATCGACTTCAGATCAGTCGCATAATCAAGCATCTCGGCTGTCGGCACAGCGCAGTGAATAACCGAGCCGTCGTCATCGGCATCAATTCCGACAATTCTAGCGCGTCTCTTGTTCAGGTCACCCATTATGTCGCCCTGCTTGTCTTCCGGAATATGAATCTCCGCCTTGCTTATAGGTTCGAGAATTATCGGATCCGCAGCAGCCATTCCCGCCTTGAACGCAAGGTTGGCAGCAATCTTGAACGCCATTTCCGAAGAATCAACCTCATGGTATGAGCCATCTACCAGCGTCGCCTTAAGATTCACAACCGGATAGCCGGCGAGAATTCCGCACTGAACAGATTCTTCCAGACCCTTCTCAACCGCAGGGAAGAAGTTCTTCGGTACCGCACCTCCGAAAACGTTCTCCTCGAAGACGAGCGCTTCGGTATCAGGATTCGGTTCAAACTCAATCCAGACGTCTCCGTACTGGCCGTGACCGCCTGACTGCTTCTTGTGTTTGCCCTGAACCTTGACCTTCTTGCGTATTGTCTCACGGTACGGAACCTTGAGCTGTCTGAGCTCACAGTCAACCTTATATCTTTCCTGAAGCTGCGATACAAGCACCTTGAGCTGCATATCGCCTATGCCCGAAAGCACCATCTGTTTGGTCTCAGGATTGGTCTCAACGGTAAAACATCTGTCACCGTCCGAAAGCTTCGCAAGACCGGATATTATCTTATCCTCGTCGCCCTTCTTGAGCGGCACGATATTCTTTGACAGGCATGTAGACGGGAATTTGATCTTCGGCATCTCGAGTATTCTTGATCTGTCGCAGAGTGTATCATTGGTATCCGCACTGGTAAGCTTCGAAGCGGCACCTATGTCGCCTGCCGTAACCTTGTCTGTCGCTATCTGCTCCTTGCCGCGCAGATAGAACAGACCGCCGATTCGCTCGTCTCTCCCCTTTGTCGCGTTGTAACATGTGGAATTAGCTCTTATTGTTCCGGAATTAACCTTGAAAATACTTATCTTTCCGACGAACGGATCTGATATGGTCTTGAAAATAAACGCCGCCATAGGATCTTGAACATTGCAGGAAACGTCAACGGTTCCGCCGCTCGGAAGCGTCGCCGTAAGCGCAGGCTTCTTGCCCGCCGGCGGAGTATCCTTCGCAATGCAGTTAAGCAGAAAATCGATTCCCCAGTTCATATATGCGGAACCGCAGTAGATAGGATGCAGCTTGCCCTCGCGGAAGCCGACGTGTACACCGTGACGGAACTCATCTTCGGTGAATTCCTCTCCGGCAAAATACTTCTCCATCAAAGTATCATCCGCGGCCGCTACCACCTGGTTTACGCGGTCCTGAAGCTCACTGACTCTGCCCTGATATTCCTCAGGAAGCGCGAATTCCTCAAACGCTCCGGTCTTCTTGTTGATTGAGAACGCCTTGCGGTTCATTACGTCGACAATTCCCGTCATCTCGCCGTCTTCCATAATCGGAAACGACAGCGGAATCACGCTGTCTCCGTAACGTTCCGTCATCCTTGATACAACGCCCTCATAATCACTGTTAGGCTCATCCATTCTGTTCACGAAAAACAGATACGGAACATTCTTTCCGTCAAGGAGCCTTATCGCTTTCTGCGAACCGACCGAAGTGCCTCCTTTGGCTGAAATCATGATAACTCCGCTGTCCGCGACCCTTATGCCGCTCATCTCTTCGCCGAGAAAATCAAAATCTCCCGGAGTATCAATTATATTGATTTTACTGCCCTTGTATTCGCAGCACGCAACCGAGAGGCTGACCGACATGCCGCGCTTAATCTCTTCGGAATCGTAGTCAAGTGTGGTGCTGCCGCCCTCGACCCTGCCCTGACGCGAAATAGCTTTGGTGTAAAACAGAATAGCCTCGGCCAAAGTTGTCTTACCTGAACCGACATGCCCGAACAGGGCGATGTTGCGAATCTTATCTGCGGAATATATTTCCATCAGTTAGTCCTCCTTTAAAGTCAAATTTCAATAACTTTTTTATTATAGAATACTTGGTATGCCATTTCCACAAACATAGTCACAAAAAATGAAAACTTTTTGTGCAGATTTAGACAAAAATTTGCGTCTGTGCTCATGAAAAAACCGGCAGGTAATCTACCTGCCGGTCCATAATTCGAATAAGTTACAGTTACCTCTTAACCGGTCTGTCAAAAATGAGAACCAGACGATCCTCCTTTGATGAATAAGCTCCGACCGACAAAGACGCACTCTCCGTGCTGTCGCCGAGAGAAGAGATGAGCTTGCCGCCGTCATCGTCCACTATCTGAACAAGCTTCCAGCCGTCCTTCGCTCTCTTCTCAAGAACCTTCTCAAGCTTTCCGGTATCAACTTCGGATGCGCTGTTGTGCTCAACGACTTCAACGCTGTAATCCTTTGGGCCGTTGTCTGCTCCGCCGCCAACGCCGCCTTCTCTGATTTTCTTCTCAAGCTCCGCAATGGATTTCTCAAGCGCAGCAAGCTTCTTCTCGAGTTCAGCCTTCTCCATCTCTATCTCCTTAATCTTGTTGTCCTTCTCTTCAATACTCTTAAGGATCTCGCCCTTCTGACTCTCGCTCAGCGCGGCTTCCTTGAGGAATACGGCCTGCTTCTCGGCAGAGAGCACAATCTCCTGCGCTGCTGCCTCCGCGAGAACCGGCGCCTTCTTGGCATCTTCTATGACCTTTCTGGCTTCCGTGAGCTTCGGCGTCAACGCCTTAATCTCATTCTCAAGATTGCTGTGCTGTGCGACATATTCCTTGTAAAGCTTCTCAGCCTCAGCCTTCCTGGCTTCGAGCTCTTCAGTCTCTTTGCGCTTTGCCGCAACAATACCTTCAAGTTCCTTATGCTTCGACGCTGAAGCTGCCTCGAGTTCCTTGCGCTGATTATTGGCTGTAGCTTCGAAATCGCTGATTTCCTTCTTGAGCTGGTCACGCTTGTTAAGCGCAGCCTCGGCATCAGCCATAACGCCCTTTGCCTGTTCTGTCATGGCGTCTAGCTCGGCCTGTGCCTGCTTGTTGCGGGCCTCAAGCTCAGCAATAATCTGCTCACGCTCGGCCTGTGCCTGGGCAATAAGCTTCTCCTTCTCAACATAAGCAGCATCGCGCTCCTTCTCGGCCTGAGTCTTGAGCTGAAGCGATACTGCCTCCTGATCTGCAGCAACTCTCTTGAGTTCGTCGGTAGTTCTGACCTTCTCCTTCTCAAAATCGTCATGGAGCTTCTTTATCTTGTCTTCGCAGGCTTTAATCTCAGCTTCCTTGTCGGCCTTGATCTTGTCCGCATTATTCATTAATTCCTGGAGTTCCTTTGCTTCGCCGAGGAGCTGATCCCTCTTTGACATGGCATCTCCGTATTCCTTCTCAACCTGAATTGCGAGCTGTTCGGTCTGCTGCTGGGCTTCGCCGAGAATTCTCTCCTGCTCGGCCTTCGCCTGCCTTATCATCTCTTCACGTTCAGCCTGTATCTTCTTACGGCTGTCAGCTTCCATTGTGGCAACTTCGCCCTTAAGTCTGTCATGCTCTGACTTGACCTGATCATAATCCTTGCGTATGACCGACACTTCCTGCTCCAGGGCAATCTTCTCATCGAGCTTCTTCTTCTGTATCACCGAAAATTCTGACTCAAGTCTGAGCTTCTCGGAATCAAATTTATCCTGCAGATTCTCAATTGCCTCAAGAATTCTCTTCTCGTCCTCAGAACGCTTGGCTTCAGCCCTCGCTATATTCTCAGCTTCCTTCTGTTCAAGAATCTGCTGAGCCTCGGCGGTGGCCTCCTTCGTATTGCCTTGGGAAGCCTTCTGAAAATCATACTTACACATAGAGCAGCGAGCTACATTGTCGCCCATCATAACTCCGCAAACCGGACATTTCTTCATATAAGATTACTCCCTGTCTTCAATTTTCACAAAATCAGTAATAAATGATAATTATTATACTACTGACAATAGGTTTTTATTAGTTATTTCAAATTTTTATTTTTAACATTTTATGAACAATCACCTAAGAACCCTGTCAGGTTTGGAGAATTTTGTTCAGCCTAACAACTTCAACAATTTTTGCTGTCTCTTATAATTAGTCCAATAATCATTTTGGGGGTATCCATATGACCAATTTTGTACGCAAAGTTGCGGCTGCGGCACTCGTTCTCGCTTTGGGAACCGGCATTTGCGCCTGCGGCGGGACTTCTTCAAGTCAGGGCAACAACAATGTCACGGTCGGCATCACTCAGGAGCCATCGTCTTTTGATCCGCACACAGTGGTCGCGGCGGGAGACAAAGAACTGATTTTCAACATATACGAAGGACTGTATAAGTTCGATTCCACAGGCAGCCTCAATCCATGTCTTGCCACCGGAGTCGACATATCTGAAGATTCATCAGTCTACACCTTTACAATCCGCGACAGAGTCAAATTCCATAACGGCGACACGCTTGACGCTGACGACGTTGTATATTCGCTTAAGCGTGCTGCCGGACTGCTTGATTCTCAGGACGGAACAGCTCTCACAGCAGAGCTTGACTGTGTGGCAGACGTTGAGAAGAACGACAAGAATCAGGTTGTGGTAACACTTGAATCACCTGACTCAGAGATGCTCAGCAATTTTACCGTAGGCATTATTCCCGACGGCTACACGGAATGCGATACGGCACCCGTAGGCACCGGTCCGTTCAAGTTTGTTTCCTACACCGTCGGACAGTCTGTAGTCCTTGCAAAGAACCCCGATTACTGGCAGTCAGGGCTTCCCTATCTCGATACCGTGACCTTCAAAATCTGTGCCGACATGGACGCAGGACTGCTTGAACTTCAGAACGGCAATATAGATATTTTCCCGTATCTCGACCGTGATCACGCAGATCAGCTCGACCCGTCCAAATTTACAATAGAGTCGAACAACTCGAATATGGTACAGGTTTTCGCGCTCAACAACAGCGTTGAGCCTTTGAACGACGTTCGTGTACGAGAAGCAATCAACCTCGCTGTCAACCGTGCGGACATCATTAATACGACGATGGGCGGCTCCGGAACAGAACTCACAACCGCAATGAGCCCTGCAATGGGAGAGTACTACGATACTTCGCTTGACGGAACCTACACGCAGGATCAGGACAAAGCACGTTCACTTCTTGCCGATGCGGGCTACGGTAACGGTCTTGACCTTACGGTTACCGTGCCCTCAAATTATCTGATTCATGTAAATACAGCTGTTGAACTCGCTTCTGAACTCTCCGAAGTAGGAATAAATCTACAGATTACCCAGGTGGACTGGGCGACTTGGCTCGATCAGGTTTACACAAACCGCGACTATCAGACAACAGTTATCGCGCTGACAAGCGACTTCGCTCCTTATGATGTTCTGCAGCGCTACCAGACGGGCGCTTCCGGCAACTTCATAAACTACTCGAACAGCGACGTTGACGCTCTGCTCGAACAGATTCCGACGCTTACGGACAACGACGCCAAGATTGACCTCTATCATCAGATTCTGGCGCTTATGGTAAAAGACAGTGCGTCATGCTATATTCAGGATCCGACCACACTGACCGCTGTATCGACAAGACTTACGGGATATTCCGTATATCCCATGTACGTTCAGGACATGTCGACGGTTAAACTCGCGTAAAAGGACAATTTCTGTTTATGAAAGAGCCGCTGCATGTATTTTCAGCGGCTCTTTTTGTTTTGAACCGATCTGGTTTTCTTTTTTTACAAATCCCGAAAACCATATATAATAAAACAACAACAAAAGCGGAGAATGAACTTTGAGCCAGAACAGCCGACAGAATTTAAGATATGCAATTGCCAAACTTATCGAGCTTTTGGCTACGCTTCTTCTTGTGTCTTTCTTCACGTTCGCCGCGTTTTCCATAATCCCCGGAGATGCCGCACAGATAATGCTCGGGCCCGATGCTTCACCTTCTCAGGTTGAAGCGCTCAGAATGCAGCTCGGCCTCGACAGACCTGTGGTTCTGCAGTATCTCAGCTGGCTTGGCGGCGCACTGACAGGCAATCTCGGCAATTCCGTCGCCTACCATGTTCCCGTAATCTCACTTATTACCCAGAGACTCCCCGTGACTTTAGGCATGAGTGTCATGGCGCTCTGTCTTGTAATCGTCATCTCATATCCGCTGGCAGTCATATCGGCGCGCAGGCCGGGACACATACCTGACCAGATCTTTTCTGTTCTTGGTCACGTGCTTTTCGCGGTTCCGCCGTTCATACTGTCGCTTCTGCTGATTGTGTTTGCGAGCAAAGTTCTCGGAATCTTCACGCTCGGAAATTATGTCGGACCGGAAGTCAATTTCGGTGCTTACGCGGCAAGTCTTTTCCTGCCGTCCGTTGCGATTGCACTGCCAAAGATAGCGATGACATTCAAGTTTATGCGCTCGGCGATAATTGAACAGAACGCTTCAGATTACGTCAGGACGTCAAAGAGCCACGGACTGTCTGACCTGCGGATACTTTTCCGTCACGTTCTTCCGAATTCCAACGTTTCCTCGGCAACAATCATATCTCTCGTTCTGTCCGACATTCTCGGCGGCAGTATCATCGTGGAACAGGTATTCAATCTTCCCGGACTCGGGCGTCTGCTTCTCGCGGCAATTTCCCGCAGGGATTTTCCGCTGCTGTCCGGAATGGTCTTCTATCTGGCGCTTATAACGGTGATTCTGTATTTTCTCGCCGACATATGCGCCGGTCTGATGGATCCGCGCATCAGACTGAAATAAGGAGGGGGTGACTTATATGAGATCCAGGGCTTTTTATATTACCGGCGGTATTCTTTTAGGAATCTGTGTAACCGCGTTTATTATGTCGCTTGTCTGCCTTCCTTATGATCCCAACGCAACGGATGCTTCGGCAAAGCTCGTTGCGCCTTGCGCCTCTCACATTTTCGGGACGGACAACTTTGGCAGGGATGTGTTCTCAAGAGTTTTGTCAGCTTCCAAGTACACCATATTCATATCTTTCGCAGGCATCGCCATAGCTCTTGTCCTCGGAGTCGCAACAGGTCTTCCGGCAGGTTACTTCGGAGGCTTCACCGACAAATCAATAATGCTCTTCAACAACAGTATAATGTGTTTTCCCGGAATACTTCTGGCTCTTGTCGCGGTTGCCGTGTTCGGTGCCTCGATGTTCAACGTCATATGGGCGTTGGGACTTGTTTTCGCTCCGACATTCGCGAGAGTCTGCCGCGCCGGCACAATGGAGATAAAAGAGCGGGGATATATCCTGCACGCCAGGGTCACAGGCGTAAAACCTGTCAGGATAATGGCCGCGCACATACTGCCGAATCTGTTGCCTCAATTACTGCCTGCCACAGTAATTGGTCTAGCCAACATGACTCTTTTCGAGTCAGGAATGAGTTATCTCGGACTCGGAGTCCAGCCACCCGACGCAAGCTTCGGCAAAATGCTCGCCGACAGCCAGTCATACCTTATGACGTCGCCATGGCTTCTTGTATTTCCTTCTCTGATGCTGATTTTTTACATTCTCGGTCTGTATTTCCTTTCTGAAGGACTTCGCGTAAGCCTGTCCTCGGGAGGTGCCAGGTGAACACCAGACACACGCACTTGGTAAAAGTCCACGACCTGTCAATCGCTTTCCCGGGAGTAAGAAATCCTGATCCCGTTCCTGTCGTAAAGAACATAGAGTTCGGGATACGCGACGGCGAGATATTGGGACTTATAGGCAACTCAGGCAGCGGCAAGACTATGACAGCCATGGCAATCGCGGGGTTGCTGCCGGACAGTGCCAGAATAATTAGCGGCAGAATCAGTTTCGCAGGTGAGAACCTGCTCACAATGAACAGAAGAAGGCGCCGCATGATGCTTGGCTCGGATATAGGAGTGATTTTTCAGGAGCCCTCGACGGCGCTCGACCCTCTTTGCAAAGTCGGCAAAAGTCTTGATGAGATCCTTGAGTGCCACGGAAACAAAGACAGAGCTGACCGCAGAGCAAAGATTCTTGCGATACTGTCTATGGTCGGCTTTACAGACCCCGAAGACATTTATATCCGATACCCACACCAGCTCTCCGGAGGTCAGCGTCAGAGGGTTCTTATCGCCGGAGCCGCTCTTTTGTCGCCAAAGCTTCTTATCTGCGACGAACCGACATCTTCCCTCGACACAGTTACAACCGTTGCCATACTGGCTTTGCTCAAAGATATCTGCCACCGTCTTCATATGACCGTTCTGTTTATATCGCACGACCTGTCCGCCGTCCGCAATTTCTGCGACCGCGTAATTGTAATGCGAGGCGGCGAGATAGTTGACCGTGATTCCGCCGAGGAGATGCTTTCCCACCCTCATTCCGGATACACCGCGGAGCTTCTGACCAACGCACGGCTTGACCCGAGAACTCTCGGCCTGACGCGAGCCTCTGTCGATTACTCTTCAAGCCCGATTCTCACCGCCCGGCACTTGGCGGCGCGTTACGACAATTCTGCAAAGACTGTCCTCTCCGACATAAATCTTGATATATATCCGCATGAGATTCTCGGCCTTATCGGTTCAAGCGGCTGCGGTAAAACGACGCTGTCGAAAACTGTTCTCGGGCTTATCCCGCACACCGGCAGTATCACCTGCACCGGCGGCCGGATCGGCGCGGTCTTTCAGGATCCCGTGTCATGCCTCAACCCTGCGCACAGCGTTATGTGGCATCTCAAAGAACCTCTTATTGCAGCACGCAAAAGAATGTCATCACGGGATATGAAGATCAGAATCGAGAAAGCTCTGACAGACGTAGGTCTCGGCAGCGAATATCTGACAAGACTTCCATCGGCGCTGTCCGGCGGCCAGCGTCAGCGTGTCGCGATAGCGATGTGTCTGATTCTCGAGCCTTTTGTAATCATGGCAGACGAGCCGTTCTCATCGCTTGACGCAAGTTCAGCTTCGGAGATACTGAAGCTCCTCCCCCGAATCAACCGCGAGAAAGGAACATCCATAGTTCTTATCACTCATAATATTCACATAGTCAGGCAGATTTGTCCTCGTGTTATTGTTATGGACAGGGGCTCGGTATGTGAAGAGGGACTGACATCAGAAGTCCTGCAAAATCCACAGTCTGAGGCGCTTTGCAATCTCTTAAACGCAGAGCGAAGGCTTCATGGGGATAATCACTGACGCCTGCTGACAGTGTCAGCCGTCATGAACCGTAATTGCCGTTAAGAAAGGCCGCTTCTTACGAAACGGCCTTCCTCAAGGGTGATCTATATAAAGAATTATTTCTCACACTGTTTTATCATTCTACTCCGCACTGCCCGCGGTATCATCACCAAACTATAGATAAATTTGAACTAATTTATGAACTCGTTGACGTTTTGTCAGTTGAACGTCAACCCGAATGAACTGGAAAGATATGACTTATCGCCCGAAGTTAAAGTAACCGACGAATTGTTCCAGATATCACCGCTGAGCCCGCTGTATACCCACTTATCACCGGACATATTGGACACAACATAATCTCCGTTTGAATTCTTTGTAACCGTAAAGTTGCCTTTGCTGCCCCAGCCGCGTGTCGCTGAGATGCTGACGCCGCCCGAAGACGATGACATACTGACAATACCGGCAGTTCCGTCGGCTCCCGATACATATCCGTTACCGGCAGTGGCAGACCCGACTGTGACTCCGCCGCCGGCGCCGGCCGTGCTCTGCGTAGTGGATTGGGTTGTACTGCTTGTCGTTGTTGTCTGCGAAGAAGACGTGGTGCTAGATTCTGATGTGCTGGACTCAGACTCGTCGGAAGTCGACTCGCTCGTCGCGTTAACCGAGGTCTCAATTTCTTTGAAGTTAAGTGCGCTCCCGACACCGCTCTCTACTTCGCCTCTGGCTCTGCTCTCAAAGTTGAAGCCGTTGTTGGCTTCGAGCTGCGCCTTGCTCTCCTTGGAACGATTCAGCGATGCTATCAGTCCTACGGCACCAGCGCCCGCAAGGATAACTATAATGGCTATAACCACTATAATTTCGACCAATGTAAAACCTTTCTTTGTACACTTCATAAATAGATCCCCCTTGGATTATTTGTTATTAAATTATAATTTCACATTCGTACACAATTCAATCACCAATTAATCAATATTTGAAAATGTATTTTGAACAAAGTGTTAATCCGGCAATTCCCCGGCACACCTGACAAGACTGTCGTGTTCATTTGCAACATCACCGCGCATATACATGTCAAACAGCTGCCTCATGGCATTCCCTATCCCGGGTCCCTGTCTGAAACCTATGGCAATCAGATCTTCGCCTGTAATATCAAGCTTCTCCGGCTCGAAAACAGCCCCCTCAGCTTTGAGTTCGTCCACAATAGCCGTAATCGCCTCCAGCTTCTCCATCCTTTTCATTCCCAGCATTGAGTGCGCCATAATATCGGCGCGCTGAAGTATACAGAGCTTGGTTACCGTCTCAATGGAATTTTCACTGATAAATTTATGCACAGTGTAACGTTCGGGCCTGACAAAAGTATCGTGAAGGTCAATCAGGGTACACACACGGTTTATGACAGTCGGCGGAAATTTGAGTTCCTTGAGAACACGGCGGGCTATCAGAGCGCTCTTCTCCGGATGTCCCTTCATATGCGCAATGCCATTTGCGTTTATGCGAAAACACGAAGGCTTGCCGAGATCATGGAACACCGCGGCAAGCGCAAGCTCCGGGTCGCGCTTGCTGTTCTCAATCGGAATTCCGTCCAGAACTGCAAGCGTATGTTCAAAGACATCCTTGTCGTGAAAAACGGAGTGCTGGTCAAAGCCGTAACATTCGGCAAGCTCAGGTATTATTTCGGACAGAATCCTGTATCCTTTCCTTATGGTCCGCGAAGCAAATCCGGCACAGACAAGAGTCTTGAACTCCGCCGCTGTCCGCTCCGCCGAAATCAGCCTCAGGTTGTCCGCAAGGTCTTCCATCGCAGCAAAAGTAGAATCCTCAATATCAAAGCCGAGCACCGCGGCAAACCTCAGCGCGCGCATTATTCTCAGCGCATCTTCCGCGAAACGTTCATGCGGGTCTCCGACCGTGCGTATAAGCCGCACCCTGCAGTCCCTGATTCCTCCTGTGATGTCGCATATATGTCCGTCCCTGTCAAGATAAAGTGAGTTGATTGTAAAATCGCGGCGCATGACATCTTCATTTATATCGCGCGTAAATCCTACCTCGTCAGGTCTTCTTCCGTCGGAATAGCCGCCATCGATTCTGAATGTTGTAATCTCAACCGGTCCGGAGCCTGTCAGCGCCATTACCGTGCCGTGCTTCGCCGCCATATCGGTGTACGCGATGCCGTTCTTTTCCAACAGGTCAACGACTGCATCCGGAGTTGCCGAAGTCGCGACATCATAATCGTGAGGCACAACTCCAAGAACCATGTCCCTGACAGCGCCTCCGACAACATAGGCACTGAAGCCGGCGTTCTCGAGAACCGACAGAATACCCGTCACATATTGCGGCATTTCGCGAAAAGAATCATTAAAGTTAAACACAGTTTCATTCATAGTAAAAATTATAGCAAAATGGCAGACATAAAGTTTATAATTAAAAATATTTGTTTTTGGAGGAAATCATTAAAGTGAGCGCTATAAAGTACCCCGATAGTATTGAGTCTGTTGTCTTTTCTGACAATACCGTTTCCATAAGATGCAAGTGTTGCTTCGTCAGTTACGATGTTCTGAGTTCCCGCAAAATCCGCAGACCCGCTCCCGGACGCATGACGATTCAGCTCTATTCCCCCGCTAACAAAGCCATATGCGTAAGAACTGTGGTTCGCCAGGATGAGATTCGGGCACGCTCTGTCCGGCAGACCATTCTTGATCCGTCTTCGGTCGGCTGTCCCGAAACAAACGATGATGAACTCATATTCCGGGCCGGTACACTTGAAGCACGCATACCCAAAACAGGTAAATTCCGTATCCGGTTCTATTACTGCGGACTGCCTCTGGTATCAGAACCTGAATACGGCATATTCTGTGAAGAAGACGATGGTTGTATCAGAACAGGTGCGAGCCTTGAGATTTCCTATGATGAATACGTATACGGTCTCGGCAGATGCGGAGTATCGCTGGCTCGCAACGGTGACTGCGTGGAGGGCGGCAATCCCGTTTATTTCTCGTCACATAACTACGGAGTATTTGTTAACACTTCTAAGAAAACAAAAATAGATATAGGAAGCACAGACACATGCTCGACTTTCTCGGTCGCCGGCAGCAGTATGGAATATCTGCTTTTCGGCGATGACTCGATGACGGATCTTCTCACGGATTACGCACAGTTTACCGGTGCAATGCACATTCCCGAAGTTCTCACACAGGGAGTAGCCTTAAGGTTCAACGGCAACTTCAGCATCACTTCCGATTATCTTATAAGTCTCGTCAGAACTTACAAGAATCTTGGTCTGTCGCTTCGCGAGGTATGGCTCGGCAACTCGTGGCATCCTGAGTACAACTGTACGGGGTTCACCTGGGATCTGCTGAGATTTCCCAACCCGGATGCGCTGTTGCGCGCAATGCACGACGCAGGAACCAGACTTGGCCTCTCAGTTACTCCTGTAATCAGCGATGCCTCACCGGAATATACTGAACTTCTCGACAGCGGCTATCTTGTGAGCACAGAGAACAACAGGGCTATTGTGAAAGAAACTGACAGTGGCAATCTTGGAATTGTAAATGTAGTGATACTGACAGCACGCAACTGGTTCACAAACAAATGCGACGTGCTCCTCAAATCCCAGTGCGACATGCTCGAAGCAGACATCCCTGATTTTCTTTTGAAGCTCATTGAAGACCGGACCGGTAACCCTGACTTCGCTCTGGCTTTCCCGGAGAGTCTCAATATCGCCATTGCAGAGTGTGAGATCAGGGCCAGAGGCCGCGGTTCACTCCTCGCAATAACCTGCAATAACCGCCCCGGCGACCACATTGTTCCTTATCCGAATGTGTCTTCAGGAAGCAGCACTTCGTTTGCTTCGCTGAATGAGATTCTCTGCAACTCGCTGTCGCTCGGCCTATCGGGATACCCCGCCGTCAACATTGATATTCCTTCCAGATCCTCGTGTGGCGGGAATCTGTTCCAAAGACGCCTTCAGCTTGCTATGTTCAGCCCGCATTTCAGGATAAATGTCACCACATCGGAAGCAGACCCCGGCTCACAGAATTCCATAATCGGAGCAGTCCGGACCGCTGAAAGTCTGCGGTATGGAATGATGCCATACATCTATTCTTCGATAATTGAAGGGGCTGTCTGCGGAGTTCCGGTAATGAGAATGCTCTCTTCCGTATTCCCGAACGATGTCTTTGCCCGCGGCAATCAGACAGAATACATGTTTGGAAATTCACTTCTGATATCACCGGTACTGAGTGAAGACGGTAGCTGCAAAACATACATACCGACAGGTGTCTGGACTGATCTGTTCACACACGAACGTATTCAGGGTCCCCGCTACATCAACAGAATCGTAGACTCTGAAACTGTACCGATGTACGCGCGGCCCAACTCAATTATCGCCACAAGAACCCCGGAAAGCAGCAACTTCAGATTCTTCCTGGACAACGTGACCTTTACGTGCTTTGAGCTGAGCGACGGGTCGAGTGCCGAATGTGAAGTATATGAAGACGGCGCCGGCACGTCGGGGCTCGTGTCAATAAGCCGCGCTGGTCTCAAGATTACCGTCAGGACCAAAGGCTTCGGACAGAACAAGCGAGTTCTGCTCTCCGGCATAACTAACGTTGTATCGGTCTCGGAGTCAATACCTCAGAAGTCTGAATACGGAACAATGATAAATTTTGAGAGCAGCGAGCTGATTATCTCACTCGGATGACAGACAGCTTTATCGTCTTTTGCTGCCCCTCATCGCGATGAGTCTCAGAAGCATAACGGCTGAAGAAGCAAGAGCTACCGCATATGTGTCTCCGGCAGCCCAGAGAACCTTGCGCGCAGCCTTGAGCTGTGTGTCGTCCACCCATCCGGCTTCCTTCATCGCGGCAAGTCCGCGCCTGCTTGCGTTGCGTTCTATCGGCAGTGTAACCAGATAGAACAGAAATACTATCGTATAGAGTGCTATGCCGACCGTGCAGATATTGTATCCGACTTCCTGAGAAGACACAGTTCTTGCCGCATACATAAAGATAAGTCCTGCAAGCACGATGAAAACACTGATTCTCGAAGCTATGCCCGCGGCCGGTGCCATAAGCTGCCTGATTTTGTAGACAAACATTCCGTTCGCATCCTGGCAGGCGTGCCCGCACTCATGAGCGGCAACGGCAACAGCCGTAATCGAATTGCTTCCGTAAGTCGTTTCGGAAAGATATATCTTGTGATCTTTGGGTGAATAACAATCCGTCAGTGTGCCTTCACGACGGTCGAAAGTAATTCCGTAGACGTCATTCATCCTCAGCATCTCTTCAGCGCACTGATTGGCAGTCTTCCCGCTTGCCACAGGCTCATCCGAATATTCACGCGCGAGACGCTTAAGTCTGGTCTGTACAATCACGCTCCACGCCAGAACAATCATGAGCAGAATGTAAAGAAACATGTTCATATCCATCCCTCCGATATTTAATATTGAATCATTGTATCATTATTTCGAAAAGGTTTTTTAGCGATTTTGCACTTCTTACAGAATTGCTTCACAATCGGTATTTTTTTTGTCAGCTAACAATAAAAAATGTTTCAAAGGTGTTATAATACTGTCGCTACTTGTGTTTACGGGCACTCGTTTGCCTTTTTACCGATTCTTAGCCTTGAACCAAGGCATGAATAATAAATTTTATGAGTTTTCTGAGGAGGACTTAGCTATGTTTGAAATCGTAACAAAGAAGCCGCTGGGACCTAAGGTCTGGCTCATGGACGTTGTTGCGCCTCTCGTTGCAGGCAAGGCAATGCCGGGACAGTTTCTTATCGTTCGTACAGATGCAGAGGGTGAGCGTATTCCGTTGACCGTTTGCGACTACGATCGTGAGAAGGGTCAGGTAACAATTGTTTTCCAGACAGTCGGCGCGGAGACAGAGCGTATGTCAAGACTTGAAGTCGGTGACCGCTTCGCGGATGTAGTAGGCCCTCTCGGAAATCCTTCCGATCTGTGCGAGCTCCCTATGGATGAGCTTAAGAAGAAGAAGATTCTCTTCATCGCAGGCGGCGTAGGAACAGCTCCTGTTTATAACCAGCTCAAGTGGCTGCACTCCAACGGCGTTGACGTTGACTGCATCCAGGGCGCAAGAACCAAGGATCTCCTTATCCTTGAAGACGAGATGAAGGCTGTTACGACAAACCTTTACTTCGCTACAGATGACGGATCTTACGGAATCCACGGCAATGTCTGCGTTGCACTCCAGCAGCTCTGGGATCAGGGCGTCCGCTATGACCACTGTGTGGTAATCGGACCTATGATCATGATGAAGTTTGCCTGCCAGCTCACAGAGAAGCTCGGCATCCACACCATGATTTCGATGAACACAATCATGGTAGACGGCACAGGAATGTGCGGTGCCTGCAGACTTCTTGTAGGCGGTGAAGTTAAGTTCGCCTGCGTTGACGGCCCTGAGTTTGACGGCTGGAAGGTTGATTTCAACCAGGCCATGCAGCGCTCACGCCTCTACAAGACAGAGGAAGGCAAGCTGATGCTTGCCCTCGAAGAAGGCGACACACATCACGGCAATTGCGGCATCTGCTCGTAATCGTTTTCGCGAATATACTTAAAAGGAGAATTTATCTATGGAAGTAGATGTTTTTAAGAAAGTACCGGTAAGCGAGCAGGATCCTCAGGTGCGCGCTACCAACTTTGAAGAAGTTAACCTTGGATATACAAAAGAAGAGGCAATGACTGAAGCAACACGTTGCCTCGGCTGCAAGAATGCACGCTGCATTGAAGGCTGCCCTGTCAGCATCAATATTCCCGGCTTCATCAGCAAACTCAAGGAAGGCGACGTTGCCGGAGCTTACGCTGTAATCAGCGAGTCTTCCGCGCTTCCGGCTGTCTGCGGACGTGTCTGCCCTCAGGAGTCACAGTGCGAAGCAAAGTGCATCCGCGGAATCAAGGGCGAGGCAGTCTCAATCGGACGTCTCGAGAGATTCACTGCTGATGCTGCCAAAGATATGGGCATCAAGCCTCAGCTTCCTGCTGACATGGTAAAGAAAGGCAATAAAGTCGCAGTTATCGGCGCCGGTCCGTCAGGACTCACATGCGCTGGCGATCTTGCTAAGATGGGTTACGATGTTACTATTTTCGAAGCTCTTCACAAAGCAGGCGGCGTTCTTGTTTATGGTATCCCTGAGTTCCGTCTCCCTAAGGAGAAGGTTGTTGCCAAGGAAGTCGAGAATGTTAAGTCACTGGGCGTGAAGATTGTAACTGACGCTGTCATCGGCAGATCTGAGACAATCGACGACCTCATGGACAAGAGCGGCTTCGAGGCTGTATTCGTCGGTTCCGGCGCAGGTCTTCCGCGCTTCATGAATATCCCGGGCGAGCAGTCTCTCGGTGTGTTCTCAGCTAACGAGTATCTTACGAGATCAAACCTCATGGGCGCGTTCTCCGAGACTTCGAGAACACCTATCATGAGAGCCAAGAAGGCTGTCATCGTAGGCGGCGGAAACGTTGCAATGGATGCTGCAAGAACTGCAAAGAGACTCGGCGCAGAGGTTCACGTTGTTTATCGTCGTAGTGAAGAAGAGCTTCCTGCACGTAAGGAAGAAGTACATCACGCTAAGGAAGAGGGTATCATTTTCGATCTCCTCACAAATCCTACAGAAGTTCTCGCTGACGAGAATGGCTGGGTATCCGGCATCACATGCATCAGAATGGAGCTTGGCGAGCCTGACGCATCAGGAAGAAGGAAACCTGTTGAGATTCCGGGTTCTGAGTTCACCATCGACTGCGACGCAGTTATAATGTCACTCGGAACATCTCCTAACCCGCTCATCAAGTCCACAACAAAGGGACTCGACGTCAACAAGCACGGCGGAATCATCGTTACTGAAGGCACTGAGATGACCACAAGACCGGGCGTTTTCGCCGGCGGTGATGCGGTCACAGGCGCTGCAACGGTTATCCTCGCAATGGGTGCCGGCAAGTCTGCCGCAAAGGGCATCGACGAGTATCTTAAGGCTAAGGGCTGATAGTCGGTCGATACTTTAGTATCATATAATAAGAGGCGCGATTCATTGAATTGCGCCTCTTTTATTTGCTTAACCGACTCAAATGGAATGTCAGAGACGGTGTGCGTTCATTTCAGTGTGCACTGCGCCCGGTGAAGCCGCGGTTTCTGTCAACTTCTTTCATCCAGAACAAGCTGACAACGGTTCGCAATTACTGCTGTTACTTCATCTATAGATTTTTCTCCGTTATAATAAGGCTGCAGTTCCTCATTCATGATCAAAACTATCTCTGTATCCGCGAACAGCGAAGTATCCGCCTTTAAAAGCATTGTCTTATATCTGTCTATATCACTTTCATCAAGAACCCTTGCGCTATTATCCTGCGATAGCCTGACTTCATTCGCAGCCTCTATTGCTTCATTTGCAAACACATCAAAAGCGTTTATATTTATCGGGTTTGACAGTCTCTGCATTCCCTGCACATCTTCACTTAACATGCATTTAATAAGACTCCACGATGCATTCTCATCTTTTGCACAGGTTGTAATTGCTGCCGTATCATAATTTGTTACCGCCGGGCCTTTTCCTGCTTCTGAAGGTATACCGTAAACGCTCCAGTTCTGAAAAGAAGCATTGCCGTATATCATATCATAGTAAATATCATAAAACTGCGTCCACATCACAGATGACATATCAGTCTGGTAATTTCCGGTATCATTAAAGTTATCCCGCACAAAAGCTGCCAGATTTCTGAATTCTTCATTATCAATGTCTATTTCGTTGTCCTGATTGATAAAGTCCCCTTGCATTGATGAGAAGATTTCATCGAAAACACTGTTTCTCCCCAAGCCCGCCCTGTCCAAAGGATCTGCGCCGTTTGACGGACCTTTTACAAGTTCCAGATACTCATCGAATGTGTAACCGATATCGTTGGAAGGAGCATTATCGGTATTGGTCATAATCCCTGCTATCTGTATTGATAGCGGAAGCTGGTACTGGCGGTCTGATGTGGAAAATGCGCTGAATGCATTTCCGAAGTAATCACTTCTGTTGATTCCGTCAGCTCCGTCAATAAACTTATTCAGATCCATCAGATATGACCCGCTGTTAACCTGTGTCACATCACCAAGTCCTATCACTACATCCGGACCTTCATTGTTACTTATATCCTGGATCAGAAGGTTGATAATGTAATTAACCACAGTCTTCTGATCTTCGTTTGTAACGATGTCCGAATACACCTGCGGAATTTCCACAACGTTGATATCATATTTGTCATCTACATACGCAAAGTAATCCGAATTGTTCTCGTTGTATTTCTTCACGCCATCTGACAGCACTTCCTGGATTCCCCATAATTCTGCAACATCGACTATCTTTCTTCCGGCGTAAGGATTGCTCTGCGTTCTCTGCAGGATGGTTATTTTGCAGCGCCCGCTCTTCTCATTCCTTACAACACTTAAATCATGAAGAATCACTCTGTCGCTATCGATATAATCAATATAGGCACTTGCTGATAAATACAGTCCGGCGCCGCAGTAATTCAAATCCATATATTCCGATTCCGCCCCGGCAGACGGGTCATACATCATTATCTTATTCCCTTTTTGAGTGTATATATTCCCGTCGCATCCGATGCTTCCAAGTTTATAGTCTTCAATCAGGTCGTCTCCCGGAGACAGCGTTTCAATTTTCCGTTCATCTACGTCAAATCTGTTCAAACTGAAACGCTTGTCATTACCCTCTTCCGTATAAATAATATCCCCTGCGCCGTTACTGTTAAGATGACAGATATTACCTTCTATATCATGGCAGTACTGACACTCACCGTCTGTGCTCAGCACTGCAATTCCGTAATAATACATAGAATTTTCCATATACTGATATTCGACGAATATCTCATCTCCAACCAGCTTAGCTTCAATAATGCTCACTGCTTTTCCGGATAAATCCATATTTATCGTGTCAATCTTTGTCAGTTCATCGTCTGAGCCGGATAATTGATATAACGTATTTATATACGACTCTGTGCCGGAAGCACTTTCCGCGGTAATCAGATATGTTCTGTCATCATCTCCGAACATAACGATGCTCATAACATAATCCTGTCCGCCCGATAGAGGACTTAAATCTGTCTTAGAAATCCTTGTCCCCTGATAATCATATTTCTCAAGATACTCTTCATTATCCAGTGCAATTTCAAGATATAAATAGTCAGAACAATAATAAACGGGAGTTACCTGCCGGAATGAATAACTCTCATCATTTATATATTCATCGCCCAATACAAGATCTTTTGATTCAAAAAAAGATTCGTCCTCAGGAACACGTGCCATCTCGGATTTTATCTTCGAGCAGGATGTTAACATACCGAGCAGAAAACATACCGACAACAGAATTGCTACAAACCTTTTCATACTATATTCTCCACCAAAGATATTATTTTCTTAATATTGCTTTTATTCTATCTCCAATCTAATTCTGACTATTACCGCATTGGTCCTACCTCCTATACTTCATTGTTCAATCTTTTATTCTAATGTTACTATAAATTGACGTTTTGCGAAAATCAACATAATATATCATAAGGGAAGTACAGACCTAACAGGTCTCGGATAATCGTTTTTTCTATCAGAAAATAGTTATTCGCTTGCATCAGCATTGCACTTATCTTTATTTTAGAACACTATTATATGCAATTCGGAAGAACTACGTTTGTTTTTTGACCGTTTCCTCACGATTACAACTACCTCCGAAGCAGCTTTACGGCCGCCTTCCGCCGCTCTGCAATAATGTGATAATAACAAAAAAGTCCCGCGGGATTGACTCCCACGGGACTTTGATAACCGAATACCTATATGGCAGGATTCTGCAGATGCTTATGCAAGGCAGATCTTTGAGAACTCGTCAGCCTTGAGCGAAGCGCCGCCTACGAGGCCGCCGTTGACGTTAGGCATTGAGAACAGGCCTGCTGCTGTAGCAGCCTTTACAGAACCGCCGTACTGGATTGTAAGAGCCGCAGCGATGTCGTCATTGTAAAGTGTCTTTACAACGCCGCGGATGAATCCGCAGATTTCCTCTGCCTGATCATCTGTAGCGACCTTGCCTGTACCGATAGCCCAGATTGGCTCATAAGCGATTGTAATCTGGCACATCTTCTCAGCCGGAATGCCCTTGAGAGCGCCCTCAATCTGACCCTTGATCCAATCGAAATAAACGCCTGATTCTCTCTGCTCAAGTGTCTCACCGCAGCAGATTATAGGCTTTACGCCGTACTTAAGAAGTGCGTGTGCCTTCTTGTTTACAGTCTCATCTGTCTCAGCATTGTACTCTCTTCTCTCGGAATGGCCGATGATGCAGTATGTTACGCCCATCTTTGCAAGCCACAAAGGTGAGATCTCGCCTGTGAACGCGCCCTTCTCTTCGAAGTGGCAGTTCTGGGCTGCAATCTTTACGTTTGTATAAGCCGAAGCCTCGAGTGCAGCAGCAAGAGCTGTCGCAGGTACGCCGAGAGCAATTCTTGACTCTGCATCCTTAACGAGCGGAACAAGATCACCGATGAGTTTTGCCGCATCGCTCGGAACACCGCAGTTCATCTTCCAGTTGCCTGCTGCAAATGTTCTGCCGTTCTTACGGTCAGACAGGCAGTCAATACCGGGAAGAACCTTACCCTCGATGTACTCGAGAGAAGCTCCGCCGCCTGTGGAAATATGTGTAACCTTGTCTGCGAAGCCAAGGTTCTGGATAGCTGATGCGGAATCGCCGCCGCCGATGATCGAGATGGCGTCTGTGTCAGCGATTGCCTGAGCGATGGCCTTTGTACCTACTGCAAACTTCTCAAACTCGAAAACGCCTGCAGGACCGTTCCAGATAACTGTCTTGGCTTCCTTGACTGCTGCTGAGAACTTCTCAATTGTCTTAGGTCCGATATCAAGACCCTGCCAGCCGTCCGGAATCTCCATTGATGAAACTACCTTGCTGTTCGCATTGGCGTCGAAAGCGTCTGCAATAACGGTATCCTCAGGAAGAAGAAGCTTGACGCCCTTCTCCTCTGCCTTGGCGATGAGCTCTTTGGCGAGGTCAACCTTGTCAGCCTCGAAAAGTGAATCGCCTACCGTGCCGCCCATTGCGCCGATGAAGGTATATGCCATACCGCCGCAGATGATTACTGTATCAGCCTTGTCGAGAAGATTTGTGATTACGCCGATCTTATCGGATACCTTGGCGCCGCCTAAAATTGCAACGAAAGGTCTCTGAGGCTCGTCAAGAGCACCGCCGATAAACTTGATCTCCTTCTGAATCAGATAACCGCATGCTGAAGGAAGGAAGTTTGCGAGACCTGCTGTTGAAGCATGAGCGCGGTGTGCTGTACCGAAAGCGTCGTTTACGTAGAGGTCAGCCATTGAAGCGAGTTCTTGCGCAAACTTAGGATCATTCTTTGTCTCTTCCTTGTGGAAACGGACATTCTCAAGCATGAGAATCTCGCCGTCCTTGAGGGCTGCAGCCTTTGCCTTTGCATCTTCTCCGATTACATCGGCTGCAAGAGTTACAGGCTTGCCGAGAAGCTGAGCCAGACGCTCTGCTGCGGGCTTCATTGAGAACTTAGCCTCAGGACCGTTCTTCGGACGTCCCAGGTGAGATACGAGGATAACCTTCGCGTTGTGATCTACAAGATACTTGATTGTCGGCAAAGCGCCCTGAATACGCTTGTCATCTGTAATCTCATTTGTCTGCTTGTCAAGCGGAACGTTAAAGTCAACACGGACAATAACCTTCTTGCCTGCAACATCCAAATCTTCGACACTTTTCTTGTCATACTTAGCCATTGGTGTCACACTCCTAATTAATTTTAGTGATGTATTGGGGAAACAATAAATCCTTCCCGAACTTACTCAAAAATTATACTATTTCAGCGACAGTTATTAAAGGCTGTAAAACGCCTGTTTTATTCAAATATCTGTAAATTATCCTGTACCGGCGCCGCTGCTGACCCTATTGAAAATTATTTCCTTCCGAGAAGCGCGACAATCTCGTGAACCTTAAACACCTTCTGGCCGTCCACATAGAATCTGTAGAGCTGTCCCGCCCTGTCATAAATCTCGAAATATTTGCCGTAAGACGCAACCAGGCCTCGCATTGTGTCAATCTCGAAAACAACCTTAACAGGCCTGCAGACGCTGCCCAAATCCACGTTCCTGTATCCCGCGAGCGGTCTGCCCTTCTTATAGGGTATTCCGTCTCCCGCTTCGCATTCGGTGCCTTCGTAAATAATCTCTTTTCCGGTTATCGTAACTTTTCCGGAACCTGTCTTCGCGAACGTAAAGGCATCGAAAACCTTGAACAGATCAGCATCAAGTTCCATTCGGAAATTCTCCGACCTGATTTCCTCGCTTATTGCGGCGCGCTCCCACTGCGCCCACTTGTGGAGATCATCATATACAAAACAGTTCGGATCAACCGGAGCCAGCAGTCCGGTCGGCAGAATTCTGGCGGCATTGCCGCAGTTGTTGCACTGAATCATGTCGTGCTTTCCGGAATTCATGTAACGCATTGTAAATTCCCTGTTGCAGCGCGGGCAGGCATATGCGATGTTCTGAAGGCCTGCGGCGGGTCTGCTGCTGCGGTATTTGCGAGGATTCTCACGAATCCATTCATTCTCGTTGTAATCGATCCCGGCAAGGATCTGCTGTTGAAGTTCGTCAACGCTCATAGACTCGACTTCGGGCGCATATATCTTACGAACGAATTCAGCGGTTATCCTGCCCTTGCGCATGCCGGACACGGACCAGCGCGGCCATGACATATATGCTCCGTGGATATGAGCTATATATACAGAGGCACCGGACTTCTTGGCAAGTTTTGCCACACCGTCGTCAAACTCAATCGATTTTCCGTCTACATGCCTTGTAGCTTCAGGAAAAATGATCAGTACGCCTTTTCGCTTCATTACACGCATCATAGCTTTGACGGCAACAGTATCGACAACGAATTGTTTCTTCGGAATCGCGCCGCCGAGCTTGAACAGATATCCCCAGCCGCGCGCACGGAAAACAAATTCACCGGTGACAAAATTCGCGGGTCTTGCCTTTGTAAGTCTGTTTATGACCATCGGGTCGAGATAAGACTCATGGTTGGCCAGAACGATTATCGGACCTTCGTGCTTCACGAACTCCTTATCGGGCCTGACTCTGATATGAGTAAGCGCACAGATGATCGGAACGAGGAAGTGGGAGCCGAAGAATCCGAACCAGAATTTTCTCGGTACGCAGCCGATCTCAGGCTCGCGGGAATTCTTCTTTACGCTGACTGCTGCTGTCTTGTTATCTGTCATATATGTACTCCGATTATTTTCATTTGAATCAATGCCGTCAATTATACAACAAAAAGGGAATGACTGCCGTCAACCTTCTTATTGCCGGCCGGCGAACATAAAAAAACCCTTTGCCGGTGAAGCGGCAAAGGGAGGGTAATATACCTTTTCAGTGTGAGTGCTGCGCATTGATTACTGTCAGGTCGTGACGTTCTCCTGAATAACCGGACTCTCCTTCTGCGTCCTGAGCGGTCCGCCGTCACGGATAACTATGACTTTGCCGCCTTCATCCTCGGTGCCTGACAAAAGAAGTGCTTCAGGTGACGATGAATCTATAGCGTCGATTATGGCGAGATGACCCGGCTTTGCTATACCGTCAAGCATAGCCTCCGAGAAACGGTCTTCCACCATCGAAGTAATCACACGGCGAAGCGGCCTTGCGCCATACTGCGGATCGTAGCCCTTGCGCGCGAGCAGCTCTTTGGCATCCTGCGTGAGTTCGATGTCCATGCCGAGATCTCTGATTCGCCTTGCGACCTGATTCATAAGAATATCGACAATCTTTATGAGTGAATCCTTGCCGAGCATACGGAAGAAAATAATCTCATCGACACGGTTGACGAATTCCGGCGAGAAGGACTTCTTGAGTTCTTCAATTACAAGCTTCTTTGCCTCGTCATAAGACTTTCCGCCGTAAAGACCCTCGCGTGACATCTCGTCCTCGTCATTCGCGTCGCCCACGGAGAACCCGATTTTGCGGCCTTCCCCGCCTGTCAGCATTCGTGCGCCGATGTTCGATGTCATAATGATAATCGTGTTGCGGAAGTCAACGGTTCTGCCCTGTCCGTCGGTAAGTCTGCCGTCGTCCAATACCTGAAGCATCGTGTTGAATATCTCCGGATGCGCCTTCTCTATCTCGTCGAAAAGCACCACCGAATAAGGATGTCTCCTCACCGCTTCCGTGAGCTGGCCGCCCTCTTCGTAGCCCACATATCCCGGAGGCGCGCCGATAAGTCTCGCGACATCGTGCTTCTCCATATATTCGGACATATCTATTCTGACAAGCGCGCTCTCGTTGCCGAACATTACCTCAGCCAGAGCCTTTGCGAGTTCAGTCTTTCCGACACCGGTCGTGCCGAGGAATATGAAAGTTCCGGAAGGGCGCTTCTCATCCTTGAGTCCGAGACGTCCGCGGCGGATTGCCTTGGCTATCGCGGTGACAGCCTCATCCTGCCCGATTACACGTGTCTTGAGATCATTCTCGAGATTCTTGAGCTTGTCGGCATCGGTCTGTGTAATTTTGGTGACAGGAATACCTGTCCACTTTGCAAGAACTTCCGCGACATCATCAGTCGTAAGCGTGCCGGTATAGCCCTCGCTGTCCGGCGCTGACTTGCTCTTAAGGCTCTCAAGTCTCGCGTTTATTCTGTCTTCCTCGTTCTTGTATTCCTGGGCTTTCTCAAACTCCATATCGTCGGCTGCCTTCTTCTTCGCAGCAGTCATCTTGCCAAGCTCTTCCTCGAGAGCTTTGCGGGCCTTGGCGTCGGCAAAATTGATCCTCTTCGACGCCGCCGCTTCATCCACCAGGTCAATCGCCTTGTCAGGCAGATATCTGTCAGAGACATAGCGCGATGACAGTCTCACCGACTGTTCGAGCACATCATCCGGAATGTGGATTTTGTGATGGGCTTCATACTTGCTGCGAAGACCCTTCATTATCTCTATCGCGTCGGGAACCGACGGCTCGTTTACCATTACTTTCTGGAAACGGCGCTCAAGGGCATGGTCTTTCTCGATAATCTTCGAATACTCGTCAAGAGTCGTCGCTCCGATAACCTGAAGCTCATTCTTTGTAAGAAGCGGCTTCATTATATTGGCCGCGTCCATAGAACCTCCGTTGCCGCCTTCTCCGGCTCCGACAAGCGTGTGGATCTCATCTATGAACAGTATGATGTTTGGGTCGGCAACCGCCTCGTCAAGCATGTTTTTGATACGCTCCTCGAAGTCGCCCCTGTATTTGGAACCGGCTACCATCGAACCCATATCCATGCTGTAGACTGTCTTGCCTTTTATTATATCCGGAACATCATTGTTCGCTATCTTGAGCGCCAGGCCTTCCGCAATCGCAGTCTTTCCGACACCCGGATCGCCTACAAGACAGGGATTGTTCTTTGTGCGTCTTACAAGAATCTGCATAACCCTGTTGATTTCTTCCTCACGGCCGATAACCGGGTCAATCTTGCCGGCCTTGGCGGCTTCGGTCAGATTCTTGCCGTATTTCTCGAGAGTCTTGCGGCCTTTGCTTTTGCCCTTCCCGGACTTCTTTGAGGCATCTGTCTGACCATTATCATTTATGTCCGTCTCATCGGAGAATTCGTCTTCGGAATCATCGCCGGCTCTCTCTCCCGCTCCGCCCATACTTTCTCTCATACCCTCATCAAGCGCTTCGATGGTGTCGTTCCTGATCTTCTTTAAGTCGGTACCGCCTGCGTTAAGCGCGTCGAAAATGTCCACATGCTGAGACAGTTTCCTCGAGATGATCACAAACAGAATGTGAACCGGCAGAACCGTGCCGTGCGAGCCTGTCTTCATCGAGACATCAGTACTCATCTGCATTATTCTCTTGGACTCAATCCTGAGGCTTGCGAACGCCCTGTCCGCGTATTCCTTCGGAACACTGTCAACATCAAATCCTCCGTCGACGCCGAGTCTGTCAAGAAGCGCATCCATATTCTCCGTGCAGTCTTCGATTATGCTTTTCGCGGTTGAAGGCACCAGGCACAATGAAGCGAAAATCATCGAATCGTTAATCATGGACATATTGTGTTCAGCGGTCAGCGCTCCTGCCACCGCTATAATTTTTGCTGTTTCTTCGGATATCTGCATAATCAGTCATCTCCCTTCAGAATCTCTTTGATCTTCCTTGATCTCACTGCCGCCAGATTATCAGGTCTGAGCTTAAGCCCGTTCTGCTGCGGCTCCCAGCACATCATCTGCGTCAGCTTATTTATTGCCTCCCATGAGAGTTTGAAGTCACCTGAATCATCAAAGTCCTTATATATTCTGATCCAGTTGAGCGCGTCAACCGCCTCCTTGCGGCTCATGCTCCCGCTGTATCTTAACAGACCGTAAGACCTGCCGCACAAGTCAGCCATCTGCGGCTTCTTTTTCTTCGCGAGTTCCTCACGGAGCTTACGCTCGAATTTAATGATATCGCCGATAAGCATCTCGCCGCGGCTCTCAACATCCTCCTCCGCGACGCCGAGTGTACTGACATTGGTCACCACGTAGATGTTGGAATCCGCAAGCTCTCCCTGTTCGGCAAACGGTCTTATCTCCCAGTAATACTGTGCGACTCTCTGCCTCAGTGCCGCCAGTCCGCCGTTGTTGTTCACTGTAGCCGGAATTGCGACCACATAGCTGATTTTAAGACCGGTTCCCGTCAGCCTCACGTCAGACGTGAGGAAGCCGTATTTCTCGGAGAACGCCATGTCAAGCTTTCCCTCAAGTTCAGACGCAAGCTGCTCTGCCCTTGCATAAGTGCACTTGTCATGTCCCGCAGACATCGACCGTATTGTAATGTGCTCACGGTCTCCTATGAGAACACTCAGCGAGGCATCCGCGTTATAATAGATCCCCTTGTGATCCGGCTGCGTTATCGCGTTCATTCCGTTCTCGAAAATCTGAGTCTCCGGAGTAAGAAGATTTGCTTCTTCCTTGTTCTCCTTTGCCTGTCTGACCGACCAGTGATTCATAAGTTTGTTCTTGTCTATCACCGCGGACACCATATCAAGAAGACTGTCGCTCTCGGCTGTACTTATCTTAGGGCTGAAGTTAAAACCCTTGACGTTACGCACGACACTGACCTTGGTGGCGATTACCACGTCCATGTCTTCTCCGCTCTTCTCATACCACATACTCATAATCACTCACCGGCCTTTCTGCCCTTAAGCTCGTCTCTGAACTTAATCGCAAGCTGATATTTCTCACTTGCAGTCGCAAGTCTTATTCCATCCTCAAGTTCAGCATCAGAGAGCATTCCGATATCAGCCTTCTCAAGCTTTGCAAGTTTATTGTCCTGCTCCGTATTCGCGGTATCTGCCGCCGGAGTTCCGTCAGCATTCTTTACTGCCGAAGCGGACTTTGAGTCTGAAGCGGGCGCCTTATTCTCTTCACCTTTATTTTCTTTGCCATCAGTGAGCATTGCTTTCTCTATATCTTCAGACGCAACAAATTTGCCCGGCATTCTTCCGGCATACTCACTCTCGCCCTGTTGCCTGAACATCTCCTTGACAACGTAATCATTGAAAGCGTTATAACACTCGATGCATCCAAGCATTCCTTTATTCTCATAATCCCGCAGCTTCATGCAGCACTTCGGGCACGTAACCGTGCTGCTGCCGAAATCAAGATCCGCCAGCTTCATAAAGTTGGCCGCCAGCTCATCCATCGGAGAGAACGCCGAACCCATCAGTTCGGCAGGATTATCCAGGAATCTGTCATACCCCATCGCACGCGCGCAATTCTCGCAGTACATGACGCCGTTGATCTTGATGATCTTGTTCGTCAGTTCAGCTCCGCATCTTTTACATCTATACATATGCAATCCTCCTTTAACCAATCATCAGTCCGAGCAGCGCATTCTTAAAGATATCCGCTCTCACTACCGATCTTATGTCCGAATCAATTCTCGCGAGCGACCTGTCGGAAACAGCTGCCATAATTGCCGTACCTTCCTTGGGACTCATGGCACCGAACGCCACCGCATTCTCAATCAGCGTCTTCGCCTGCTGCTGCGTCAGGTCAGGTCCGGCCTCCTGAACTATCAGCTTCAGATAGTCCTCGGGGCCAACCGGTCTTGCACGGGTTATGGTGATCTGACCGCCTCCGCCCCTTCGGCTCTCGACAACATATCCGTTGCCGCTCGAAAATCTTGTGCTTAACACATATGTTATCTGTGATGGCACACAGTTCGCCTGCTCTGCCAGCATGCTCCGGTTTATAGTTGCCTGACCGTCATTCTCATCAAGCATATCCTTGATCATTGCTTCAATTACATCTACTAATCTTGCCATCCGAATTGCCTCCCTTCTTCATCTGATTCTTGCGCCGGTCCGAAGTCTGTTCTCCGTTTTCGACTTTGACTTTGACTTTCTTTGACAATCAGATTATCTAACGATTCTCCTCTCTTGTCAACACCCTGTCAGTGTCAAAATAAAACCCCCTGTGAAAATCTCTCACAGGGGGTATCTTCAATTATATCTGTAACTCCGGGATCCGCTCTCGGTATTATCTGTGATACAGCTTCTTGGTCTCATACACAGGCTCGCATGTCAGGTTGATTCCGAGCTTGCGGAACATATTGAGATCCACGGTCGACATGAGCGTGGTTGAATGGGCATCACTGTGGACAAGGTTGCCGAGCTGCTGCATGGCAAGCTCAGCGACAGGGTTAGTCGCCGCACTCATTGCAAGCGCTATCAGAACTTCGTCTGTATGCAGGCGAGGATTATGGTTGCCCATGTGATTGACCTTCATGTCCTGTATCGGCTCGATAACGTTTGGAGATATAAGCGGAATATCGTGGGAAATTCCCGCAAGAACCTTAAGGGCATTGAGAAGCGCTGCCGAAGCAGGTCCGAAAAGGTCGGTTGTCTTTCCTGTCACAATCTGACCCGACGGAAGCTCAAGAGCAACTGCCGGGCCTCCTGTAGATTCTGCGCGGACAAGCGCAGCTCCTATAACATGCCGGTCAGAAATATCTATGCCGCTCTTCTTCATCAGAAGCTCAATCTTCGTAACATCGCTTCCGTCAGAATCTCCCTTGCGGACCTGCGAACGGGCATCATAGTAACGTCTGATAATCTCCTGGCGTGAAGCATCACGGCAGATCTCATCGTCAACAATTGCGAATCCCGCCATGTTTACTCCCATGTCCGTCGGTGACTTGTAGGGCGACTGACCGAATATCTTTTCGAAAATCGCATTCACAACAGGGAACACTTCCACATCGCGGTTGTAATTTACGGTTGTCTTGCCATACGCTTCAAGATGGAACGGATCTATCATATTGACATCCGCAAGATCTGCGGTCGCCGCCTCATACGCGACATTTACAGGATGCTGAAGCGGAATGCTCCAGATCGGAAAAGTCTCGAACTTGGCATAGCCGGCCTTGGTGCCGCGCTTGTTCTCGTGATAAAGCTGTGACAGACAGGTTGCCATTTTCCCTGATCCCGGACCCGGCGCCGTGACAACGACGAGACTTCTTGTTGTCTCGATATAATCATTCTTGCCGTAACCGTCTTCGCTGACTATATAAGGAATATTCGAAGGGTATCCTTCTATCGGATAGTGACGGTATGATTTTACGCCGAGACCGCGCAGACGCGATTCGAATTTCTCCGCGAGGGGCTGCCCCGCGAACTGCGTGATTACAACACTTCCCACATACAGTCCGAATTCCGTAAAAGCGTCAATAAGCCTTAATACTTCCTGATCGTATGTGATTCCGATATCGCCGCGGCGCTTGTTCTTTTCAATCGCATCGGCATTGATAGCAATAACTATCTCCGCGTCGTCGGCCAGCGCCTTGAGCATACGGATCTTGCTGTCCGGTTCAAAGCCCGGCAAAACTCTTGATGCATGATAATCATCAAACAGCTTGCCGCCGAATTCCAAATAGAGCTTGCCGCCGAACTGATCCACACGTTCACGGATCTTCTCGCTTTGAAGCTCAACATACCTGTCGTTGTCAAAACCAATTTTAAACATATTCAGTTGCCCCCTCACGACATTATATCGTAAAGGTTCGGGATAATCAGTTACAAAATTTGTATATGCTCCGTAGAAATGACAGCCTCTGATTTATGTATTTAATCAAGACCTTACGGCTTGCAGCGGCGGCTTCAGTTCTTTGAAGGCGGAACCTGTCCGTGCTGCGGCGGCGGATTTGAGCCGAACATCTTTACAAGACGTCTGCGTCCGAAATAAGTCTGCAGGGCATTTATGATGCCGCCGAGAGAAGCCACGATAAAGGTAATTCCTATAAGAACCGCAACGGTATCCGTACCGTTAAGTTTAAGAGCAAAAATTACAACGCCGAAAACAAGCGCCGCTATTCCGAATATCATCGATATCCACCACTGTCCTCCGACATGTCTTGTAACGGTTATCGAGGTAATAATATCAACAAGACCATATATGGCAAGGAGTGATGCGAACAGATATACTGCGATGTTAACGATGGCACCGGAGAAAACAGCGAGAAGAAGTCCTCCTGCGAGCACTAGCACGCCGAATACCATTATTGTCCAGTCGAATGCGGTCTTTTCTTTGTCAATCAGAAAATTAACAATGAGAATAACACCCGCAACGGCAACAAGTATTCCGGCAATCATGATTATGGTCGCCATCATTCTGTCCTGCCAGATAAGAAATCCCACTCCGAGTATCAGCATACAAACATCTACCATGGCTATTCTCGCCTTGTAGGAACCGGTGTAATCGTTCATGTAACGCCTCCGTTAACTGTTATTTTATTCTTTCCGCCGCGCTTCGAATCGTACATAGCTTCATCCGCAAGCTTAACTGCGTCATCAAAGAGCAGCGGCTCTTCAACGAGTTTATATCCGCCGCTTACTGTGATGTTACCACTCATAAACGCAAATGTCATAGTCTCGAACATAGTGCGAATCTCTTCCAGGGCCGCTATGTTAAGTTTCTCTTCACCGTGAGCGAAAACGATTACAAATTCTTCTCCCCCGAATCTTCCGCAAACTATATTCTTTTCACTGTACAGGTTGAGCAGCTCGCCGAACTGCCTAAGCACAATGTCTCCGTTATCGTGGCCGAAGTTATCGTTGACCTGCTTGAAATCATCAATATCAAGCATCGCCACACCTACAGACGCCAACTCGCTCGCATTCTCAAGAATTATCTGCGCCGACTCGGTAAGAAATGCCCTGCTGTATACACCGGTAAGTGCGTCAACCTCATATCCTGTCTTGTATTTGCTGGCACCCGCGGTTATCTCCATATTGATGAGAAACTCCTTGCGGCTGTGTTTCTCCAGCAGAAAAGCAAGATAGCATATACCGATTCCGGTCACCTCCGTGACGATAAGACATTCAACCGTGTAGTTGAACTGTTCCGGATATTCGAGATTATGCTGCAAAGCCGCTGCCGCGATAAAGGCAAGGCAGACAGCACCTTCAATCTTGTGAATAACCGGGTCATGGAAGAGACTGCAGAACATAAGCGCAAACAGCGACACTCCCCATATAGGCACATAGTAGCTGTGAACAATACTGAGCTGACCCGCAAAAATAATAATGGCAAGCGACGCGAACCTGTTTTTGGTTTTGTCCGAATAGTTCGGGGTTCGCGCGGATACATGCGCCATAAAGCACAGAATAATGTTGATGGATGTCGGCAGAATCACTCTAAGCAGCGCATAAGACATGACGCCCTGGTTCATCTCTCCTGAGTAATAAATGACAAAACCAACGCTGACTTCAAGAAACAGACAGAGAACCGTCATTACCAAAAGAGCTCTTGCAAGACTCATTCTTACTTCGGCCTCAAGCTTACGCACCGCAACACTCTGTAAGGTATCATCTCTCAACACCATGTCCTCCGACCGCTTTTTCTCATTATATTCCTCATTTCGTGAAAATCACACTGAAGATGAAGTCTCCGAAACGGTCGTCTGAGATACCTGGGTTGTGGCTGCAGAACTCGCGGAAGAAGTCGTTTCTGCTGACGCCGACGTTGATGCCGACGTTGATGCCGACGTTGATGCCGTCGTTGCTTCCGCCGCAGCTGCCGCTACAGTCCATGCAGCTGTCGCGGTTATCGTGCCTTTATATGTGTCCTGATATGTGTAGGTTACTGTGTACACGCCGGGCAGCAGTGCCGCCGCGTCCGCTGTAAGCTGCGTTCCCGCACTGTCGGTAATAGTGCAGGTTATGCCTGATGTATCGCTCTTTCCAAGTGAATTCTGTGCGCTGACACCGTCCAGCGGCGATATGACCGTTCCGGCAGTTGTGTTGTACGAAGTATTTGTAAGATTGATTTTCGCGTCTGCCAGAGATGTGCTTCCAAGGTATGACACATTGAGATCGACCGGATAGCTTATGCCCGGAACAGTTCCCCACCATGAATACTGCCACACGGAGTATGAGAAGCCCTTCTGCGGAGTCGCGCTGCCGGGCTGATACATTGAGCCGTCCTCATAATTTGAATACGGAAGAGCGTACCAGAGCTTATAACTGCTCAGTATCTGACTGCTGTAGCTGCCGAGACGGCTCGTAATGTCAGATGTGTTCAGATAAACCATCGGCGTATAACCGTTCTGCGCAATCGTGCTGCAAAATGCCGTAATGACATTTGCGAAATCCGCGCTTCCCAATGTCCACGTTCTGTAGCCGGTATTTGTCTCCCAATCCATTACAACCGGATAATCAAGGCTGTAGCCGCTTATCTGCGACAGCGTGAGCGAAGCCTCTTCAAGTGCCTCATAAGCTGTCGTGGCCTGCGAAAAGAAGTACACTCCGACTTTGAGACCCGCAGCCTTAGCCCCCTGGATATTCTGGGCAAAACGCGTATCAGTATAAAGTCCTCCGGACGAACCGTAACCTCTTCCGCCGCATCTGATTATCGCAAAAGAATATCCCGCGGCCTTTACCATAGACCAGTCTATATCACCGTTGTACTTTGAAACATCTATTCCAAGCTCATAATTGAGCTGTGCCGCCTGTCCTGTCGTCTCCGAACCCGCTGTCTCAGACGCAGCGGCCGGCTCCTGCGCTACTGCGGCTGTGTGCGTAACATTAGAATCATTCGCCACGTTTGTCGTAATCTGTTCTCTGGCAATTACTCCGGCATTCCCGGATCTGATCTCCTCAACAAGTTCATCATCACTAAGTGAAGCAAGACCTGACACAACAGTATCCCCCGCGAGCTCGCCACGCTTTGACGCAGCTGAAATTACGGTTGATTCGGCAGCTGTAACGGCTTTCTCCGCCTGGGTCGTCTGCGTTATACCGGGATTACTGCCGGCTGCAATCGATTCGAGACTGATTGAGGCTCCGATATCAGATTCAGAAGCTGCATTGCTCAGTGCCGCGGCATTTGAGTTAGCATTAACCGCGCAGACCGAACCGAACATAACGACAATGAGACAGCCTGCAAGCAGCAGACTCAGCTGCGCCTGATGCTCATTCAGCTCACAGAAACGCATAAACCATTCTTTGAATCTTGTCTTGAGATTATTCAATGCCGGCACACTCCTCATAATTTACTACAACTAAACTATGAAGGGATTTGTTTTACAATTCAACATCCAATACTGTTACAACAGGATTACTTTTGCTCATCAGCCCGGTTTATACTTAAGAACCGGCCTTCGGGTATTCGTTGCACAACAATCTGTACGGCTGCTCGTCTTCTTCGATTGCCGGGAATCTTCCTACCGGCGGATTGAAACGGTTGTCTGTATTATCATCATTGCACTGGGATACCTCGCCTATAAGAATTGCCCCGGTTCCGGGCTCAACTTCAAAATCGTGATACATCCTCTGCTGGATTGATATACTCTCACCCGGCGTAAGTCTTATCTGCGTTCCCGCCTTGACCGTGCGCACACATCCGTCCGTATGGACAGTAACATCCGTAACTCTGTCAACTTCCTCGTCCGGCAGTGAATTATAAACTCTTATGAGAAGGTTTCCGCCTCCGCGATTGATGATGTCCTCCATCTTGTACCAGTGAAAATGATTCGGTGAATACTGACCTTCCTCAAGAAAAAGAAGCTTCTCCGCGTAGGGCTTGCCGTATCTGTCGCTCATATGTGTATTTCCGTTGCGAAGAGTTATCAGCGAGAACCCGACCTTTGCAAAATTGCCCAGACCGTAATCCGTTATATCCCACCCCAACATATTGTCTCTTATCTCATCGAACTCATGACCCCTGCTCTTCCACTCTTCCGGAGTGAAGCCGCAAAACGGCGGCAATGACACACTAAGCCCGTTAATAAAATCTTCCATGCGCCTCAGCGCCCTGTTAATCTCAGATCTTCTCATAAGCCCTCCTGGTTCTTCATGAATTTGCTGATAACTCCGAAAAGCAGCATCAGCGAAGCCAGCATCATTATACATTCGGTCAGAGGCTGTGCCCATATCATTCCTCCAAAACCCCAGATATTATTCATCAGAAGCTGCAGCGGGACATATAGCACAAGCTGTCTCACAACTGTAATCGAGAAAGCGTACTGCGGTTTGCCCATAGCCTGGAACGTAGCCCGAGAAGCCGCGATTGAGCCTACAAACGGCAGAATAAACATATTTGCACGCAATACAACCGCACCTATTCTTACTACTTCGGCGGTATCTGTAAAAATATCGATCAGCTGAGGCGCAAACACGGCAAATGCCGCCATAACAATGAGTTCCGCACCGGTAATAACAGCAATGCCCGCCCTTATAAGAGCCATCATACGCCTGTAATTTTTCGCGCCGAAATTAAAACCCATAAGCGGCTGAAGTCCTGCAGCAAAACCCTGATAGATATAAGACCCGAAGCTCATCAGTTTCGACGATATTCCCATCGCCGCCACAGTAAGCGCACCATATGCCGCCGCGAGATTGTTGAGCACTATTGCAGCGCCTGCCGTAAGCAGCGTCTCAAGCGTAGCCGGCACCCCGACCCAGAATATCTCTCCTAAGATCTTCGCGGTAGGCAAAGCAAGCTTTAACGACGGTCTGAGAATACTTCTTTTCTTCACATAGTAAATCACAGGACAAAGCGCGCCGACAATATTGCCGATAACCGTCGCTATCGCGGCTCCGCGAATCTCCATACGAAGTCCGAAGATAAACACCGGATCAAGCACTATATTTGTCACGGTTCCGGCGATCATGCCGACTATCGAGAACGTCGCCGAGCCTTCGGAACGGAGAAGCTGACCGAACGTGAAGCTGCCCATCGTTGCAAAGCTCCCGATAAGGATAACCTGTGAATACTGTCTCGTAAACTCAAATGTCGTCTTGTCGGCACCGAGCAACTCAACCAGCGGATTCAGAAATATAAGTCCGGCCGCGGTCACCAGTAACGACATGACAAACGTAAGTGCGAAACCTACCGACACGGTTCTGTTGGCGGTCTCATAATCTTTGGCGCCAAGACTTCTCGCAATAAGAGACGAGCAGCCGGTTCCCACCATATTTGAGATGGCTATCATCACCATCATCAGCGGATATGCGAGACTCACCGCCGCGAGCTGATAATCGTCGTTCAGCTTGCCGATGAAATATGTATCCACAAGGTTATAAAGCACCATGACGAACATCCCGCACACAAGCGGCAGCCCCATCTTAAGAACAGCCTTTGCGGGCTTCTCGGAGCTGAGTGTGTATATTCTTTTGTCGTCAGTCATACAGTTCTTCTCCCACCGGATTATTGTCGGTGAGATGATTCTATCACATTATCGAATCTCCCCTGCCCATGTCGGCAAAATAACCGATGCTCTTCAGGTCATCTCCGATTCTCTTAAGATCCTCCTGCGTATCTCCTTCAGTTCCGATCTGCCCGTCATAGAGAATATACCTGCAGCGTCCGCGCGGCGGAGTGATATTCGGCATTATGACGTTCGCTCCGGCGAGAATACCCTGAAGCCTGCCGTCAGACACAGCGGTTCCCAGCGCGGTAGTGGAAGGAAGCAGAACTTTTGGCAGCATAAGACGTGTTATCGACAGAACCCTCAGACACAGGCCTGCATCTCCGGCAGGCTCATCCGCGAACGGAGTGTCTTTATGAGGAATAAAAGGTCCTATCCCTATCATGTGAGGCACAAAGTCCTTCATATAAAGCAGATCCTGCACAATATTTTCTATGGTCTGCCCCGGAGAACCGACCATTATTCCGCACCCTGTCTGATAACCAATGTCCTTAAGGTCGTCAAGACAGCGCTTGCGGTTGGCAAGAGACATCGTCTCCGGGTGAAGATATGCGTAGTGTGACGGGGAAGATGTCTCCTGACGAAGAAGGAATCTGTCCGCGCCCGCGGCATAATAGCTCTCATAGCCGGAGCGGGAACGCTCACCGATGGAAAGCGTCACGGCACACTCCGGCCACCTGTCCTTGATGGCCTTTACAATTTCGCAGATATCGGAATCGGTGTAGTGCATATCTTCGCCGCCCTGCAGTACAAATGTCCTGAAGCCGGACCGGTAGCCTCCCTCACAGGCAGACAGAATCTCATTCTTTGAGAGCCTGTATCTGTCCGCGCGGGTGTTGGAGCACCTGATACCGCAGTACCTGCAATCATTGCGGCAGTAGTTGGTAAATTCCACTATTCCCCTTATATAAACAGATTTGCCGTACAAAGAGACGGCCTTCCTGCGGGCACAGCCCGAAAGCAGCTCTGTCTCCTCACTGTCAAGACCCCGGAGCAGCTGTGCCAGATCATCGGCGGGAAGAATTCCTTCGCGGTCGAGTTTTGCAATAAGCTGCTTTTTATCCATTTACAAATTCCTCATAAAGTCCGGGAAACACTTCAAGACTTCGCGCGAGTATCCCGTGCATATGAGCTATGGCTGTGCCGTAATTTGTCATCGGTATTCCTATTTCCTCCGCGCTTGCCATACGGTACAGCACTTCACGGTCATTGAGCATACATGCACCGCAGTGAACAATCATGCTGTAGCGTGACAGGTCATCGGCGAATGACAGACCGGAAGTCGTCTCAAAACGGAGCTGTTTTCCCGTATACTGCCTTATCCACGCCGGCAGCTTGACCGTTCCGATATCCTCACACTGACGATGATGAGTGCATCCTTCCGAGATCAGCACCGTGTCACCGTCTTTGAGCCTGTCCAGCGCCGCCGCTCCGCGTACAGCTGTGCTCAGAAACCCCTTGTGTCTGGCCATCAGTATCGAAAAAGATGTAAGCCTGACATCCGCCGGCACAATCGGAGCGATTTTTCCGAAAACCTGACTGTCTGTAACCACAAGAGCCGCTTTGCCTTTCAGACCCGACAGCGCACTGTCAAGTTCAGTGTGCTGGACGCACATTGCCTTTGCATTGCAATCAAGGATTTCACGAAGCACCTGCTGCTGCGGCAGGATAATTCTTCCCTTCGGCGCCGATGAATCTATCGGTATGACAAGTATCACAGTATCGCCCGGATCAATCAGATCCGAGATCAGCGGCGCGACATCTTTCTTCACGGACCCGGACCGCGCGATCATTTCCTTGAGTTCGCTTATATTGCTTCCGGTAATGCTGCTCACATATATCTCGTTATCCCTGACTGAAGGGATTTTCTGCATCAGGTCTGCCTTGTTGTAAGCTATGATGTACGGAATCTTCTTCTCGTCGAAAAGACTTATCAGCAGCTTCTCACAATCGCCGATGCCTTCGGTGATATCTACGACAAGCACGGCTACATCGACTCTGTTCAGGATAAGGCGGGTTTTGGAAATTCTTTTCGCGCCGAGGTCTCCGACATCATCGAAGCCCGGTGTATCGATAATCACAACGGGGCCCAGCGGAAGAAGTTCCATTGCCTTGGTGACCGGGTCGGTCGTCGTACCCTTTGTATCTGATACAACCGCTAACTCCTGGTCTGTCACGCGGTTGACAAGACTTGATTTGCCGGCGTTGCGCCTTCCGAAGAATCCGATATGAATTCTCTCTCCTGATGGTGTGTCATTAAGACTCATGGTAATATTCCTCCAAATTAAAAAGATTGGGTATGCGTTTGAGATACAGTCGTCCCGACAGCGCAAAATGCGGGAGCTCAATGAATTCTGCCGTGGGCGGTGCGATAACACGATACAGGGGATCTGCGATGATTCTGACGCCATCGGCAATCTTCTCCTTTATCATGTCCTCGCCGTGACATGCATCATCAACCTCCGACAAAAGCCCGTCGGTGATTTCCGTAGTCGCAACAATATTAAAATCCATGCCGTACTCAAGTTTGATTTTCCTGGCTATGATTCCGGAAGTAACCGGCTCGCCAACTATATAATTGCGGGACTTACCGCGCGGCAGCTCAAGATATGAATTGCCCGTCTGATAAGGTATGCCGAATGTCTTCTCCATATATTTCGCGACGGCCAGACCGCACGAAGACATAACAATGTTGAGATCTGCCTCAGGAGAGCGCATGATGCTGTCAAAGTCCGTGCCGTATGACCAGTTTGATATAACATCGTATCTTCCGGACACATCGATAGTTGTCGATGTATAATCCAGAGGCGTCACTCCGATAATATTCACACGCTTCAATTGTTTACCGTTTGCGCCGGAAGCTTTGGCCTCAATGTTACCGCGGTCTGGATCCGGCCCTGCCTTTAAGAATTTTTTGGCAAAAGCGAGATACGCACCCGATGCTCCGACAGTGTAATCGTGCATCGCATTCGTCTTCACATAGAAGCACGGCAGACCGGTTCTGTTCTCAATAATGCGGCATATTCCCTCAAAATCGGTTCCGTTTAGATACGGAATCGGTGAGTTGGCGAGCGCAATAAAGCGCGGATTAAGTCTTTTCGCGGCACTTACGGTATCGTTGATAAGCTTGTCGTCATTTCCGGTGATTGCGTCAATATCATTAAGTCCCGATATAAATATCAGGCTCTCCTTATCATACCAGCGGACTTCATCGTGCGTATTGTAGGTCGAGTTGCAGCCCGAAGGGTCGTGAATCACAAGCATTCCGCCGAGCTCATAAAGAGCCGACGCGAAGCCCGAGACATCACCTGTGTAAACCGGAATTCTGACGTAAGACTTTCTCATATCAGGCTCGCGCACCCCAATCCCTTTCTCGGAACAATGTCCCTCGTATCTTTTTCTTCAAGCAAAGCTTCTTCCATAAGCCCGGCAAACCTTATCATTCCGCTGTAGCCGTAAAGCCCGCCGCCTTCGACAATATTTACGAAATGAGCGGTTCCTTCGAACCATGCGGCTTTCTGACCTATCGCGAGGCAGCCGGCGTTGTCGCGTCTTAACACTCTTCCGGAGATGTCAACCGTTGACGATATTACAAGTCCCGGCGCATTGGCCTGAAGCCAGCGGAAATCCTCCTCTTCGTCGGTATCAATAACATCAAGATAAATCTTCGTAAGATTGAACCTGTGTTCGATAAGGAACCTGCCCAGAGACAGCGGCCGCGCGACTGCCGTATAGTCAAGTGCAATCTCAGTGTCCATAATCACTTTTTCTGCCGCGGCAAACGCTGATTCAACATCATTCTTCATGGCCTCTTTATCCTCTGCAAAGCTCTTCCCGAGTTTTGCGGCAAGCAGTTCAAGCCCTGTCTGAGTCTTCCCGTAATCAAAAACAAACGGCAGCCAAATATAATCCCGCCCGAATCTGCCGCTGAAATTTTTCACGCCGGGAACGCCCGCCGGATTGCAGCATATGTTCAAACGGCCCTGTCCCATGTTCATGTAATCTTCAAAGCTGCTGCAGCAGCACATCTCGCGCACGATACATCCGGAATCAACAAGCAGCTTCCTGATATCGTTGTCCTCTGCCATAGAAACATCACAGCCTGCAACGTTGACGGCAAGGGGGTTGACGGGCTGTTCATCAATTATGTCGAGCATCGCGCGTCGCAGTCTTACGTCCGGGGAGGTTCCGCGCTTCTGCATTATGGGATCCATAAAGGCTCTCACAAACTTCACCTTCGGGAACCGCTCTTCAAGACATCTGTATACATATTCCATATCGCAGCCCATGAATTTGTGTGCGCACACCGGGAAAATAATCGCTGCCGGAGGAAGGCTGTCGAGCGAACGGAGAACGTCACTCACTCCCTCAATGGTTGTCTGTTCTATTCTGCCGGCGAAAACCATGTCATCCTCTTCGAGAACAACGCCGGAGAACCTTGCGAGTTCACCCATCTCCGCCGCGGTCATAACGACTCCCCTCATGCAGTTGTCGGCGCAGATATATATCTGGTGAGCTCCGGGAATCTCATATCCTATGTGAACAATATTCCACGTTCCGTGAACCGGCGCGTTGAACTCAAGACCATTGTCAAATGGTTTTGGAAAACGGCAGTCTGCTACTGCTGCCGACTGACTCAGTACTGCGCCGTGAACGTCATTCACCTTGCTGCCTCCCGCTTTAGATTCTGCACAGGATGATTGTCATCCCTGAATATTTGAATATGTGGTCTTCACGGACACGCCGTCAAGCCGTCCGATTCTTCCGGACACTTCACTCGTAAGATTCTGCGGTGCATCGATAGCTATCGATATGATGCTTATATGCTTTTCGCGATAAGGAAGTCCCATCCGGCCGATTATGTACTGACCGACGCCGTGAAGCAGCTCGTTGATTTTTGCCACCGATTCTGGATTCTCGACTATTATTGTAATTACCGCAACTCTGGTCTCCATTGCTCAATCAACCTCTCTTTCCGTCAATCTGTCAGCATATTCTCGGAAGAAGCTCGTTTCCGGGCTTTGGCAGGAACGTCTGACCGCCGATCTCGGTTGTTATCACAACCTTTCCGATGTTATCGGAAGTTACCTCACCGATTATCGTCGCGCCCTCTGTATATCTGCATGAAGACAGGGCCGCTGTCACTGCGTCCGCATATTCTGCCGGACACATCATTACCATGCGGCCTTCGCAGGCGAGATAAAGCGGCTCGAGTCCGAGAAGACCCGTGACACCCGCCACTTCCGGCGCAACCGGAACCGCCGCGCGGTCAATATTAATCCCGACGCCTGCTTCTCCGGCAATCTCATAGAGAACAGTTCCGACTCCGCCTCTCGTAGCATCACGGATAACATGCATCTCCGGACATACCTTCAAAACGGCTTCGACAGGTACCCATAGCGGCGCACAGTCTGAAGTGACCTCGGCATCGATGCCGAAGTCGTCGCGTTCAAGAAGAATCGCCGTACCGTGTCTTCCTATGTCTCCCGTTACTATTATCTTATCGCCAGGTCTTGCAAAACTTCCGGATGTCGACACACCGTCAGCAATCACTCCGACTCCGGCAGTAGTGATGAAGATTTTGTCGACCTGTCCCCTGCCGGCAACCTTGGTATCGCCCGCAACTATATTTACTCCGACTTCCCTGGCGGTCTTGCCCATACTCTCCGCAATCACCTCAAGTTCTTCTATCGGAAAGCCCTCTTCAATAACGTAAGAGCATGTCAGGTAGAGCGGCCTGGCTCCCATGCAGGCCAGATCGTTTACGGTACCGCACACTGAGAGCTTGCCTATATTGCCGCCCGGAAAAACGCACGGCGATACAATAAAGCCGTCGGTAGACATTGCGATTCTGCCTTCAGGTCTCGGAAGAACCGCCGCATCATCCGAGGTAAAATACCTGTTCCCGAGGTTTTTTCTGAATACCTTCTCAATCAGCTCGCTCGTCTTGCTGCCGCCGCTGCCGTGTGCAAGTGTTACCATATCACTCATAATTTGCCTCCATATAAATAAAACGCTGAACATGCGCCTTCGCCCGATACCATACAAGCGCCTACAGGGTGCTCCGGATTGCACGCCTTGCCGAAAAGCGGACAGTCCTCCGGTGTTATTTTGCCCTGAAGAACTTCTCCGCATCTGCATGCCGTCTTATATTCCGTTTTAAATTCCGGAATGTTATATTTGCGTCTCGAATCGTAATCCGAGTACTCGTCTCTGAGCTCTACTCCGGACTGCTCAATAACCCCGATTCCGCGCCAGTCGGCATCACAGGGCTGCATGTATCTGTCAACAAGTGCTCTTGCGGCGGGACTACCCTCGTCGGTCACAACTCTTGGATATGCATTCACCCAGAAAGGTTTTCCTTCGCTGAATTTTCTTACGGTAACAGCGAGCGCGCTCAGAAGTTCATCGCCTGTAAAACCTGCAATAACTCCGCTGGTTCCTGCTGCGGCAAGCTCGCTGCAGATTCCGGTCCCGATAATCGCGTGAACATGTCCCGGATACAGGAATGCGTCCGTGCTCCGGCGCATGGCTTCGTAAGCTCCCGGCATCGTTTTGTTGGAAGTAAGTATTGAGAAATTGGAAATTCCGTCTCTGATCGCGTTCTTAACCGCCAGTACATCTGACGGCGTAGTTGTCTCAAATCCGACTGACAGGAAAACAACCTGCTCGTCGGGATGCTCTGACGCATACTTTTCGCTGTCCTGCGGTGAATATACAACCTTGACACGCGCGCCGCGGGCTCTTGCTCCGGCGAGACTCATGCTGCTTCCGGGAACTCTCACAAGGTCACCGAAAGTTGTAACAGTGCAGCCTGATTCAAGCGCGAGATATACAGCTTCATCGATATATTTGACGGGAGTGACGCACACCGGGCATCCCGGTCCGGAAATGAGACTGATTTTCGGCGACAGTATCCGCCTGATGCCCTGTCTGAATATCTCGTGCGTATGTGTTCCGCACACCTCCATTATCCGGATTTCCGGTCCGTCATACTCTTCAAGATACTTCTTTGTCCGCTCTGTCAGCTCACTCATACCAGATGCTCCTTTGCAAGCTTCGCCGCCTGATTCTCGTCGCTGTCCGTAATTTTCGCTATCGCGGATCCAGCATGAACCATAACAAAATCTCCGGGTTCAAGATCGTCAAGCAGCTCAGCTGATACCTCGCGCTTCGCTCCCGTACAATCAACCAGCGCCACGCCGTCTTTTACACTCAGAACCTTCGCCGATAAACCTACACACATATGCCGCACCTCCAAAAAAAAACTCTTCTCAATCGGGCTTTGTCAGGCACAGCGAAAAGGAAGAGTCTTAGTAATCACTATCGATTAAAAACTATTCCGGTTCGGGTTCAATTGCCTTGCCGTCAGAGTCTGATTTATGCTTAAATTCTATACGCCTTTGCCGTCTCCGTCAACTTCCTTCATAAGCTTATTTGAGCCGTACAGGGCCTGTCCTATCGCAATACCTCCGTCGTTCGGCGGAATAAGACTGTGTGTCAGGACATTGAGTCCCGCCCTCCTTAACTCCCGCTCGGTCATTCTCAGCAGCAGCCTGTTCTGGAAACAGCCTCCGCTGAGCGCCGCGGTTTTGATTTCTCCTGCTTTGCAGGCGGCAAGCTTACCTGCACCCTGCGCAAGCATCATGTGAAATTCATATGCCAGTTTTCCTGAGCTCTCACCCGAGAGAACTCCTTCGGTAATATACCTCACAATCCTGTCAGTCGCTATAATGTCGCCATCCGTAAGTTCAGGAAACAATAAGTCGTTCCGGCAGTCCGGGTACGATTTCAAAGACTCCTCGTATTCCAGTGCGCAAAATTCAAGCGCTGTGGCTGCCTCTCCCTCAAAGCTCGATTCTTTTCGAAGTCCCAGTATTGCCGACACGGCGTCGAACAGTCTTCCGCAGCTTGTCGACACCACAGAGTTGATGCGCCTGTCATGCATCGTCTTATACAGGCGGAAATTCCCGCTTACAAGAAGTCCTTCACGGTCAATTACCGTCTGAGCCTCTTCGCCGTATATATCGATTAACATCGATATTGCGATCTTGTATCCTTCGCGCGAGGCCGCGTCTCCTCCGAACTGTATAAACGGCCGTATCGAACCTATCCGTTCATAGTCATCCGGGCTGCACTTCAATATCTCACCGCCCCATATGCTGCCGTCAGGTGCATATCCCGTTCCGTCCATAGCTATTCCGATGCATTCGCCGAAATAATCATTCTCGGCCATGCACGACAGAATGTGCGCATAGTGGTGCTGTACACGGATTACCGGCAGACCGGATTCCTCCGCTGCCATTGAAGAATTGTAGTTCGGATGCAGGTCGCAGACTGCATGAGTCGGCTTTGCCTCAAGAAGTGTATTCATTCTATCGACAGTCTCCGCAAGAACCGCTTTACCCTTTAGATCCGTAAGGTCGCCTATATAGGATGACGGATAGAACAGATTTCCTGACGTTGTGCAGAAAGTGTTTTTGAGTTCGCCGCCGTAAGCTGTAACGCAGACTTTTCCGTAATCATGCGACAGTATGAACGGAAGCGGGGCAAAACCTCGTGAACGCCTTATCATATAAGGCTTTCCGCTATAGAAATCCATAACCGAATCATCGGCTCTCATCCGGATTTTACGGTTGTTTGTAAGCACAATATCAGTGTACTGAAGTATCTCTTTTCTGACGTCGTCATCATCACGGCATATCGGAAGTCCCGACAGATTGCCGCTCGTCATTACAAGACAGCGCGGCACATCAATGCCGTCATCCATATCAAATATAAGGCTCTGCACCGGCGCATACGGCAGCATAACTCCCACATTAGGGTTGTCCGGCGCGACATTCTCAGCGAGCAGGGACGAACTCAGGCGTCTCATCAGCACTATCGGCTTCTGATGTCCCCTGATATACTCCTCCTGAACAGGCAGTATTTCGCAGTTGCGTTCAATCGTCGCGTAAGAATCCATCATCACTGCAAAGGGCTTTGCCGGACGGTGCTTGAGCTCTCTGAGCCTCGCTACCGCGTTGGCATCAGTGGCGCTGCATGCCAGATGGAACCCGCCGATTCCCTTGATTGCAACTATTTTGCCGTCGCTCAGAAACCGGCGCACCATAGTGATTGCCTTGAGTCCCCTTATGTCCTCATTGTCAAGAATAAAGTACTCCGGACCGCAGTCATTGCAGCAGACCGGCTGGGCATCGTATCGCCGGCTGTCAGGGTTGTGATATTCCTCCGCACATCTGTCGCACATCGGGAATTCCTTCATCGAGGTCCTCTCGCGGTCATAAGGCAGACTGTCCAGAATCGTGAGTCTCGGACCGCAGCAGGTGCAGTTTATGAACGGATGCTGATAACGTCTGTTATTCCTGTCGTGAAGCTCTGCCAGACAATCATCGCACACGGCAAGATCAGGCGACACATAAATCTCGCCCTGCGTTCTGGCGCTCCTGACAATATCGAAGGAATCGTATATATGCGAGCTATCGCTGTCCTTGACGTCCATCTTGAGAATCGCGGCGCGTCTCGGCGGCTGTTCCGCTATAAGTCGCAGAAACTCACTGACCGCCGCCTCGTCACCCTGCGCAATTATCTCAACATAAGGTCCCCTGTTGCAGACGCTGCCGTTCACGCCCGCGCTCGAGGCGTGTCTTGCCACCGTCGGCCTGAATCCGACGCCCTGGACAATTCCATATACTCTGACAGTTCTGGTAATCATAAAAGTCTTCCGCTGATCGCGAAACAAGGTGCGTCAACCCATGCCCCGTGATAGAAAGGCACCAGCGGCGCAAGGCAGCTGTCCGCGACAATCGTGTCAAAACCGCCTTCTCTGACGAGCCTTGTAAAGTCGTCTTCTTCATCAAGCCTTCTCTGTCCGTGCGCGAAAAAACTTGCAGTCTCGCAATATCCTTTGTACCGGTTCTTTACCGTCAGACCGAACGCTTCGTCGTGCACAACCAGAACCCTTCCCCTGAGACGGCCTTCTTCGCAGTATTCATGCGCCATATTGCACTCCACTGTGTACTTGAGTCCGCATGCCTTGCACGCTTCTATTCCCGAAGTCGAAGCGGCAACAGCTTCAATACCTGAATCAATTCCGTAATAGTCTTCAATCGTCATCGGCAAATAGCTGTTGCCGTATGTCAGCGGCGTTGCGCCCAGGATAAGTTTTGAATCATTCCTGCCGGACGACCTTTCCCTGTCCCTGAATTCTTCAATCAGGGCCTTGTAAGCCATAGTCTCACCGACGTCATAAAGACGCATGCCGTTTGTCTCGATCGTAAATACAGGCAGATCGATCTGTTTCTCGAGCATCCGCTTAAGCGCTTTGTAATCTGTGGCGATAGTCGCCGGGACAGGTGTTCCGACAATCGCCACAAAGCGGGCCTCGATTCTGTCCGCCGCAGAAACAATTTTCGATACAAGAAGCCTGTCTCTGCCGAGAATCGCATCCATGTCGCGAAGCCCGGCGGAGAAAATCGCACTTTTTGAATTCTGCCAGCGCGGCTCATCGAAGCCGCAAATATTTCCCGTGCATCCGCCCGCGTCAACGACGACAATAATTCCTCCCAGCTCATACAGCACTGAGACGGCGCCGGACTGATCCGGAGCGAACGGTGTCAGACATTTGCGCAAACCTTTCATCGGTGTTCCTCCCTTAGTCTGTCATATACCTGCGTGAGCAGATCCGCCAATCCCTGATATCCGAACGGCTGAACATCGGAGTTCCACGAGACTCCGGCAATACCGGGATTGTAGTATCCCGCATCTTTTCCGACGGAAACATGTGCGCAGCTTGCGGACACATCATAGTTGATCATCGTCGGTTCCATATTGCAGTAGATTCTTGTATTCCCGGATAGTTCCGCGAGTTTTCTCACATATACGAACTGCGCCGGATCAATGGCTGTATAGATTTCAGACACCTTAAAACCCATTCTCACAAGCGACAGCGACAGCTCGAGCGCATCAGCATTGCAGCAGCTCCCGACGGCGAAAACAGTCTCAGGAAACTGCTGTCTGAGTTTCTCAGCCGCCGACCTCGCACGGTCTCTCTGTTCTTCGGCAGAATTTATATCACCGGCCCCCAGTGCCTTGATCAGCGAACGATACTGACGGTCAATCTTTTCGGCATCGTATACCCTTGTCAGCTCCACATAAGGTATATTAAGCCTGACTCTCAGGTCCTCGGCAGCGGCGCGTGCTTCGGGGTTTGTAACAATGTTAAGCGACGCTTCACCCATCTTCATGAACTCGTCATAGGCTGTTATGTCACCAAGCTGTCTGATGGTTTTGTAGCCGGCACTGTTGAGAATACTGACTAAGTCATCTGATCTTGTCGGCGCGAATGAGCCCAGAATATTAACCGCCTGAGGGTCCTTTCTGCACTCGGGAAGAAGAGAATATATTGTCTGTCTGACATGAACCATCGGCGGGCGGTTGCCCTCGCGGGTGAGCGCATACATATAGCACGGCTTAACGCGCGTATCTTTGTATCCGGCTTCTCTTAACGCTGTCTCGCAGCTGCGCGCGACACGCTCCATATCCGTACCCAGAAGAGCGTCCACACATGTTATGCATATCATAACGGCCTTGGGGACGCCGGTGCCTTCGAGTCCGTCCAGGAAAGACACTACTTCGCTGACCGCTTCTGGAACCTTTGTAAGATGCCTTCCGGTAACAAGATCAGTCTCGTCCATGAGCAGATAGAAGAACCTGTTTCTGTATCCGGGCATGTTTGACACAAGCGACGTATTGCGGCCGCAGCACCCGGGTGCGACTATCAGCATCACCGACTCAGGGACAGAAAGTGCCGCACGCTTTACCCCGTAGCCTTCCGCGCCCGGTGAGTTATACGCGAGAGTTGCCGGCGAACTGTATACAAGTCCGGCTCCTGACAACAGTTCGGAAGGAATGTTATCTCTTCCGCTGACGGCCAGCTCACCTGCCGTGTATGATACTGCTCTGTTCATTCGTCACCTTCCCCTATAAGTCTTTCTGCAAGCCTCATAAACTCCTGCGCGGCCTCGCTCTGAGGCGCGCCCTCAACACAGGTTTTGCCTGCATCCTCACACCTGGTAATATCATCGCTTCTCGGAATCTGAGCGACGATCTCAAGTCCGTGATCCTTCGCAAACATCTCGACCCGCGACAGTTCATTCTCGACATTTCTATGGTTGAGTACAATTCCTCCGACAGTAGCGTAGCTCCGATCCTCGAAATTCTTCACTGCCTGACAGATATTGTTGGCTGCATAAAGCGCCATCTTCTCGCCTGATGTGACAATAAGCACCTTCCTGGCATATCCCTCCCTGATCGGTGCCGCGAATCCGCCGCACACGACATCGCCCAGGACATCATACATAACAACGTCAGGCTTTATCTTCTCGAATAATTCCAGTTCGTCCAGCAGATTGAACGTGGCGATTATTCCCCGTCCTGCACAGCCGAGGCCTGGAGTAGGTCCGCCGGTCTCTATGCATAATACTCCGCCGAACCCGGTGGCAGATATATCTTCAATTCTTCCGGCAGTCTTGCCTTCGCGAAGTATTTCAATTACCGGCTTGACCGCTTCGCCGCCCAGAAGGTTGATTGTGGAGTCAGCCTTAGGATCGCAGCCTATCTGTATGACTTTCTTCCCGAGTCTCGCGAATGCCGCCGACAGATTTGCTGTAACCGTCGATTTGCCTATTCCGCCTTTGCCGTAAATTGCAATCTTTAACATAAAAATGCTCCTTGATCCAACCTGCGGATAAGGAGCCTGCACATCATCAATTAACTGATTAATATGAGACTATTTCCGCTTGGAATTATCCTTGCCGTCAGAGTCTGATTTATTTCCTTTATTCTACCGACCTTAACAGTGTAAGTCAATCTGACATAGCTACTATGTCAAAACAGAACGGTGAAACCGAATATATAAAACAGCGCGGAAACTGCGGCTGTATAAACGCAGCCGCATAACATGACCCGGCTGCGCCTGCCCGTCAGTATCCGGCCAAACAAAAACCCGGGCACAGCAAAGCTGCACCCGGGTCTGTTTCTTAATTGTCAGCTCAGTCAGCCGGAGGAACCGGTATCAGACTGAATTACTCCTCACCGGGCATCTTCCACGCATGCTGGTTTGTATGGAGCAGATGCTCTGCCTTCTCAGAAAGCGGCTTGTCAAGGTACTTGGAATAGATGTCCTTGATAGCCGGATTCTCATGAGAGAATCTCAGGGTCATGTTCTTATCCTGATTGTAGAGAACATCGGCTCTCTCCTGCTTAAGGCTGAATCCGTCGTGAATCGGTTGTCCGCCGCCGCCTACGCAGCCGCCCGGGCAGGCCATAACTTCAACGAACTGATAATCAACCTCGCCTCTCTTCAAAGCCTGCAAAAGCTTGTCGGCATTTCCGAGACCGTTTACGACAGCAACTTTAAGCTTTATGCCGTTAATGTCGTACTCGGCTTCCTTCCAGCCATCCATACCGCGAACCGCAGTGAATGTCTTGTCGGGATCCGGCTTGTTGCCGGTTACATAGAAGTAAGCGGAACGCAAAGCCGCTTCCATAACGCCGCCTGTAGCACCGAAAATATTACCTGCGCCTGAACCGATGCCGAGAGGCTTGTCAAGCTCGATATCACTGACCTTCTTCGGGTTGATCTGCGCAATCTTTATGAGTCTGTCGACTTCTCTTGTCGTAAGTACAACATCAACATCAGGATCACCGCAGGCATCGTTCATTGCCGGAATCGCACACTCGTGCTTCTTCGCGAGGCAAGGCATGATTGATACACTGTAAAGCTTTGAAGGATCTACTCCGAGAATTTCCGCATAGTAGCTCTTGACCACCGCACCGAACATCTGTTGAGGTGACTTTGATGTGGACACCTGATCTACAAACTCAGGATAGTGAGCCTTGATAAATCTCACCCAGCCCGGGCAGCAGGAAGTGAACATCGGGAACTTGTTCTTATCGGCGTGTGTAAGCTTCTCGAGGAATTCATTTGCTTCCTCGACGATAGTAAGATCTGCAGAGAAGTTGGTGTCGAAAACATAATCCGCGCCGATCTGCTTAAGGCAGGCAGCGAGTCTTTCTACAGTTGCTTCCTTTGCATCCATTCCGAAGGTCTCGCCCCATGCCGTTCTGATGGAAGGCGCGATCTGAACTACGACAATCTTCTCAGGATCGTCAATTGCATCAAGAACCTTCTCACTGTCATCTCTCTCGTGCAGGGCACCTACGGGGCAGTGTGTGATGCACTGTCCGCAAAGAGCGCACTGTGAATCCTCAAGGCTGTAAACATTGGCAACATCTACTGTTGTCTGTCCGCCCGTATTGATTACATCCCATACGTTGGAATGCTGAATCTTGTCGCAGACCTGAACGCAACGCATGCACTTGATGCACTTTGTATAGTCTCTGATAAGCGGGAAATCAGGATTGCCCTTCTGCTTGGGGAGTTCTTTTTCGAAAGGAACATCTCTTACAGACAGATCATTTGACAAAGTCTGGAGTGAGCAGTTTCCTGATCTTACGCAGGTTGTGCACTCATCATTATGCTGTGAAAGAATAAGCTCGACATTTGTCTTGCGGGCTGTTCTTGCCTTCTTGCTGTTTGTATGGATGACCATACCCTCTTCAACCGCGTTGTTGCATGCGGTAAGAAGTCTGTCGAAGCCCTCTACCTCTACAACGCAGACACGGCAGGCGCCGATCTCATTGAGATCTTTCCAGTAGCAAAGCGTAGGAATCTTCACGCCCGCTTTGACAGCAGCAGCAAGAATGGTTGTCTTCTCTGGTACGGATACTGTAATTCCGTCAATTGTTACGTTTACCATTTTGTTTCTCTGCCTCCCTTAAAGATACCGTAGCCGAAGTGATCGCAGTGCAGGCATCTGCCTGACTCCTGCTTGGCCTCCTGCTCGCTCATGCAGATTTCCATGAGCTTGAAGTCATTTCTTCTCTCATCGGCAGGGCGCTCAAGCATATTGATACGTCCGCAGGGTGCATGATCGTCAAACTTAGGCGTAGGAATCTCGATATCGCTCTTGATCTCATGACGGAAACCGAGATACTCATCGATATTGGCAGCCGCCACTTTACCGCCTGCAATAGCCTTGATAACCGTAGCAGGTCCGGTAACGCAATCTCCGCCGGCGAAAATTCCGTCCTTGCCGTCAATGCTTCCCGTGTTCATAGCGGTAATCTTTTCTCTCTTGACCGGCATTCCGTATGCTTCAAACTGCTGTGACTCAATACCCTGTCCGATAGCAACAAGAAGTTTGTCGCAAGGCATTGCAATCTCAGGCTTATCAGCCTTAACAGGCTTCGGGCGGCCCCACTCAACGGGGCCTACCATCTGAGGCTGAACGATAAGAGCTTTTACATTGCCCGCTTCGTCCTTCTCAACTCTTACCGGTGCGTGAAGCTCAACGACCTCGCAGCCGTCAGCAATAGCGCCCTCTACTTCCTCAGGAAGTGCGGTCATGTCAATCTTTCTTCTTCTGTATGCAATCTTGACTGACTTCGCGCCGCATCTGATTGCACTGCGCGCAACATCCATCGCTACGTTGCCGCCGCCGACAACAACTATATTCATTCCCGAATAGTCAGGCATTACATTGTCACCGATTGCGCGAAGCATCTCAACAGCCGAGATAACGCCGTTAGCGTCTTCACCGTCAATGCCGAGCTTCTTATCGGTATGCGCGCCGATTGCGACATAAACCGCATCGTACTTTGCCCTTATTTCTTCGATTGTAGCATCCTTGCCGATAGAGAAATCGGTTATTGTCTTGAAGCCTGAAAGCTTCATGGCTTCAATCTCGGCATCCAGTGATTCTCTGGGAAGTCTGTACGCAGGGATACCGTAACGAAGCATACCGCCGAGCTGCTTGCGCTGCTCATATACGGTGACGTCATGTCCCATAAGTGACAGGAAATATGCGGCTGTAAGTCCGGAAGGACCTCCGCCGATGATACCGATCTTCTTGCCGGTTGATTCAGCCTTTAAAGGAACCTTGACTTCGCCTTCGTTCTCAACGGCGAATCTCTTGAGTCCTCTTATGTTGATAGGGTCATCAACCAATGTGCGGCGGCATCTTGCCTCGCACGGATGCTCGCAGATAAGTCCGCATACCGAAGGAAGCGGGTTGTCTTTCCTGATGAGGTTGACAGCGTCAGCGTACCTTCCCTCATGAACGAGTGATACGTAACCCGGGATGTCAACATGTGCCGGGCACTGATAAACGCATGGAACAGGCTGGCTCATAAGGCCCTTGCATCTGCCATGCAGAATGTGCTCCTCAAAATCATCTCTGAATCCCAAAAGTCCCTTGATTACCATTCTCGCAGCTTCGGAACCGATAGCGCAGTCAGCGGAGTAATAAATACTCTTGGCTGTCTCCTCGATAACATCAATCGTCTCAATGGTAGCTGTACCGTCGAGAACCGACTTCAACAGCTCTTCGAGCTTTCCGAGGCCAACGCGGCAAGGTGTGCATTTACCGCAGGACTGTGAGTGGCAGAGGTTCAGAAAAGTTGCTGCAAGATCTACAGGGCAAAGTCCCGGCTGGCTGGCCTGAACTCTGCGCTCTACGTCTTTGTAGAGTTGCTCGACAGTTTCCTGAGCCTTGTTGTTCGTAACAATGCTTAGTCTGCTCATTTTAGGTTTTCCCTTCTTTAGATAGTAAAAGACCGGGTCTTGTCCCAAGTCCTCATAGGTTCAATCAGTATAGCCTCTATCGATTGACATTATAAATAGGCGTGCCGATAAAAGTTAGAAATAAATACGATTTTTTCAACATTTTTCAAAAAAAATCAGACGGTTTACGACATAAGTCGATAACCGTCTGTGAGCCTAATCAAAAAGAGGCGTCGAAAAATATCTCTCGGCGGTATCCGGGAGAACTGTGACAACAGTTTTGCCGGGACCTAATTTCTTCGCAAGCTTAAGCGCTGCCGCCACATTGGTTCCGCTTGATATTCCGCACATGATACCTTCGCGTGAGGCCAGCCGGCGCGCTGTCTCAAGCGCTTCTCCGTCCGTCACTATGCAGATATCGCTGTATATGTTCTGATTCAGAATCTTGGGGATAATTCCGTCGCCGATTCCCATCTGTATATGTGTGCCGATGCTCCCGCCGGAAAGAATCGCCGCATTCTCAGGTTCTGCAGCCCAGATTACGATATCCGGGTTGTGTTCCTTCAAAGCTTCGCCGATTCCGGTTATGGTTCCGCCTGTTCCTATACCGGAACAGAAACCGTCAATGGGTCTGTCCGCCTGTCTCAAAATCTCCGAGGCTGTATAGTTATACTGCGCCTCGACGTTGGCCGGATTCTCAAACTGCTGCGGGATAAAAACGCGGGGATCTCGGGCCGCCAGTTCTTCGGCCTTGAGTCTGCACTGCTCGATGCACTTGCCTATATCACCGTCATCATGAATAAGGATAACTTCCGCGCCGTAATGACGGACAAGCTTGCTTCTCTCTTCACTCACCGAATCCGGCATAATGATTATCGTCCTGTAGCCGCGGACAGCGCCTATAAGCGCCAGTCCTATGCCCTGGTTGCCGCTGGTAGGTTCCGCGATTATGCTTGATTTGTTGAGCTTTCCGCTGCGTTCAGCGTGAAGAATCATGTTATATGCCGTGCGCGTCTTAATTGAGCCTCCGACATTGAGACCTTCGAACTTGACGAGCACCTCACCGGCACCCTCCGGAACTATATTATTGAGCCTGATAAGCGGGGTATTTCCCACTGCTTCGAGAATGTTACTGCAAATCATAAGTTATCCTTTATAGCTGTTTTGGAAAATCAGCGATAACATTATAACCTGTTTTCGCGATAAATAAACATCGCACCTGCGCACTCAATTCTCATTCGGATACACAAGTCTCTGATCGGTGTTGAACCACTTGGCAACGGTCCTGAACATTCTGACAATAAAGCGCCCGCGGTCATTTATGGAATATGATCCGTCGGCATTCTCATCAAGCGTTCCGGTAACTATCTGCTCATCAAACCTCTTGTCGAATGCGCCGTAGTCACTAACGTATTTCGATGTAAAGATATCACCGACGGAATCCTGAGTGAATGTCTGGTCGGAATTCTCATCCATGTAGCTCAGCATAAAAACTGACACCGAACGTTCAACGGTGACAGGTATAAGTGTGAACAGCACCATGTTCACACAGCAGAAAATGACGAACATCATTATTATGTCTCTCACACTTACAAACTTCCAGAAATGCCTTATGACACCCATTATCACAGCTGAAACAGTGCCGGTGATGATTATAAACAGCGCTCCCCTGTACATAAGCACGCCGAGTCCTTCAAATAGTCCCGTGTGAAAAAGTCCGACGAAAGCGGCGGAGCAGCACAGGTAAATCAGAATATAGATACCGATAAGCTTAAGAACATTGCCCGCAGCAGAAGCACCTTTTGTTTTCCCGGTTTTTGTCATGATTATTACCCCCGATAAATAGAATCACTTTCTTGATTCATAACATGATAAACATCTGCAAGTTCCCGCGCAAGTCTTGCAACCGGAAGTCCTACCACATTGAAGTAGTCGCCGTCAATTTTCCTGACAAGAAGCGCACCGCCGTTCTGAATGCCGTATGCTCCGGCCTTGTCCATGGGATCACCCGACCTGACGTAATCATCTATAAGTCGTTTCTGGAAATCATCATAGCTGTTGAACTCAACAAAACTCTCTTCAGTAAAGCTCTTCGCGCCGGCGCTGCTGACAAGGGCAACACCCGTTGCGACCGCATGCCGCCTTCCGGACAGACATTTGAGCATATGCGAAGCATCAGCCTCATCTTTAGGCTTGCCGTAAATTACATTGTCCAGTATTACCGAAGTATCCGCCCCTATAACGACAGTTTCAGCACGGGACTTCCCCGAAAGCAAATCATATACCGCCTTCGCTTTCGCCAGGGCCAGCGCCTCGCTGACACAGGACGCTTCTGTTCCTCTTTGATTAAGATCATTCTCAATGGCGCGCTCATCAATATCCGCCGTCATTATTTCATATTCGTCCGTAATAAGTGACAGCAGCTCACGCCTTCGCGGTGAACTGCTGCCTAAAATAATCTTCATTGTACCGAACTTCAAGCTCAGGCCTCCCCGTCGCCGCTGTCGTCAGGCTCTGAACCTTTAATCTCAGCACGAGAAGCAGCGCCGGAAATCGCATTATCATACTGCAAATTCTCAGGCTGTGCGTAAGAACGTTCAATTCTCGATGTTTTTGCCACAGCCGACATCTTTGGTTCACTGTCTGCTCTGACAAACGCTGTATTTCCCGCAGCCTGATCAACGCCATTGATACTGTCGCTGATCGTCTCTTTAAACTTTATGATATTGTCAGGAAACACCCCGCTGTGCGTGTCTTCAAATTTGGCTGTAGGATTGTCCGAGAACAGCGCGTAAACACGCTTGGGGTTGTCCTTTCTGGTTATCTTGTAATACGTATCCACAAGCTTCGACAAAGACCTGCTCATAACGATGCTTGGAGCAGTCTTTACCGGCGCGTCAATTCCCTGAACTTCATTGACATCAGCGAAAAACTCCTCTGAGGTCTTGTATTCGCCGGAGATAACATAACCTGTTCCGGGCTCTCCGTTCTCTGACAGCACAATCATCGCGTTGGCGACATCGCGGACATCGACAAAGGCATGGCCGCCCTTTATCGGCGTAACGCCGTCTTTGAGATAACTGTTGATAATCTTGTTAATCTCATAATCTTCGGAATAGCCGGGACCCATAATGAATGTCGGCAGAACCATAACTGCGTTGAACTTGTTGAGAGTAACCTTCTCCATGACATATGCCGCTGCTTCAGCCTTTGATTTTGCATATTCACCTTCGACTTTGTTGCGGTCAAAGTGCATAGAGATAGTATCACCGGTAACTTCAGGATTGAGTGCGTATGCCGAGCTCAGGTAGACCAGCCTTCCGATTTTCCTCTTGAGACACATATCGACGATATTCTCGGCTCCGATCACGTTAACTCTGCGCATGGTAAGATTTGTGGAATCGGAAAGGGAGATATACTCATCGGCGTTGATTACAACAGAATGCCTCGGATCTTCAACGTCAAAAAACTCCTTCATTGAATCCTTATCCGTGGATATGCCGTAAAAGACTTCAACGCCCGGGTTGTTCTTGTAGCTGCTGGCGTCTGCGAGTTCGCTCATCAGGATTCTGACTTTCTCTTTACGGGACAGCAGAATGCTTACGATAAACTTGCCGAGGGCTCCTGCGCCTCCGAGAACGAGATATTCAGAAACCATTGTGTTAACCTCTTTTTACTGTGTGCTGGTAATTACATATTTCCTTACTGAATTGTATGTTTATTTCAGGCAAAAAACAACAAATTGCGCGCCTGTTCGGGGCAGGTTTGTGTTAACTTTTCGTGAAGTGTCAGCGTTTATTTATTTTCTGAAAGATTGTTTCGATGACATCAGATAACAAGGTATGGCTGCGAGCTGTGCTGCGACTGACACCGCAATCATGGCAGGCAGACTTGCATCATAAAGCACGCCCAGAAGCCAGCTTCCGAGGAACCAGAACACGCCGAACGCAAGCTCGAAGATCCCGTATCCCGTAGCGCGCGCTGTCTTGGGAACCATCCCGGCAACCGCCGCCTTGAGAATCGACTCCTGCGCGCCCATACCGACTCCCCAGAGCAGAATGCCGACAACCACCGGAATCATCGTCTGTCCGGCGAAAACCAGAACGGCGAACGGAGCGGCAATCACCGTTGATATTACAAGAACACGGGCGCCTTTCTTATCGAACAGAAGTCCGAACACAAGCGCGGAAACTGCGTCGGTAAGCATTGCCCCGGCGTATAGAAGCGGGAGTCTGTCCGCAAGTCCCGGGACAGCCGCCGCAAAATTGCGCGATACATGCATAACAATCAGAGAGTAATCCACAAAACCGAAGGCAAATAAACTGATTCCGGCGATATAAAGTATGAATTTCTTTTTCATTCTGAACGGAACATACTCTTTTGCTTCAGGCTCAAATCTCTCGGGATTGGGAAACTTAAGTCGCGTCACTATGAGGAGAATCATTGTTACAGCGCCGGGAATGGCAAGGACAGCAAAACATGTCCTGTATGTGCTGAACGTGTCGTCACCGGTCTTGAGAAGCATCACGAGGTATAGCAGAACCGGGCCTAAAAAGGCTCCTATCTGGTCAAGAACTTCCTGTATGCCGAAGCTCTTTCCCACGCCCTCCTGTGAAGCCGCAAACGACATAATCGTATCCTTGGCAGGCTTCTTTATAGCCTTTCCCGTTCTCTGAATTATAAGGAGCGCGCATGCCGCTATCCAGCCGTGTTTTCCCGTAAGCGCCAGTGCGGGAACCGCCAGAACATCGAGAACGTATCCCGCTATCGTCATGGGCCAGTATAGCTTTGTCCTGTCGGTAATTCTTCCAAAGACATACCGGAGCGAGTATCCTGCAAGTTCTCCCAGCCCGGACACAAATCCGATCGTTCCTGCCGACGCTCCGAGCAGCGACAGGTATGCGCCTCTTATACTGCTGGCACCTTCATGTGTCATATCAGAAAACAGACTCACAATTCCAAACAGAATAATGAATGCCATTGCGGAAGAGATCTTACTGTGATTATCCGATTTGCCGCTGTTGCCCTTCATACGTGCCTTCTTTGCCCCGGACGGGATGCTCAGTCATTGTCGGCAACATTCCTTATTGCCGCGAGAAGCCCGTCGAAAGTCTCATATGCCGGAATGTCCGGATTATCGGCAATTATCTTCGGAGTGCTCCTGAACAGAAATCCTGCCTTTGAAGCCTTTATCATATCAAGATCGTTATAGCTGTCACCTGACGCAATTGTATCATAACCGATTGACTGAAGCGCTCGCACAGTGGAAAGCTTGGAGTCCGCTATCCTCATATGAAAGTCCTCAATCATGCCGTCTTTTCCGACTTCAAGCGAGTTGCAGAACAGCGCGGGATATCCCAGCTTTGCCATGAGCGGCATGGCAAACTGGGTAAAGGTATCCGAGATGATTATGACCTGCATATCGCGCCTTAATGCGTCAAGAAATTCGCGTGCGCCCGGCATGGGATTTATCTGTGAGATAACATTCTGAATCTCGCGAAGTCCGAGTCCGTGCTCTCTCAAGATTCCGAGTCTCCAGTGCATGAGCTTATCGTAGTCAGGCTCATCGCGGGTAGTTCTGCAAAGCTCCGGTATTCCGCTGACACGCGAGAATTCAATCCATATCTCCGGTACAAGTACCCCTTCCATATCAAGACAAACTATGTTCATTCTATATCCTCCTCAAGTGTATATCTTGTATTCCTGTCATATTCTTGCGTATATGAATGACCCGGCGTCGTATCCTAACCCGTAGCGTCCGAAAATCAGAACCGCGAGAAGAATCAGCATGAACACCGCCCAGAAAACCACAGCCGGTCCTTTTCGAAGAACAGCAAGGACACTTCTCGGCGGTTCATTCTCATCGGGTCTGTATTTATAGATATCACATGCTGCGAGCACGGCCGTGCCTATGCAAAGTACAATCAGATTTCCGCAGTCAAGACCGCATGACAGCAGCCCTTCCGAAGACATTGCCATCCCGTGTCTTCCTATCGCCCGGAACAGGTCTATGGCATCAGGAACATTCACACTTCTGAAGAACACAAAACCTATGAGAACGAGAATAAACGTGCGGACTACCCGGAAGACCCTGTACGGAAGGCGGTCGCTGTGAAGCGCCGGTCTTATGCGCGCGAACAGAGGCTCGGCAATCATGCCGGAAACTATGTAAAAGCAGTGAAGAAGCCCGGAACCTATAATATATTTCCAGACGCCGCCGTGCCAGTAACCCACCGCAAACCATAGCACGAACATTCCAAGATATACAGGAACCTTCTTGCCCTGCTTCTTTCCTAACAGCCTTCGGGATCTGTCTCCTATCGTGACAAACAGAGAAGACTTGAGAAGCGGATAGAATAGATAATCCCGAAGCCACGAGCCGAGTGTAATGTGCCAGCGCTGCCAGTATTCCCGGATTGAACCCGCCAGGTAAGGGCTGTTGAAGTTCTCGGGCAGTTCGATGCCGAATATATGTGACGTTCCGCAGACAACATCCATGCAGCCCGAGAAATCAGCATAAAGCTGAACAGCGAAACAAATGACTCCAAGTACGGTATAAAGGCCGGTAAATGTGGTGTGGTCGGCGTAAACAGCGTCTACAATAACCGCGCACCTGTCAGCTATTACCAGTTTCTTGAAGAATCCCCACAGGATACGCGTCGCGCCCTCTCCGAGTCTTGCGGCTGTAAGCTTCGCCTCTTTGGCTTTTGACAGTTCCTTTGACAGAACACCGTATGAATTCATAGGTCCGGACGTCAGATAAGGAAAATATGCAGCGAAAAGAAGGTATCGCACAAAGCTCTTCTCCGCCGCTGTTCTTTCCCAGTAGCAGTCAAGCACATAGCCTGTCATCTGCAGGGTATAAAACGACATTCCGACGGGAACGCAATATTTCATAAACTGATTCGCACCGTCCGCCGCTCCGAACAACATGTCAAGGCGCGCCGAGAACAGATCCATGACGCCGTAGAACTTAACCGCGCAAAGAAGCCCAAGATTGAATATGACAGCAGTCGCACAAACCCAGGTGCGACCTTTCGCGTATCGTCCTCCCAGGTAAGTCGTTACCGCCGAGAGCATTACAAAAAGAACGGTGTAAACGCCGCCAAAAGCGCAGAAAACAAGGCTTGCCGCCAAAAGAAGCCCTGACCTCGCCCTGCCGGGCAGCAGATAGTAGATAATTATCGTGACGAGAACAAACGCCAGAAATCCGGCTGATACAAGAGACATTTACTCTGCCTCCTTCCCGGTCGGGTCCGATGCTTCGACAAGTTCGACCATTCCGGCACCGGGGCTCATCAGAAACACAACAGATTTCCCTTCAAGACATGGCGCCTTCTCAGGTTCCCTGAACATGACATATCCGGCCTGCTCAAGCCTTTGCTGTTCTTTCTCAATATCATCCGCTATGTAGCAGATATGATAGGGTGAATTCTTATAACGCGCCAGAAGCGGCCTGAGAGGAGATTCCGCCGCAGGCTCGACCAGTTCAACTCTGGTACTTCCGTTAACCCAGAACGACAGCACGGCATCCCTTATCGGATCGTATTCCGCCGCACGTTCCTCGCTGTATCCCAGTACCTTAAGAGACTCTTCCGCGTCCCCTATTCTCTTGACAAGGTAGCCTATGTGGTGTACCTGCATAACGTTACCCCAGATGCATCAGAATCTTGTCGACCATCTCGCCGACATTCTTCATTCCGACGGTCTCGCCCATCGTGAACTTGATCCCGAACGCCCGCTCAACCGCGACAATCAGATTGATGTGTTCAAGCGAATCCCATCCGTCCACATCATTTGCGGTAGTACTATCGTTCACGGTGATCTCCTCATCGTCGAAAACGTCTCTGAAAACTTCATTAAGCCTGCCGTATATCTCTTCTCTTGACATATATGTCTCCTTGTCTGTCAATTAACTTTAATCGCTGTGTTCCTGCTGCTTCCGGGGACTGAGAGGTCAAGCTCCCAGCATGTGTTTCCCGCTTCATCCTCATCTGTCTTGACAAAACCCTGGTCAGCATAGAACTCCTTAACCATTCTATTCTTTGCCGTCGGATAATAAAAGCCTTTGATTCTCGATATTTTGCGCCGTCTGCACTCATCTGCGATCTCGTCCATCATCGCGTACTCCATTCCGCGCTTGAGAACTCGGCAGCTCATGAGCCACAGGTCGATGCAAAGACTTGAACCTCCGTCATCCTTCTGTTCATGTCCGAATACCACGCTGACCACACCGTTGTCGCCGAACCTGTCGGTAAGCCTGCCGTAGCGCGTAATATATGCAGAATCCCCGGCTATACTCTCAAGTTCCGTCTGACTCATTCTCCGGGTAGTCAGATTAAACTGGTTGCTCTTGTTGGTAAGCTCGGCTATGCGGGCCATATACATTTCTTTGAACGGAAGAATCTCCGCTTTCATCTCCAGAGACTTCAGATAATCGTCATAATTGCCGAAGCTCTGCGATGCCTGCTCTCTCTCAAGATTCGCCTTATACATGCTGTTGCGCTTAAGGTCTTCCTGCGACAGGTGCGTCACTTCGAAAAAACCGCTCCCGTCAAGTATCCCTATGTAACTCTCCGCTGCGCCAAGCTCCGGAACTCCGATTCCCTTTATCTGCCCCTCCACAAGCGCCCTCTCAACCGGATTATCGTCGACAAAAACGAAGCTGTCCGCGCCGAGATTGAGTTCTGAAGCGGTCTTTCTTATATTGATATCCTTATTGTCCCAGTTGGCCTTGATTACGAGAAAATCATCCTTTGAAAGTGTAGAATCCGGGCGTGCAAGTCCTGCAAGCGCGTTCTCCTCATCATTCTTGGACGCTACCGTCAGAAGCACTCCCAAATCCTTATGCGCCCTGATGTACTGCTGAAACTCGGTATAAAGTTCGGAAGAAGCGTCCTCGTGTCCGATCCTGATGTTCTCCGGACCGTCATCTCCTACGACTCCGCCCCAGAGAGTGTTGTCCATATCGAGCGCGAACGCCTTCTTGTTCCTGCCGTAGATGCTCTTGATTATGTGCGCGAGGTTGCTCGCAAGCGCCGGTATCGCCGGCACGGCAAGCGCGTATTTATACCTGTACCAGTCGCTGAGATCAGCCCAGCGCTTGATTCCGTACTCCGCCGCAAGATAATCGATGTCGTTGATAAAGAAATTCGCATTCTTCCCGGCATAATCATAAAACCGCGCGTTAAGTCTTCTCGTAAAATTACTTCTGCCGTGAATGTCGCTTGCCTCACGGTTACCGAAAAGCCTGTAATACGGAAGCTCGAAATTATTCTGGATAACAGTGCAATGGTATCTGGCGTCAAGAGCAATCCACGCCTGCTCAAACTGCGAGTAAACCTCCGTCTCAAGCGCATCTATCCGTTCAACGCTGTCCCCCGGCGCGGGGTAAGTTCTTATATTGCGTGAGGTGGTATGAATAATCACGACATCGGGAGCAAAAGCGTCAAGCTCCTCATTTCCGAATACAGCATCCTCATAGTACATGTTGTACTCTGACTCGTAGAATTCCGGCTTTATGCCGTAATTAAGCAGAAACAGCTCAAGTATCTGGACAACATCACTCGTAGTCGAGCCTCCGAGAAACGCAATCTTCTTGCTGATGTAACTGACATCTTCGCGCGCAAGAAGCTGCCTTCTCAACGCCTTCTTCCTGCGAAGTATGTAATCCGGATCAAAGGGAAATTCCAGTTCCTTCATAATCTGTTCTCCTGTATAAATATATCTTTTGATTATTTTATCATTTATCGAGTGGTTATAATTTATCATTTGAAATTTGTTGAAACTGCACTCTCTACTCATTCGACTGTCGGTGGCATAATAAGTAGCGTTGTTTTATGCCGCTTATCGGCACAAGTGAGAATTCAGAGGTTATCAATATGGACAGTGTCGGTTATTTAAAGGATCTGGCTATTATTTTGCTGGCAGCCAAAGTTTTCGGGATCTGCGCACGCAAACTCCATGCGCCTGAAGTCGTCGGAGAGATACTCGCCGGCCTTATTATAGGTCCTGCTGTTTTAGGAATAGTCAGCCAATCGGATTTTATTTCACAGATGGCCGAGATCGGCGTAGTTATGCTTATGTTTGAGGCCGGGCTCGGAACAGATATGAAGAAGCTCAAAGAGACCGGGCTCCAGGCCACCGCGGTCGCCTGCGCCGGCGTTTTTGTGCCTATTATATTGGGAACAGTACTTTTTATGAGTTTCTACGGCTGGGGAACGCCGGGTTCCGAACAATTTCTCAAGGGACTTTTTATCGGAACGATTATGGCCGCTACGTCTGTCAGCATAACCGTGGCGGCTCTCAAAGAACTCGGGAGGTTAAGCGGCACAGTCGGCACCACTATAGTCAGTGCTGCGATTATAGACGATGTCATCGGAATCGTCGTGCTTACTTTTGTTTTGAGCGCCAAAGGAACGGACACCTCCGTATGGATTATTGTTTTTAAGGCAATAGCATTCTTTGCAATCGCAATTGTCTCAGGATTTCTCGTTAACAAGATTTTTGTCTGGCTTGACTCACGCTACGAGCACACCAGAAGAATACCTATCGCGGCTCTCGTTTACTGTCTCGCCATGGCATATGTGGCAGAGAAATTTTTCGGAATAGCCGATATCACCGGAGCTTACGTCGCGGGCGTTGTTCTGTGCAATCTCAACGATGCGAAATATGTGGAACGTCGTGTTGACATCAGCGCATACATGGTTTTCGCTCCTATCTTCTTTGCCGGCATAGGACTTAAGGTATCCTTTGCGTCTATGGATGCAAGGCTGATGCTTTTCTCTGTTGCCTTTGTGATTATCGCATGCGTCGGCAAAATCATCGGGTGCGGCGGGATAGCGAGAATCTGCCGCTTCAACTTCAGTGATTCTCTCAAAATCGGCGTAGGTATGATGACACGCGGCGAGGTTGCTCTCATAACCGCCCAGAAAGGTCTGTCAGCAGGACTTATCGCGCCTGAGTTCTTCACTCCGGTAATTCTTCTGATTCTCGTAAGTTCAATCCTTGTTCCGATACTGCTCAAGCAGATGTTCGGACACAGCGGGGAAGCCGCCGCATAATTCCGCCGGCACATAGTCATACTCATTTCCAGGTATACATTTTCTGTCCGCTTATTTATAAGCGGTATTGACAGCCAACTCATTACTGATTAATATTTAGCTAATTTAAGACTAATTTGTGGCTAATTATTTAGCTGCCGGATGTATCGATAAATGGAGGAAATATGCTTACAAAGGAAATCATGAATGTATACTCACACTGGCTTGCAAAAGCTGACAACACCGCTGTTGCAGCCGCGCTTCGTTCAATGGACGAAGCTGAAATAGAAGATTCATTCTATAAGGATCTCGCCTTTGGCACCGGGGGACTTCGCGGAGTAATAGGAGCCGGAACAAACAGAATGAATATTTACACCGTCGCGCGTGCATCTTCGGGCCTTGCGGATTATGTCGTGAAATCATTCGATCCTTCGCGCCGCAGAATCGCCGTCAGCTACGATTCAAGAATAAATTCCGATCTGTTCGCGCGCACCGCTGCACAGGTTTTCGCCGCCAGCGGGCTTCAGGTGTTCATATATCCTGAACTTATGCCTACTCCTCTGCTGTCATACGCAGTCCGCAATCTCAATTGCGCCGCCGGAATCATGGTAACAGCATCGCATAATCCGGCAAAGTACAACGGATATAAGGTATATGGACCTGACGGCTGCCAGATTACCGATAACGCCGCCGGGCTGATACTGAATTCAATTAACAGTTCCGACTATTTTGACGCAATGCCCTCCGCATCTTTTGAAGACGGCCTGAATTCCGGACACATCAGTTACATAACAGATGACATCGCCGAATCTTTCAACCGGACTATACTCTCACAATCTGTACTGTTTGGCGACGACGCCGACAGAGATGTTTCCATAGTTTACAGCCCTCTTAACGGAACCGGACTTAAGCCGGTTCTGCGGGTTCTTGATTCCGCCGGATTCTCCAACGTTACTGTTGTTGAGGAACAGCGCAATCCTGACGGCAATTTTCCGACATGTCCTTTCCCTAACCCTGAGATAACAGAAGCTATGAGTCTGGGTCTCAGTTATTGTGACAGAATCGGCGCTGACCTTCTCATTGCTACCGATCCCGATTGTGACCGCGTCGGAATAGCAGTCAGAAGCAAATCATCGGAATGCAGGCTTCTGACAGGAAATGAGACAGGTATGCTTCTTCTGGATTACATCTGCTCGCAGCGGCAACGCCATGACAGAATGCCCGAGTCGCCGGTGTATGTCAAAACAATTGTGACTTCTGACCTGCTTGAGCATATCGCATCAAACTATGGTGTTCGCACCGTAAATGTTCTGACGGGATTCAAATATATCGGCGAGCAGATCGGACGGCTTGAGAGCGAATCCCGTGAGAGCTCATATATCTTCGGATGCGAGGAGTCTTACGGTTATCTGTCAGGTTCATATGTAAGAGACAAGGACGCCGTCGATGCGGTTTTTCTGATATGCGAAATGTTTGCGTTCTACAAATCACGCAACATATCACTTCTCGACAAACTTGAAGAACTGTACCGCAAATACGGCTACATGCTTAACAGCCTTACCACATATGAGTTTGACGGTTCTGAAGGTGCGGAGAAAATGCAGTCAATAATGCAATCCATTCGTGAGACAGACAGAATCGGCAGTCACAGGATTACTCACAGGGATGACTATATCAACGGGAAAGATGGTCTGCCTCCTTCAAATGTAATTAAGTTCCGTCTGGACGACAATATTACAGTAGTTGTAAGACCGTCAGGCACAGAGCCAAAGATCAAAATCTATATAAGCGCTCTTGCCGATACGCGTGAGATTGCAGCAGAAATGATCTGTAAGACAAACGAAACACTCAAGCCATATTTCTCATAACAGGCTTGAGTGTCTTTTATAGGTCAAACAGCCCGGAAATAAATCAGAATTGCCGAATAATCACCGCGAAGCGCGGGTAACGGATACCCCGCATTTATCAGCGCATCGCCGCCATAGACAGTCTCATCACGTGAGGCTCCGTCCGGAATCACTGTCTCCACCTTGTAGCATTTATCCGGATCAAGTCCGGAAATTCTGATTAATCCCGTTTCTGAATTAACTTTTGAAGTTACCTTGATATACCATAGCAGTGCGCTGTCACAATCAGGAGCAACAACGAGCCATGAATCTGATATGCCTGAACTTGTGTCACGTTCATTATGATACATGGACTTAAGTCGTCTGTAGTATCCGTTGCGAATGAGTTCTTCAAACCTCTTGCGGACAGCAATCTGTCCGGGAATGGCTGCTTTATCTTCTTCAGTAAGCTTAAGCAGGTTGAGCTCATATCCGAATGTACCTGCAAGTGCGACTGCCGCACGGGTTGCCATGGGAACACAGCGTCCCGTTGAATCATTCGGACTGGAAGAGACATGCGCTCCTATACAGCTCAGCGGGTACAAAAGCGCCGTGCCGGACTGTATCGCAAGCCTGTCAACAGCATCTGTATTATCCGAACACCATATTTGCGGGCTGTAGTAAAGCATGCCCGAATCAAATCTCCCTCCGCCGCTGCAGCAGTTCTCAATCAGAATATCCGGAAAAGCTTGCAGAATACGTTCCTGAAGAGAATACAAGCCGAGAACATAACGGTGCATCGCCTCGCCCCTTCGTTCAGGCGGAAGCGCGGCACTACCGTATTCAATAAGCGGTCTGTTCATATCCCACTTAAGGTAGGCTGCTCCCGCGGCGGTAATTGCACTCTTAAGCCTCAGAAAAACTTCCGAGACAACATCGTCCCGGGTAAAATCAAGAACATACTGGTCACGTATCATAACCGGCTTCTCATCACCATTGGCGAGAATCCACTCGGGATGCTGTCTTAACAGCTCCGAATCAGGAGATACCATCTCAGGCTCTACCCATAATCCGAGCTTCATATATTCAGCTTCTGTATCTGGCCCGTCTGAACAATTAACCTTTATTGACCTGATTTTGCTCGCGAAAACTTCCATTCCTTCCGGAAACTTCCGTTTGTCCGGAGTCCAGTCACCAAGCGAACTGTCAGGCATATCCCTTTGTCCAAACCATCCGTCGTCCACGACAAGAAGCTCAATTCCAAGTTCACCTGCCTGCTCTGCAAGTTCAATCAGTTTATCGGCGTCATAATCAAAATAGAAAGCCTCCCAGCTGTTGACAAGAACCGGTCTTGCAGCATCTTTCCACGGACTCCGTATGAGATGATTGCGATAAAAATCGTGATATATCGCAGTCATTCTGTCTGTTCCGCTGTCGGAATATACACATATAACCTCAGGCGCCGTAAAACTCTCCCCGGGTTCTAACAGCCACATAAAAGTATCCGGATGAATACCCATGGCAACCCTGGTCCTGCCAAACTGATCCATCTGGGCTTTTGCAATAAAGGAACCGGAGTATACGAGATTCTGCGCAATCACAGAATTATCCGAACTGCCGGAAGAATCCGCCAGGGCAATGAAAGGATGATCCTGATGACTTGATATTCCCCGGACCGATTCAGTCACAATACTGCCCTGCTGCATCGGTGTCCGGATGAGCTGCCGTTCGCGCGACCATGAACCCGGAAGCCTTAATACGTCACGGTCTCCGTCAGCAACGGTTATTGATGATGAAAGACAGCTGTCAATAAAAAGTTTGGCTGAACCGGTATTGGTCACCGTAACACTTTTCGCGATCGCGTCGGAACCCCCAAATACAGAATACGTCAGAACAACTGTGATTCCATGCTTACTGTCTGCAATTACGATATCAAGAGTATGTGTTTCCTCAGGCTTTCCGAACGAAGCCGGCAATCCTTCAAGAACCGGCTTACCGTTGTATATTCTGTGTGAATCATACTTTAGTTCAATCGCTATGGCACCGGTATCGTCATGTGCCGCCAGGGCGCATTGCCGGTTGTCACCGAGACCTGCCGCAGGGTATTCAAAAGGAAATTCATCCGCAAAGCTGCCCTTCTCTCCTGGGCAGTCTTCAGGATATTTTCTGGTAACAAGGCTGTGTACCAGATAGTCAATGCCGGTGCTTTGCAGCCTGCGTCCGTAGTAAACGTGCGCGAGATAGCCGCCGGCAACGGCACAGATATAACTTGTTCGTTCTGTATCAATCCGGAACAGTCCGCTGTCCGCGTCAAACGTAATCATATCAGAGTTATCCTACCCTTGTGTCGCCCTTCAACACTTCAATGCACATTCTTCCGTTATGATACGGGCACTTCCACGGCTCGACAATCGGCTCTCCTTCGACAGGCGTGGCGTCTTCATTTATTACCCAGTACCACTCTGACCCCGGTCTTTTATCTATAATGTAATTCTTTATGTAATTCCATTCCGATTTAGCCGCTTCAAGATATTCCCTGCAACCGTCTCTTCTGTATCCGTTGACCATACCAACGACGGTCTCAGCCTGAACCCACCAGACTCGTCTGGTATCGACTTTTCCGGCCTCGCATTCCAGGGGAAGGGAGTTCCCGTCAAATGCAACCTTGAAAACATTGCGTCTCAGATTCACAAGAATAGGACGAAGCTCAGCAACCGTCTTCTCATAACGTTTCGAATTACACTTATCGGTTCCGGCGGCTGACATAACCTTAGGCCCGTTGCACTCGAGGACATCAAGCGCCCTGTCCGCAAGCCAGCTTGTCTCGATATCGTGACCGTACGAATACAAATCTATAAGCGATCTGTACTCCATGTCGAAAAAGACATCCATTCTGTTACGTTTGGCGTCGTAAATCCGTTCAGCGAGAATCATCAGTGCATCTGCAAGCCTGTCTCCGACTTCCGTATAACCACTGACGCGGTAAAGCTCTGTATATCCCTCTATAACATGAAGCAGAGTGTTCATGGTTCTCTTGGCATTCACACCATTCTCCGACAATTTGTCGTTACCGGTCACTTCAAATGTTCTCGAGAACGATTCAAGATAGCCGTCCGCATCCCTGCACTTGTCTTCGATAAGATGGAAAAGCGTCAGAGCCTCGCCGAGCGCAGACATATCTCCTGTGGCATCATAATAGGATGAGAGCGCGTATATAGCGAAAGCCTGATTGTAGACATGTTTCGTCGTATCGACAGGTATGCCTTTGCGGTCGACAGACCAATATACACCGCCGTAATCACGGTCTATCATGTGTTTCATCATAAAACTGTAGCCGCGCTTCGCCTGATTGAGAAGAGATTCATAACCGAGAAGCATATAGGCGTTTGCAAAAAACCATGTGATTCTGCTGTTCAGGATGCAGCCTTTTTCTGCCTCTTTGTCAAGAACAAGGTCATAAGACAGATACCCGTACCAGCCGCCGTATGTGTCGTCACTGAGCCCCGTCCAGAAAGGAATAATATGATCTGTGAGCTCTTTCATAATCTCCGGGTTGTAATCTGTATTACTGCTGATCATCACTTGCGCCCCGGTTCGGTATCTGAATCGTGAAGCTCGCTGTGCTCCTTGATATAGTCGACAATCCTGTCAAGTTCAGTGAACGCTACCGCGACGTATGTGTCAGCAGCTCCATAATAAACGGCAATACGTCCTGTAGCCGGATCGGCAATTGTTGAACACGGGAAGCAGACATTCGGTACAAAGCCTGTCTGCTCATACCACTCTTCCGGTGTAAGAAGGAAAGTAGAGCAGCGATACTTGACTTTTGAAGGCTCGTCTATATCAAGAATCGCTCCGCCTATTGAATATACAAATCCGCTGCATGTGCTCGATACTCCGTGATAGAACATAAGCCAGCCTTCACTGGTCTCAATCGGAGAAGCTCCGCCGCCGATTTTAACGCTCTCCCACCATTTGCTTCCTCTGCTCATTACATGACGATGTCTTCCCCAGTACGTCATATCCGGGCTTTCGCTCATGAAAATATCTCCGAACGGAGTATGTGAACTGTCCGAAGGTCTTGACAGCATAAGATAGCGGTCATTAACCTTTCGCGGGAACAGAACAGCGTTGCGGTTATATGGAATAAATGGATTCTCAAGTCTTGTAAAGTTCTCAAAATCTTCTGTCTTCGCAAGTCCGATAGCAGGTCCGTAACACTCCTGACACCAGACTATGTAGTAGGCACCGTCAATCTTTGTAAGCCTCGGATCGTAAGCATACTCCGGCATGAAGAGATTGCCGTCTTCATCCTTAAACTGTATGGGTCTGTCATCAAATTTCCAGTTGAGACCGTCATTACTTCGTCCAAGATAGAGCATCGGCATTCCGTCTGTCTGTTCGCCGCGGAACACACCGATATATCCGTCTTTCCACGGAACGAGCGCACTGTTGAATATTCTGGACACGCCCTTTATGCTGTTGCGCTTAATAACAGGATTGCCTGAATATCTCCACAGCGGTGCCTGCATTGAAGCATCCTTTGGTGCTTCCTGCCACGGCATATCTGCAATCGCATCAGCTATTATTCTGTACTTACTCATATATTCTCTCCTTCAGTTAAGTGATTTTATATACTCGAGATTGGAATCAATCAGTCTGCATCTCTGTCTGACACAGTCTGCTGAACGGCCGGGGTCTTCCGGTGTATTGAAGGCAAAGTCCAGAAGCCGTTCAACTGTTGATGTGGCAACATGGATTCTCGTATCACTTGAAGCGTAGTACAGATAAACATCGCCATTCTCGCGGACAATCGCGCCGTTGGTAAACACGACGTTCGACACGTCGCCCACACGTTCTTCGCCTCTCGGGCCAAGGATCATACCGGAAGGCTCAGCAATAACTTTTGACGGATCCTTAAGATCCGTGACAAACATATAGAGAACATAGCGCAGCCCGGCAGCGGTATTGCGGACGCCGTGGGCGATATGCAGCCACCCTCTGTCAGTTTTTATCGGGACAGCGCCGGCGCCGTTCTTAACCTCGGTTATCCGGTGATAGCCTCGCCTGCTGGTGATAATCTCTTTGTCTATCACTGCGTGCGTAATATCATCACACAGTCCGAAGCCGATTCCTCCGCCTGAACCTGTATCTATGAAATCATCCATCGGCCTTGTGTAGAACGCGTATTTTCCATTTACGAACTCCGGAAGCAGAACGACATTTCTCTGCTGAGGTGAATTAAGTGTTATAAGGTTGTCCAGCCTGTCCCAGTGTTCAAGGTCCTTGGTCCTGACTATTCCCGCCGCCGCAACTGCATCCGAGAGATTATTCGACTCCGGGTCGTGACTCTCAGAGCAGAAAACACCATATATCCAGCCGTCCTCATGCCTTGTCAGTCTCATGTCATAGCAATTTGTCTCTTCCGGACATGTGTCGGGAAGCACTACCGGATAGTCTCTGAACCTGAATCCGTCGATGCCGTTCCTGCTCTCGCAGACTGCAAAAAAGGATTTGCGGTCATTTCCTTCCACTCTTGCGACCAGACAATATTTGCCATCCATGTAGATTGCACCGGCGTTAAGCACACTGTTGACTCCAAGTCGCTCTATAAACAGAGGATTTGTTTCAGGATTAAGATCATATCGCCATTGAAGCGGGATGTAATCTCTTGTAAGAACAGGGTTCTCATAGCGGTCAAAGAGACCGTTATAGAAATCTGTTTTTTTGTTCTTCCTGCCAATCAGTCTCTCCTGAAGCTCCAGTTCAGTCCTGTATCTCGCTGCTGCATAATTATTCATTATTTTTTCCCTTTTCTCAGTTATTTAGCCCTTGACCGCGCCGTCGGCGATTCCCGAATATATCTTGTTCTGCGCCAGAAGGAACACGATCAGTGCAGGCAGCAGGGATATGATTACTCCGGCACAAATCAGGTTATACTTGGAGCCCAGAGGTCCGGTAAATGTGTAAAGCGATGTCGCGACGGTGCAAAGTGTTGTTTTGTCCTGAAGATAAAGGCTCGCGCAGTAATACTCGTTATAGACCCCGGCACCCTTCAGAATCATTGATGTAACAATTGCCGGCTTTAACATGGGAAGCAGAATTTTCCAGTAAATCTGGAAGTAGCTTGCACCATCAATGATTGCGCTCTCATCGAGCGATACGGGCAGGTTTTCGAAATATTGTATGAAGATATAGATGGATATGACATCGGTTCCGCACATCATTATGATATAGCCGTAGAGTGTGTTAATGAGGTGCAGATTCACCATGATCTCATATACAGATACCTGCATGGCAATTCCCGGAAGAAGCGCGGCGAATGTAAACAGCTTTCTGATAACTTCGTTCCCCGGAAACCTGAAGCGGTTGAGTACATATGCCAGCTGTGTTCCTATTGTAACTGATACTACAAGTACCATGACGAGTACTATCGCAGAGTTGCGGAACGCCACCAGCATGTTTGCTTTCTTAAATGCGGTTACAAAATTATCAAAATTAAGCCATGAAGACGGCAGCTCCATTACATTTGTGTTTTTGTATTCGTCATCTGTCTTGAATGCCGTAACAACACACGACACAATCGGAAGCAATGCCATAAATGCACTTAAGACCAGCGAAAAGTACTTCACTACCTCCCATACATAATATGAGGTTCCGTAATGGTGCTTCACTCTTCTGTTGCGATTCAATGAATATTCAGCCATTTCTTCTCGCCTCCTTCTTTAGATTTTTCATGGCTTTTCTGCTCATATATCCGTTGCCTTCATCCTCTGCCTTGCGGAAAACGAATTTGAAGAACAGCTGCTGCAATATATAGCAGATTATTATCACGACCAGAAGGAAAACGGCCATCGCCGAAGCAAGTCCTACCTTCTGATTGGTATGTGCGATTGTATTCATAAGTACAAAGAATGTTCCGGTACCGTTTGCGCCGCCCGTAATAACATACGGAGGTTCAAATGCTGATATCGATCCTGTGATTGACAATATTACGTTGAGTGTAACGATTGTCCTGATATTCGGAAGTATTACATGAATGAACGTCTGGAACTTGTTGGCTCCGTCCAGTTTTGCAGCTTCATAGAGATTTGCATCCACTGACATTATCGCTCCAACGAAAAGCACCACATTCTGACCAAGATATCTCCAGATTGAGGAATAGACGAGCGACCAGTTATTTATGCTCTGATCTTTAAGCCAGTAAGGGAGATTATCCAGATTGAAGCCTATCGCCTGAAGGACCGTATCAAGTACAAAGCCCCTCGTATAAAAGAATTTGAAAATAAAACCGATTGCTATACCGTTTATTAGAAAAGGAAAGAACAGAGAACCCTTAAAGAACTTGCCGCCCTTTACCTTAAAGCTCAGTATCGTAGCCAGATACAAACCGACTACCACCTGAATAAGTGCGCCTGCCATATAGTAGAGTGACAGAAGAAGCGATTTTCTCGTGTCGTCTCTTGTAAATATTTCTTTATAGTTAGCCCACCCCACAAAGGTGCGCTTTCCGATATATTTCATTTTGAAAAAGCTGAACTTTACCATTTCCATAAACGGAAAATATGTAAACAGCAGCAGTAATCCCAGAGGAATTATTGTGAACGCCAGGATAACTCCTATCTGCGTTCTTCTTTTTTGACTCATCTTTTGCCTTGCCAGTTCAGGTCTGTCTGAAACTGTAGATAGCGTGTTGCGCATAATCCGGCTCCTTATCTTTTTGTTGCCATCAGTTAATGAAATGAGCCTGCTGACAGGATTGTCCCCTGCCAGCAGGACCGTTTCAAAACCTTATATTAATTGAGAATTGTTGCACCACATGTTTCTTGAGCCGAAGTCCAGGCTGCATTCCATTCGCCCATAATGTCGTCAAAGGACTCATCACCTGAAGCCGCATGTTCTACAATTGACTGAACCTTCTCATCACCGCCGTTATTAATTGCGAGTTCTGACTCAGCATTGATGTCGCCGAGAAGTGACTCTTCACCGGCAAGAGCAGGCTCAGAAGCTACATATGTAACATTGTCAAATGCCGCATAAAGATCAGGCCAATTTGTAGAGTTCAGGTCAATCGGCATGCCGCCTTCGTTGTAGGAGAAGCCTGACTGCTCAGTCATCCACTTTACGAAAATCATAGAAGCAAGCTGATTATCTTCTGTTGTGTCACTGGCAATACCGAATGAGTAGTCAGGACTTGCTGAAGCATACATTGTTCCGTCTACTGTCATAGGGAATGGCATGTAACCGATATCGTCCGGATGATCGCCTGCCGCCTGCATCTGTGAGTATGCCCACGAACCGAGAACCATACATCCGATCTCGCCGTTATTGATCATGCCTTTGCTGCCTTCCCAGTCGGTGGTTGTGTAGTCATCTTCTGTAAGTCCGTCAGCTACCGCATCATAAAGGACTCTGTATACATTGTAGGCATGCGCTCCGTCGCCCTTGTCCTCAAACGGATTGGACTCATGAGGAAGTATCTGCTTCTCATATGTAGCATCTCCGGTTGCTGTTCCTGTAATGTATGCATCCCATGCGCCCATTGTCCAGCCGGCTGCATAGTTTGTATATAGAGGAATAGCGTCAGTATTGTCTTTGATAAGCTGCAGATCTGCGAGGAATTCATCAGGTGTTGTCGGGAGAGTCGTGATTCCGGCCTTTTCAAAAACAGCCTTGTTGTAAACTATGCCCTGAGCATTTCCTGTAATGGCAATTCCGTATACCTGCCCGTCATATGCCTTGTCTGAAGCAAAACGGATCTCGTCCTGAAGATCGTCTAATGAGCCGTAACTGATGAAGTAATTGGAAAGTTCTGACAGATCTACCGCCGGAATCATCATGATGTCGCCCCAGCCGCCTGCCTGAAGGCGAAGAAGTGAATCAGTCGAATAATCAGTGATTCCTTCAATATCAACAGTGATATTAGGATATATCTTGTTGAACTCAGCCAGATACTCTGCCCATGAAGTTCCTGCGTAAGTATCATCAAGCATGTCTGTACGGTTTGTAAGAAGCTTAATCTCCGTGGTAATATCTGTACCCGTCTCACCGAGAACGATCTTATCATAGGGACTGGAACTGACCTCCGCAGCAGATGTGTCTGCGGCCGATGCAGCCGGAGACGATGCCTGTGATGCGGCAGAAGCTGCCGTTGTGTCTTCCGAGCTCTCTGTTGCAGTAGATGTGCACCCGGTCATAACGCTTGCAGCCATCGCTGCCGCCAGCATTATTGATAGAATCTTTTTGTTCATTGTTGTCCTCCTTATGAGTTATCATAAAATGGTCTGATTGTTGACCCAGTTAGAGTCTATCAAGGCCGGAGGTCTTATTCATCACTATTTATTGTTATTTATCTTCTATTCTTGTAATTACTTTGCGTTTTGTGAGACACTAACTATTTTTAGTTTCTCTCTTTGTGCATTGTGCACAATATATAACCGTAATCTGAGTTGGTAAAATCGATTTAGTAAGTAATTTAGGTAATTTTAGTCAGTTTGCAGGTAATTAAATATGAATTTAATCAATTGCGATGATTTTCGCAAATTCATAACGTCAAAATGTACGCTCCACAGCATCGCCGGCGTTGAAACCAGTTCAGACATCCTTGCCTCCAACGTCTACAAATACGGTGATACCGGAGTCGACGCTGCTGAATTAAACAATTATCTGCACCTCTACGCATCATCCGACTATTCGGTCAATTTTCCGTTCAGCATGACATTCGAGCCTATGGAAGAACTGTATCTGATAATAATCACCTCCGGGGGCGGCGGCAGACTGTCCTATGACGGCTCTGCGTATCTGTCGGTTACTTCCGATGTTGTGCTGATCATGCCATGCAGCAAGGCATTCACGCTCAGCGCCTTTTTGATACCATGGACATTCTCATCTTTCTGGATAAATGCGAACATCGCGTCAGATTTGGGCAGGCCGCTTGGACAGTCAGACATTCTCTTTCGCGCAAGCGAACGCAGCATTCAATACGAACCTATGCGAGAGCTGACGCATATACCGGTCTGTCCCACAGGGGGCGCGCTGCTGTCAATGCACAGCATTATTACGGGGTTTCTCTGCAGCACGTATGGCAATCAGCTGAGCGCGCAGCAGTCATCTCAGGGCACACCTCTGCCGGCGTATCTTCTTAGTCTTCGCGATCTGATTGAGAACAACTACGCCGGGAATTTCTCCCTGTCGGCCTTTGAGCTTCAATTTGACGTAAACCGCTTCAGACTCTGCCGCGAGTTTTCATCCGCATTCGGTGAGCCGCCTATGCAGTATCTGAAGAATATAAGAATTATGAAAGCCAAGGAAATGCTTGTTCAGTCACACCTGAACATCCAGGAGATAAGTTCCCTGGTAGGCTACGACAATGTCAATAACTTCATCAATAATTTCCGCAAGCAGACCGGCACAACGCCCGGAGCGTTCAGACGGCAGTATACAAGATAATCATTCGGATTCCGTATCGCTCCTGCGCGTAATCCTGTCGAACATCACGATAAGTATTCGCGAATCGAAATAAGTCGCCGTTCCGGTGCCGCAGAGAAGCCACACCCAGAATATCAGGGCAAAAGTCGACGGCGATACAAGAAGCCAGATGATCGGTACGCTGTTTATGACAAGAATAATCAGACTTTGCGGAATGTGAGTTACCGCAAGTCTCCACGCGTTGGAGAACTGAACCGCCGGCGGATTCTCGAATCTGGCAAACAAAGGAAGCGCATAACTCAGCACAATTATTCCCGTCACCATAAGCGCGATTGTCACACCGTACATAACCGAAGCCATATCGCTGCTCTGCTGTCCCAGAATATGCATATCAAGAATCATAACCAGAGTAAACAGAACCATAATTACCGTGTAGGGAATTGATTTAACAAAGTTCTTCCTGAAAAAATCGAAAAAGCTCTGAATAATCGGACCTTCTTCGTCACGGACAAGTCTCAGCATCACGCTGTACATAGCCGCCGTGGAAGCTCCGATTGTAATTACCGGTATGCAGCAGACAGTCCACAGAAGGTTTATGAGAATTATATCGAACACCTTTGACATAAAGCTGTTGTATGGATTGTCCGCTCTGAAAAAATTACCGCTCATCTTGAACCCTCCTTCGCCGTTTCCTTCGTCTCTCTGGCCATGCTCAGAATTACCGAAGCCGCAGCTTCTGTATTCTCTGTACTCGCGGCGATGGCGACAACAAGATTATCTTCCTGTCCGCCGTCTGAACTGAACATTATTCCGTAAGGCTCAGACGGTCCTTTCCCGGTCTCGGTGTCTTCAAACCCCAGATTGTCATCATCAAGATACCCTGCGGCGGATACCGTGAGTCCTTCCGCAAGAGACATTCCCTCATCATCAAGAACCGTACCGAGATCCAGAAAATAGCCATAGCCGGCGAGAAGTCTGAAGCTGTCTTCATCCGTAATTATCAGATCGACAGCTCCGTTCGAAAGCATGACCTGAAGTTTGTTCAGCCCGTCGCTCTGCAAAGAGAAATCGCTGTCTGTAAGGATGTCATCTTTGTCAGCTTCCACGCCTTGCGCCGATGATAAAGCCGCAAGCTCTGTATCGCTCAAATATTGCGACTGTGCGCTATCCAGAGTAACACCTATTACCGCCGTGCAGAACTTATAGCTGTCGCCGCCTGAGACCACCCTGATTATGATGAATGCCGCGAGAGACGCTGCCGCCAATATAATCACAGTCTTGAGAAGATAGTAATCGACGAAATATGACCATTTGCGGCGTACAGTGTCTCTCATCTTATTCACACGGTTCAGATTCTCGGGACAGGGTCGCCGATTCGCCTGACGCTGTTGCGTTCAATGAATTTCCCCGCAATGGCAAACACTCCGCTTGAATAGCTGTTATTGTCGATCTTATGCATAAGTATGTGCACCGTGCGCTTTGCCATTTCTTTGACATTAATCTCGTAAGTCGTTATTCCTACCTCAGACAGCTTTTCATTGACATAATTATCAAATCCCACAACTGAAACGTCGTCAGGCACTCTCAAACCGCTCTCCTTGAGTTTTGCTATAAGTAAGCTTGCTGTAGTATCACAGTTACAGAAAAACGCGGTAGGCATATCGTCTTTATCAGGAAGCCTGAAGTATTTCTCAGCACTTACCGCTCCGTAGCCACGGTCACGATCGTCGATAACATACTTATCGCGAACCGCGACGCCGTGTTCCATAAGTGATTTCACATATCCGAGATAACGGTCATCAATTGACTGGGTTGCAAGTCTTGTTCCGACGAAGCCTATCTTGCTGTGTCCCATGCGGAACAGATAGTCAGTCATTGTGTGACCGCCGCGGGTATTGTCTGACACGACGCAGTCGCAGGCATCATAACTGCCGACGGTATCCATATATACACACGGAATGGCAAGATTCTTAAGAAGATTCATCTCAAACTCATAGTCAAAGTTTCCCATTATTACCAGGCCTTCAATCTTCTTCTCTATGAGCATTCTCGGAATCGCAAGACCTGCCTCAGCGTCATGGCTTATTACCTCGAGCATCGGGAAGCAATTCCTTGTAATCGCATATTTCGAGAGTTCCTGATAAAGCATCCAGTAAAACGACTGATCTTCATCTATAAACCGTTCTGAAATTATTACCCCTATCGTGTAACTCCGGCCGTCGCGGCTGCCTGAAGTACCGACAGTCTTGCGATATCCCATTCTGGCAGCGATCGCTATTATTTCAGAACGTTTCTCTTCACTGACGCCTTTCTGGCCTGCCAGCGCCTTTGATACTGTTACCGTGCTGACCTTCGCTTTCCTGGCGATGTCCTGAAGTCTTACTGCCTTTCCCATTTTACTCTCCTGATACTAAACAAATTATTACATTAAGTTGGCAGCCCCCATGACGCCGGACTTTCTTCCGAACTTCGCGCGATGAATCTCGGGAACACTGTCAGAATCACAGCCGAAGCTTTGTGATATTGCCGCAACCTTAAGCTCATTGTACCAATTATCTCCGATTTCGGAAATATTCCCGCCGAGAATTAATGCCTGCGGTCTGTAAATATTTATAATGTTCACTATGCCGTCTGTGAGCGAGCCTATATACCTGCGGGCTATATCCGCGGCTATACAGGCATCCGCACGGTCTGCCATCGCATCATCGCCTTCTGCCTTGCATTTATCAGATTCTGATGCCAGTTCAAGTACTTCATTAATTTCCATTTCTCTTCCGAGTCTTGCGAGTGTTTCTTCTCTGACCGCGGTTGCACTCACGTATGTCTCAAGGCATCCGCATCTTCCGCAGCTGCATCGCCGTCCGTCACCGGATACAACCATGTGTCCGAGTTCCGGTCGCGAGCCTGACAATCCGGAGTAAATCTTTCCGTTTATGATGACTCCGCTTCCGACTCCGCGCCCGATCGTCAGCATCACCACATCGCTGTAATCTCTCGCAGCACCGGCAGCAGTCTCGCCAAGAACAGCGCAATCGGCATTATTCGCTACGATTACCGGGACCTTTATGACCTCTCCGACAATTCCGGCAACATTAACATCTTTCCATTTTAAGTTATTCGAGTATTTTACTGTTTCATTGCCCTTTATCGTGCCTGCGACACCGACACCGATTCCAACGCATTGATCAACATCTATCTGTGCATCCTCAAGCATCTTCAGTATTGTCTGAGCTGTCTGCTTTACCGTTTCCTCAGGTGTTATGGATTCATCAAAATCCGTTTCTCTGTAGTCCAGAAAATTCTGCTGCGCGTCAACAATTCCTATCTTGGTGTGCCGTCCGCCTATATCGACGCCTATTCTTATAGGGCCCGCCTTCTCCCTTACTGATGTTAGCAGCGCGTCTATTCTGCCCTTTATCTCATATTTGCCGCTTCCGGCAGGTATGAACAGGCTGTCGCCCTTGCGGTATTCCACGGTATCCCCGCCGCATGTTATTCTTCCGCTCCCGTCAAGAACAAGTATGCTCAGGAATGATATCTCAGATACCTTTCCTTCCATGCTATCCATTATATGTCCGTCAAGGTTGAGTTTATCGACGGTGAAATAATCACAGTCCGCGATGTGCGGATATGATGAGTTGTTCCTTTGTACAGGTATGGTATTTGTGACCGCCAGAGCCTTTTCAATATGAAGGTCACGTTTGTGTCCATTTGCATCCTCGCGTCCATAGTCATAAACCCTGTACGTTACATTCGAATTCTGCTGAATCTCGGCAATCAGAATATCTTTGCCTATGGCGTGAATGGTTCCTGACTCAATAAACAATACGTCTCCTCGTCGGACCGACACTTCGTTAAGTACATCAAGAAGCGTTCCGTTCTCAATTCTTTCGCGGAACTCCTCCTTTGATATCTTCTTTTTGAACCCGTAATAAAGCTTGGCGCCTTCTTTGGCGTCAATTACATACCACATCTCTGTCTTACCGTACTGACCCTCGTTGCGGAGTGCGTATCTGTTGCCCGGATGAACCTGTACCGACAGGTTATCTTTGGCGTCTATAAACTTGATAAGTATCGGGAACTCGCGAAAACGACGGCAGTTAATTCCAAGAACCTGCTTTCCCTCTTTCTTTATATACTCCGGGAATGTCAGACCGGCATACTTTCCTTCGGCAACTATCGATGAGCCGTCCGGATGACATGACAGTTCCCACGCCTCCGCCAGACGCTCGCCGCCGTACTCGATACCGAATTCGTCAGCCAGTCTCCTTCCCCCCCATAAGTAATCCTTGCAGGCCGGTTTTAACTTAAGTATGCTCATATAGTACCTTCTTTGATCTGCTTGACGCCATATCAGTTCGTGAGGGACGTGTTGTGATTACGACTACGATATAACTGAATTAACGTCTGCTTAAATTTAGCTAAATTTAAACTAATTTTATTCATTAATTTAACTAAAGTCAAGGATAATTCTTGATATTACGGAGCATCAGGAACTATAATGAAAAGATCCTGTTAACCTGACTTGGAGACGATATGAAACAACAGAACAGCCTAAGAATCGGTTTGGTAATATCCAATATTGAAGATGATTTCCCGGCAGCGGTTACCTCCGGAGCTATCGAAGCTGCCGGTGAACTCGGAGACTCATTGTTCATATTTCCTGCCAAGTACCTCGCTCACAACAGTACAACTTCAAAAAAATACGGTGTGAAGTACGAGTATCAGTACAACGTTATTGCAGAATATGCCAGATCGTCATCTCTTGATGCAGTGATAATCCTTCTGTCCAGCATAGGATATAACGCGACAGAGGCAGAGCGAATGAAGCTGCTTCACAGCTATGGAGATATACCGGTGATACTTGTAGCCTCCGAGGCCGAAGGCTGCACCAATGTCAATTTTGACAACAGAACCGGCCTCCGGGACGCGATAAATCATCTTATCAGACACAGCGGCTGCAAAAGGATTGCTTTCCTGACGGTTGGAGGAGACACCGTTGATAAGCTTCAGCGCGAACAGGTTTACCGCCGGACACTTGAAGAGAATTCAATTGAAATTGATGAGAAACTGATACGTCGCGGCAGCGACTATGAATACTGTTCATCAGAAGCAGACAGTCTTCTTGGCCTCGCGTCGCCGCCGGACGCAATAGTCTGCTCCGATGACGTGATAGCCAAATTCATATATCCTCATATAAAAACCCTCGGCATAAGAATAGGTACGGATCTCAGGATAGTGGGCTTCGATGACATAGCCGATGCAGTCCAGCTTGTACCTCCTCTTGCCACCGTACGCGCCGACCCGGCACAACTTGGCAGACTCGCCGTCCGTGAAGCTCACGTCAGGCTTACAGATAAAGATTACGAAAACCATGAGATTCTTGTCCCGACGGAATACATCAACCGTCAGTCCGCCGACACCATGGCAACTGCCGATATTGTTAATTCTCACGAGAGCGAACTCACATGCCAGGAGATGAGGCGCGCGAACAAATTCATTAATTCTTTCAGCAGAGTTCTGCTTCATATGAACGGATTCGAGAAAGATACAATAAGGCATTTTCTGGAAGCAACAAGCAGCGACTTTTTCACCTCGTGCTATTTCTATCTTCTGCCGAACTTCGTCAGGCACCGTCCGCGCAGCAAGTGGACATGTCCTGAATATATGAAGCTTTGCGGATATCGCAACGGGCAAAGCACTCATATGCTTCGCGGGAAGAGAGGCGATATTCCGTTTGAAAAGCTTTTCGACAACCGGTATCTGCCGAACACACCGGATACATACATCGTAATCGATATCTACGCTGATGATAAGCAATATGGCATACTTGTCTGCAACATAACTCCGTCGTATTATCATTACTGCGAAGCAATATGTTATCAGAGCGGCATAATGATGAAGCTGCTCGAGATACTTCACACTCAGCGCGACCTGCTCCAGAAGCTGGGTACAGAGAATGCAAGGCTTGATATCGAGTCGACAGTCGATGAGCTTACAGGCGTTTTTAACCGCCGCGGTTTTGTCGACGCTGTACAGACCGAACTTGTAAGCCCTGCCAACGCGGACAAGACCGCCTGTATGTTCTTTTGCGATACCGATTACCTTAAGAAAATAAACGACAACTTCGGACACTCCGAGGGTGACTATGCAATCAGAAACAGCGCAAAAGCCATACGTTCGACACTCGGCCGCAACGCTATAATCGGAAGACTCGGCGGGGATGAGTTTGCAGCCCTGCTGATATCACCAACTGCTACGCAGCAGGAATATGTCCGTGACATAAAGTTAAAAATGACAAACATCGGTCAGATGTCCGGCAAAAAATACCCTCTCGGACTTTCAGTCGGCGCTTACTCATTCAGGATTACAAGCACTACGTCTCTTGACGGAGTGCTCGGTAAGGCAGACGAATCGCTGTACAGAAACAAGAAGCTCAAGCCTCCGTTTATCTTGTAGCCTGCGCCTTAAGAACTTTTATAGAGCTGTCCAGTCTGCGGTAGTTCCCGGTGCAGATGATTGCGGCAATCACGAATGTCAGAATGTCTGAGACCGGCATAGAGTACAGGACACCATCGAGTCCTATCAGTCCCGGAAGTATTATCGCGAAGCCAACGCCGAAGACGATCTCCCTTATCATTGATATTGCGGTTGATTCTGCGGCCTTACCCATAGCCTGCAGATATATGAAGCAGCCTTTGTTTACTGTCGCAAGCGTCATTGTGCAAAGATATATACGAAACGAATGAATTGCGAAATCAGTGTAGTATGCGCTCTCGTGAGCAGCTCCGAACAGATCGATTATCTGCTCCGGAAATATAACCGCGACAAGTGTCGCTGCTGCACCTACAGCAGCTTCAGATACAAGAAGTCTTGTGAAAAGCGACTTAACCCTGTCGGATCTGCCTGCGCCCGTGTTGTAACCGACTATCGGTATACATCCCGCTGCCATCCCCACTGCAATTGAGATAACTATCTGGAAGAATTTCATGACAATTCCGACTACGGCCATGGGAATCTGAGAATACTCCGTCTGCCCGTATACGGGGTCTGCCGCACCATATTTTCGCAGCATATTGTTGATAGCTGCCATAGCTGCGACTAATGAGATCTGGGACAGGAAGCTTGTAATGCCAAGAGTCACGAATCTTGCGTCTATCTTCAGATTCAGAACAAAACTCGCGCGTTCGAGCTTTGTCTCTTTCATATTTGTCAGATACCATATTGAAAGACCGCATGTCAGAAACTGCCCGAGTATTGTCGCAACGGCAGCACCGGCCATCCCCCATCTGAATCCGTATATGAAGACCGGATCCAGAATACAGTTTAGCACAGCACCTGATACCGTTGAAATCATTGCAAACCGCGGACTGCCATCAGCACGGATTATCGGATTCATAGCCTGACCGAACATATACGCCGGAATTCCGAGTGTTATCCAGAGAAAATACTCTCCGGCAAATCCGAAGGTTTCATCATTTACACGGCCGCCAAAAGCCGTAAGTATCTGATTCATGAATATGAGGTAGATTGCCATCAGAATAAATCCGGCAATACTCACCAGTACTATCGCATTACCGACACATCTGTGGGCATCTTCTTTCCTTGATGAGCCAAGGGCTATTGAGACAAATGCGCAGGCTCCGTCGCCGATACAGACCGCTATCGCAAGCGCTACAACAGTAAGCGGAAACACCACCGTATTTGCCGCGTTGCCCTGAGAACCCAGATAATCGGCATTTGCTATAAACAGCTGATCAACTATGTTATACAGCGCGGCGACAACCAGAGATATTATGCATGGGATTGCGTATCTGCACATAAGTCTGCTTACTGAATCTGTCTCCAGCCTGTTTCCGGTCTTGTTTTCCATCTTTTTCCTCCGTTTGGGCACAAAAAAACAGCATACTGCCAAAAGCTGGAATTACGCCATCTTGAGGCAACACACTGTTTGTGTTCACATAATAAGATTATCTATCCTGCTTAGCGTCAAACACCGCCGGACAGGAGTATTATCGCACCTTCCGCTTCACAAAATCAAACGTGATTTGCACAAAAATACTCTGATTAAAGACCGATCTTCTCTATCTCTTCGGCAGTAACCTTAACAAGTCTCAGGCACTCCCTCTTTGTTTCTCCGAACGCAGCTGACATCGATGACATTCCATCAGTCTCGGCATCAAGCAACGCATTGTTAAGAACATTGCCTGCCGACGAGGTCACGCGCAGAACCCAATAAGATCCTGTAAACGCATTTCTGCATATCTGAACCTGGTTGTTACGATCGAGTTCCGGGAACGCTATCTGGGAGTACACACCTTCTCCGTGCAGCAACGGAAATCCCGCGGTGAAATCATGCGTTATCATCGCACTGTACAGTGCCGACAGGCACTCATATTTCCCCTTCAGCTTCAATTTGATTGCGCTCTTGCCCATATGTCGCATTCTCCTTATCGTTTCTGTTAAGCCACAAAGTAAAACTGCCGGGTAAAAACCATGCTGAACCAAACATATTCCAATACTAACTGCAATCGAAAGAGTAATAACCATTATAAACAAATACTTCTTCATAACTCATGTCCCATTATATCTTACATTCTAAAAAATCCTGAGTATTAATCACAAACAGAAAACTCAAAATACATCCTTAGTTCTAACAACATACAGTCCTGAGATTACCGCAACAAATATAATCATCACAGACAAAAACAAACCACTATCTGGCGATATTCCACCTTCAATATAGTAACTGCTGCGTTGCCACATAGTATAGTTCCCAATGAGCCATGGACTTGTGTAATAAGCAGACAACACATACATACTACAAACGGCAGCAAAGCTTATCACAGGTGAGATAACAAGACTACTTGCTACCTGTATTAAACAGACTGAGAGAGTTGTTAAAAATGGCAAAAGCAAACTGATCCATACTACATCACTTGAATTCATATACAGTAATGTGTAACTAAAAGCACTGAGTACAAAATCATTTGACACTTGAAGTGATAATGTCGCGCCACAACTAAGTGCCATAAGCGTAATCCACCCTACTGTAATTGCATAATATATAAGAACTGAGCAGATGCATACCGCTACTTTAGAAAACCACCACCCATAACGCGATTTACATGCCATCAGAATATTACGTCCGTAATGCCTTAAGTCATTCTCAGTATAGTAAGCAATAATATAAGATATTCCTACCTGAAAAATAAACCAGTAAAGTGGAATCGTAAATAGATTACGTGGTGAGAATATATATACACACATTCCCTGAAAACTATATAGTATATAGTCCATTACTGTACCGTTATCACGCATCATGTTTGAAGTCTGTAAAGACTCAATTATTCCATGACAACTTCTGCATTGTGCAAAAGCAAATATAATAGTAATCAGGAAAACATACCAGCGTCTAATAATTCCATACTTAGTATCGTAGTTTAACAATTTGAAGAAAATCATACTATTTTTCCTTCTTTAATCTCATAAATAATGTCGCTTAGATACTCTAGTTCTTCTTTGTCATGACAGGCCACAATAATAGTTTTATCTGCATTTTTAAGTCCGATAAGCAGCTTTTTGATTACTTCTACGGTTTCAACATCAAGAGCATTAATCGGCTCATCTAATATAATTACATCCGGAGCTCCTAATATAGCATTAGCAATTCCAAGCTTCTGCTTCATTCCGAGAGAATACTTTCTATATGGCTTTTTGTCGTATGGGTCAAGTGCGACATCTGATAATACCTGAACAATTTCATCATCTGTAGCTTTATTATTAAGTTTATTAAGCAAACTCAAATTATTAAATCCACTACAATTGGGCAAAAAAGAAGGATTCTCTATTAAAGCACCAATGCTTCTGGGGAAAGCAATATCCTTATGTAATACTTCACCATCAATGATTATCTCACCACTTGTAGGAATAATCAGGCCACATATAGCTCGCATCAACATAGTCTTTCCGGAACCATTTTTACCTCGAAGACCATATATTTTCCCGCTATCAAAGTTAATAGAAATGTCATCAAGCACTGTAGCATCTTTGAACTTTTTCTTCCGTGTGCCTGAAATATTCAGTCCCAGCAGAAGTTTTGTTTCCGTAAAGCTTCATCAAAGCTGTAACGGTTGTTTATGAGACGTAGCATAAAATCAGAACACTTGTTTGTCGAGAAATTACAGTTCTATTAATAGGATAATTTCGGACATTTTCATTCCGTCATAGGGAAAATTTTCTACATATAAAAACGCTATAGTGATCAAAACTATAGCGCTTTAACCGGGTGGTCTCAGATTAATAATTCAATTATGACTAACTACTTCGTCAACTTCAGAAACATTTTTATAAACCTCATAACCCAAAACATGGATAACCCATCCTTCAGTATATGTTATGGTTGTTTCATAGTTAGCAGCATTTGTATGATCCATTGATTTTATCTGATGCATATGTGTTGCCGTATACAATACTGCATAATAATTTGTTGTTCCTCCATCTGATAAATCAGAACGGTCATAAGGTATTAATAAAATAGCCAGCACAATAACAGTAATTACTATAATTATCTTAGAAGGTTTATTAGTTTTCATATTCCATCCTCCTCATAGATACACCTCTAAAAAATTTGATAATTTTGAAGTTTATCACTAAACAACTTGCATTTGAAGCCCTGTCAGGCAAAGTCAGCAATTGCAGTCAAACATTACTGATAAGATTAGTGTTTGCTTAGAGTTGATTTAGATATAGTACTGACGTGCAGTTAGGCTGCCGGCTGTCTTCAGATTTCGGCAGATTGTAATTCTCACGCTCTATAATCCCGCACTTGCGCTTTACCTGAGCGATATTGAGATTCGTCACATTAAGGCCTGTATGTTCCATTACATATGTCTTGATTTCCGAATAAGTAGCCTTCGACTCCGACGCTGTAATATCCAGTTCATCCATGCCGAGGTCGATGGTGACATGATGCTTCGCCGAAGAAAGTTTGGACAATAAAACTACCGTCTCGATGCTGCTTGTATGCGGGAACATATCTACCGGCGTAATACATGTGATCACATATTTTGCGCTCAGCTGCTTCAGGTCGCGGGCAAGCGTTGCCGGGTCGCAGGATATGTATGCTATGTCAGAAGGCGCAAGGTCTGCAATCTTCCTGATTACTCCGGGGTTAAGGCCGGCTCGCGGCGGATCGACTGCCAGTGCATCCGGCGCCGGAATCCTGCCGGCAGCAATCATAGCTGCAAAATCAGTTTTCAGAACGTCACGGCATATGAATTCACAATCCTGCTCACCGCCGGACAAAGCGAGTCCGCGGTTGATTTTCGCTGATGCGACAGCTTCCGGGACAACCTCTATTCCAAGGAGCTTTTGTCCCGGGGAGACAAGCGAAAGACCGATTGAACCGGCCCCGCAGTAAAGGTCATATATTGTGCCTGCGCCGCGGCAAACGGCTGAAGCTATGTCGATGAGTTTCTCTGCCTGAGGTATGTTGACCTGAAAAAACGCGCCGGCTTTGATGCGGAAACGCCTGCCGCAGAAGATTTCATCATAGTAATCATTGCCTGAGATAATCACACGTTTCCCCCGGCGGGTTCGCCGCGAGACCTTGTCACCGGTCATGCGCAGCGTTACTGATACAAGCCTGAATCCTCCGTCTTCACAAAGGCCCGACAGTCCCGACAAGAGGCCGGTACGGTCAAGATAGTCACGACAATCGCGGATTGTGATCTCGTGCGGCGCTGTGTTCCCGGAAACAAATTCCGCCATTACCTCTTTGGTCCTTTCTGAGCCTCTGAGCACCAGGCCTTCGAAAAGCCTTGTCGGACAGCGTCGGAATCCGTTCTCGACATACTCCCTTATTCCGGAGAAAATCTCATATTCAATAAGTTCGGCATTGTATTCACCGAGTTCGGATGAGTGACTTGCCAGAAGACCTGCTCTGCCGTTAACAATCGAATACTGCATGTGATTGCGGTAGCGTTTTGGAGGGTCGCAGGGTATCGTGTCATGCAGCAGTTCCGAGACCCGGTCAGGCGCTAATCCTCCGATTCTGACCAGACAGTCTCCCACTTTCTTCTTCTTGTAACGGAGCTGGGCTTCATATGACAGGGCAGCCAGCGGCATGCTGCCGGAAAGACCTGACAACCTGACGAAGTTCCCCGTGCGGTCTGAAGATGCGACAAGAAGATCAAGTGCTTCACCGACGGCATACTTTGAGGTCTGTGAAGTAATCCTGCAGCTGCAGCGTTCTCCCGGAAACACACCTTCTATGAAGACCGTTTTCCCCGAAGGCAACCTGCCAATGCCCTGCCCGTCTGTACCAAGATCCGATATGTCAATATCATAAAGCTCTTCCAATTCGTTACCTTCTTTGCCTCATATTTATAATCTAATTATAGCCGAAGTCGTGGTAAAATAAGCTCTATAATTTGTTTTATGGGAGGATACGGAATTGTCTTCAAACCGAAGTCAGCGTTCATCCAAGCCGGTCAATCCGGAGAACAGTGCCCTTGCTGACGAGCTCAGAAGTCAGCTCAGGGGCAAACCGACCAGATCGGGATTCAACCGCAGTGCCGGCCGAGAGATTCGCGGTTTTATATGGGACATCCTCAGGGTGATTATTGTTTTCGTGCTCTGCTTCTGTTTCCTGTTCGGAGGCTTCGGATCCGGCATGCTGCTGGGCTATGCTTCAACCACAAAGCCGCTGTCAATAGGAGATCTGACAACTGCGGAGGAATCACAGACTTCATTTGTATACGACAGCGAGGGAAATGTTATCGCCAAGCTTACCGGTTCGGAGAACGTAGACAGAATCTATGTCCCGATAAGTCAGGTCAAGAACACATATATGGACGAAGCCATGATATCAATCGAGGACGAGCGTTTCTACGAGCACTCGGGCATAGATCTCAAGCGTATCGGCAGCGCTCTGCTGTCTGCTCTGGCTCACGGAGGCACTGCGACATACGGCGGCTCGACTATTACCCAGCAGACAGTAAAGCTTATCAGCGGACAGGATGAACACTCAACCTCACGTAAGGTGCAGGAGTGGTTCTCCGCCATGCAGCTTGAACAGAATCTGTCCAAAGACGAGATACTCGAGCTTTATATGAACCTTGCGCCTATGGGTAACAATTATGTGGGCGTTCAGGCTGCAGCGCAGAACTATTTCGGCAAGGATGCCTCGGAGCTTACGTTGCCGGAATGTGCGCTTCTTGCCGGTCTGCCAAAGAGTCCATCCTACTATAACCCGCTCAGAGAATCCGGCAGACGCAATGCTCTGCGGCGCATGAGAATTATTCTTGGCAAGATGTACGAACTGGGCTACATAACAGAACAGCAGTATAATGACGCTCTCAATACTGAAGTTGTGTTCAAGACACAGGATAACGACACGTCTTCCGAAGTCAATTCATATTTTACCGAGTACGCCATATCAGAGGTAATCGGTGATCTCGCCGAGGCACGGGGAATATCCCGCAGCCTCGCCTCTACACTCATTTATAACCGCGGCTATCACATCTACACAACTCTCGAACCCGGAACCCAGGCCATTCTTGATGAAGCTTTCACTAATCAGGATCTGTTTCAGCAGGACCCCGACGCCATCTCCGATTATCCTGAGAAGCCGACTGGGTCAATGGTTGTGATCAACACTTCGACAGGTGCCATAGCAGCGATGCAGGGCGGTTACGGAGAGAAAACAATGAACCTCAGTCTGAACCGCGCCACCAGTTCTTACCGTAATCCGGGATCATCCGTCAAGCCGCTGATAGACTACGGCCCCGCACTTGAACTTGGCATTATCGCACCGGGAACCACCTATATCGACCAGGAATGTCATCTTGACCCTTCAAATCCCGATGCGGTATGGCCGGTAAACTACGAGAGGGATTATCTTGGTCCTATCACCATCAGACAGGCTCTCGTTAAATCCCGCAACACCATAGCCGCACAGGTCTGGACGAATGTCGGCGGTGATACGGCTCTGTGGTATCTGAAGCAGGTAGGCATAGACCGCACTGACGAGGGTTCTTTCCCTTCACAGTCTGTCGGAGGATTTACCAAAGGTATGACAACTCTTGAGATGGCTGCAGCTTATAACACTTTTGCATCGGGCGGTACCTACACCGCACCGCATGCCTATACACAGGTACTTGACAGTGAGGGCACAGCTGTCCTTACGGCTGACCCTGTCTCTTATCAGGTTTATTCACCTGAGACATGCTTTCTCATGGCCGATATGCTTAAGGGCGTTGTTACTTCCGGAACACCGTCCAAGTTCGGAGGGCAGATTACCAACTCCGCCGGAGAACATATTGATACGGCAGGCAAGACCGGAACAACATCGGACAACAACGATAAATGGTTCTGCGGCTTTACGCCTTATTATGCGGCGGCTGTCTGGTACGGTTACGACAACCGTCTGCGTCAGACCGAGATTCCGAGAGCTGACCGGAACAATGCCGTAAGAATATGGATGTATTGCATGCAGAAGATTCACGCGAATCTTCCGGCGGCGGAATTTGTCAAACCTGATACTGTTATTTCTGTTCAGGTATGCTCGTCAGGCTACTATGCGACCGATGCGTGCCGTGCGGCCGGAACAACAATAACAGACTACTTCGTTACCGGAAGCGCTTTGTGCCCTACAGAGGACAATCCATGCCCCGTTCACGGAGTCCCTGCTGAGACAACTCCGGCTGTGGATCCGAATGCGACAACAGATCCGAATGCGGACCAGACACCGCCGCAGACCGTGGCAGCAGGAGGAGAGTAAGGCCGCCAGCCTTGCATTTTCGCGGTGCACAGTATATTCTTTACAGTGCTTTCATTAATTTATATATTTATTTGGAGAGATTTAAGAAGTGAGCAGCGCAGGTTCAAGAGTAGCAGTAAATTTTGTCAAGAGAATAGTGATCAAGGTTGGAACATCCACCCTTACCTATGACAACGGCAAGATGAATCTCGGCGGAATCGACAGATTGTGCCGTTCGATATCTGACCTGATGAACAGCGGCAAAGAAGTTCTCCTTGTAAGTTCCGGTGCGATCGGCGTCGGCATAGGCTATCTCGGACTCAACGCACGCCCGCAGACAACGCGAGAGAAGCAGGCGATCGCTTCCGTAGGTCAGTGCGAACTTATGAACGCCTATTCACGCAGTTTCTCCGAGTATTCATACCGTTGCGGTCAGATACTGCTTACAAAGGACGGTATCACTGACAAGCTGACACGCGCCAATGTAACTAACACTATAGAGACGTTGCTTGAGATGGGTATAATTCCGATAATTAACGAGAACGACTCAGTCTCTACAACGGAGATCATGCACAACGGAACTTTCGGCGACAATGACACTTTGTCCGCCGATGTAGCTTGTCTGGCCAACGCCGATCTTCTTGTAATCCTGTCTGACGTTGACGGACTTTACGATGCCAACCCCAAGGATAACCCCTCTGCTTCACGCATTTCTTTCGTTGAAGCAGTCACAGACGACATGCTCGGCCTCACCTCCGGCAAAGGCTCATGGCTTGGAACCGGCGGCATGGCAACCAAGATTACAGCGATGGAGAAAGTAACAGCTCACGGTATCAACGGCGTCATTGCTGATGGTTCAGAGTCGCAGGTTCTGGAGCGCATTCTGGATCAGGACGACATCGGCACATTTTTCGCCGCCAGGTAAAATCATCCGGAAACGGACATTTGAAAGATTTATGTATAACAGGAAAATCATCTTTATTATTTTATTATCGTTTGCGGCGGCGATGTCCGGCTGTTCTTCACACGATACCGAAGGCACTGCGGTCACACTTGACAACGGTGAACAGGTCGGAACAATTGTAACCATTCCCGCTGATGAGTCCGGAGTTTCTGACCCGAGCGAGAGCCGGTCGAGCAGCTCGTCATCTCTTGAGACCGCCGCGAGTTCGGGAGCGGGCGATGACATTATCGTTGCAAGGTCAACGACAGTTGCAGATGAGTATGTGTTCAACTATTACGGAACCGACATAGAACCGGGGCAGCCCGCCGACAGTGTTATTGAAGCACTTGGCACAGGTTATGAATATTATGAACAGTCCACGGAAGCTTCAGGCAGCGGGCAGTCCGGAAACACACAATCCGGCAATAACCGCACAAGCGGTGAGATCACCAAAATATACACCTATCGTGATTTTACTCTTTATACGCGCCCTTCCGCCGGTGCTTACTATATAAGCAGCATCGACATAAACAGCGCTGACTGCTCTACACTTGAAGGAATATCGACAGGCGCGTCCGCCGACGAAGTCGTTGCCGCATATGGCGATGGCTATACCGACAACGGCGACTCAATAACTTATAAATCCGGCGACAGCCAGCTGTCGTTCTTCTTCACCGACGGAACAGTTTCAGACATCACATACGACTACATCGATAATTAATAATCGAAGCTTGAGATTATGCGGGCAAACCCCTCACGCACTCGCTTTAACAGTGTTCCAAAGCTCGGTATAGCGCTCTTCCAGGGCATCTGAAGTATAGTACACCTCAAGTGTCGAGAATATATCTTCGGTCGGATAGTAATAAGGATTCCCCGATACATCCGGGTCAAGCATTGCCTTTGCAGCGACGTTCGGAGTTGAGTATCCGACGTATTCGCAGTTCTCAAGTGCAATCTCCGGGTCGTACATGAAGTTGATAAAATCCATCGCGCCTTCATAATTCTTGCAGTTTGTCGGCACGCACATCATGTCCACAGACCAGTTCGATCCCTTCGGCAGCACATATTTCAAATCTATATCCGTATTTCCGAGCTCGGCGATTCTGTCGAGCATCACGATATGGTCTCCGGACCACGCGATTGAAGCCGCAAGCTCGCCCGAAGCCATTTTATCCTTCAGGTTGTCCACACCGTAAGCCGGTCTGAGATTCGCCTTCTGGTCTATCAGCAGCTGAAGTGCCTCATCCAGCTGTCCTTCATCCATAGTATTTATCGAATAACCAAGATAGTTAAGTGCCGCGCCGATTGATTCGCGCATAGAGTCATACATACCTACTTTGTCCGCGTTCGCCTCGTCGAAAAGCACACCCCATATAACAGACGGATCAGTAGTATCATCCGGAATGCTGATTTTATTAGCGTCATAGACAAGTCCCACTGTGCAATAGAGATACGGAATTGCATAATCCAGAACCTCGTCTGATATTTCCTGGTTGTCGGTATATTTCATTGTCTTGAACATAGGGTCCATATTAGCCTCGACGTTCGGAAGCTTGCTCCAGTCAACCGGCTGTATCCAGTCTTCGTCAATCAGACGGCAGACCATATAATCTGAAGGTATTATGACGTCATAGCCGTTGGAAAGGTTGGGGTACATTGTCTCGTTCGTCTCGAAAGTGCGGTACACGACCTCATACTGCGGGTATGCCGCTTCAAATTTGGATATTGTATCCTCCGCGATATATTCACCCCAGTTGTAAATGATGAGCTGTTTCTTTGACGAACATCCGCATGACAGTGCCATCGATCCCGCCATAGCGAAAACAGTTACGGCCGCTGCAGTTTTCTTAATAACCTTGTTCATAGCTTTACTCCTTGCTTCTTGTTTTTCTTTATAGACGACAGATTTGAAAGAATCATCAGTATAAGTACCGCGCAGAACAACAGCGTCGTGAGCGCGTTCATCTTGGGGTTTACTCCCAGCTTTGCCATAGAATAAATCATCATCGGCAGAGTCTGTATCGAACTGTCCACGTTGAAATTACTTATCAGGTAATCATCCACCGAGAGCGTGAACGTAAGCATCAGGGACGAGAGTATGCCCGGCATTATCTCCGGAATGATGACAAGTCTCAGTGTCTGCCCTCTTGTCGCTCCGAGATCCATCGCCGCTTCCGACAGACTCTTGTCGAGCTGACGGATTTTCGGTGTTATTGAAAGTATGGCAAACGGAACGCATAGCGCTATATGAGCCATTATCAGCGTGAACTCGCTCTTCTGTACGCCAAGAAACGAGAACAGAAGCATGAACGAGATACCCGTGACAAGATCCGGCATTACATTCGGAACATAGGTAAGGCCCATGACGATACCCTGCATCTTTCTTGACAGATAGGCAATTCCCAGCGCGCTCAGCACGGCAAACAAAGTCGAAGTTACCGAAGCTATCGCCGCGACCTTGAGCGTCATCAGAAGAGAATCCAGAATACCGGAGCCGTCTGACCCCGAGAACAGGTTCTTATAATTGTCGAGCGTAAAGCCGCCCCAGATAAAAGACTTTGGCAGGGCATTGAACGAATATACAATCAGTATAAGTATAGGCAGGTAAATGAAGGCCAGAACCAGAACGATATAGAGGTTCGGAACAAATCGTCTTAAAAATCTCACAGCACCATACCTCCGCTACCCGAAGTCTCGTTATCCTGATTGCGAAGCAGCCCCATGGTAAACAGCACAAAAATCAGAAGCAGAAGCGACAGCACGTTGCCCGCCTGGTTATATGTCGTGCTCTCGTTCAGGATGAAGCTTTGCACCGTGTTTCCAATAGTTGTTTTCGAACCTTCATTCAGAATATCCGGAATCATATAGAAAGTCAGCGACGGCATGAAAACCATCTGTATTCCCGATATAACGCCGGGGAGCGAGAGCGGGAAGATGACCTTTGTGAACGTCTGAACACGTGTTGCTCCAAGATCAAGTGACGCCTCCGACAGGCTCTTGTCTATCTTGATTATTACCGAGTAAATAGGAAGAATCATAAACGGAAGAAAATCGTTGGTCATTACAAGCTTCGTGATAATGTCGGAAAGAATCTCATTCTTTAGAAACATCACCGGATTGCTCAGTATACCGGTCTGCATGAGAATCGTGTTAAGAACCCCGGTCTCGCTGAAGAACGCACGCCACGCATATGTCCTGAGCATCGTGTTCATCCACATCGGAAGCACAAACAGCATAAGAAGCCTGCTGCCGCTCTGCCTCCTGCGCTTGGCGCGTGACGCCAGAATGTACGCTATCGGATATCCCGCAATAAGGCACCCGATTGTCGTCCAGACAGCATAATCAAGGCTTCTCAGAAATATCGAGAAGTATTCCTGCAGCGTGACCTGCGCTCCGTAAAATGAGGTTGTGACGGTCTTGTTTTCGAACAGAACATCGAATCCCGCCGAAGTGAATTCATAACCGCCGCCGGCTGCCTTTGTAAAGAATGCCCTGAACAGAATGAGTATCAGCGGCAGAATCGTAAAAAGCACAATCCAGCCCATATAAGGATACGCGAACAGCCTGTAACTCATATGCAGCCCCATCGCTCCGTAAAGGCACGCCACCGCGCCGATGAACATCACTATGGTAAGAATATTGCCAGGCAGTGTCTGGGCAACATACAGCCGTTCCTGAGTAAGATTGTTTGTGACAAGCATCTCATTGCTGATTATCTTTGACAGCGAAAATGTATGTATAACGATTCTGAGCACGAACAGCGCCATCACGACAAAACAGCCGGTTCTGCGCCTTGACGGGCGATCCGAATAAAATGTGTAGCTCAGACAAAGCGTCAGTGCCGCGACCGCTGCAATAATTGTGAAGATAAACACCCACACCGCGAACTTCTGAAAATTGATATCCACAGACCCGCTTCGCAGATGTGTGTAGAATCGTGGATTTATGAGCAGCGTAAACAGCGAATATGTACGCTGAGGCACGTACTGCACAAACAGCTGGTAGATTGGTATAAATATGGCCGCGAAAGAATACAGCGCGCAGACGATCATTATCACCGCATGCGCCGGCAGCCTCATAAATCTCGCTTTGATCTGCTCCATCTCAGTCCGCTTCCTCCGCTGACACCGTATCGTCATCACTTATTCCGGGCTTTTTTATTCCGTAACTTCCAAAATCAGGCGACAGTTCGGATCTTCTCATAATCTGGATATCGTCCGGATCCACATATAACCCCACGCGCTGACCGATTTTTACCGGATCGACATTGTGAACCATCCACTCTATTCCATTCCCGGATCTGACCATTATCTCGTAATGAACACCCTTGAAAACTATTGATTCAACCGTTCCGTTAATTCTTCCCGGCTGCTCTTCTCCTACATAGAAATCCTCAGGTCTTATTACCAGGTCAACTTCATTCTCCTGTCCCGGAACAAACTCTGGGAAAAGCGGATCTACGCAGTTAAAAGTTATTCCGTCCGAGAACGTTACCTCAAAGTCCCTGGTCATCTTTCCCGCAATAATATTCGACTCCCCTATAAAGTCTGCGACATAGGCATTCTTCGGCTCATTATATACATCAATCGGCGTGCCGATCTGTTGTATAACTCCGTCCCTCATTACGATAATCGTATCTGACATCGTGAGAGCTTCCTCCTGGTCGTGAGTGACGTAAACAAAAGTAATCCCGAGTTCTCTTTGCATAGCTTTGAGTTCAAGCTGCATCTCTTTTCGCATCTTCAGATCAAGCGCCCCGAGAGGCTCATCCAGAAGCAGCACCCTCGGTCTGTTTACAATCGCTCTTGCAATGGCGACTCTCTGCATCTGTCCGCCTGACAGCTGATCCACATACCTGCCGCCGTAGTCTTCAAGTCCCACGGTGGCAAGCGCTTTCATGACACGCTGGTTGATCTCTTTCTTGCCGACCTTCTTGATTTTGAGACCGAACGCAACATTGTCATACACATCAAGATGCGGGAAAAGCGCATATCTCTGGAACACCGTATTAATGTTGCGCCTGTGAGCCGGGACGCCAAGAAGACTGTTCCCTTCAAAATTCACAATGCCGGAGTCCGCCGTCTCGAATCCCGCAATAATTCTCAGAGTCGTTGACTTTCCGCACCCTGAAGGTCCCAGTAGTGTAATAAACTCGTTGTTCCTTATGTAAAAGGTAATATCCTTGAGGACCTTCGTTCCGTCGAAGCTCTTGTTAAGATCCTTTATCTCTATAATATGCTCCCGACCGGTATCGTCAGGCAGGATTTGCTTATATGCCATTGTAATTACCTCTCATGTATAATAACTCAGCCGCCTGATCTATCGCGGCGATTCTTCCAGGAAATACTCCGATCAGAAACTCGGCGGCGACGATATCCATATTGCCTTTGCCGCTCGCTTCCCGCGATTCTCAAGATAGTGCGGTCTGTCCGCCCTCATATAGAAGCTCTCGCCCTTCCTTACCTGATATTTGCTCTCGCCTGCCACAACATTGATTGTTCCTTCAATAACATATCCGAACTCCTCTCCTTCGTGAGGATTATCCGGGTACGTTGCTCCGCCGGGCTCAATTGTCACCATTATTGGTTCCATCTCATTCTTCTGGGCGTTCGGAATCAGCCAGCAGATCTCATTCTTAAGTTCCTCATCCCTTTTGACGGAGAAATCCGCAGCACCGAAAACAAGTCTCTCCTGCTTCTCCTCTTTGAAGAATCTGGCAAAATCCGTGCCGAGAGCATTCAGAATATCTTCAAGAGTTGCAATCGACGGAGATGTCATGTCCCTTTCAAGCTGCGAGATAAAGCCCTTTGACAGTTCGCACCTGTCACCGAGTTCTTCCTGCGTCAGACCGTTCTGAAGCCTGAGATTCTTTATCTTGTCTCCTATTTCCATGCAGCTCCTCTTATCTAAACATTATATTTACAAATACTTAACTGTTACAGCCTCGAGATTATACATTATGCTAAACTCCGTGTAAAGTATTTCTAAACCTCGAATTTGTCATTTCTTCTTGAAAAATATCTTATGTATCGTATAATAATTGTTAACAAGTTGTAACATTTATTAACAAGTTGGTAAGAAGGTAGGGTTATGGCAGGATTTTTCAATGCGTTTGACAACAGCCGCAGGGATAAGGATGTTGTGCAGAACAACACAAAGGGCGCTTCTATTGCTGACGCAATTTTGGGTAACAGGCCGGGCAGCAGCGTATCATACGCTACAAGTACCGGCGGGATAAAGACATCATCGGCCTCTGAATCGCCGTCTGCGCGCGCCGCACGTGAGCGTGCGGAAGCAGCCAAGGCACAGATTGAGATGCGCAAGGCGGCAGCAGCCGCTGAGCAGCCGAAGGATGAGAAGACGGCCGAGCCGGCGACTGTGTCGGATCTTAAGCCGCCGATTAAGAGACCTAAGTCCGTATCGGTCAACAGAGCCCAGTATCTCGCCGAGAATTCACAACCTGATGAAGATGTATCAGATAGTTCGACGTCAGTTGAGAAGAAGGCGAAGACTTCGCTGGCGAGTGCCGAGCTTGAAGAACGCAAGGCATCACAGAAGGCAGCGCTGGCGATGCAGAACGTCGAAGATGCGCTTAAAGCAGCTGAAGACGCGAAATCTTCTCTCGATGCCGCTGTCTCCGATGAACAGACCGCGAAGCTTGCCGCTTCGCAGGCTGAAAAGGAATTTGAATCGGCAGCTTCAACAGCTGACGATGCCCGCGCAATAGCTACAAAGGCCGAGGAAGCCGCCAAGCTTGCGGTTGCCAAGGCAGTGGCATGTGAGAAGCTCGCTTCTGAGAAGAAGTCCGACAGAGAAGCCCGAATTGCTGATTTTGTCGCAAGGCAGAAAGCCAGCAGTGACGCCAGAGCCGCCGAGAAACTTGCAGAATCGGCAATAACACAGGCAAAAGCTGATGCCGAGCAGGCCAGGGCAGAGGCTGACAATGCCAGAGCATTGCTGGAACAGGCAAAGAAAGAGTACTATGAGGCAAACAAGAAGAGACTTGAAGATGAAGCGCGCAGAGCTGCCTTGAGAGCTGAAGAAGAAGCGCGCGCGGCTGCTCAGAAGGCCAAGGCTGCTGCCGAAGCCGCGATAAAGAAGGCTGAGCAGGCGCGTATTGCAGCCGAGCAGGCTGAAGAGGAAGCCCGTCTTGCCGCTCAGAAGGCTGAAGAAGAAGCACGAATTGCCGCTGAGAAGGCCGCCGCCATTATGAAGATTCAGTCTGATGACGATGTGGCTGCTGCCAGATAAAGAACTTTTTCGCAAATATGTATTGAACATAACAGACCCCGGCTCAATGTGAACCGGGGTTTATTATATCTGTTATTTATCCATTGCTGTTTTCCCGTCGTTTCCGGCAATTTGAATCTGCCGATGAGAAACCGGGATACCATAAAACAAGGGCTCCGGATAACCCGAAGCCCCTGTGAATCTTTCATTCAAGTAATGATTACTCAATGATTGTAGAAACTGTGCCTGCGCCTACAGTGTGGCCACCCTCACGGATAGCGAACTTAAGGCCCTGCTCCATTGCGATAGGAGTGATGAGGTCAGCTTCGATTGTTACGTGGTCACCAGGCATGCACATGTCTGTTCCCTCAGGAAGCTTGATAACGCCGGTAACATCAGTTGTTCTGAAATAGAACTGAGGACGGTATCCGGTTACGAATGGCTTATGACGGCCACCCTCTTCCTTAGTAAGAACGTAAACTTGGCCTGTGAACTTTGTGTGAGGAGTTGTTGTGCCCGGCTTGGCAATAACCTGTCCGCGCTCAACTTCCTTACGGTCAACACCTCTGAGGAGGCAGCCGATGTTATCGCCGGCCTCTGCCTGATCCATTGACTTACGGAACATCTCGACACCTGTAATTGTTGTCTGCTTAGCTTCATCCTGAAGACCAACGATCTCAGCAGCATCACCAACCTTGACAACACCTCTCTCAAGACGGCCTGTTGCAACAGTACCACGGCCTGAGATTGTAAATACATCCTCGACAGGCATAAGGAAAGGCTTGTCTGTAGGACGTACAGGAGTAGCGATGAACTCGTCTACTGCCTTCATGAGCTCAAGGATAGGTGCATACTCAGGAGCATTGATGTCTGTAGATGTAGACTCAAGAGCTGCAAGAGCTGAACCACGGATGATAGGAGTATCATCACCAGGGAAGTCATACTGATTGAGGAGGTCGCGGATATCCATATCAACGAGCTCAAGAAGCTCAGGATCGTCGACCTGATCGCACTTGTTCATAAATACAACGATGTAAGGAACGCCTACCTGACGAGCGAGCAGAATGTGCTCACGTGTCTGGGGCATCGGGCCATCAGATGCAGAAACAACGAGGATGGCACCATCCATCTGTGCTGCGCCTGTAATCATGTTCTTGATATAGTCAGCGTGGCCTGGGCAGTCAACGTGTGCATAGTGACGTGTATCTGTCTCATACTCAACGTGTGCTGTGTTGATCGTGATACCACGAGCTCTCTCCTCAGGTGCACTGTCGATCATGCTATAGTCTTCGAAGCTTGCGCCGCCCTTAAAAGAAAGAACCTTTGTAATAGCAGCTGTGAGTGTTGTCTTACCGTGGTCAACGTGACCAATGGTACCAATGTTGACGTGTGGCTTGTTACGTACGAACTTTTCTCTAGCCATTGTTAATTTCCTCCTAGAAATTATTTGTGTACTTAAATTTGTTCACGCTTTGGACTTAACAGCGATAACACACATTTTACAAATTTTTATGTCAACTTTCAAGTAAGCGACATCAGTAAATGTGCTTCACGCAAAGGCCCTATGCGATTACTTCTTCAAAATTTCTTCCATGATGCTCTTCGGTGCTTCAGCGAAATGGCTGATCTGCATTACGAATGTACCACGGCCCTGAGTTGTTGAACGCAGGTCTGTTGCATAACCGAACATGTTCGCAAGAGGAACCTCTGTGTGAACCTGCTGCGATCCGTTGAGCGGCTCGATATCCTTGATGTTGCCGCGGCGTGCGTTAATGCCGCCGATAACATCTCCAAGGTACTCGTCCGGAACTTCAATGTCTACCTTCATGATAGGCTCAAGGAGACAAGGATCGGCCTTAGCCATACCGGCCTTGAAACCCATGGATCCTGCAATCTTGAATGCCATTTCTGAAGAGTCGACATCGTGGAAGGAACCATCGAAAACGGTAACCTTGACATCGACAACCGGATAGCCGCCGAGAACGCCGGCCTGCATAGCTTCCTGAACACCTGCATCGATAGGAGCAATAAACTCCTTAGGGATTGAGCCGCCGACTGTAGCGTTGACAAACTCATAACCCTTGCCGGGCTCCTGAGGCTCGAGTCTGAGCCAGCAGTCACCATACTGTCCGTGTCCGCCGGACTGACGGACGAAACGACCTTCGGCTTCAACAGACTTCCTGATGGTCTCCTTATAGGATACCTGAGGAGCACCTACGTTAGCCTCAACCTTGAATTCACGGAACAGACGGTCAACGATGATGTCAAGGTGAAGCTCACCCATTCCAGCGATGATTGTCTGACCTGTCTCCTGGTTTGTGTATGTACGGAAGGTCGGGTCTTCTTCTGCCAGCTTCTGAAGAGCGATAAGCATCTTCTCCTGTGAAGCACGGCTCTTAGGCTCGATTGCAACCTCGATAACAGGCTCCGGGAACTCCATTGACTCAAGGATGATAGGATGATCTTCATCGCAGAGTGTGTTGCCCGTTGTTGTGTCCTTAAGTCCGATTGCTGCGGCGATATCACCTGAGAAAACCTCTGTGATCTCCTTACGCTCGTTGGCGTGCATCTGAACAATACGTCCGATACGCTCCTTCTTATTCTTTGATGAATTGAGAACGTAAGAACCGGCCTCAAGCACACCGGAATAAACTCTGAAGAAGCAAAGCTTACCGACGAACGGGTCTGTTGCAATCTTGAATGCAAGTGCCGAGAACGGCTCGTCATCAGACGAAGGTCTCTCCTCTTCTTCCTCTGTCTCAGGGTTGACACCCTTGATGCAGGGGACATCAAGCGGAGACGGCATGTAGTCGACGATAGCGTCGAGAAGCATCTGGACACCCTTATTTCTAAGAGATGTACCGCAGGTGACAGGAATAACCTTACACTCGCAGCAAGCCTTACGAAGAGCTGCTTTGAGCTCATCAACTGATACTTCTTCGCCTTCGAGGAACTTCTCTGTGAGAGCGTCATCTGTCTCGCAGATCTTCTCAACCATTGCTTCTCTTCTTGCTTTAACATCTTCAAGCATGTCGGCGGGAACCTCGCGGTCCTCATACTGCTTTCCGTCCTCAGATGTGTAAACTTCAGCGCGCAGTGTCATAAGGTCGATAATTCCTTCGAAATTGTCTTCCTTGCCGATAGGGCACTGAATTGCGACAGGGACATTCTTGAGACGCTCGGAAATCATATCACATACGTGATCGAAATTAGCTCCCATGATATCCATCTTGTTGACGAATACCATACGCGGAACACCGTAGTGCTCAGCCTGTCTCCAGACAGTCTCTGTCTGCGGCTCAACGCCGCCTCTAGCAGACATAACCGTAACCGCACCGTCAAGAACACGCAGAGATCTCTCAACCTCAACTGTAAAGTCAACGTGTCCTGGTGTGTCGATGATGTTGATTCTGTGTCCCTTCCAGGGAGCTGTTGTAGCAGCGGATGTGATTGTTATACCACGCTCCTGCTCCTGAACCATCCAGTCCATGGTAGCGGCACCGTCGTGAACCTCACCGATTACGCGGTTAATACCGGAGTAATAAAGAATTCTCTCGGTAGTTGTAGTCTTACCGGCGTCGATGTGAGCCATAATACCGATATTTCTTGTTTTCTCAAGCGGATACTGTCTTGTAGTAGCCATAGTATCGTGGTCCTTTCCTTCGCCGTATTAGCGATTGTAATGTGCGAATGCCTTGTTGGCGTCTGCCATTCTATGCATTTCTTCTTTCTTCTTGAACGCTCCGCCTGTCTCGTTTGCAGCATCCATAAGCTCAGCAGCAAGGCGCTCCTTCATGGTGCGCTCACTTCTCTGCCTTGAAAACTGTACGAGCCATCTGAGTCCCAATGTAAGTCTTCTCTCAGGCTTAACATCCATAGGAATCTGATAGTTGGCGCCGCCTACACGGCGAGCCTTACACTCAAGTGTCGGCATAACATTCTCAAGAGCCTTGTAGAAAACTTCAAGAGGCTCTCCGTTTGTACGCTCTTTGATAATATCGAAAGCGTCATAGGTAATTTTTTGAGCTACGCCCTTCTTGCCATCCTGCATGATGTTGTTGATAAGTTTTGAAACTTTAACATCATTATAGACAGGATCCGGAAGAACGGTTCTCTTTGGGGTATTGCCTTTTCTTGGCACTGTACTTCCCTCCTTACATGATTATCAGTTTTTACTGAAACCAAAGGTACTCACGTTTCAGTTGTTTCTTTGTCGGACGTGTTGTGCGACGCTTTGCAATGTCCCGTTATTATGAACAATGTACTGATCGCTTGTCCTCTTCCGTCTTAGCGGAAATTACTTCTTAACCTTAGCAGCCTTAGGCTTCTTGGCACCGTACTTGGATCTTCCCTGCATACGACCTGCTACGCCTGCTGTATCAAGAGTTCCTCTGATGATATGGTAACGTACACCAGGAAGGTCCTTTACACGACCGCCTCTGATGAGAACCACTGAGTGCTCCTGAAGGTTGTGTCCGATTCCCGGGATATAAGCAGTAACTTCGTAACCGTTTGTAAGACGAACACGTGCTACCTTACGAAGCGCTGAGTTAGGCTTCTTAGGTGTTGTTGTCTTAACTACTGTGCAAACACCACGCTTTTGAGGTGACTCGATATCAGTCTCCCTGTTCTTAATGGTGTTCATACCGAACTGCAATGCCGGTGAAGCAGACTTGTATGTCTTTGACTGTCTGCCGGACTTGACTAATTGATTGAACGTTGGCATCAATACATCTCCTTTCTTAAGTTCTATGCACGCAAATAAGGGCACAAGTCCCCCTGCGAGCAATTAAGTATACACCCCGACTTTTTGAAAGTAAACATAATTATTGGAATCGAGACTTTTGCTGAATTTTGTCACGTCAAAACATTTTTCTATTCACTTCTCGCCTCAAAATCATTATACTCTATGAGGTTATATTTAATAAACAAGGAGCGTGACTTTATGAAAGTTAACATTACTGAAACAGTGCTGCGCGATGCACAGCAGTCGCTCATCGCAACGCGTATGCCATTCTCGGATTTCGAGGGCATCCTTGAGACTCTGGACAACGCCGGTTATTACTCTCTTGAGTGCTGGGGCGGCGCTACCTTTGATTCCTGCCTTAGATACCTTGATGAAGACCCGTGGGAGAGACTTCGCAAGATAAAGGCAGTATGCAAGAAAACTCCGCTGCAGATGCTTATCCGCGGACAGAATATTCTGGGATACAAGCATTATCCTGACGATGTGGTCAGACTTTTCTGCCGGAAAGCCGCCGAGAACGGAATGGATATCTTCAGAATCTTCGACGCACTTAACGACTTCCGCAACATTGAAGTCTGCATCGACGAAGTCAAGAAATGCGGAAAGCACGCTCAGGGCTGCATCTGCTACACAACATCTCCGGTTCATACAATCGCCAAGTACATCGAGATGGGCAAAGAACTTGAGAAGATGGGCGTTGATTCCATCGCCATAAAGGATATGGCAGGCATCTGCGGACCTCAGGAGGCATATGACCTTGTAAAGGCCCTCAAGTCTGAAGTGAAGGTGCCGATCTTCTTCCACACGCACCATACAACAGGTCTTGGCCCGATTACCTACACAAAGGCGGTAGAAGCCGGCGTTGACGGCATCGACTGCGCCATTTCTACAATGGCAGGCGGCACTTCGCAGCCGGCCACAGAGACTATGAAGTATGCACTCGAGCAGCTCGGATATGAGACTTCGCTTGATATGGATAAACTTAAGCAGATTGCAGACTTTTTCGCGCCCGTCAGGAAGAAGTTCCTGGACTCAGGCAGACTCAACCCAACGGTCATGGGCATCAAGGCAGATATTCTCAAGTATCAGGTACCGGGCGGAATGCTCTCGAACATGATTGCCAACCTGACAGATATGCATGCCATGGACAGATTCGACGAAGCATTGGCTGAGATTCCGAATGTCCGTAAGGACATGGGCTATCCGCCGCTTGTAACCCCTATGTCCCAGATGGTGGGCAACCAGGCCGTGACAAACGTTCTGGTCGGAGAGCGCTACAAGAATATCTCCAAAGAGATTAAAGCTTATCTGCGCGGTGAGTACGGCAGAGCGCCGGGCGAGATCAATCAGGAGCTTGTCGCCAAGTGCTGGAAGCCCGAAGAGCTTGTTACCGGGAGATACGCTGATTCCCTTGAGCCCCTGTTCGAAAAGACAAAAAAGGAGCTCGGCAGCAAGGCGAGATCCGACGAAGACGTTCTTTCTTACATAGCTTTCCCGCAGGTAGCCGAGAAGTTCTTCGAAGCACGTGAGGAGAAGGAATCCAATACAGTTACCTATACTATCGAAAAGAAGGAGGACTAACAGATGAATCCAATTGTCGAATTGGTCACAAGAACCGGCGAACCGCTGGCAACCGGTGAAGCTTTTCGTGACGCAGGATTGGTTATGCTTGTCGTTTTTGCCGTTCTGTTTATAATGTACGCGCTTATTTCAATTGCAAGCCGCATTATTGCAGCATTATCAAAGAATGGAAGCAAAGCATCCCCGGCTCAAGCCACAGCGTCTCCGGCTCAGGAAGCCGCTGAAGATTTTTCATCAGGAAGGCTTAAGCTCACCAACTGCAGCGAGAAGAACGCGGCGATTATTATGGCTATCGTGTCTGACAACACCGGTATACCGCTTTCAGAGCTTGTCTTTAAGTCAATAACCCTCGTCGAGAAGAAATAAAGGAGAACACCCATGATTTATACAGTTACAATCAACGACAAACAGTACGAAGTCGAAGTAGAGAAGGGTAAAGCCAATCTCGTCAAGACTACAGATTTCGTAGCAGCTGCTCCTGCGGCAGCTCCTGTGGCAGCAGCACCTGTTCAGGCTCCGGCAGCATCGCCTTCACAGGCCGTTGCGGCCGGCACAACCGCAGTAGACTCCCCTATGCCCGGAACAATTCTTGATCTCAAGGTTGCTGCCGGTCAGTCAGTCAAGGAAGGCGACCTCATCTGCATCCTCGAAGCAATGAAGATGGAGAACGAGATTTACTCACCATGCGCCGGAACAATCGCTCAGGTCCTTACATCAAAGGGCGCCTCTGTTGATACCGGCTCACATATTGTTACGATTTCTTGATTAGGGGGTAACAAGTAATGTTAGAAGTTTTTAAAAATCTATGGGAGACATCAGGCATTGCCACAATGACATGGCAGTCCGGAGCTATGATCATCATATCGTTCCTCCTGATCTATCTCGCAATCAAGAAGGAATACGAGCCTTTGCTGCTCCTTCCTATCGCTTTCGGCATGCTGCTCACCAATCTTCCCTGGCCGGGCGGTGGAATTTTCCATCCGGAGTGGTTCAACGGTGAGATTAACTGGGCCGCTATCGGCGGTCAGGCAGCCGGCGAGCCGGATCCGGGACTTTTCGATTTCCTCTATATCGGCGTAAAGATGGATATTTTCCCATGTCTGATTTTCCTCGCAGTAGGAGCAATGACAGATTTCGGTCCTTTGATTTCCCGTCCTTCAAGCTTCTTTATGGGTGCCGGCGCGCAGTTCGGAATCTCTTTTGCTTTCATCGTTGCTACACTTCTCGGTTTTGACCCTCAGGCAGCAGCATCCATCGGAATTATCGGCGGTGCAGATGGCCCTACGGCTATCTACCTGACTTCAAAACTCGCACCTGAGCTTCTCGGAGCAATCGCCATTGCGGCATACTCATATATGGCACTGATTCCTTTGATTCAGCCGCCGTTTATGAAGCTGCTCACCACAAAGAAAATGCGCCAGGTCAAGATGGAGCAGTCACGTCCGGTATCAAAGGTTGAGAAGATCTGCTTCCCTGTCATTGTATCAGTTGTATGCATCCTTATTCTTCCTTCAGTCGCGCCTTTGCTCGGCTGCCTTATGCTCGGCAACCTCTTCAGAGAGTCCGGCGTAACAGAGCGTCTCTCTGACACAGCGCAGAACGCAATGTGCAATATAGTAACAATCTTCCTCGGAACATCGGTAGGCGCGACGGCAGTCGGATCCAACTTCCTCAAGGTTGAGACTCTTAAGATTATTCTCCTTGGACTGATAGCGTTTATGACCGCAACAATCGGAGGTCTTCTCATAGGTGACCTTATGTACTTCCTGTCCAAAGGAAAGATTAACCCTCTCATCGGTTCCGCAGGCGTATCCGCGGTTCCTATGGCAGCACGTGTTTCCAACAAAGAAGGTCAGAAAGAGAATCCTTCCAACTTCCTTCTTATGCACGCCATGGGTCCTAACGTCGCAGGCGTTATCGGTTCCGCTGTCGCAGCCGGAGTGCTTCTGAGCCTGTTCAGCTGATTGCGGATTTTGCAGTAAAAAATAAAAGCCGCTCCGCCACAAAAAGGCGGGGCGGTTTTTTTGTTGCTCTTTGCTTATGCTGTAGGAACCCTCTGACAGGATAAAGCTGACAAGTAGACTTCGTCTTATTTTCTCCCGCTCCGCACTGTCGTTTATCTTTGCTTTGCTATAAAGAACGCTTCCTCTTTTTCGGCAGTGTACTAGCAAATTCTCCCAAATTGAAGCTGCATTACATGTTAACGAGTACTCGAAAATCAGATAAAACGCACTTGATTTCTTGGTTGGATCATGTAATTATTCTTATTATCGAATAATCGTTTTACGGAGGCTTGTATGGAATTAGATTATATGTCTGCTAAAGACGCAGCTCATTTATGGGGAATATCTCAAAGACGCGTTGCAGTGTTATGCGCTGAAGACAGAATACCTAATGTTACAATGATTGGAAATATGTGGCTGATTCCAAAAACTGCCAAGAAACCTATTGATGGCAGAAGTTCTAAAGATAATTGTACTAAGTCCTTGAAACCTTTTGTAAAATGGGCTGGCGGAAAAAGTCAACTTATCTCAGAAATATCCAGTAAATACTCTTCAGAATTAGGGAAAAGCATCGATAAATATGCTGAGCCTTTTGTTGGAGGCGGCGCGATTCTTCTGGACATATTAAGCAAATACCAGCTTTCAAAAGCATATATCAGCGACATTAACAGTGAACTAATTAACACTTACATCTGCGTACGTGATAATGTTGATGAACTCATTCAGCGTTTATATGCATTTGAGAATGCTTTTTTGCCATTAGACACTGAATACCGAAAGGTGTTATTTTATAGTAACAGAGCCAGATTTAATGAGCTTGCAATAAACAAAATTTATAACACAGAAGCTGCTGCCCTCTTTATATTTCTTAACAAAACATGTTTTAACGGACTATATAGGGTAAATAAGACCGGATTATACAATGTTCCAATGGGAAGCTATATTAACCCTACTATATGTGATGAAGAGAATCTGACCGCTGTATCAGAGGCGCTAAGTAATGTTGAAATTGTTTGTGCCGATTACAGAGAATCAGCATCTTTCATTGATGATAAGACCTTCGTTTATTTTGATCCGCCTTATCGCCCACTAAATACAACTTCTAGTTTCACTTCATATAATGAGGAAACATTTGACGACAAGTCACAAATTGAACTGGCTAATTATGTTCAGAAACTGGCAAAACGCGGTGCGCATATAGTGTTAAGCAATTCAGATCCAAAGAACACGGATCCTAATGATGATTTCTTCGATTTTCTCTATGCCAAACAAAGCATTGAACGGATACAAGCAAGCAGAATGATAAATAGCAATGGCAATTCGCGCGGTAAAATTAGTGAGTTGTTAATATGCAACTAATAGATTGGAGATGTTGTTTATGACAGACTTGGATAGATTTACACAGCGAATAAAGAACCTTTGTGCTTCAAACAATGAACAACCAAGTATAGAATCAACAAGAGCTGTTGTTGCAGAGATAAATCGATTCTTATTCACAACATATGATGATATTGGAACGGTAAACACTCTTGGTAATAATCTTCAGTATTTTTCTGAGTATCACAGATTTTGGAATGAGAATTACAAGACTGTGCTGAATTTGGAAATTAACGATGATGTCTGCAAATCTGTTGCAACTGCATTACATGATGTGTACATGAAAACCAAAGGACGTGCATATACTACAGTCTATAATACAAACAATTTATCCAAAGAAGACGTTTGTCTTATTCGTATGCTTACCGCAAATCAAGACTTCCGGGGTTCCCGCGATTTTGACAAGCTTTCGAAGCTTTTCATTAAAGATCCATCAATATTTAACGTGAAAAAAATAAATGAAGACCCGTCGAATTTTATAAAATGCATTAACATGACTAATCTTTCACAGAATGACAAACGTAGTTCTTATGCTAAAAAAATTTGTCAGTTTCTAATTGACAAAAATGCCACACCATACGAAATAATCGATCGTTATAATCGAAATGTTACCAGCCTGAGACAGGCACTGATTACTTGTAATGGCGCTGGATATGGAAAAAAGAAAGCAGATATGTTTATTCGCGATATGATCGTTTTAGGCATATGGGATAATGTATCAGGCTTTGATGATATTGATGTCGCAAGTGATATAAACACAATAAAAGTTTCACTTAGAACGGGAATATTGTCGAGCGCAGTTCCGCTTGTATCGAGTTTCTTGGATGTATTTGGATTACAATATGAGTATGTTGATAAAATGAATGTACAAGCTTGGAGGCGCGTTTGGAATTTTTGGAACAATGATTTTCCCGGTGAATCAATTTCAAGTCCCTGCATTCTTGACTATTTCATATACAATGTTATCGGCAAACAATTCTGTAAAGATAAACTGTGCACATATAGATGCGAGAACGGACACGAATTTAAAAGGAATGGTGCAAACATAAAAACGTGCCCTATATGCCGGAGTAACGGCATTAGTGCGAGTCAGGTTAAGATCGATAAAAAAGTTCTACCGTGTACCGATGAAGATGGCTACATAGCAATTTGCAAGTCCGATTTTTATAAGCTGAATATTGCATCTCCGAATATTAAAGAATGTCCATTCAAAGCAATATGTGACATAACGAACAAAAGACAGCTTGAACCTCCTAAAGCTATAAGCATCATGGGTCAAACTGGTTGGACAAAAGCATATACAAATCAAGAATCTGGCGGCGGACTAATGTCATAGGAAGGAATAATATAATGAAAAGAGATTTTGAATCATGGTTGAAGACATTCCGAGACAGTATTTCAGACTATAAGTACTATGTGGATTTTGAAAAGGTGTATCGCAATGTTAACGATATTAGGATTGAACTCAATATTATGAATTCCTTAATCGGATCCAAAGATATTGATTCTGATTTCAAACGACTTATTAAGAATTATCCAGAAATAATAAAGACTATTCCGGTACTGTTGGCAAAACGAGGCGATGAACTGTATTGTCAAAATGAACAATGCGGGATTCTGTATAAATTCAACTCCGAAAGTAATATAACAGCCGAACAATACTCTTTCTTTATGAAGGAGACAGGTTTGTTTGATTTACTTTCAAACCACATAATTAATAATTTGGTTGATTATGTGACAGGTATCGAAACCGGGCTGGATTCAAACGGACGTAAAAATCGTGGTGGTCACCTAATGGAAAATCTGGTTGAAAAATTCATTATCAAAGCTGGTTTTAAACTTGGCAGCACCTATTTTAAAGAAATGTGCATTGCTGATATTCAGAGAAAATGGGATTATGATCTATCTGCTGTAACTAATGGAGGAAAATCTGATAAGAGGTTTGACTACGTTGTTAAGACTGAGGCAAAGCTATATGTTATTGAAACCAATTTTTACAGCAGCGGCGGTTCCAAACTTAATGAAACTGCAAGAAGCTATAAGACTCTTGCACAAGAAATCGGCACTATTCCCAATGTCGTATTTATATGGTTTACAGACGGTTCCGGGTGGAACAGCGCTAAGAATAATCTCGAGGAAACTTTTGACGTATTGGACACAGTGTACAACATAAGTGACATGGAAAATGAAATAATGTCGGTACTATTTGTTTAGAGGTAATCAATTATGGAAAAAAAAATCACACTGTGGGGACCTAAAGATTTTGAGCTTGAGATGACAACTGTATGGAGTTTCCCTCAGCGTGGAGATTGGGCAACACACGATGCCAAATGGCGTGGTAATTGGTCGCCCTATATTCCAAGAAATATTCTTCTTCGATACTCAAAAGAAGGTGATCTTGTGTTAGATCAGTTTGCAGGTGGAGGGACAAGTCTTGTAGAGGCAAAGCTACTCAATAGAAATATACTTGGTGTTGATATCAATGATATAGCATTGGACAGATGCCGCGAGAAAACTTCATTTGAACATGATGGTGCCAATGGGAAAGTATATATACATAAAGGTGATGCGAGAAATCTGGACTTTGTTCCGGATAACAGCATTGACTTAATATGTACTCATCCTCCTTATGCTAATATCATTAATTATAGCGAGGGTCAAGATATTCCTGAAGATTTGTCTAATCTCAAGGTTAAAGATTTTCTTGAACAAATGAAACCCGTTGCTTCTGAGTGTCTCAGAGTTCTAAAGGCCGGGAAATTTTGTGCTGTTCTGATGGGTGATACTCGTCAAAAAGGATGTGTAATTCCTATGAGCTTCGAGGTGATGAGAATTTTTGAAGCAGCAGGATTTACCACAAAAGAAATAATAATAAAAGAGCAACACAACTGCAAAGCCACAGGTTATTGGAAGACAAACAGCGTTAAATACAATTTCTTGTTGCTTGCTCATGAATACTTATTCATTTTCAGAAAATAACAACAGTCAAACTATTCACCCGAAGAAATAAACATACCCCAGAACATGAAGAACAACCCCGGCGACAACGCACAGATGCCAGACCATGTGGGAAAACTTGAACTTCTTCGACGGACCGAAGAAAATGCCGACGGTGTACGCGAAGGCTCCGCCGATAATAAGCCAGAAACAAAGGTGTGAAGCGCTCAAATAGAACTCTTTTATCCTGAAGATTAATCCCCATCCCATCATCGCGTAAATAAGATATGTAAAGCCTTTTCCGACTTTGTTGTTCGGATAGGCAAGCGCTGTCACAAGTATTCCGGCAAGCGCCAATGCGGCTTCAAGCGACCACAGGACAGCTCCCGACACCTGACCGAGGATGTTTATGCAAAGCGGTGTATAAGCTCCGAGAATCGCAAGATAAGCGACAGAGCGGTTGAGTTTGTCCATTACGCGCTTATGCGGCGTGCCGTGCTTCATAAAGTGATAGATCGTCGAAAACAGCAGCGAGAGAAAGAGCGTAATTATGAATGCCGAACGGCCCAGGACAGTCATAACTACAGAGGTCTGTGACAAGCCCTTTGACGTCGCGTCAAGATATGCATCGATTGCCGCGTATGGCAGAAGGCCGAGAAGATAAAGCGCAGGGACACCCGCAGATACGGAGTTTCCGATTTCTTCACCGAAAGTCTCGTATGTCTTGGTGATTTTTCTTCTTACCGCACGTTTTGAGTTCTCGAACCACGTCAGATCCTTGAGCCCTTCTTCAAGCGGATCTTCGCCTGTTATCGCGGCATGTCTCTTATCTTCGCTTCCGGCAACAAAGGTCTTCCAGAATTTATTGTTCTTTGCCATTTGTATCGCCCCCTGCATTAATTACTATAATTTCGCTTAATCATTTTACAAGCACTTAAAATGCTTTTCAACTGTAATCAGTCTTTGTCCACCGGACCGGCAAGATGAATAACCTGTTCATCACCATCTGCAGAACTCTGCTGAGTCTGCCCGTTATGAACGGACTGCGCTGCCGCAGGCGGCGGGCCGAGACAGATTGTATCGTCACTTACAGGAGGCGGACCGAGCGTAATTACTCGCTCTCCTTCATTTGAGCCTGCAACCGGTGAACCCTCGGCCTGAGGACCTGCTGCGGCCTTCGTGACCCGGCTTTGTGAACCTGCGGAGTTTGACGGATTAAGGTGTACGGGACGAACTGCGGGACGAACCGTCCGTCCGTAATTCCCGTCGGCTTCTCTCGCGTCGCCGCGCGGACCTTCCGGCTCATCAACTCCGGAAGCCTTGATTCTTTCAGCACTGCCGGAGCCTGCAATACTTCCCGAAAAGGCTGGTCTTGCGACCTGCTGCCTCTGCGCAGAATATGAAGGTTCTGCAGATGCTGCGGAAGTAACCGCCACTCTTCCGGTTGCAGCGGTTGCCGCATTGCGCTTCACTTCTTCGGGCGATGCAGCTGATACCGGAGCTGTTATAACAGTACCGAGAACTTCAGGTTCAGACGCCCCGTTTCTCATAACATCTCGCGCATGATGACGTTCTGCGCTTGCCGCGCCTGACATTGCCGCCGCGGGTGTCAACTGCTCGGCGATATATGCGTTACGATAGAAAGTCACTATCTTTGAAAACACCGGCCAGAATATCGCAAGCGGGAAAAGCCAGTAGATGAGCTTTGAGGCGGCACTGTTGCCTATCAGGACGGACATCGGCGCGAAAGGTGCTTCACACATTCCGTATATTCCGCTGAGAATCATTGCCAGGATGCCCGAACCAAGCGAACTGCCGCTGCCTTCAAGGAGCGCATCGGCCGGATAAAACCACAGCGGAAGATATGCGAGAAGTCCATATGCGGCAAGCCCCCAGTTGATCCAGTATTTCTTTAGATGGGCAGCGACAAAAGGAAGCACCAGAACGAAGAAAACGCTGTAAAAAATGCTCATGACAATCTCAAAAACTCCAAAAGTTCTCGGCCTGATTCCGCCATATACAAAGTAAAGCGGTTCAAAACAGACGAACACCAGGGCGCCGGCTATAAGTCCGAGAAATACACATGTGAAATAATCTCTTCGCAAAATTTTGCTCCTTAATAAAAAAGGTCAGCTCAGAATTTGAGCTGACCTTATTTTATATCAATACCGCAATTTTATAAACTGTCGCCTTCTTCAAAATCTCTTTTGAAGCTTACCCTGATGTTCTTGAGCTCAACACCGGCGCCTGAAAAATGAATACGGTAGACGCAGTTCTTTGAATACATGAAACTGTCAGTCTTCATTGTCGCATCCTTGCCGTCCGTGCCGTTCCATGTGAGAACCGAGATAGGTATGCTGGTTAAAAATATCATCATCGGTATCTGAGCGGTTCCGGGCAGGAGCGAAGAAGCGGTGAATTCGAGACTGAATATACCTTTGCGGTTTACGGTGAGACCGAAAACAAAATCTTTGCCGGCGGCTGTATTCTCGGTGCATTCAATTACAATCGGGTCATCGCCCATCGTGTAGAAAACACCGGCATCAACATTCACATCGTCTTGCTTGAACGGACTGTCAATCTGCTCTATCTCGACATTGTTACCTTCGAGTCTGTCCATCGCGGGAGTATGCATAGCAAACCGCAGGATATTAGCCGCGTTGCGCTGAAGTTCCGCCCTTGTTATCATGGAACCGTCACCTTCCGTCAGTTCCCTGTAACAATCGGTCTCATTAAGCTCTTCCTTTTCGACGGTAGTGCAAACCATATAAACATCATTCTGAGAACGTGCCATTGCAGCATGTCCTTCCATGGAGTACTCGGTATCGCAGTCTCCGTTCTTGCCGATATATGCCCACCAGTCTGACATCTCAAGTCCTGTGTAACCCCACTGTTCACGAAGTATCATAGTGTTCTGATCGTAGTTGTTGGCGCTGTATCTGTCGTTGATTATGTTATAGGATGACATTATGCTTCTGCACCTGCCCTCTTTGACACACATCTCAAACGCCGGCAGATAAACTTCGCGAAGGGCGCGTGACGACACAACGGAATTCATCTCACGACGGTTCGTCTCGCGGTTGTTCGCGCAGAAATGCTTGACCGTCGGTGTGACGCCGTTTCTCTCGAGCGCCCTGATCTGCGCTACTGCCATCTTGCCTGTAAGCAGCGGGTCTTCCGAGAAATACTCGAAGTTGCGGCCGTTAAGCGGGTGTCTGTGAATATTTATTCCGGGTCCCAGAATTGTATCTATCCTGTTGGTAAGCATCTCGATACCAAGGTAAGTATAGAGTTCCTCGACCAGTTCCGTATTGAAAGTTGATGCGAGACAGGTTCCGTTCGGCAGCGAAAATGCTTTCTTTCCGGAATCGATTCTCATTCCGGAAGGCCCGTCCGAACAGCAGAGTGTTGGAATACCCATAGCCTTGAGTTCTTTGGTTACCCCGCCAAAAGCAGCCGCCGTACCGATTGTAACCTTGGGGCTTCCCATTCCTTCGCCGCGAATAATTAGCGACAGATCCTCGTCTGTCAGCTGCGCGACAAATTCATCCATAGTTCTCCTGCCATGTTTGACATCCGTAAGTTTTATGCCGCAATCTCCTGTCTGTGGTATCTCTGCCGGAACCCTCGTCATACGGGTATCAAGGTATCTGGCCGTCTCTAACGGGGTATCCTCGTATGCCTTTGACATGCCGCCGTTGCCGTCGTCTGCTGCAACAAGGCGCCTGAAGGCCTTGCGCGGCGCAAGCGCACAGTCGAGCTTCTCAAGAAGTTCAGGCCCGGACAATTCAAACGAACCTATCCTGGCTGCACTCATAAAATCACTTCCAAGATAGAAATTATAAGTACCTGCGTCGAGAATAAAACCTGTTCCGAGACCGGTTCTTCCGTCGTCATCAAAAGAGGCAAAGGTTCTCTTCTCCGCTGTGATTGTCAGCTCCTCTGTCGCCCCCGAAGGAATATTGCCGGTCTTGGCAAATCCTATCAGAACGCGCGCCGGTTTGCTGAGCTTTCCTGCCGGCGCCTGGGCATAGAGCATAACCGCCTTGCGTCCGGAACAGCTTCCCGTGTTCTTGACTGTGACCTTGACGCTGACCGTGCCGTCGCTGTATTTGAAATTAATGTCATTCAGGGCAAACGTCGTATATGACAGACCGCTTCCGAACGGATAGCGGACAGCCTCAGGCGCAAATGTCGAGAAATATCTGTAACCTACAAAAATATCTTCCTGATATACGTCTTCAAACGGATCCTTTGTGCCGAAATTATCGTTCGACGGATAGCTGTCCAGACTTACCGCGATGGTGTCCGGCAGGCATCCGGAAGGGCTCTCTTCGCCCGTAAGTATTCTCGCCACCGCACAGCCGCCCAGCATGCCGCTCTGCCATACATAAAGAACGCTGCTGATGTCGTATCTGTCTGCAAAACTCATATCGATAATATTGCCGACGTTGAGCAGGACTATTGTGCACTCAAACGCCTCACTGACGACTTTAAGAAGTTCCTCTTCGAGATCGCTCAGATAGAACGCTCCCTTGTCCGAGGAATTGTCCCGATCTTCGCCCGCGGTTCTCGCGATAATCACTATAGCAGCATCGTTGCGCGCAGCGAGTTTTTGCGCAAACGCCGGTTCTACCGGCATCTCAGGCTGCGACCACGCCTCTTTGCCCCATCCGAGTCCCGGGTCAAGCGGATTGTCAGCATCCCACCGGTCGTAGACATCCATAAGCTCGCCGTCAAGCGTCAGTCCGGGCGCTTTGTCCAGAGCCTCTCTGATGTCCACAACATGAGATACATTAACCATTCCGCCGGATCCTGTCCCTGACTTGTAATAGTGCGTCTGCATCCTGCCGAAAAGCGCCGCCCGTGAACCGCGTTTAAGCGGCAGCGCTCCGCCACGGTTCTCCAGCATTACAATGCCTTCCGAAGCTGTATCTATTGCCGCCTTCTGATACTTATTCCAATCCAGAACAACTTGAGCCATTCTTGTATCCTCCGTATCTGTTTTCGCTGTATTAAGTCCATAATACTTTCTGAAATATATATTCTCTTTAGTATTATTTGGTTTTGTGTTCGTTTTCCTTGAAATTATGTAAACGTTTTATTAAGTTGCACAGATTTTTTTGCCCGCCCGGCACTAACATAATAAAGCAAAAACCGAATCTTCCGGTTAACCGGAAAATTCGGTATTGCCTCTGGCGCCCCAAACAGGAATCGAACCCGTATCTACAGTACCGGAAACTGCTATTCTATCCATTGGACTATTGAGGCGTATATTTCGAACCGATACTATTATGCCACAGTTTCTGAAGATTTGTTCGCTGTCATTATTTTAAGCAGACCGACTATCTCATCTATGGTTTTGCTCTGACTCATGGACGTCGGCTTGAACGACATATATGGTTCTGACCCTGTCGCGTTGATGTGGCATCTCGCACCGTACAGAGGGTCATTCATCAGCGCGCCCAAAGCCTTTAAGTCTATCTGAAGTCTCGGATTGAGATAAAGTCTCACGCCCGCGCTTCTTATTGACGCCTTGACAAAGCCGATCTTCGGACCCATCGTTCTTATCAGAGATATACCTGAGAGAATAAGGACTTCAGCCGGCGCATCACCATATCTGTCGGTCATCTCATCCTGGAAATCGGAATAGTCTTCAAGGCTCCCAATGGCGCCGATTCTGCGGTATGCCGCCATCCTTGCGCTCTCGTCGGGAATATAAGCCGCGGGAATATAGGAATCATAATCCACATCCACCACAAATTCTGTTCCGTTTTGCGAGAGCATCGAGAGACCTTCAGCCGCATCTGCATGATCGGGTCCTTCGCCGCCCTGAGACAGAAGCTTCTGCTCCCTTATTTCCTCGTCAAGCAGACGGCAGTACAGCTCATATCCTATTACGTCCATCTGTCCGTGCTGCTCAGCGCCCAGAAGCGAACCTGCGCCTCTGACCTCGAGATCTCTGATTGCAATTCTCACGCCGGAACCGAGCTCTGTGAATTCACGAAGAGCAGCAAGACGTTTGCGGGCTTCCTCGGAAAGTGCGCAGGATTCATCATATGTTATGTACGCATACGCCTGTCTGTCAGACCTTCCGACTCTGCCCTTTATCTGATAGAGCTGTGCGAGACCGAATTTGTCAGCGTTTTCGACTATAAGCGTGTTGACATTTGAGATGTCGACGCCGTTCTCTATTATTGTGGTGCAAACGAGAATATCGTAGGCACCGGCGATAAAATCTTCAACTATTGTCTCGAGCTCGTGCTCCGCCATCTGGCCGTGGGCATAGATTATACGCATCCCCGGCATAAGACGGCTCAGACGCTCGCTGACCTTGTCGATGTTTGACGTTCTGTTATAGAGATAGAAAACCTGTCCGCCGCGGGAAATCTCACGCATACAGGCCTGTACGACAATCTGCTCGTCATACCCCATTACATATGTCTGGACGGCACGGCGGTTAAATGGTGCTTCTTCAAGGATTGAGATGTCCCTTATACCTGACAGAGACATATGGAGCGTTCGCGGAATCGGCGTTGCCGTAAGCGTAAGCACGTCGACATTGCTCTTCATAGACTTGATTTTCTCCTTGTGATTAACTCCGAACCGCTGTTCCTCGTCAACCACCAGTAATCCGAGATGCGGAGGTCTTACATCATTCGAAAGCACCCTGTGTGTGCCAATGATGACATCTGCCTTTCCGTTCTTGATATCTATCAGATTGGCCTTGATCTGCGACGGATTGACAAAGCGCGACAGCAGAACCACGTTGACCGGGAAGCCTTTGCACCTCTCGACAAAATTCTGGTAATGCTGCTGGGCGAGCAGCGTCGTGGGCGCGAGCATAATAGCCTGCGTTCCGTTCATCACCGCCTTGAACATCGCGCGGAATGCAACTTCCGTCTTGCCGAAGCCGACATCCCCGCAGAGCAGCCTGTCCATAGGCTGCTCCGACTCCATATCCGCTTTTATCTCTTTTATAGCGCGAAGCTGATCTTCCGTCTCAACAAAAGGGAATCTCTCCTCGAACTGCTTCTGGTTCTCATCGTCGGGCAGACATGCAAAACCCGCATTGACACTTCTTTGAGCGTACAGCTTAAGCAGATCGAACGCGACTTTCTTTATGGATTCCTTCGCACGGGAGACCGACTTCTTCCACTCATCGCCGCCGAGCCTCGACAGCTTTGGCTCGCGGTCTCCCGGCCCTATATACTTCTGCAGCGAGTCAATATCTTCCGGGAGAATATATAAAATCTCTTCCTTGGCATAGCTTATCTTGAGGTAATCCTTGCGCGTATCTCCGACCTTCATGTTTATGAGGCCTTCGTAGCGTCCTATACCGTAACTGTCGTGAACTACATAGTCTCCGGGCTTTACATCTTCGGCAACTGTTATCCGGTTCCCGCCCTTTTTCTTCGGTTTGCTGATATGCTCATTTCCGAACAGCTCCTGCTCACCGATAAGCTCTATTCCAAGCTTGGGATAGCTGAATCCCGCCGAAAGCGGCGCGTCAATTATATCTGTGTACAGGTCAGCTTCCGCGAGCCGCTGCCGCACGGTTTCCATGCGTTTCGAACCGGATACCATAAGGTAAACAGACGCTTTTCCGAGCTCTCCGGCGCGTCTCCTGTCCCTTTTAATGAGTTCTGCCAGATCCTGTGTGCGACCGACAAATGACTCGGCCGGCGCACCCGATACAGTAACATCAATTCCGCCCGGCAGTCCGTTTCCGTCCGACCTGAAGCCGGCAAGGGTGTGAACCGGTGTAAGACTGTCAAGTCCCGCAAGGGTTCTGCTGAGATTGAACATTGCGCCCGGCGCACATGTCGGCGCCATTCCTATCTCAAACGATTCCCTGCATCGTTGCGCATACTCACTTGCATATGCGTTAAGCCTTGAATCTATCTCAATCATTTCATCCGCGAAAAACATCGCGCTTCCGTCTTCAAAATATTCAAGCACCGAAGCCGGATTATCAATCGTGATTCCTATCCATCGCGACAAGCCTTCAGGCTGTACTCCGTCCGCAACTTTCTGCGCATCAGACTGCGCGGTTCTCTCCAGCAGCTGTGCCGCCTTGCGCGCATCGTGCGATTCCGGGTTCATTCTTGAAATGTCTTCTCTGCATCTTCCAAGAATCCTGTCCTTCAGAGCCGCGCGATCAGCCTCATCAAAATAATAGACGCACGCCGGCACAATAGTAACTTCCGTCAACTGTTCCGTGGAGCGCTGAGTCTCATAATCAAAGCTCTTTATCTGGTCTACTTCATCATCGAAAAAACTGATTCTGTAAGGCTGAACTTCTCCCGGCACAAATACGTCTGCAATATCTCCGCGACAGGCAAATTCACCTGCCTGAGTCACCTGCGCCGTCCTCTCATAACCGTTCTGCACAAGGTGCGATACGAGCTTCTCTCTTTCTATGGAGTCGCCTATTCTGATGCCAAGTATTCTCTTCCTGAATTCTGACGGAGAATTCAGCTTGTTGAGCAGCGACCCGGCCGGAATAACGGCCGCAGCATAATCGCCGGTGATTATTTTCGAGAGTGCTACGCACCTTGACAGCTCAAGATCTCTGGATGCGGCTTCGGCGGTAACAAGCGACATCTCCGACGGCATAAGTGTGACAATGCTGCCGTCAACAAACGCCGCCAGGGCATTGCCCGCGCGACGCGCCCTCGCAGCATCAGGAACTATTACAACCGGCTTGAATAAAGCGGTCCGCGCAAGTCCGGCCGCCACAAAACCCTTCTGTTCATCGCACAGTCCGGATATGTTCAGATGCAGGCCCTTATTCTGCGCAGTTTTGAAGCCCTCAGTCAGGACTGCATCGTTTCTTATGAGGTCAAGTAATTCTTCAACCTTTTTTTCCATTTGTCACCATTTCTTCAATAGAGATGCAGGCCTTCTCCATTGCATCTCCGATCATCGTCCACTCATCGTCCGGAACCTCAGACAGCACATAATCGATGAGATTGTAATGCTCCGGAACCGGGCCTGTCCCTATTCTTACCCTGGGAAAATTCTCGGTCCCCAGACACTGAAGACATGACCGCATACCGTTGTGCGTTCCGGCACTTCCCTTGAGTCTCACCCGCACAGTTCCCCTGCCGATATCAATATCATCATAAATAACAATGATGTTTGCAGGTTCCACCTTATAGAACCTGCTTATCAGGCTGAGACACTCTCCTGAGTTGTTCATAAAGGTCGTCGGCTTTATGATAATGACATCCTCGCCGCCGATTCTGCCTTTGCCGTATATTCCTTCGAATTTATCTTTGTCGAAAAAAATACCGTTGCGCTGAGCAAGAATATCCGCTGTGAGATACCCCATGTTGTGCCAGGTGTACATATACTTCTTCCCCGGATTCCCGAGGCCCGCAATTATCCACATCGGTGATTACACCTCCGAGCGTTTGTCGTCGAGACGTATATAGTTCTCGCCACGCATACGGCTCTTCTCCGATACCCAGTCAGCCTTGTTGACCTGCTGTGATCTTCCGATTCCGAGAGACAGCGCGGGAACATCCGAAGTAATTGTTGAACCCGCAGCAATATAGGAATCTCTTCCGAGAACAACGGATGACACAATGTTGGAGTTGCCTCCGATAAACACATTGTCTTCTATCGTGCACCCCGCCTTGTCCTGACCGTCAAAGTTGCAGGTTACCGTTCCGCATCCGAAATTAACATTCTTGCCGACACTCGAATCGCCTATATAGGTAAGGTGTCTGGCTCTTGTATATTCCCCGATATCTGACGACTTCACCTCGACGTACGCGCCGAGAGTAACATGATCCGCTATGTTGCAGTCAGGTCTTATATGCGAGAAAGGTCCTATGCGGCAGTCCGATCCGATTACAGATCTGGTTACAACCGAACAGTCTATAACCGTTCCGTCTCCGATAACCGAACCATCGATTCTCGTATTCTCTCCGATGATGCAGTCACTTCCTATAACCGTGTCTCCGACAAGCGTGGTACCCGGAAGAATAACCGTATCGCTCGCAATCCTGACCGCGCTGTGAATCCATGTGCTCGCAGGATCTACAATCTGAACTCCGTTCCTCATATGATTCTCAAGAATTCTTCTGTTCATAATCGCCTGAACCTGAGACAGCTGGATGCAGTCATTTACGCCCCTTGTGTCGTCTATGTCGCAAATAACTGCGCCGATACGGTAACCATCCTTCTTAAGGATCCCGATTGTATCAGTCAGATAATATTCGCTTTGTGAATTATTTGCGCCGATTCTTCCGAGCGCCGAGATCAGAAGAGGTGTCCTGAAGACATACATCGATGAGTTGATCTCTTTTATTTTAAGTTCTTCTTCGGTGCAATCCCTGTGCTCGATTATTCTGTCAACACTGCCGTCTGAATCTCTCAATACACGACCGTATCCCGTAGGGTCATCTGCGACTGCCGTAATAATCATCGCCGCACAGTCGTCGCCTTCCGCTTCATACGCCGCAAGCGCTCTCTTTATGGTATCTGCTGATACCATGGGGCAGTCGCCGGGAAGGACAATCGTAACTCCGAGTCTTCCCTCGAGGAATCCCGACGCCTGCATAACCGCATGCCCTGTTCCCCGCTGCTCTTCCTGAAGTACATATATAACATTCTCTCCGAGAATTGATCTGATCTGTTCCTGCTGTTCGCCGACCACATACACCTGCTCTGAACATCCGGCCTCGAAAAGCGCATCCGCAACCCACTGAATGATAGGTTTGCCTGACACCTGATGTGCGACCTTGGATATCTTTGACTTCATACGCGTGCTCTTACCGGCCGCCATTACTACCGCACAAATTTCCACTTTATCTTCCTTCTTTTAAATCATAGTAGCTTTCGCGCGTTAATTATAGCAAACTTTATTATGCTTTTGGACACTAAAGAGTCTCAATTTGTTTCTCCGGTTAAGACTTTTTGTCAAAAGGGTGTATACTTTTGGTAATTAAGTCATCAAAGGAGATGAACCCATGATTGCAATTTTACTCGCAGCAGGCTATGCAACCCGTTTATACCCCCTCACAATCAATACGCCCAAGTCTCTTCTGCCTTTGGGAAAACAGCTCATAATTGACTACATCATAGATGACATAGATAAGCTCAAAGACATCAGCAAAATATATATTGTAACAAATTCGCGTTTCGCTGATCAGTTCTCGTCGTGGGCTACGGACTCAGACCGCAATGGCAAAGCTCCGATTAAGGTCATAGATGACGGAACCACAGACAACGATAACAGAAGAGGCGCGATCGGAGACATTGTATTCACTCTCAAGAGCGAAGGCATTGATGATGATATTGCTGTTTTCGCAGGCGATAACATCTTCACTTACTCACTCGAAGGCATGTATGACTTCTTCCGTGAGAAGAACGCTCCGACACTGATTGCCATAAATGTCCCGGACATAGAGCAGCGCAGAAAGCTTGCCATCGCGGAAATTGCCGAAGACGGCCGCATACTTCATATGGAGGAGAAGCCCGCCGAACCCAGGACTGAGTGGGGAATTTACGCCGCATATTTCTATGGACGCGATATACTGCCGCTGTTTGACAGATATATTGAAGAGGGCAATTCACCGGACGCACCGGGCAATTTTCCGTCATGGCTTTACAGACAGATGCCGGTTTACGCATACCGCGGCCGGGGTGAATGCATCGACATCGGTACTCCCGATAACTATGCCGCAACCTGCAAAGAATATGAGAACAAATAGACCTTTATACCTTTACATTTAGTTATCTGATAGTATAATTAACGCGATATCCAAGGCGGAGTGTGATTCTCCGACCGGTGGTGACCGTCTCCTTTCAAAGTGATTGTGCAGACGGAAGTCCACAAGCGTATGTAATTTTGAACATATGCTGACGCAGCGAGATTCTGCGACCGACGGTAAAGTCCGGATGAAAGGAAGTGTATCATTTATGTCCTGTTCCACAAACCCCACTGTTTCTTCACGTGCAAGAAGATCTGCGATTATCCGTCGCATTGCTACGTGCGCTGTATTTGCCGCGCTGTCAGAGATTCTTATGTTTCTTGAGATACCGCTGCCTCTGATGCCTCCGTTCCTCAAGTTCGATTTCTCTGAGATTCCGGTTCTTGTCGGCGCATTTGCCCTGGGGCCTGTTTACGGCATCGTTATAGAACTCGCCAAGAACCTCATTCATCTGCCCTTCACCGGAACTATGGGAATCGGCGAACTCTCCAACTTCATAACCGGATCTTTGTATGTCGGTACCGCAGGACTGTTCTATGTAAAACACAGAACCCTCAAAGGTGCAATTATCTCAATGTTCATCGGCACACTGGCACTTGCTCTGGTGGCCGTTCCGGTCAACGCCTTCCTGACGCTTCCGTTATACGGCTCGGTTATGAATTTTTCGACTGACGCGATAATCAGCATGAGCGCCGCGGTGAATCCCCTTATCAAATCACAGCTGACGCTTCTTGTTCTGGCATTTGTTCCTTTCAATCTGTTCAAAGGAACGGTGGTCTCAATCGTCACATTCATAGTCTATAAACCTGTATCAAGGCTCATAGACAAAACCTATAAGGCGACAAATCCTTCCTGAGACCCGCATCGCCTGCAATTGCGCGTTATCAGCTCAATTGCTTCATGCCCCTGCGGCCAGTCCGGATGTGCAATCGGGAACACGTGCGTCATGCTCATTCTGACGCCTCCTGATATCACATCAGGACAGTCAAGCAGAAGCGGGTCAGCCCCGGCTTCATCAAGCGCCGCCTTGAGCCTCAGATTGTCTTTGCGAAGAAAATCATCTTCTCCGGTCACAATCGCGACTTTGAGCTGTCTGTCGGATTTTCCCGCCGAAGCCGCATCATATACAAAACCGGGCAGCCCGCTTCTGTCTTTTCGATCCCGCTTATCAAAAAATATCCCCGGAAACTTATTCCGTCCGACCTCATAGCACCCGCATATCAGGCCCGCTGATAAGATCTCGCATCCGCACGCGGACTCAAGCCCGAGCGCTTCTTTTATATCCGTGTTTCGCAATGCCAGAGCCGACAGATACGCAAGATATCCTCCCGCGGAATCGCCCACAGTATGTATCCGGCTCACTCTGCATTCAGATGCAAAGAAATTCATGGCTTTGGTTATCTCGTCAATTATCTGTATGAGCCCAGCCTGCGGCATAAGTGTATAGTCTATAGAAAAAACGGGCAGGTGCGAGAAGGCCGCAAGTTCCATTCCGAACCGCTTGTCGAGCACCCTGCTTCCATAAACAAAAGCGCCGCCGTGAATCAGAACAAAGCCGTCACCTTCAGACTCCTTGCAATCATTGCGCATGTAACAGTCATACGACAGACCGGGCAGGTATTCACCCGAACAGACACTTACTTCATCAGGGTATGTCTCGGCTGACAGCCTGGGATTATCAAAGTCCTCACACATCCTTATGTATTTTCTTCTGACAAGCTCGGCGGCTCTCAAGGCTATATATTTCATTTCTCCGTTCTCCGTTATCGCATATTTATCCGTATCGTAATTGATTCCGCGTCTTTATGCAAACTGTCAGCGGAATAAGAAAGTTCAAATGATATAATTGTCTTTGTAATAAGTCAATCAGCAACTCGGAGGTTCGCAATATGTCTTATGACAGCAACAAAGTAGACCGGTTATCCGAACTTATTTCTTCATTCGTCTGCCATGCAAGCTCTCATCTTCCGGATGATGTGAATACAAGGCTTGCGCAGATGCGCGAGGTGGAGACCGAAGGCTTTGCGCCGGCAATTTATAACGTTATGGCAAAGAACATGGAGATGGCAGACGAGCTCGGAAGACCGTCATGCCAGGACACCGGAATACCGCAATTTTTCGTGCGCGTAGGAACAGGCTGGCCTTTCCTGAATGAGATTGAACCTTCGCTTATCGAAGCAATCAAAAAAGCCACGGTAAGGGCGCCTCTCAGACACAATGCGGTCGAGGTTTTCGACGAATATAACACCGGCAGCAACATAGGCCACAAGGTTCCGTGGATTGACTGGGAGCTTGTTCAGGACAGTGACGAGCTTGAACTGTTCTTCTATATGGCAGGCGGCGGATGTTCGCTTCCGGGAATGGCAAAAGTGCTTATGCCGCTTGAGGGATACGATGGGATCGCCCGGGCGGTTTTCGATCAGATGACGACATACGGCGTTAATGCCTGCCCGCCGGGACTCGTCGGAATCGGAATCGCAGGCTCGGCAGAAGTCGCCGCGAAGCTGTCAAAGAAAGCTCTTCTCAGACCTGTCGGCTCACATAACCCTAACCTCAAAGCTGCACAGATGGAAAAAGATATTGAAGAAGGCCTCAATTCAATCGGCCTGGGACCGGGCGGATTCGGTGGCAGGATGTCCGTTATGGGCGTCAACATTGAACAGGCGGCGCGCCACCCTGCGACTCTCGCAGTCGGAATGAGCACGGCGTGCTGGGCGCACAGACGGGCCGGAATAAGAATACACCCGGATATGAGCTACGATTTCTTCACACACAAGGGAGTCACACTATGAGTACTTTTGAATTTACAACACCTGTCAGCGACGAGGATATCCGCAAGGTTCATATAGGCGATGTTATATACCTGACAGGTGATGTCACAACCGGCAGGGATGACGTGCACCACAGGGTGGTACTCGGCGGTATGAAGCCGCCCGTAGAGCTTAAGGGCCGCGCGGTTTTCCATGCCGGGCCGATTATGAAGAAGATTTCTTTGGACGGACAGCCCGACAAATACAAGGTAATCAGCGTCGGGCCGACAACTTCGATGCGCATGGAGAAGGCCGAGGCTGAATTTCTTGCAATAACAGGGGCGAAAATTATAATCGGCAAAGGCGGAATGGGGCCGAAGACCACAAAGGGCTGCGTAGACAACTGCGCAATCCACACCATTTTCCCCGGCGGCTGCGCAGTCGTTGCGGCTGAAGAATGCCTCGATGTCGCGGGAGTCGAGTGGCTTGACCTCGGAATGCCCGAAGCAATGTGGGAACTCAAAGTCAGTAAGTTCGGCCCGCTCATAGTATCGATCGATTCTTACGGCAATAATCTAATTGAAAACAACAAAGCCGAATTTGAGAAGAAAAAGGAAGCTGCCCTGGATAATCTCAAGGGCAGACTGGATTTTATAAAGTGATTGCTCCTTTTCAGAAATACCCTGAACTTACAGGTCTTCAAAGCAGCGGAATTAAACTGCTGATTTTTGATCTGGACGGAACCCTTCTTGATTCGATGAACATCTGGTACAAGGTGGATGTCGATTTTCTTGCTCGTTTCGGAATAGAGATTACCCCGGACTATACCGATATGGTCAAGCGGGTATCTATAGATGACGCGGCACAATACACCGTTCACCGCTACAATCTTCCCGTCACACCGGATGAAGTCAAAGACAGCTGGAATACAGAAGTTCGGGAATTCTACCGGGAGAGCGTTGCACTTAAACCGGGTGCTCTCGCTTATCTTACGGCTGCCAGACGACTTGGGTTCTATATGGCGGTATCAACCGCGCTTACCAGAGAGAATGCTTATGCGGCACTGAGACACAATGGTATTTTCGACCTCTTCGACGCAATAATAACTCTTGAGGATCTGAAAGTCCGCGCCGACAAAAGCACCCCGGACATTTTCCTCGCTACACTGAAGTACGTAAACGCTACTCATCCGGCACTTCTTCTGCGTCCGTCAGCCTCGCTCGTCTATGACGATGTGTCGGCTGCCACAGGAGGTGCGGCAGCCGGAGACTTCATGACCTGCGCGGTATATGACTCAATCGGAAGCGGAGATGTGCACAACTGGGACGCATTCGCCCGCAGCTGCGACTACTCTCTTTATTCCTGGTAATTTCCCTCAACTTCTGTCTGCCTTATCGTCAGGCACTGCGTCCGTTCCGGCATCATTGCCGTCCTTGTCTGCGGTCTTCTTTGCTCTCTTTACGGCTTTGATTCTTGCGATAATAACGATTGCCGCTGCCGCCAGAATAACAATTACAGGCACGAGCACCGGAGACACGGCGACAAGTCCGAGGAAAAAGTCCATAAACCCTTCCTTAATGTTCCTGACTGATTCTTTGAAAGTATCGGCAATCTTCTCCCTGTAGGATACAACATGCGCTTCTTCAGGTTCTTCTTCCACAAGAACTTCGTCTACCGTCAGATTCAAAGTAGCATAATTCACCTGGTTTGCCATTATCCGGAGCTGGGATTCGGCACTGTCTATCTCATAACGGACATTTGTAAGTTCGTTTTGCAGCGTGAGCAGAGTGTCAAGATCGTTTGCCTGCGCCATAAGGTCCATGAGCTGATCGCGTTCCTGCTTCAGCGCGTCAATCCGTGCCTTTGTATCACTGTAAGTTAGCGTAACATCTGAGGTATTCTCATTGCTCGATATCACAACACTTCCGGTACCGACCTGAGTAATGAGACTGTCCAGCGAGTCTGCGGGGATCCTCAAAACATACGTCGCGCTTCTCAGATCGTCGTCCATACCGGTCCCTGTAACGCTTGAATTCTCAATATATCCTCCGAGTGCATCTGCCTGCGAAATAACAGTGTTACAAAGCCCCGGAAAATCCTTTGTCTCGACATTCATGCTGACAGTTCTTACAAGAAGCCTGCCCTGCTCCGGATCAAGATCCGGTTCTCCGCTGTCAGCCGGCTCGTAAGATACGGCAGTTCCGTCAGCCGAATTCATGCTTACATTTCCGTTGCCGGCAGCTGACAGCGAATCATCGGCAGTAATTTCTTCCGTTGCGATATCTTCTGTCAGACCTTCATCCGCCCCGTATGCAGCCGTTGTACAAACGGCAGTTTCTTCCGGTTCCTCCTCATCGCGGTTCTTTGAGTCAGAGCTGTGAGTTCTCGCACAGCCTGCCATCATAAGCACCAGAACCAGCGCAACTGTAATTATCATCAATGGTTTCCTGTTCTTCATGTATTTATCCTCCAAAAGGTTTATATCTTATATACAGGTCAGAATAATAAAATGTTGCGCTTCTTCTTGTCGGCTTTGAAATTTCTCGTTTTCTGATAATTCTCTTTTCCGGAGATGAAAAAACACAGCCGCGACTGTCAGGTCACGGCTGTGTCTTCTGTGTGTATACTTCAACTAATTTGTCAGATTAGCCTCGCTCATCAATGACAGTCTGTACTCTGTCCTGAAGAATATCCGTAACTTCATCAAGCGTCTTCTGACCTGAGAAAAATGCGGGCATCTCCTCCATCAGTATCAGGTCGATTGCCGAATCGTCAGTGAGCATATAATCTGCGCTCTCCACGAGTGACTTATAATAATCAACCATATCCTGTGTGTAATTTATCTTCTTTCCGGCTGAATCAACATAGTAATCCGCCGATGAAGATGTCTGGTAATACGAGAGCGCCTGTGCGGCAGAAGTATCGAACGCCGCGCGGTTGACCGGATTCAATCCTGATTCGCCGGTAGCCATACGCGTCTGCGTGTCTTCACTTAACAATGTCTGAACAAATGACCAGCAGGCATCAGGATCCGCCGCGGAAGAAGAAATCGCCACCGATACAGGCGTAATGTAAGATCCTCTGCCATCCGTTGACGGCAGACCCATAAGTTTGTTTCCTGAAGTATAGCTTGAGAAATATGATCCTATTCCGCTCAGATCGGTTCTGGTTGCGGCCGGTGTATCGTCTGCTACGCTGTCCGTATCATCACTGTTCCAGCTGACACCGGTCTCCGGAACATTGTCCTTTACGTAATTTGCAAGCGCAGCAAAATCATCATTATTAAAATTTGCCTGTCCGTCCACAATGAACTTCTCGTACATGCCCGAAAAGCACGTCGTGAAATAAACTGCCTGACCCGATGTAATAGGATCCGTCCCGTTGCAGACGCTGTCGACGAACTGCTTGTATTCATCGAATGTAAATCCCTTGGCATCATCAGGAACATTCTTGGAATTGGTGAGTATTCCGCTGAGCGTATAAGATACCGGCATCTGGAAAAGGCTGTCGCCGACCTTCGCGCTGTCGATAATATTCGTGAAATACTCATCTGATGTAAACTGCGATTCATAAGAGCTCAAATCAAGCAGGTAATCGCTGTTGTTGATCTGTGAGAAGCTGCCTGTATTGAAAAGAATGTCCGGACCTTCCCCGTTCATCATGTCAACCGCAAGTTTGTCAGACAGGCCTGCGTTCGCCTGCTTCTCCAGCTTGCTGTAATCATCATCGCTGTTCAGTGAATTGGCCTGATCCTCATCATAGTAATCTTCAATGCTGTAATTGTTGTCATAGATGATTCTGTAATCCGGGCTTGTCTCGTTAAAATCACATACGGCCTGACCGATATAGTCCGGCACATAATCACCGGCATAAAGGCTGATTGCAGTCTTGCCGACATTAGGGTTTGTGTCTGCCTTTGTAAATGTAACAAGCTCAAACGGCTGCGCCGCATCTGAATATATACTGCCGTTCAACGTTCCACCATAGACAAGCTTATCCGCATTGCATTCGATAATATCCATGTTGACAATCCTGCTCATGTTGACGTTTGTCCAGCTGTAATCGAACGTGGTCTCCACGGTCTTGGCTGTAAAATCAATCTGTGACATACCGCTGTTCGTCAAAACGTAATTAACTCCTTCGGAATCCGTATAGGTTCTGTGATAGGAATTGGCATCCTCGAGCCATGAATAGTCTTCAGCGTTCTGCTGAACAATCTCTCCGGTTGCAAGATTTATTGTAAAATACATTGTAGTGGACGTGGAGTCGCCGGATGAAGACCCGACAAT
>JAKVLB010000004.1 GCA_022484595.1 Mageeibacillus sp. | reverse complement strand
GGCACAGTTATCCAGAGGTACCGATAGTCCTCCTGCCTTGCGGCGGTGTTGACTATATGTATCCCGGCCCTATACGTAATCAGGCTTTCGATATTTTGTTTGGAGGAGTTACCTTCCTCTGTTCCTTACCGGGAAAATCAACCCCTCTTACTTCCCACTGGAGATAAACGAACGATTTGAGCGGATATTTGGACAAAAAAATATCCCCTGCCGGAGGGCAGAGGAGTTGGTTCAGGCTTTTCATCAGCAACTTGAAAAATTCACATTTTCGTGATATACTTTTTATATGTTGTTTTGCATGACACGGGAGGTGCCTTATGGCTGTTTCATACAAGAAACTATTTCATATGATGATAGAAAAAGAAATGACAAATGCGGAGCTGCAGCAGAAAGCAGGTTTTTCCGCAAACATCATCACACGCCTTAAGCGCAACGGTTATATCTCCCTTGAGAGCATAGAAAACATTTGCCGGGTAATGGAATGCGGCGTGGATGATATACTGGAATTTGTGCCGGATGATACTATAAAAAACGGAGGAAAAGTTCGTGGCTAACCTATCAAAAATTAAAAGAGAACGGATGCTGGAGTTCCTTGAATCCTTAAAAGCCGAACATACTGATGACAAGAGCATTCGCGCATTTACAGAAATTGAGAACCAACTGCGTGATAAAAAATATGGACTTGTTTGGGAAGAACATACAGAGCATGTTGACAAAATGCTCGAAGATAATATTCCTATTTTTACTGAAGATAAAGATAGAAAAATTGTTAGCTCTGCGGATGATACATATAATTTTCTTCTTGAAGGGGACAACCTTCAGTGCCTTTATCTTCTGGAAAAGACGCACATGGGGGCTGTTGACATCATATATATAGATCCTCCATATAATACAGGAAATAAAGATTTTATATACAATGATTGTTATATTGAGTCAGAAGACTCTTACAAACATTCCAAATGGATTTCGTTTATAGAAAAAAGAATTAAAATTGCTTATCGTTTGCTTTCGAAAGATGGAATCATGTTTGTTTCAATCGATGACAATGAAATGTTTGACCTTAAGCTTTTGCTTGACGAAATATTTTCGGAGGAAAACTTTATTATTGCGCTTCCGAGAATAACTAAAAAAAGTGGTAAAACCACTGGTTCATTTTCAAGAAATCATGATTATGTCCTTGTATATGTAAAGGAAAATAAAAATATATTCAAAATGGAAGAACATACTGATCCGGCATTTTCATATGAAGATGAATGGGTGTCAGAGCGAGGAAAATATAAACTCAATCAAACATTAGACTATGACAGCCTTTCGTATAGTGCCAGCCTTGATTATCCCCTTACCGTCGAGGGCAAGACCTTTTATCCCGGTGGCAATATTGAGGATTGGAAAAAACGACAACAAGGAAATCATAAACGCGCCGATTGGGCTTGGCGATGGAACCAAAAGCTGTTTGATTTTGGGTACAAAAACGGATTTGTTGTAATCAAAAGAAAGGATGACGGCAGCGCACGCATATATACAAAAACATATTTAAATGCAACAATAAAAAAAGAATCTGGAGATCATTATTCTATTGAATATAAAATTCGCACAAAGCCACTTAGTTCAATAGGGCTTACTGAGAATATTTATTCTAATGATAATGCAAAGAAGGATTTAAAACCCTTTGGATTGCAAGACGAATTTGATTATTCTAAGCCTGTTGAACTTATAAAAAGGCTCATAAAGAATCATTTTAATAAAAACGCAATTATTTTGGACTTTTTTGCAGGTAGCGGGACAACTGCTCAAGCTGTTATGGAGCTAAATATTGAAGATGGCGGTCACCGGAGATTCATTATCTGTACAAATAATCAAAACAAAATCTGTGATAATGTTACATATCCGCGTTGCAAAGGTGTGATTACAACATATGCCTACAATAAAGCCGATAAAACAGAGCTGTTGTGTGAAAAGATAAAAGTATCCGATCTTAATAATTCTTCTCTTTATGACAAAATAGCAGAGGTCAAAAACGAGCACAAAGCAGAATACAAAAAATTTACAACGGAAATAAAGAACGAGTTTGTTTATTTATATGGAGTAACAATTTACAAACAGCTTGCAGGTCTTCCTTACAATATGAAATATTATAGATGTGATTGGACGCCTCGCAAGCCGGAAGACTATCTTTTGAGTAATGCTCTCTGCCTACACATCCGAGAGATGATTGAATTACAGAATGGTATCGAAGTCGATCAAAAGAAAAATATCCTCATTTTGAATATGGATGACTTCAAAAAGACCGTAGGTAATCCGGAAATATACGCACAGGCAGAAAACATCTGGATCAATCAGAATATGATACTGGGTGCTGAAGAATTGGAACTTCTCAGTGCAAAAGGATACAAATACATTCCGAAAGAATTTTTCGGTCAAGAATTAAAGGAGGCGGCAGAATAATGTTTACGGCAAAGCTATTTGATTTTCAAGCGAGGCACGAAGAGAGTCTGCTGGCAAAATGTGCCGACCATGAAGAACTTGTTCTTTCCGCTCCCACGGGCGCAGGAAAGACAGTTCTCGTATCTAAGTTCATAGATGACTATCTGGATGAGAATCCGAATACCGTCTTTTTATGGCTCTGTCCCGGCGCGGGCGGACTAGAAAAGCAGTCGCAGGACAGTTTCAAAGAAGTGACATCTGGCGTCCCGGACGGCGATGTGTATGCTTTTATCAATGAGAGCAATCCTCGCGGCAAGGTTTTCTTTATCAACTGGGATAAAATTAACCGGGCCTCGAATGTTGTTCTTCGTGAAGGAGAGCATCGTGACCTGATGGGCAAGGTGCTGTTCTGCCATACGAACGGCATTGATATATTCATGCTCATAGATGAGGAGCATAAATACCAAGAAACGGCGAATGAGTACGTCGGCAATATCCAACCTGTCCATGTGCTGCGTATTTCCGCTACTCCTGTTAGCAAGGGGGATCACACGGAAATAATCCCGGACGATGAGGTTATCAGCGCAGGTCTGATTGCAGCCGGAATATCTATCAACGAGGGCGTTTCTGCTGCCATTGAGGATAATAACAAGCTGGACGATGACCTGCTTTTGCTCGATTTGGCAGATAAAAAGCGTAAGGAAATACAAGCGGAGTATGACCGCAGAGGACTGAAAATCAGGCCGCTCGTGCTGATCCAGTTCCCAAACGGCTATGACGAGTGGATTGACCGTGTAAAACAGGCACTGGAGGATTTAGGGTATTCTTCCACCTCCGGTCTTGTTGCGTCTTGGTTCAGCGGCGATCACCCGGATAACCCGGATGAAATCAAAAAGCTGAATGGTCAATATGCGTTCCTGCTGTTCAAACAGGCGATTGCCACGGGCTGGGATTGCCCTCGTGCAAAAATTCTTGTGAAGCTGCGTGAAGGTGGCACAGAACGGTTTAATATACAGACTGTGGGACGTGTGCGCCGTATGCCGGAGCGCAAACATTATAACTGCACGCTGATCGATAATTGCTATGTATATACGCTTGACAGTGAGTATGCTGAGGGACTTACAAACAGTATAGGCGATTCTTTCTATACCTATCTGTATAAGCGCAAATTTGAAGCGCCGAACATTGTTCTTCAGAAAGAATCACTCAACGGCAGCGACCGCTATGCAGTTAATCCTGAAGCGGTGGTTAAGGTTATCCGTGAGCAGATGCTGACGGATTGTGATCTCGACAAAGACGGCAAGTTGGACAAGCATGAAATGGAAGTCAGCAAGGGCTACGTTTTCGGCACAAAGCTGAAAACAGAAGCCATTGAGGGCGTCGCACGGACTACGCATGATATCCGTTCTCTGAATCGTATCTTTGGCGGAGAACATCAGATCAGTAATCACGATGATGGCTTTATCATACGTGACGCAAAGCGCCGTATTGCTCGTGCTATAGGCATTGACGAAAACATCTCCAACAATGCGCTTCGTGTGCTTTTTGGTCCGATTGATATGCAGATGTCATTGTTCTCGGAAGAAGAGATTGCTTTTGAACGGGAGCATAAGCTGATTGACGGCTTGAGCCTTCGTGAATACAACGCTTTTCTCGTAAACAACCGAGAACGTCTTGTGGATGTATTCAGCGGTGTCAGCGCAGGCCGTATAGCGGAAATTGAGCAAGCGGATATTCTTACTACGGATTGGGCAATTCCGAGAGAGCAGTATTACAAGCAGCACAAGCGCATTCCAAGCACAAAAATCATGGGTAGGAACCCGTTTGTGGACTATGGTAACAATATTCTTATTCAGCCGAATCGCACCTTTACAGAGATTTCCTTCGAGGATTGGTGCGAACACTATGATGCGGTGGAATGGTGCTATAAGAACGGAGATAAGGGCGATGAGTACTTTAGCATCGTGTATCGTATGGCTTTCCGGCGCAGCAACTTCTACCCGGACTATATTATTCAGTTAAAAAACGGCGATGTATGGATCATTGAAGCCAAAGGCGGCATGACCGCAGACGGCAGTTCCAACAACATCGATAAATATGCTCCCCGCAAGTTTGATGCCTTGAAGGAATACGCATCTCGGCACATGGAAATCAAGTGGGGATTTGTCCGAGCAGTCGGCACGCAGATTTATCTTTCAAACACTGAATGGGCGGAGGATGTAACTAATAGAAATGTGTGGAAGCCAATTGAAGTGTTTATATAATATATAATCTGAGGTATCGGTGCAATGAAGGTAAAAATAAACGATAAGATCCTGCTCCCACAATATGCTAAATCTCTCTCTGCCATAGCAGCTATACTTTCTCTTATTTTAACCGTTTTTGATATAGAGCAAAAATGTAAAATTGTTATTGCAGTTTGTTTTCTTGCTGTTTTTATCACTGTGTGCCTTGCTTTATGGATCTATGCTAACAGATTACAAGCAAAAGTTCTTAAAATTAATGGAACAAAGGTAACCATAAAATATAGTGATCTCTTTTCTGAAGCAGGAAATAAGATTATTGCGTTCAATGAGTATTTTGATGCAACGGTAGACGATAAAATTATTTCTGAAACATCTCTAAATGGGCAATACATTAACGGTCATGTACAAGATATAGATGAACTGAATAACAAGATATCGTCTGATCTACGTTTAAAAAACGCTATAGTAGAAGCTAACGTAAACCGAGCATATGGAGGTAAGACCACTAAATATCGGCTTGGTTCTATTTGCCCAGTAGATGATTTCTTTCTGTTGGCTTTTACACATTTTGATGATGATAATCGTGCATTTATATCCCTTGAAGATTACATTTCTTGCTTAATGCACATGTGGAGTGAGTTAGATGTGGTTTATGCAGGGAAACCTATTGTTCTTCCTCTATTGGGAAACGGAATAACAAGATTTAATAATGCAGAGGTGAAGCCACAGGATTTACTCAAGTACATTATTATGACCTTTAAGATTAGTAAAGTTAGATTTGGAAACACATCTTCCCTAACTATAGTTTTAACAAATAATATCAGGAATGAAATAAATTTATACAGCATACAGGAGGACTAAAATGGCTTATAAAAACAAAACTTATGTCGCATTTGATGGTGATAACGATATCAGATATTACAATCTCATGAAGGCATGGAAGCAATCAGACAATACCGATTTTAATTTTTACGATGCTCATGATTTAAACAATGCCAGTGATACAAGTAAACCGGAAAGTATAAAAAAGCAGCTTGCAGAACGAATGGCAAATTCTAAAATCTTTGTACTTTTGCTTGGCGAAAAGACAAAATATCTTACAAAATTTGTGAAATGGGAAGTTGAGCATGCATTATACTTGGGTTTACCGATTATAGTAGTAAATATTAACAGGAAAAGAGATGTGGATTCCGATCATATGCCATCGTGGTTAGATGACCAGTTATGCATATCTTGCTCATTTAATTCTAAGATAATGCAATATTCGCTTGAACACTGGGAAGACAAGCACTACAGCCACAAAAAGAACCCAGATGAAGATGGAAAGCACTATTATTGGAAAGATAGTGTTTATCAAGAACTTGGTTTATAAAATACAGCCGCATCATGGAGTAAAATCCCCCGGTGCGGCTTTTCTGTTGCTATGAAATTTTTCTGATCCGGTCGACCTCCGGCACTACATTCAGCGACGAGCCATTATCCCAGCCAACTATTATGTCTCCGATGTCATCGATTCCGGCCACGGTGCCTCTCGTACCCAATGGCAGCGCAGCTGGATCGTCCATCCGGACGAGTTCTATCCTTGCTCCGGGCGAATACCGGAGCTGTAGAGCCTGCAGCTGTTCTTTCTTAATTATCAGCCTCGATCTCCTTCTTCGGTGCTCCGTTCCTCCATGCACTGTTCCCGGAAAGGTTACGGAGCAGAATCCGGCGCGTGACCTTGTACTCATCACCGATGAAGCCAAGCCGGATCAGGAACACCCGGAAGGTAAACTTCTCGTTGTCTGTAGGCCGCTCCGTCGCGCTGACGCGTTTCTGCTCCTTGCTCATCTGGCAGATGGCGGCAATAAACTCGGTGTATGCTTTTGCTTCATCCGGTTCGGGCATCTCCGGAAACCAAGGGAATGAAACTTTGTCATCTTCGACCTTGATGCCGATGTCTGTGACGCCAAGCGCCTTCTTGATCAGTGTCCCTTTTGCTTTGAGTAGATTCTTGAGGATATCGACCGATACTGCCGTGACTGGAACTGTGACCGTCAGGCCGGAGTTGTCAGCGACCACAGCGTCCTCCTGCGGCTCGGCTTCGGCGGTAAAGCCTTTCTCCGCCAATCCGGGGAGAATTTTCTCCAGAGCATCCTCATCGGCGCAGGCAAGGTCTCCGTTGCGCTCAACCGTAAAAATCCCGATCTGATAAGCGTAGGTCGGTGCCTTCATGTACACGGCCTTTGTTCCGGTAATCTCGGTGATGGCAGCTGCCAGCTCTTTTCTCTGCTTTCCTTCGTAATTCATCTTCATGTGCGTACCTCCTTGATTTTTCAGGCTCTTTGGCCTTTTGGTACGTACATACATCACTCTATCCGGGAAGAATAGCAAGCACTATGTGCAGGAAAAATTGATAAATATCGGTGTCATTGCGGACATAGAAAAACGGCCAGACATGAGATTTTCTCACATCTGACCGTTATTCTTTTGCTCCGCTTAGAGACTATCCTTAAAGACCTTGTTTTTCATAATCCCTAAGTCCACCCATCTAACAGCCGGGGGCTCTTCTCATAAAATTCCGATTATCAGTAATTCTCTGAATGAACTTCAAAATAGCTCTGAGGATGAGAACATACCGGGCAGACATCCGGTGCTTTGGTTCCTACAACGATGTGTCCGCAGTTGCGGCACTCCCAGACCTTGACCTCGCTCTTCTCGAATACAGAAGCTGTCTCGACGTTGGAAAGAAGTGCTCTGTATCTCTCTTCGTGATGCTTCTCGACAGCTCCGACAAGTCTGAACTTGGCAGCAAGATCAGCAAAGCCCTCAGCTTCCGCTGTCTTCGCAAAGCCTTCGTACATATCTGTCCACTCATAGTTCTCGCCGTTAGCTGCCTGACCCAGATTGGTCTTTGTGTCGCCGATTCCGCCGAGCTCCTTGAACCACATCTTGGCGTGCTCTTTCTCGTTGTCAGCGGTCTTGAGGAAAATAGCCGAGATCTGCTCATAGCCTTCCTTCTTGGCTACCGACGCAAAGTATGTATACTTGTTGCGTGCCTGTGACTCGCCGGCAAAAGCCGCCTGTAAATTCTTCTCTGTCTGTGTGCCTGAGTAATTGCTCATGGTCTTACCCTCCTGTGTATTGTTATTATTTGTTATAGCGCTGTTATCCTGTTCCGGTTCAAGCGGCTTGAAATACGAAGCATCATGCTTGCACCACGGACAGATGAAATCGGCCGGAAGCGTATCACCCTCATAGATGTATCCGCAGACCGTGCAGATAAAACCCTTCTTGGGTCTGCTGTCAGCTGCTGCATTCGCTGCCGGCTTTGACTTTATGTACTTCTGATAATATGCGTATGTAACACTCGGCTCGCCCGAAAAAGCTTCCCCGTCAGTCACGTCTGCCAGGAACAGCGTATGCGTTCCAAGATCCGTCGCGCTGACTACCTCACATGATATATATGCGTTCACTTCATCGTCGTCAAGATATACTATCCCGTTGTCTGCACGTTTGAACGCAATTCCTTCAAGCTTGTCAGTATCCCTGCCGCTTGCGAAGCCCCAGTGCTTATAGGTATCGAATCTGGACTTCTCCGTCAGTATCGAGACATTGAATCTTCCCGTCTTCGCAATCATATCGTGCGTGTAATTGAGCTTGTTTACTGCGACAATCACACGATTAGGTTCAGTCGTGACCTGTGTCACGGTGTTAACGATACAGCCGTTGTCCTTTATGCCGTCCTTTGCGGTAAGCACAAACAAACCGTATGTCAGATTATACATTGCTTTCTTGTCCATCGGTTGAACCCTCCTCGTAGCTTTTCTTATACCATCGATTATATACGTTTGTGTAAGAAGAGTTGGTGAATTTTAGATGAACTTTTATAGGAACTGACGCAGCCGGGACAGACCCGGTAATTAATGTCCTGCCGGATTCTCCGAATAAATGGTTTTTCTTTTCGCCATGTAGTAGATAACCAGCGCTGCGGAAGTAACCAGCCACGATACCGGATAGACGGCCATCAGCCAGCCAAAGCTTCTGAACAGGCGGAAAACCGTAAATACCCACAGAAAACGGGTTCCGCAAACGCCGATGAGCGTCATTGCGGCAGGTCCCGAGGACAGACCGTGTCCGCGGAGCGCTCCGGAGAAAATCTCAATTATGGCATTGATTCCTTCGAATCCCACGATTGTGCTGATTCTGATTACGCCGTAATGAATGACTGCCGGATCGCTGTTGAAAATCAGAAGAATATATCTGCTCGGAAGCATAAACACGACGATACATGCGAGTGACGCGGCGAGCGCCTGCAGAAACGATATCCTGAGGACTTTCCTGCAGCGGTCATATTTGCCGGCACCGCTGTTCTGAGAAGTGAATGTTGTGCACGCCTGACCGAATGAATTAATGATGTAATAAGCAAAAATCTCAATATTGAAGGCCGCGGATGATGCCGCGATTATATCTGTTCCGAGAGAATTTACAGCCGACTGGACACAGATGTTTGAGATTGAGAAAACACAGTCCTGAAGTCCTGCCGGTACTCCGATTCTCAATATTTCGCGAAGTATTGCCGGGTCTATGCGAAGCTCGGAGAACCTGACCTTTATCTCGTCCTTGCGCCTCAAAAGCATCACAAACATCATTCCTGAACTCAGTGTGTTCGCAATCACGGTAGCGAGCGCCACGCCGGAAGCTGCCATATGACAGACCTTTACAAAGAAAATATTAAGAATGACATTCACAATTCCCGATACTACCAGGCATATAAGCGGGGTTGAGGTATCGCCCTTGGAACGGAAAATCGCTGATTCGAAGTTATAAAGAAAAATTACGGGCATGCCTGTCATATAAACTCTCAGATACATAAGTGACATCGGCAGAATTGAATCCGGAACACCCATGAAGTTCAAAAGAGGTTCCGCCACAAGCTCGCCCACTGCAGTCATAATAAGACCGCCCGTCAGAGCAACAAGAATTGATGTATGAACCGTCTTGCCTGCGCTCACATTCTCGCCTGCACCGAGGCAGCGCGATATAACAACATTCGCACCGAGTGCAATTCCCATGAACAGATTGACCATCAGTCCCACTACCGGCGCATTGCTGCCGACGGCCGCCATGGCCTCTTTGTTTACGTATCTTCCCACAACCGCGACATCGGCCGCATTGAAAAGCTGCTGCAATATACCGGTAACTGCCAGAGGAAGTGCGAACAGCAGCAGCTTCTCTCCAAGCTTGCCGGTCAGCATATCCATTTGTTTGATCTTCATCTACATATCATCTCTGTTTCAATAAATAACACTCCACAATTATCACAGATGCTATAATAACAGAATCCACGTTGAAATGGAGATTATAATGAACAAGTTTCTCACCGGTTTGAATCTCGTTATCCTGTCAATTGTCATAATCCTTATAGGACTTGTCTTTGTGTTCAGAATACCGAACGGCTCGCTTGACTCAACATCTTCCGACTTTAGTGATGGCTGGTATTACGATGACGGAACCCCGGCCGACCCCGGCAGGCCGTCGGCAAGTTCCGCCGATGGCTGGGCAACCATATCCCGGGAAACCGATTCCTCCGAAATAAGAGACGCAGACTTATGCTTTACCGCAAACAACATGTATTTCGAGATTTTCCTCGACAACGAAAAAATATATTCCTTTACCCCCGAGCTTATTCCTCTGTACGGTGATTGCTACGGCACTTACATCCACACTGTCAACATCCCCGCCTTTGAAGGCCGCAAAACATTGAGCATCCGGTATAAGACACTGATAACCGGCAGCTGGACTAATTTCCGTAATATGAAAATAGAGGACGGAACTGAATATCTTCATCAGCTGTTAAGAGAAAATTTCGGTAAATTCCTCCTGTCATATTCATCGCTCTTTCTGGGAATTATTCTTATTGTATGCGGCCTCTTCATGACCAGAAACATGCTTAAAACCGTAGAGACCGTTGCTCTTGGAACCATGATTATTCTTCTTGCCTGCTATACGCACACCAATACTGCGATTGTCTCTGTAATTTCTTCCGATCCGGCCATTCTCCGGCTTATTGAACACATGGCACTGGTTTTTCTTCCCGCTCCGGCCATGATTTTCGCCGCAGCATTCACCGACAGTCTGAATTCAAAACTCCTGCGCATAACCCTCGCCGCAGTCGGCATAAACGCAATCACCGTTACTGTATGTATGGTGTTCAGAATCTGTGACTTTCATTATCTGCTTCCGATTACACATATGACAATCGCCGCGGGAATGGTTTTCCTTGTCATTCTTTTCGCGCATGACCTGAGCATTAAAAAGAAACGCAACCCTGGCTACAAATATCTGGCTGTAGCATTCGGTATTCTGGTCATCTCAGGCATCGGCGACCTGTTATCATACTACATCCCTTCGAAAAGCTATGATTCCGCAGCGAGTTCGCGATGCGGCCTCCTTATCTTTACTTTGATTCTTCTCTGGTACGAAATCATATCTCTCGCTGAAGTTAACCGTAAAAGCGCAGCGGGAGAAGTTATGAACCGTCTCGCACACATCGATACCCTTACCGGTCTTGGCAACCGTACGTCATTCGACGAGAGCGAACGCAGGCTCTCAGAACAAAGCTCGGGCAAATGCGCCATAGTTCAGCTCGACGTAAATTACCTCAAGCAAGTCAACGACAACTACGGACACATTGAAGGTGACAGACATCTGTGTGCGACAGCCGACTGCATGAAGACCTCTTTCGGAACTCTTGATAATGCGGAGTGTTTCAGAACCGGAGGCGACGAATTTGTAGTAATTATTTACGGCAATGACGCCATCAAAGACTACGACAAAGCAATCAGGCTGTTCAACGGACAGATTCAGAAATACAACAGCAGTTCAAAGCCTCAGATACCGCTCTCGGTCGCCTGCGGAATGGCTGAACTTGACTGTTCCCTTGGCACTGACCCTCATGTAATTGAGAAACTTGCCGATGAGAGAATGTACGAGAATAAACAACTCTTAAAGCAAGACTCACTTACGCTCATTTAAAACTGTCTGTACTCTGTCTCCCATTACGTTGGCCACATCTTCTATGCTCTTCTGTCCGCTGAGATAGCTTGGCATCTCCTCATATATGATTTTATCAACCGAAGGATCTGTTCTGGCGCAGTGATCGATCTGACCTATCACTCCTTCCAGCACGCCGATGTCATCATGAGATACGGTTGTACCGGAACCGGAATCATAAACAACGCCTCCGTTGTTGCTGTTTTCCGAGTAGTAGGTAAAGGCATCCTCCGCCACAGCACTGAATGCTGCTTTGCTGACAGGGATTACACCGTTGTTTCCGTAAAGCTCCTGTGTGTCTTCAGACATAAACATATTCACAAAATCAAGACATCCCTGCATAACTCCGGTCTGCGCCGAAACTGCTATCGAATGCTGCAGGTCGAGTGCAGGACCTCTGCCGTCATAAGACGGCGCACCGTAGACTCCATGGTAGGAACAATTAAGAAACTGTCCTATATCGCTGATGCTCATATAGCTTGCAGCCTGAGTATCGTTGCTGTCGTCACCGCCATCCGCCGTTGCTACGGTATCTCCGCCATCTGCCGGCTGGTTGTTTACATGATCTTTGGCATATGCGGCAAGACTTGCAAACGCATCTCCACCGAAATTAATGTCACCGTTGTCATAGTAAAGGTCGCCTGACTGATTGAAACACTCAATTACAAAGTTTATCTGATTCAGCTGCATCGGATCCGTTCCGTTGCACACACTGCTGACGAAAGCGGCATACTGGTCGTACGTAAAGCCTTTCTGACCGTCTGCGACATTCTTTGTATCCGTAAGTATTCCCTTTACCGCGACAGACGTCGGAAGCTGATACAGCTTGCCGTCAGAACTTCTTGCACACTCGAAAACGTTGCTGAAATACCCGTCACCCAATCCGCTCACCACAGAAGACAGGTCAATCAGATAATCGCTTGAATCAAGGCCGGGCATATTTCCGGTATCAAGAAGAATATCCGGGCCGTCTCCGTTAATGATATCAATCGCAAGCTGCCCGGACAGGTCGGCACTCGAATTGATTGTCTTGAGGTAATCGTCGTCTCCCGATGCATTGTTATAGTATTCATTTGAATTATAACGGTCATCATATGTTATCAGGTAATCCGTTGATTTCTTGTTGAAATCAACTATTGTCTGCGAAAGATACCAGCTGTCTCCGCCCGAACTGTACAGCTTAATCTCCTGCTTTCCTGCGTTTGGATTCTCAGCCGCACGCGTAAGTGTGACTATTGCAAGATTTGTTACCCCTGAATTGTCATATGTTCCGCTGTGATAGCAGGAACCTGCGTATACAATCTTGTCTCCGTTAAAACTAATAGGCACCATTGATTCAAGATCACTTCTCGGATAATAGCAGTCGTTGTAGCTGAAAACTTCATCAACCTTTTTGCCGGCAGCATCAATCTCGGCAATTCCGTCATTGCTCTTGAGATAAACATTTCCGTCGTCAGAAGGTATCATTGTCGCCTGACCTACATCAACGGAATCCGTCAGCCATGAGTAGTCTTCGGCAGCAGCTTCCGTCAGCGTGCCGGCTGCAAGGTCCAGCGTATAAAAACCGTTGTCGCCGTCAGTTATAGTCTCTACCAGGGCATTGCCGCCGCCGAGACCAAGAACTGCAGAAATCCCGTAAACCGAACTGCTGCCGCTGTTTATCGGCACAGAAGCTGTTTTTCCGTCTGCTCCGGTAATGCTCAGCGTATAGCTTGATTTATCGGTACCGGCATCATAACTCGAAAGAACATCTACCTTGTATCCGGATATCTGATAGCTTCCCTCTACAGTATCTCCGCTGCTTTCTGCCGCTGCATCTGTTTCAGATGCAGCATCGCTGTCGCTCATCTGGGTAACCGTTCCGTCCGTTGAATTAATCCTGCAGAAGCGATGACTTGAATTGTCGTTGAACCAGACCAGAATGCTCACGATTATATCTGTGCCGTCTACACTCAGCTTGTCGACCGACTCGCTGTTCTCATCGATTATGTCATAGGTGTTGACGCTTGATATAATCTTCCCGTCGGGAGAGACTGTATCAATCTCGTCTTTACTGTATGAATAGTAGTTATCCTTCTCATAGTCAAAATCTGCCGGTATCGGAAGATTTCCCATATTGTGTATGACATAATTGTCGCCGCACATTCCGACATATTCCGGAGACGAACTTGCAAGCCCCGTGGTATCGAAAATGTCGTTTGTGTTGATTGCTGTATAATCAAACCAGGGAGACGTTCCGTCAATCTTTGATGAGCTGCTCTTTACCGCAGAACATCCGGCAACCATAAGACTGCAGCTTAACACCGCCGCAGCGGTTGCAAGGGACAAGTGCTTTATCATTATCATATAGACACCTCCAAATTTTCATCTGACAATACTGTAACAGCCGAGTTCTCATAAATGTTGCGGCATATATAAAGTACTTACAATATCATTAAGCACTTTTCATGTGACAATAAAGTGTCTTACGGTCGGATTTTGATTCTTGAAAAACAAATGTAACATTACGTCTCTGCAGCCGCAGTTATCTGCCGGATTCTCAATAAACTCGGTTGCTTCCCGGTCTCGGGTCAGATGCTATTCGGTCCTGAGTGCCGTAACAGGATCCTGGTTTGATGCCTTGCGGGACGGAATCAGTCCGCCTATCAGTGTGAGAACAACACTGAGAACAATCAGAATTACTCCGGCCAGAGGCGGAAGTGACGCGGATACGTCTTTTGTATCCCCTATATAGTGAATGAGAATATTGCCCGGTATCAGAATCAGAAGGGAAAGCCCCACTCCTATGGCTCCGGCCAGCAGCCCGGTTATAGCGGTCTCGGCATTGAACACCTGCGCAATATTGCGTCTCGAAGCCCCCATCGCCCTGAGAATTCCGATTTCCTTGCGGCGTTCGAGCACGCTGATATATGTGATTACTCCGATCATGATTGAAGAAACCACAAGAGATATTGCTACAAAAGCTATGAGGACATATGAGATTGTGTTGACGATTTTCGTTACCGACGACATAAGCGTGCCGACAACGTCAGTGTACGATATAACTTTGTCATCATCGCCGGCAGTCTTGACCTTTGAGTTGTAGTCATCGATTATCTCGCCGATCTCGTCCTTGCACTTAAAGTCTTTCGGATAAATTGTTATTGCGCTGTAGTCACCCGCGTCACAATACCCGAAGTCCGTCAGATTTGATTCAGCCGACATCTGACCGGAACTGTTCATCATCTGGGATATAAAGGATTCCATTGACACATCATCGGTATTAACGGTGATGGCATTCGAGAAGGCGTCCTTATCTATGCTTACGGCGCTGTCCATATTCGAGAGGGAATCTTCTACCGCATCGGCAACTCTGTCGCTCATCTGATCTGTCACATTTGAGAGAACCCCGGTCATTGCGCTTTGAAGCTGCGAAGTGACATTGGTCATCATCGTTGACACGTTGGCGGATAATGCCGCGCTGATTTCATCAAAATTAATCGCGCTCATTGTACCTCCCGTCAGAAGAGACTGTACGTCAGGCTGAGCGAGATACGCCGCAAACGAAGTCTGCGAAGCAGCCACAGTGCTCATCGCATTATCAGCGAGATACTGCTTGAAACCACCCAGGATTGCCGCTGTAAAGGCATCTTTCTGGCTGCCTGTGATCGTAATCTTTGCTATCACCATAGCCTTTAGTGCGTCTGTCTGTGCCGTCACAGCCTGCTGTCCGGCCTCGGTCGCGATATATGTGCCAAAGGCGCTGTCAAATGTCGCACGATCCGTGATAACTATGCCGTTGGCGGCGGCGTAGTCCGCAAAACCCTGCAACACAGCCTGTGCGCAGCTCTGGAAATCGGTCTGTGTCAGCGCAGCGTTGACGCAGTCTCCGGCAATGGAGTTAAGCTGAGAAGACACAAGGTCTTTTCCGGCATCGGACGCAAGATACGCGCTCATTGACGCGGAGTAATCCAGCGTACTCATGTAACCGGTAAACAGAGCCTGCATAACCTGCCCCATTTTCGCGGAATCCACCTTAAAATTAACTCCGTTCATAAGCTGCGACATGTCGGCAGACCCCATGTCCGGCATCGCATCTGCAAACTCACCGGCAACATCAATGTCGCCCATATCAAATGAATCCGTATCGAAGCTTATCGCATCTTCATCGAACTTGAAAACATCGCTCATGGCATCCTCATCAACACTGAAAAGGCTTGACATGTCGAAGTCATTATTCTCCTCATCGAATCTCCTGCCCGTCAGAATATTCACATCCCTGTCTGCAAGCTGTGCCTGAACTATAGGGGCATCAGCCGCCTTAGTCCTTAAATCCTCGATTAGATCCGCGGAGTAGTAAACACCGCCCTCAAGCATCTGCACATCGGCATCCGGCTTCGGCTGAACGATACCGACTACAGTGATATTCTGCGCCTCTGCGAGCTTTGACATCATATAATCATCATCACTGCTCATATCTGTATAGACATCAAGGCTGTCGTCAAACTGATACTTCTCATACGCCGGCAGCACTTTGAAAACAGTTCCCATAAAATCATCATAATCCCACGTGCTGGTTGCACCTGAAGATGCCGCGACACTGTTCCCGTTCACGAAATCACTTATCATGTCGTCGAGTTCGTCCGCATCTCTAAGTCCGAATGAATATACAATGAAATCAGACAGCGCACCTGTATCGGTAAGCACAAGAACAGCCTCCGACGGATTCTCGGGCCATCTGCCTGTCATAACTTCGTACTGGTTCATATACAGTCCTGTATTCTCGGGAAGCTCGTGGAAAACATTCATCGAATACATGGACGACATCGCGGACGAAGACGGAAGTCCCATAGACACGAAATCATCATTGGGGTTGACCTGCCTGTAGCTGCCCTTGTCACTGTTGTAGTAGTAAATCTGCGGAGTAAGCGAATACGAATATTCAATCCCGTTCGCTAAATCATGTATTTCCGTGCCGTTGTACTCCGAATCATCCGAAGCTACTGCGTCTCCGCTTTCAAGATAATCATGAAAGCTCTGCAGGTCATTGGTCTGCATACTTGACAGCAACTGACCCGCGACAGGAATCTCCGTTATCTTTCCCGCCACCTGCGATTCTGCCGCCTCTTCATTAGCGTTTCCGGGCATCATCATCAGTGACATGACAGACACCTGAGAACTGCCTATATCAATAGGGTACTGCGACAGTGTCTCAGTCTCCGTGTCTTCAATATATCTGTTCACGCCGTTCGACAGCGAAAGTATCAGAGCAATACCGATTATGCCGATAGAGCCCGCGAAAGCGACAAGAATGGTTCTGGCTTTCTTTGTCCAGAGATTGTTAAAACTAAGCGACAATGACGTCAGGTAGTTCATTGAAGCCCTTCCGAGATTTCTGTGCACGGCTTTATGTGTATCCATGCCTTCCGGTACAAAGGGGTCTGTATCAGATATGATCCGCCCGTCGCTGAGCTTTACAATTCTTGTCGCGTAATCCCTCGCAAGTTCAGGATTATGAGTCACCATCACGACAAGTCTGTCCTTTGCGACCTCCTTAAGCAGATCCATGACATGAATACTGGTATCGGAATCAAGCGCCCCTGTCGGCTCATCCGCGAGCAGAATATCCGGGTCGTTTACAAGTGCTCTCGCAATGGCGACTCTCTGCATCTGACCGCCTGACAGCTGATTCGGTTTCTTATGTGACTGATCTTTAAGTCCGACCTTGTCGAGCGCGTCGAGAGCCTTCTTCCGCCTTTGTCTGCCGGATATCCCCGATATCGTCAGCGCGAGCTCCACGTTGCTCAGAATGGTCTGATGCGGAATAAGATTGTAGCTCTGGAAGACAAAGCCTATTGTATGGTTGCGGTATGAATCCCAGTCGCGATCCTTATATTTCTTTGTCGAAGTCCCGTTGATGATGACATCCCCCGTGTCGTATCGGTCGAGACCGCCGATAATATTGAGAAGAGTGGTCTTTCCGGACCCGGAAGGACCGAGAATCGCTACAAACTCACTGTCTCTAAGGTTTAGTGTCACATCGTCCAATGCGCGCTGTATTAGTTTTCCGGTCTTGTATTCCTTGTAAATATTCAGTATCTGAAGCATGCCCTGTTATCCCCGTTGCTTTTTTGTTTCGCAATTCTAACATAACTGCCCGGCTTTTACTATTTACTTAGCGACTCTTTACAGTTCATTCAAAGTTCTTTAAGCTTACCGCCGAAAATTTCAGCCATCAGATCCGCCATCTCTTCGGCAGATTCTTTCATTCCGCCCTTGTACCAGGAATCCACAATCGTCAGCAGCGAACTGCAGAGCGCGCTGTAATAGTATGTGGTCTTCGCATTATGGCCGTTGAGCGCATCCTCAAAATAACTTTCAAGTCTGAGCGTCATCTCCGGCGGTATATCCGCGCCCAGCAGAAGCTCAACCGAACCCCATCCCTGCGCCACCGCGTTGAAAACGCAAAGATATCGTTCATGCAGGTCCATTGTGATATCCGGGCACTCACCGAGCACCATCACCTTAATCTCACCGGCAACCTCGTCCAAAACCTCCTCCTTGGACTGATAGTTGCGATAGAATCCCGACCTTGACACGCCCGCGCGCTTGATAATATCGGTCACAGTTATCCTGTCATACTTATTGTTATGCATAAGCATAATCAGTCCTGTGCGAATCGCTTCCCTGGTCAGCCTGTTGGACTCTGTGTTTGCCTCCTGAAGCGGCCTGGTATTTGACATGTGAGTTCCTCCTTTGTGTGAACATTTTCGCGCAATATGTTCACTCCGATTGAAGTGACATTGAGAGTACATGTTTTAGATGATACACTTGTATTGTCTAAAAAGCCACCACTTCAAAGGAGAGTGATCTGTATGACATACAATATTTACGCATGGTGTCAGATGATAGTACTTTGTTCCTTCATTGGGTACATTGTTGAGAATGTGTGGCTTCTCTTCACCAAAAACTACATTGATAATCGCAATATGAACCTGCCCTTTCTCCTGGGCTATGGTCTTGCCATCCTTGGTGTTGATCTGGTTCTCGGCACTCCGGAACCATCACTTAACGGAATCCTGCTGTACTTCATAGAGCTTGTCGTAGCCGTCAGCATAGGTGAGATTCTTCTCGGAACCGCGGTCGAAAAGTTATGCGGATTTATATACTGGGATTATTCCAGACTTCCTTTGCACCTGACCAGATACACATCACTCTTTACAAGCATGGGCTTCGCTCTGATTATCGAGATTTTCATGAGCAACTTTTTCGCCTCCGCAATGGACCTCATAAACAGACTCATGTCCCCGGGAATCGAGATTGTCAGCGTGATTCTTGCTGTTATTCTTACCTTTGACTTTGCCGACAGCTTCATCCATATGTACAAAAGACGCCGCCAGTACAAGAAGTGGATGATCACGATCAAAGATCATCGCGTCGAACTTCGAATAATTGACAGATAGTGCGGCAGAAACAGCCGGTTTTATCGAAATTATCGGATCTTGTTTCTTAAGTCCTCGAACGAACTCCTGATAGACTTGTAGAAAGCGCGCCCCTTAACTTCGCCCATAGCCGTTCTGAAATAATTATAGAAAGCATTCTTGCTGTCGGAGGTTTTAAGCGCGAGATAAACGTGCGCCACCTGAGGCTCGGTGATATCAATATTGCATTTGGCCTTTATTCCTTCCCGAATGATTCTGCCCTCATTTTCCGGTGCGACGGGAGCCGGCTTGCGGCCACTCCTGACACCTTGGGACTTGGTTTCTTCGGACACGCTTCTGACACCGGGCTTGACAGCCTGAGCCTTTTGATTATTAGTATTCTGCGTCTGTGACCCGGTACTTTGAACCTTCCGGCTTTGAACCTTCCGGCTTTGTGCCTCCGGTGCGGATGACTTTACCGCGGAAACTGAGGCTGCACTGCCTCCGGCATTCTTCTGTACGGAACCTTTTGCCGTGCGGACTTTGCCTGCCTGAGCATCCGGATTCCCGGTCTTTTGAATCTGAGGTCTGACTGCGGCCGATCCTGTATCTGCCCCGATTGACTCGGCGCGCGTGACACAGTCGATACCGCGCTTCTTCATCTGCAATATTGCGGGATCGTAGCCCTTGTCTTTGCTTATGATGCAGTAGCGCGCGCTGACGTTGGCCTTGCGGTTATCGAAAACATCCACCAGCAGATCCGCCAGCAGCTGAAAATCCAACGCGTTCTTTGTTCCGGTTACAACATCGTCAATTACAACCTTTGCCTTCGAAGTCATAATCAGCTTGATATCGTCGAACTTCATAGCGTCGGATTTGCCCTTCGCAAAAATCTTGACTCTGTCATCTACAGACAGACCGTCTATTCCCTCAGTTCCGGCGCCTTTAACGTTCTCATAATCAATATAATAAATTCTCATCCATATACCCCGTTCCTCTATCTCGGCAGCCAGACACTAACATATCCGTCTTTTGCCGTGAAACTGCCCCATCCGTCCTTATCAATCACAATCTCTTCCGTCCGATTGCCGAGAACATCCGCATAGACCTTCCCCGCTCTCTGTACGCCGACATTCATTCTTATGGCCTGATCATACTTTGAAGACAGAACAACCGCAAGTCCTGACTGCGCGCGTGTCCAGCCTATTCCGTGCGCGTTATCCGGATAGTCCGTCTGAAGTCCGTAGGCGTAATCTCTTCTGACCGAAAGAAGAATGTCGAGAACCGCCTTCATCGGCGGCTGATTGTCATGCGGTATTCCGTAGTAATCGCCGTAAAATACACAAGGGTATCCGGCCTCACGCAGCAATGTCATCGCATAAGCATGCGGTTTGAACCACATTCCGACGCAGGATTCCAGAGCCTGTCCCTTCTGAGTATCGTGATTGTCGACAAACGTTACACTGTGAACCGGATTCTCAGCAGTCAGCGAACCGTCGAAAATCCGACGCAGGTCATACCCGGCACCGTCCTGAGATGCCGCGAAAAAGTTGAAATGGAGCGGTACATCAAACAGACTCATTTCTCCTTCAACTTCCGCAAGATAGTTCTCAAGCGCTCTCACATCTTTGTGCCAGTACTCACCGACAGCAAACGCGTCTGCACCGATAATGCTTCTCATCTTCGGCAGCCAGTTCCTGTAGAATTCGGCTTTTATATGCTTCACCGCGTCGAGTCTCACTCCGTCGACGCCGGTTGTCTTCATATACCACTCACCCCAGCGCGTAAGCTCTTCAACGACATACGGTCTGTCAAAATCAATATCCGCACCCATCAGATAGTCATAGTTCCCGTTCTCCGACTCATCCACTTCCTGCTGCCAGGAATGACCCTTAATCAGATAGATGGCGTTCTTTCTGTGGCGCTCATCCCAGTCGACTCCGTCAAAACATCCGCTGTTCCAGACAAAATCAGAGTATTTGCCGGCGCGTCCCTTGAAATCAAACACTGTCCACGCCTTGATGTTCTCTTCGCCGGATACAGGCAACGTGCGATTGCTGTTCGAATACTCTACGCAGTCAATATCCTCGCTTCCGTCAGCGCCAATCTTGTGATTGAGTACAACATCGGCATAAACTTTGATTCCCGCGGCATGGCAGGCTTGCACCGCCCGGATATACTCATCTTTGGTACCATATTTGGTGGGTATCGATCCCTTCTGATCGAACTCGCCCAGATCATACAGATCGTAAACCGCATACCCGGTACCCTGATCTCCGAACGCTCCTTTTGTAGCCGGCGGCAGCCACAGGGCAGTGACCCCGGCAGCCGCGAGGTTATCTGCCTCGCCGGAACTAAGTCTGTTCCATAAACTGTGGTCGCACGGCAGATACCACTCAAAGAACTGCATCATCACGCCGTTTCTCTCTTCACCGCTGACCGGACCTGTGGCCTTGCGGCTCCCGCAAGCCATTACTTGTTAACCCCGTTCTGGTAGTAGACATCAAAATCAACAGTCTGATAACCTGCAGTATCGGTGATAATTCCTGGTATCACGCCCTTGCTCGTAGCCTGCCACATGAAATACGGTCCCTTGTAATCCGTGCGCGTAACATAGTTGGCAAGCCACACATCATGGCCGGAATAATCCCAGACGTTCTCAAGATACCACTTACTCGAATACAGAATTGTAGGATATCCGTTCTTGGACATCTCGTCGGCAAAAGCTCTCCAAAGGGCATTGACGGAAGTGTAATTAAGACCGAGCTGAGACATGTATTGCCACTGCTCCCAGTCATACGCAACCGGGATGTCAAGCGTGATTCCCGTGCTGTTAAGGAGCTGCGCGATTGTTCTCGCATGGTCGCGGACCATGGCTTCCGAGTTGTCCGCGGCGCCGTAATACACACCTATTGCAAGCCCTGCCGCCTTGGCGTTCCTGATATTCTGGAGGAAATACGGATCTACATAGCTGTCAAACACGTAAGTGCCTCTGCTGTTCTTGTGATACTCGCACTTATAGGCGCGGATAATTACAAATTCCGCTCCGGCATTCCTGACCGCCTGGAAATCAATAGTACCCTGCCACTTGGATACGTCGATACCGACCAGCGTATCAGCTCTCTTATAGTTCTTGATGAAGTCGTCAAAATAAACTCTGTCGGTTCTTCTGTCGCTGTAAGCATCAGCATAATCGGTAATTACACCTGCAACAGCTCCCGGAGCCGCCGCGCCTTTGAGAACAAGTACAATCTGTATCGCCTCAAGTCTTGACGAACTCCCTGTCGTCCCGGAAGAAGCTCCGTCGCATGCCCATCCCATCCATCCGAGATTCTGGGCGTGCACTCTGTAATAGACATCATAATAATTGGCAATATCGCCGGTGAGCCTTATCTGTATGGTCTCAAGCCGCTTCGCCTGACCCTGTGTCCCGGACATCTCGCCGTTCGACGACCAGCTGTCCTCCCAGCCGATATCCTGAATATGAGTTCTGTACTCTATGCCGCCTGTATACTGCGCACTGTTCAGGCTGATCGAGATAGCTTCAAGCCGCTTCGCCTGACCGGTCGTACCGGAGACGGCACCGTCTGCTGCCCATGAAGTCTCCCATCCGTAATCCTGTCTGTGAACGCGGTAAGACACTGACGTTGTATTTGCGCTGTCAAGCGCTGTCAGTTTGACCTTAAGCTCCTCGAGCCTCTTTGATTCACCTGTGGTACCGGCAAGCGCTCCGTTGCTCACCCATCCCTGCGCATCGCCGTAATCCTGAATGTGTGTTGCGTACATTACGGAATAATGGTTTGCAAGCTCGCCGGTAAGCCTCATCTCGATACCTTCGAGCCTCAGGGACTGACCCTGTGTGCCTGCCGCCTCACCGGCGTTGTGCCAGTCCATCCATCCGATGTTCTGAACATGGACACGGTATTGAAGAGTGCCTTCAAAACCGGTGTTGTTTGTGAAATTAACCGTGACAGCTTCGAGTCTTTTGCTCTGACCTTCAGTCCCAAGTGTCAGAACTCCGCTGTCAAACGAACCGTTCGCATCTCCTATGTCCTGCACATGCGCTACTCCGTCAAGACTGTATGAGACGGTATCCGCACTGACCCTGCGGCTGCCATATGTGAAGCACGCTGTTGCCAGTATGGCGGCGGCGCAGATAACGCTTACCAAATTCTTAAAATGATTCATTCATATATCCTCGCGATCCCCGGGGTATTATGTACGATCCGGTTACAACGGCTATTATACTACATTGCAGTAAATCAATAGGTTATTCCCTCAAGAGACTTGTCCGTGCACGCCGGAAGCGCCATACTCGCCTTGTTTCTGGTTCTGGACAGACCTGCCGACGCATCGGACAGATTGAAGTAGTCATAGCAATAGTGCCCGTAATAATCAAAGTATGTATCATCCCATGAAACATCAACATTGTAGTAACTGCTTCCGATACTTATGATATTCCATGCATGGTTGCCGCTTGTATATCCCGAGAATGCCGTGCCTCTCACATAGTAGCAGGCAACTCCGCACTGCTGCATTATATACTGGAATGCCCTTGAGTATCCCGCGCACACCGACTTGCCCATAACAAGCGCGCTGTACGCACTCTGTGAATAATCGCTGTCGGAATAAGTCGCAGCCTCACAAATGGCATTATGTACGTACACTTCACGCTGTATAACAGTGTTATATGTCATTGCCTTGTCGATTATCTTCTGCGCCGCAGCATTGAATCTTGACACCATCAGCTCTCTTTCCGCCGTAGTATCACTTATGTCATAAGTCGCGAAAACAATCTTTGTGACATAGTCATTGCGGGTTGATATAGTCGAGGAACCGGTAATCCAGACAAGCTCGGGATGATCGAGATATACGGCATAGATGGCTTCAGTCACGTTCGAGCTGTATTTAACCTTGACTGAAGGCGTAACTGTCGTATTGCCGTTCTTAAGCGCCGCATAGGCCTCATCATAGAGAGCCTTGTATGTTGACGACAGCATGCTGCGATACGGATAGAAATCCGCCGTACTCTCTGTGCTGACAGTCTGCGCGGAATTGGTTGATACCGATGAACCGGTTACAGACGCGATATCTGTAACACTTGTAATACCCGCAACCGCAGAAGGCGCCGCAGCATTCTTTACAACAAGGACAATCTGTATGGCTTCAAGTCTTTTCGACAGTCCCGAAGTACCGGCATCTTCGCCGTCCTTCGCCCATCCGAGCCAGCCGTAGTCCTGAGCATGTACGCGGTAATAGACATCGTAATGATTCGCTATGTCCCCCGTGAGCGATATCCTTATTGCTTCGAGTCTCTTGCCCTGACCCTGGGTACCGCTCATCTCTCCGTTAACCGAATAGGCACTCTCCCATCCGTAGTCCTGAACGTGCGTCATATACTCAATTCCGCCGTTGCAGCTGCTGCCGGTAAGATTTATCGATATTGCTTCAAGCCTCTTGCCCTGACCTGTTGTGCCCGACACGGAACCATCTGAAGCCCATGATGTCTCCCATCCGTAATCCTGACGATGAACCCTGTAAGACACGCCCATCACAGACGAAGTATCCAATGGTACAATCTTTACCTTCAGTTCTTCAAGTCTGAGAGATTCCCCGGTGGTGCCGGCAAGAGCTCCGTTGCTCACCCAGCCCTGCGCATCGCCATAGTTCTGAATATGCGTCATATACTCTACTGTATAGTAGTTGGCGATGTCACCGGTAAGTTCAATCTCAATTCCTTCAAGTCTCAGCGACTGCCCGGATGTTCCCGCAGACTGGCCGGATGCCGCCCAGTCCATCCATCCGATATTCTGAACATGCACTCGATACCTTATTGAACCGCTTATTCCGGTGTCGTTCGTAAAAGCAAGCGTAATTGCTTCCATTCTCAGCGACTGACCTTCGGTTCCCAAAGAAAGCACCGTTCCGTCATAGCTGCCGGCGGTGTCTCCAATATTCTGAACATGTGCGCTGCCCGTAAGCGATATACCGCTGTCGGCAGAGACTCGGGAAGCCGGCGCAATCCAGACAGAAAGAACCGCGCACAGCGCCACAATTACACTTAATAACTTTATGCTGATTTTCTTTATCATATTCTGTTCTCCTGCTGCAGTTATCCTTGTAACCATTTTATTGTATCTTTGCGAAAACTCAATCTGCGCAAACGAAAATTAATAATAATATTACACCGCCTCTGTGAGAACCATTTCTGCGTGTAACACCAGTTTTCGCGTTTTCCCATGCCCGCCGAGACCAATTAAAAACCGGCAGTGCGCGGATGCACTCTGCCGGTTCTTATAAGTTTTATTGAAAATTAAGGATTACATACCCTCTACAGAAGCGATAGCTTCGCGGATATTCGCTTCTGAAGCCTTGAGGAGCTTGAGCTCTTCATCTGTAAGCTTCATGTCGATAATCTTATCTACGCCGTTAACACCGATAAGTGCCGGCACGTTGAGCGTTACACCGCTGATTCCGTACTCACCGTTAAGCTTGGTTGCTACTGTACGGACAGTGTGCTCGTCGTTCAGGATGCTGCTCAGAAGGGTTGCCGCGCTTACTGCGATACCATTGAATGTAGCGCCTTTAAGCTTGATGATCTCCGCGCCCGAAGACTTTGTCTTTGCGGCGATCTCCGCCTTGACGTCGTCGCCGAAAGGAATTCCTACAGCGGCCGCATACTCATCAACAGGTGTACCTGCAACGTGAGTATGGCTCCAAAGAGGGAACTGTGTCTCTCCGTGCTCGCCCATTATATAACCGTGAACGTTTCTTACATCAACGCCGAGCTCTCTTGAAATAAGAACTCTGAAACGTGCGGTATCAAGATTTGTACCTGAACCGATGATTTTGTTTGAAGGAAGTCCGGACCACTCTGTAATCTTGTAGGTTACGAGGTCGCAGGGATTTGATACAACGAGAATTACACCCTTGTTGTAGTATTCCATGATGCTGTCTGTAATTCTGTGAGCAAGAGTTACATTTTTCTTTGCGAGATCAAGTCTTGTCTCACCCGGTTTTCTCGGGATCCCGGCTGTAACGATGATTGTATCGCAATCCTTAATATCGGTGTAATCGCCTGCATGGATGTACATGTCACCCAAGAAAGGAAGACCATGGCTGATATCAAGAGCCTCGCCCATCGCTTTTTCCTTGTTGACGTCAATGAGCACTAACTCTGAGCAGAGCTGCTGCATTGCAATCGCGAAAGCAGTAGTTGAGCCTACTGCGCCTGCGCCGATAATGGCGACTTTGGAACCTTCCTGTTTGTACATAAGCTTAACCCCCTTGTTATAGCAATTACGAATAATAACAAGATTTGAGAGGTAAATAAAGGTTCATTTTTCTATACGTTTTACTGAAATTTTGTGTTCCCTGCGCCCCCGTGGCGTGTATTTTGCCAATTTTTGTCTGTTTTCGTCCCGAAATCTCGACGCTTTTTGATTTTTTTACGCGAAATATCACGGTTTCTTGTTTATTATATGATCTCAAAGTCAGATATTTCAAATGCTTATGATAGAGATATCCAATTAAAAAAAAGCACCGGGCTGCCGGTGCTTTCTGTGTCTTATAAATTATGTCGCGGCACCTGTCAGATTTCCTGGGGAAGCTCCAGTGTACGCTCCCGGTTAAGAGAGGAACAGAGTGCAACAAACTTTTCGACAGATACGCCGGCAAGCTGTTTGTTTGAACCTCTGACGTTGACAGATACGGTATTCTCTTCAGACTCCTTGTCGCCGACTACGACGATATAAGGATCCTTCATCTGCTTGAACTTTTTAATCTTGTCGCGCATATTCACGTCAGTGTAGTCAGCCTCCGCGCGAATTCCTGCATCGGTAAGCATTGCCTGCACCTTCTGCGCATATGCGTTGTGCTCCGGACGAATCGGAACCACTGCGACCTGATAAGGATTGAGCCAGAACGGGAACGCGCCCTTGAAGTGCTCGGTGATAATACCGATGAAACGCTCAAACGATCCGAATATCGCCCTGTGAATGACGATCGGCATCTTCTGTACGCCGTCACTGTCAGTGAAGTTGAGGTCGAAATTATGAGGAAGCTGGAAGTCAAGCTGCACGGTTCCGCACTGCCACTCTCTTCCGAGGGCGTCCTTGATCTGAAGGTCAATCTTCGGACCATAGAAGGCGCCGTCACCTTCATTGACTTCATAATTACCCTCGCCGTATTTCTCGTCGAGTATAGCCTTGAGAGAAGCCTCGGCAGAGTTCCATGACTCGATATCGCCCATGAAATCTTCAGGTCTTGTCGAGAACTCCGCGCGGTATGTAACTCCGAAGGTCTTGTAAATCTCATCCGCAATTGCAATTACGTCCTTGATCTCGTCCTTTATCTGATCCGGCGTGACGAAGGTGTGATCATCGTCCTGACGGAATTCCTGAACTCTGAACAGACCGTTCATCTGTCCGGATTTCTCCTTGCGGTGCAATACGTCATATTCGCTGTAGCGGATAGGAAGCTCCTTGTACGAGTGCATCGTGCGCTTGTAAGCAGTCATGGCATTCGGGCAGTTCATCGGCTTTGCAGCCATGGTATCCTCTGTCTCGATTGAATAATTGCAGCAGCAGTCATCCGACTCTACCTTGTCAGTAGCCTCCGTTCCCTTGGTAACGCCCGGAACAAGGAACATATTGTTGACATAATGCGCCCAGTGTCCGGATATCAGCCAGAGCTTCTTGTTGTTGATAAGCGGTGCCGATATCTCGGTATATCCGTGCTTCTCCTGAAGCTCTCTCGAGTATTTAACCAGCTGCTGATACATAATCCAGCCGCGCGGAAGCCAGTATGCCATGCCCGGCGCCGTCTCCCTGAACATAAACAGGTCAAGCTGCGTGCCGATCTTCTTGTGATCTCTTTCCTGCGCTTCTTTGAGCCATGCGAGATGAGCCTTAAGCTCATCCTTTGTAGGATACGCGAAAAGATATATTCTCTGGAGCTGATCTCTCTTCTCATCTCCGCGCCAATAAGCGCCCGATACATTCTTGATTGCAAATGCGGCACCCATGAGTTCCTGAGAGTTGGCAACGTGAGGACCTCTGCAAAGGTCTACATAGTCACTGCCTGTATAATAAAGCGTGATTATCTCATTCTGAGGCAGATCGTGAATAAGTTCTGACTTGAATTTCTGATCCTTGAAGACTGTGAGAGCTTCATCTCTCGATACTTCCTTTCGGACAAAATCCTCTCTTCTCTTGATAATCTCATGCATCTTGTCTTCGATTGTCTTGAAATCATCCTCTGTTACCGTTCTGGGCAGAACGAAATCATAGTAGCATCCGTCCTCAATCTGAGGTCCGATGGCATACTGCGTCTCGTCTCCATAAATCTCAATTACCGCCTTCGCCAGAATATGTGCGAGCGAATGACGATAAACCTGCAGGTACTCTTCTTTTTCCATTATAAAATCCTCCTCCGGAGCTTTATGCGCAGAACCGCTGCGCAGACAATTTTTGATTGTAGCACAGAAATTGTGACTTTGGGCACTTTCGGACATAAAAACGGCGGCACGGATGCGTGCCGCCGCCAAACCGGTTCTCATTTCCTGTCTTCAGCTTCGAAGCATTGCTTCAATCTGTGCCTTCGGACGAAAACCCGCGGACTGGGAGATTATTTCTCCGTCCTTGATGTAGACGAGAGTCGGAATACTCTCTACGCCGAATCTCCCGGCGAGTTCGGGCTGCTCATCCACGTTGACCTTGCCTACCTTGACGACGCCGTCAAAGTCTTCTGCGATTTCCTCGATGACCGGACCGAGCATTCTGCACGGACCACACCAGGTCGCCCAGAAATCAATGAGTACCGGTTTGTCCGACTCATATACTTCCTGTCTGAAGTTCTCACTTGTAAGAGTTATCTCTGCCATAATTGCCGCCTCCTTTTCGTTGCGTTGACGATTTATCCTTATGAGCTCATTATATGTGGTATATTTTACTTATCAAGTACGCAGAATAAACACATCTGGTAAGGAGAAACTGACCTGTATGGAAAAGCTCTGTTCAAATTCCGCCGGCGACGCCTGCGGGCTCAAAAAAATCCTCAATGTCGTCGGCGGCAAGTGGAAAATCCTGATTCTCTGCTATATAGACGATCAGGAAGTAGGAAGATTCGGTGAGATGCGTCGCTCAATCACCGGAATCACCAACACTATGCTGTCCTCATCCCTTCGCGAGATGGAAGCGGACGGTCTCGTGTCCCGCACACAATACAACGAGATGCCGCTGAGAGTCGAATACAGACTCACCGACAAGGCAGCTACCCTGATTCCCATACTTCTTGAGCTTAAACGCTGGGGAGAAGTCAACCTGTAGATTCAGACTGCCAAAATCGGATAATTTCTGAGCCCGTTCCGCCGCGAGCTCTCTGTACGGGTTTGCGATCATATAATCATCGCCCGCTATTTTCCTATTGACATGATATGTTTATGCTCCTATAATCCTACTTGCTAAGTATGTAATTAAAGGAGTGTCATTCATATTATGAATAAACTGATATATCTTGACAACGCAGCAACGACAAGGGTTCTACCGGACATCTCCGCGGCGATGTCACCCTATTCTGAAGAACTTTTCGGCAACCCGGCAAGCGCTTACACGTTCTCCGGAAACATCAACTGCAAAGTCGATGAAGCCCGCCGGGTCATCGCTGACTTCATCGGTGCCGGACCGAAGGAGATCTTCTTTACCGGCGGCGGAAGCGAGTCGGACAACTGGGCGCTGAAAGGACTCGCTTTTTCGCTGAGAGACAGGGGAAGACACATTATTACAAGCAAAATCGAGCATCATGCGGTACTTCACACGTGTGAATTTCTCGAGAAAATCGGGTATGACATCACATATCTCGACGTCGACAGCAACGGTTTCATCAGTCTTGACCGGCTCGAAAAGGCAATCCGTCCGGACACCATCCTCATCTCGATAATGTTCGCGAACAACGAGATCGGGACGATAGAACCCGTTAAGGAAATCGGCAGGATCGCCCACGAGCACGGAGTCCTTTTCCATACCGATGCGGTTCAGGCGTATGGGCATGTAAAGATTGACGTGAACGATATGAATATCGATCTGCTGAGCGTCAGCGGTCACAAGATAAACGGTCCGAAGGGAATCGGATTCCTCTACATCAGAAGCGGAATCAGGATCGAGCCGCTCATTCACGGCGGCTCACAGGAGAGAGGTCTGCGCGGCGGAACCACAAATGTCCCGGGTATCATAGGACTCGCGAAAGCCACTGAGATTGCAGGCGCCGGACTCGCTGACAGAGCAGATTACGAGATCGGGCTCCGCGACCGTCTGATAGACAGGATTGAGAAGGAGATTCCATACGTTCTGTTGAACGGAGACCGCAGGCAGCGGCTTCCTAACAATGTCAGTTTCTGCTTCAGATTCATCGAGGGTGAATCGCTTCTGATCCTTCTTGACGAAAACGGCATCTGCGCATCCAGCGGATCCGCCTGTACTTCAGGATCGCTCGACCCCTCACACGTGCTTCTCGCGATAGGCCGCCCTCACGAGATTGCACACGGTTCGCTGAGACTGACACTCTCCGACGAGACAACAAAGGAAGACATTGATTATACAGTTGACAGCCTAAAGAAGATAATCACGAGACTTCGCGAGATGTCCCCGCTTTACGAGGACTTCATCAGAAAACAGGAGGCAGCATCATGAGCCAGGTAACAGAATATTCGGAAAAGGTAATGGACCATTTCAAAAATCCGAGGAACGTCGGTGAGATTGAGAATCCGGCAGGCGTCGGAACCGTGGGAAACGCGGTCTGCGGCGACATCATGAGAATGTATCTCGACATCGATGACAAAGGCGTCATCAGGGATGCCAGGTTCAAGACTTTCGGGTGCGGCGCGGCGATCGCGACAAGCAGCATGGCGACCGAGCTCGTTCGCGGAAAGACCGTACAGGAAGCTCTCGAAGTAACCAACAAGGCAGTTATGGAAGCTCTCGACGGACTTCCTCCGGTAAAGATCCACTGCTCACTCCTTGCTGAACAGGCCATACACGCTGCGCTCTGGGATTACGCGCAGAAGAACAACATCAAAATTGAAGGTCTGAAGCCGCCGGTCAACGACATCAACGAGACGAAAGAGTTTTATGAGATGGGCGGTAAGTAACGCTTGGGAAACAAAATACTGATTGCAATGAGCGGCGGCGTTGACAGCAGCGTTGCCGCTCTGATATTAAAAAAACAGGGATATGACTGCATGGGAGCAAACATGCGTCTTTATAGCAATGAGGCAGCCGGAATCTTGTCGCGAACCTGCTGCTCTCTGGATGATGCGCAGGACGCAAGACAGGTATGCGGCAGGCTGGGAATACCATTCTATGTATTCAACTTTAAGGATGACTTCAGGAAAGAAGTAATATCAAGATTCATCTCCTGCTATGAGAACGGGGTCACTCCGAATCCCTGCATAGACTGCAACCGTTATATCAAGTACGGGCGCTTTTTAAACAGGGCAAAAGAACTTGGCGCGGACACGATGGCGACCGGCCACTACGCACGAATCGAACGTGACGCGGAAACCGGAAGATATCTGCTTAAGAAAGCAGCAGATGACGGCAAAGATCAATCCTATGTCCTTGCTTTCATGACGCAGGAACAGCTCGCGCACACGAGATTCCCTCTTGGAAACCTCACCAAGACCGAAGTCCGGAAAATCGCACACGAAAACGCATTCGTCAACGCTTCTAAACACGACAGTCAGGACATCTGCTTCATACCGGACGGAAACTATGCTGAATTCATCAGAAAGCATGCAGAGGCCGGAACAACGCCGGGTGAATTCGTCGATGAAGACGGCAGGATTCTTGGCAGGCACGGCGGGATCATTAATTACACAATCGGGCAGAGAAAGGGTCTGGGGATTTATTCTGACAGACCATATTACGTAAGCAGGATAATACCGGAAGAAAACATCGTCGTCCTCACGCACGACTCAGACGCCGGCAGTGTTTCTTTGACAGCTTGCCGGTTAAACTTCATCGCTGTGCCGGATATTACTTCTCCTATAAGGGTCAAGGCCAGGATACGATACCGTCACAGAGAGCAGTGGGCAACAGTATCAAGGACGGGCGATGACGAGATTAAAGTTGTTTTCGACGAGACGCAGCGCGCGGTAACGAAGGGACAGGCCGTCGTCCTCTACGACGGAGACAATGTTGTAGGCGCAGGAACCATAACGGGAACCGCTTGAATTCTACGCACCTTGTTTTATTATAGGTAAGTAGGTTGATTAATCCGGGAGGCATGACATGATCGCATCGACAAAAGGACGCTACGCGCTTCGCGTACTTGCAGACATGGCGGAAAACGGCGGCGAGAATGAATTCATCCCGCTCAAGGACATAGCAGACAGACAGGAGATTTCAGAGAAGTATCTTGAAGCAATCGTAAAGCTTCTCGTGACTGACAAGCTCCTGATAGGCCACAGGGGCAAAGGCGGCGGATACAGGCTCGCCAAAGCGCCTTCGAAATATTCTGTCGGTGAGATTCTTCGCGCTACCGAGGGCGATATCGCGCCCGTATCCTGCCTCTCCGAAGGCGCCGAGAAATGCCCGCGCAGAAACGAATGCTCGACTATTGCGATGTGGACCAGGTTAGACGACATGATCAGCAGTTACCTCGATGGAATCTCTATCGCGGATCTCATGGAAAAAACGGCCTCGGCAAAGAAAGAATCCGGCAGCAAAGCCGCCGGAAAGAAAAAAACGGATAAGTAATCCTGATTCAAAGCGCCAGCTTAAGAATATCCTTAAACACTTGAGCATCAACCGGAACATAATGCCCTACGGGCGATGTTCCGTTTTTTGTCGCACTCTTCGCCATATCGTCAAATCTCGAATCGTCAATTCCAAGCTCCCTCAGAGTCGTGACAAGACCAAGCGATTTGAAAAACAACTCAAGGCGGCTTCTAAGGTACAGGACCTGTTCCCGGTCAGTCATCACATACGGATCGGCGCCGAATACCCGTACCGCAAGCTGCGCCGGCTTGAACGGTCTTTGGTCCGCCATGTATTTCAGCCACGCAAGAGTGACTATCGCCATTCCCTCACCGTGAGTTATCCCGTACTGCGCTGACAGCTCATGCTCTATCCTGTGAGATGCCCAGTCGCCGATCCTGCCCGTATCAAGAAGATTGTTGTGGGCGATTGACGCGAGCCACTGGATCTCCGCGCGCGAATCATAATCCGAAGGATCTGCGTTCACCTTCGCACCGTCCGCCAGCAAAGCCCTGACAGCGCCTTCGATCAGATAATCGGTGACGTCGACATGCGTGACATTCGTAAAATATCTTTCAAGCAGATGAGACAGTATGTCCGCTATCCCAGCTGAAGTCTGGTGTCTCGGAAGGCCCAGCGTATACTCCGGATTCATTATCGCGAAATGAGGAATTATGCGGTCATCCTCAAATCCGAGCTTGGATTTGCAATTGGACAGTATCGCCGCGTTTGATGTCTCGGAACCGCTTGACGGAAGCGTCGTTATGACGCCGACGGGAAGCACTTTGGCAGGCACCGCACCCTTATCGAAAAAGTCCCAGACATCACCTTCATACGGTATCCCGAGTGCTGTCGCCTTTGCGGTATCAACTGAGCTTCCGCCTCCGACAGCAAGGATGAATTCTATCCCTTTCCGCTTTCCAAGTTCGGAAAGCTTCCTCACCAGCGATATCTCGGGATTCGGGACTACATTCCCATCCTCGTAAAAGGCAATATCAAGCCTGGCACTCACGCGTTTCACAATATCGTAAATCCCCAGGGCTTTAATGAAATCGCCGCTGTAAACAAGAAGCAGCGCGTGTATGTCTTCTTCTCTGAGAAGCTTTTCGAGATTCTCTTCGACATTCCTGCCGAACGCGATTCTCGCTGGATTCTGATAGTTAAAATTTTCCATGATTATTCCTCCGGATCAAAACAGCAGGAAGGACAGCTAATGGAACCATCCTTCCCGCAAACGAAAAACAACTGATGTATTACTTGATGTTTTCACGCCAGGCAGCGGGCTTGAAATCGTTGATAATCGGAATAAGCCTCTTGTCGACGTCAATCTTGAGGACCGAGTTAAAATTGTTTGTAGCTATCATCTGTCCCGCATATCCAACAATCGCGACGATCTCGGAATCAGTGAAATACTTGTGGAGCTGATCGAACGTCTCGTCTGAAACCTTCGTAGGATCCTTTACGATCTGTCTTCCGAGATCTGTAAGGAGCTTCTCCTTCTCATCATACTGAAGATTTGCGGGATCAAGCCCCAATGCCTTCACGTCGCTTATGAAGAAGAGCGAGCACAGCTGGCAGCTGTTGGTTGTCGAGATCGCGTGTGAATAAAGTGTCGCATCCTTTTCGCCGATAACCTCGACAAGCCTTGCCCATGATGTGTACCATCCCATGAATGCGTCATAGGTCGCGTAATCCTGAAGCAGGGCCTTCTTCATATTCGTAAGGTTGTTGTTTGCTTCCTGTGAATCCCATGCCTTGAGGGCCTCTCCGCTGAGTTCTTCTCTCTTGACAAATTTTACTCGTGCCATTTTTTCTTCTCCTTGTATTTAATTTATTTAGTTTTGTTTATCAGTTAAGAGGTACTACAGCGCCGCCGTACGTCTCGTTGATATATTCGCTGATCTCAGGACTCTGAAGGACTTCGACAAGCTTCTTGATCGCCGGATTGTCTGCATCTTCCGCTCTGACTGCGATAATATTCCCGTATGTCTGCGCTGCAAGTCCGTCATTTGCTTCAACTGCGAGAGCGTCTGCCACCTTGAGGCCGCCTTCGATCGCATAGTTGCCGTTGATTATCGCTATATCAACATCAGGAAGCGATCTTACCAGCTGCTCAGGCGCTATTTCCTCAATCTGTATATTCTTCGGATTCGATGCAATGTCGTTTACTGTCGCATTAATACCGACGCCGTCTGCAAGGGTAATCAGGCCTTCCTGCTGAAGGAGCAGGAGCGCTCTGGCTTCATTGGTAACGTTATTTGGAACTGCTACGATTGCTCCGTCTGGAAGATCTTCCAGAGAATTTGTCTTGCCTGCATAGATTCCAAACGGTTCGTAATGAATCGCTCCTGCCGAGACGATATCAGTTCCGTTCTCCTCGTTATACTGATCAAGATACGGCTGGTGCTGGAAATAGTTCGCATCAAGCGAGCCGTCCGCGACGCCGACATTTGGCGTGACAGAATCTTCGATCGCCACGATATCAAGAGTTATACCCTGCTCTGCAAGAATCGGCGCCGCCTGCTCAAGGATCTCGGCATGCGGAGTCAGGCTCGCGCCGATTCTGATCGTCGTCTGTTCCTCTGACGTTGTATCTGATGTCTGTTCCACTGACGTTGTATCCGATGCGGCAGTAACCGACTCATTTGCTGATGTGTTCGCACAGCCTCCAAGAATGTTTAATGCGATTACGCCCGCAAGAGCTGTGTAAATAATTTTCTTAATTGACCTTTTCATAATGTGTTTCTCCTTTTAATGTGTAATTTTGATTGCCGTATGATCTCCGATGCCCTGTATCAGCTGAACGATAAGTATAAGTATCGCTACAGTCAGCAGCAGGATATCAGTCTCATACCTGTAGTATCCATACTGGATTGCTATGTCCCCGAGTCCTCCGCCTCCGACAAATCCTGCCATCGCGGAATATCCGAGAACCGTTGCCGTATTGATTGATGTCCCTCTGAGAAGTGAAGGCCCCGCTTCAGGGATGATTACATCCCAGATTATCCGGAAATTGCCTGCACCCATTGATTTGGCTGCTTCAATCACTCCGGGATCGACTTCATGAAGCGACTGTTCCACCATCCTCGCCACGATAGGAATGGTTCCCACCGTAAGCGGCACGATTGTCGCCTCTGTTCCGAGCGATGTTCCGACTGCGAGTCTCGTGAAAGGAATCAGCAGGACAAGAAGTATCAGGAACGGAATCGATCTCGCAATGTTCATGATTGTTCCTATGATGAACGAGACCGCCCTGTTCTCCGCTATTCCTCCCCTGCCGGTTACTGCCAGGAGGATTCCGAACGGCATTCCTATAACGTATGCCGCTAATACGGATATCAGGGTCATCTCAAGAGTTTCAACGAACCCTTTTATGATTATCTGAACCATGTCACTCCTCCTCTCCGATTTCCTCGGCGTGTACTCCGTGTTTCCTGAAGTATTCAAGAACCTTTTCTCCGCCTTCTTTCCTGTCCGGCAGTTCGATTATCATCTGACCGAATCCCTGTCCTGCCACGCTTTTTGTGTTTGCGGCAAGAATGTTAATCTTCTCTCCGGTTTCTTCCACGAGATTGCAGATTATCGTCTCTCTCGCCGAGTGCCCGTCGAACACTATGCGTAAACACCGCCTGTCCGTCATGTCGAACGGCATTTCCGTTTCCTTTGAAGGAAAGACCAGACGCTTTGTCGCGAGGCTTTGAGGGTTTGTAAAAATCTGTGTCACCTCGCCGGTCTCACTGAGCTTTCCGTTGTCGATTATCGCTACCCTGCTGCAGATCTTCTCGATGACATCCATCTCGTGTGTGATGATTATTATCGTGATCCCGGTACGGATGTTGATATCCTGCAGAAGATTCAGTATCTCGAGAGTTATTTTCGGATCCAGCGCGGAAGTAGCTTCGTCGCAGAGCAGCACCTTGGGTCTCATGGTAAGCGCCCTTGCTATCGCGAGCCTCTGCTTCTGTCCGCCCGACAGCTCTGAAGGATATGCTTTCACCTTCTCTTCGAGGCCGACGGTCCTGATCATCTCGAGAGCCCTCTGTCTTCTTTCCTTCTTTCCTATTCCGGAAATCTTCATCGGGAGCTCGACGTTTCTCAGGGCATCCTTCTGCTTCATGAGATTGAATCCCTGGAATATCATTCCCATGGACTGTCTCGCCTTCCGAATCTCCCTTCCTTTCATTTCATTCAGGCTCTGCCCTTCGAAAAAGACTGTTCCTCCGCTCACCTTCTCGAGCCCGTTCAGTGTCCTCACCAAAGTGGATTTTCCGGCACCGCTCATTCCGATGATTCCGAAAATCTCACCTTTCCTTATCTCAAGGCTCACGTCATCTATCGCTTTGACCTGCTTGTCTCCGATACCGAAAACTTTGGTAACATGAGTCAGTTTGAAAAGTATGTCTTCGCTCATTTGAACAGCCCCTTACTGAAGTACCTGTCTCCCCTGTCCGGAAAGACCACGACCACGTTTCCTATCGCACCCGACGCTGCGAGCTTCCTTGCCGCCGAGAATGCTGCTCCGGATGAAGAACCCGCGATGATGCCCTCATGAGATGCAAGATATCTGGAACCCTCGAATGCGTCAGCATCGTTAATCTTTATGACCTGATCGACCAGTCTCATGTCCATGGTGTCTGCTATGAAATCGTTTCCGATGCCTTCAATGTTGTAATCACCGTGCTCGCCTCCGCCCATCGTCGATCCGATCGGATCCGCGAGAACGCCTTTGATATTCGGATCTTTCTCCTTGAGATACTTCAGTATCCCGGAATAGGTTCCTCCCGATCCGGCACCCGCCACTACGTAGTCGATCTTCCCTTCGAGGTCTCTGTAAATCTCAGGTCCCGTAGTCTCATAGTGAGCCTTGGGATTTGCGGGATTCTTGAACTGCCGGAGCGAGATCGATCCCGGTATCTGTGCCTTGAGCTCTTCGGCCTTTGCCTCAGCTCCAAGCATCCCGTTTTCTCTTGGAGTATTGATTATCTCTGCTCCGAGAGCCCGCATCAGCGTCTGCTTCTCCTCCGAGAATTTGGTCGGTACCACGAATATCACGTGATAGCCTTTCCCGATGGCAGCGAACGCGATGCCTAAGCCTGTATTGCCGGCAGTGCCTTCTATTATTGTCGATCCGGGCTTTAACAGCCCTCTCCTTTCCGCGTCTTCTATCATGTATTCTCCAATCCTGTCCTTGACGCTTCCGGCGGGATTGTAGAGTTCGAGTTTCGCAAATATCCGTAGCCCAACGGGCATCGTCTTCTCTGCTTCGGAAAGCTCCACCAACGGTGTGTTTCCAATCAGTTCCTTCATTGATTTGTATAAGCTCATTTCCTGGCCTCGCTTTTTTCTATTGCCTGCTGAAGGTCGTCTATGATGTCCTCCGCATTTTCGATGCCGGGAGAGAGTCGGATGAGCCCCTCTGTTATCCCGACCTTCTGTCTTACTTCGAACGGGATGGAGGCGTGTGTCATTGATGCGGGATGGCACACAAGGCTTTCCACGCCCCCGAGGCTTTCCGCGAGCGCCACAAGTTTCAAAGATTTGAAGAAGGTCCTGATGTCGTACTCCTCATAAAGCTCGAAAGACATCATAGCGCCGCCGTTTCGAGCCTGGGCTTTGTTGATCTCATAACCCTGCGCGGCCGGAAGTCCCGGATAATAGATGTTCTTTACCGCCTTGTTTTCACTGAGGAACGCCGCAATCTTCTCCGCATTCCCGACATGCCTGTCCATGCGTACCGCGAGGGTCTTTATGCCTCTGATGAGAAGAAACGAATCGAAAGGACCGGGTATGCCGCCTTCTGCGTTCTGCAGGAAGCCGATGCGCTCCGCGAGGTCATCGTCATTCACCACTGCGAGTCCCGCAACCAGGTCGCTGTGCCCTCCCAGATACTTGGTCGCCGAATGAACCACGATGTCAGCACCGAGCTTTAGCGGCTGCTGAAGATACGGTGTCATAAACGTGTTATCAACGATTGACAGAGCGTCATGTTCATGTGCGATTTCAGATATCTTTCTTATGTCAGTAATGGTAAGCAGCGGGTTTGCAGGGCTCTCGATAAGTACCGCCTTCACGTCTTCCGTGAACACCTTCTCCACCGCATCCGGATCCGTTGTATCCGCAATCTGATACTCAATCCCGAAATGTCTGAAGACTTTGTCAAGGACACGATACGTCCCGCCGTATACGTTGCTCGAGATCAGGATCCGGTCTCCCTTCGCGAAAAGCGACAGTACCGTGGTAATCGCCGCGAGCCCTGAGCCGAATGCAAAGCCGTGGCGGCCTCCCTCGAGCTCTGCAATCAGCGCCTCGAGGGCAGTGCGGGTAGGGTTCCCGGTTCGGGAATATTCCCAGCCCCTGTTCTCTCCCAAACCCTGCTGCTCGTATGTCGAAGTCTGATAGATCGGAGTGTTCACCGCGCCCGTAAGGGCGTCTCCGTATATGCCGCCGTGTATCACGGCAGTTTCAAAATTGCTGCTCATATTTATACTCCTGATTTCTTACTTGATTGCTGCTAATTTCTTTAGTCGCGGCAAGAGAGTGTATGACAGCGGAAGCGATACAGCTATTGCCGCAAAGCCCTGAACCAGATTGAACGGGACCGAGCCGGCCGCTGCCGATATTCCGTAAAGAATCACTTCCGCTCCGAAATATCCCGCAACCATTATTATTTCCGCGGCCAGACCTGCAAGTATCCTTCTTATAAGGTTTATTTTCTTTTCACCGTCTGATTTCAAAACGAATCCGGCCGTCAGACCCATAAGTCCTTTGATTATGAATGTCGGAAAAATATAGACCGGATACCCGGCGACCAGATCCCCCAGGGCAGAACCTATCGCCGCCGGGAATGCCGCTAACGGTCCTATGAGAAACGATGATATGAGTATCACCGCGTCTCCCAGGTTTATATATCCGATAGCTGTAGGAATACGAAGTTCCGTTCCAATGAATACCAATGCCGCAAACACACCGCTTATGGCAATGGTTCTGATCCTGTTCTTCACCGGAATCACCCCTTCGCTGCTGCGAATCCCTTTTCGAGATCCGCGATGATATCATCGATATGCTCTGTGCCTATTGAAAGTCTTATCGTGTTTGGCCTGATTCCCTGATCGAGAAGCTCCTCTTCGGAAAGCTGTGAGTGCGTCGTTGATGCAGGGTGAATAACGAGGCTCTTTACATCAGCGACATTAGCGAGCAGCGAGAAAATCTCGAGCGCGTCAATGAACTTCCATGCTTCTTCCTTTCCTCCCCTGATGTCAAATGTGAAGATTGATCCGCCGCCGTTCGGAAAATATCTCTTATATACCGCATGATCCGGATGATCCGGAAGTGAAGGATGATTTACCTTCTCAACCTGAGGATGGTTTGCAAGGAATTCCACTACCTTCTTCGTATTCTCCACATGACGCTCAAGTCTCAGCGAGAGAGTCTCGATACCCTGCAAAAGCAGGAATGCGTTGAACGGCGAGAGCGTCGCGCCTGTGTCGCGAAGAAGTATTGCGCGAATGTAGGTTACAAAAGCTGCGGGACCTGCCGCGTCCGCGAATGAGATTCCGTGATAACTGGGGTTTGCCGACGCTATCTGCGGATAGTTTCCTGATGCCTTCCAGTCAAATTTGCCTGAATCAACTATTATGCCTCCGAGTGTTGTACCGTGACCTCCCAAGAACTTAGTCGCCGAATGTATTACTATGTCGGCTCCGTGTTCAATCGGTCTGATAAGATAAGGCGTTCCGAAGGTATTGTCGATTACGAGCGGAAGACCGTGGTTGTGAGCGATCACGGCAATCGCGTCAATGTCCGGAATGTCGCTGTTCGGATTGCCCAGCGTCTCGAGATATACAGCTCTTGTGTCAGGTCTTATCGCATTCTCCACCTCGTTTAAGTCATGCGCGTTGACAAATGTTGTTTTTATCCCGTACTGCGGGAGCGTGTGTCCCAGAAGGTTGAAAGATCCGCCGTAGATTGTCTTCTGTGCTACGATGTGACCGCCGTTTGCCGCGAGTGCCTCAACCGTGTATGAGACAGCCGCCGCTCCGGATGCGACTGCAAGCGCCGCTGCTCCGCCTTCAAGGGCAGCTACCCTCTTCTCAAGAACGTCCTGTGTTGAGTTTGTAAGTCTTCCGTATATGTTTCCTGCGTCCGCGAGATTGAATCTGTCCGACGCATGCTGTGAATTGTGGAATACATACGATGTCGTCTGATAAATCGGTACCGCCCGTGAATCTGTCTGCGGATCTGCATTCTCCTGTCCTACGTGAAGCTGAAGTGTCTCGAATTTATAGTTAGCCATTTTAATGTTCTCCTTTAATGATACGTTTTATTTTGTTATGGTTTACCTGAAAAAAAGATGCCCGGAGGCAAAATTTACTCCCGGGCATCTGGCTATGGCTTTTATACATTTATTGTATTATCGACATCGCGAAATCATATCGGAAACCGAAGGCATGATTCCGGCCATTATATTTGCCCGGGAGTAAAGCATTCGCATACACATACGGTTGTTGCTGTCATAATACTTCATGTCTGTCGGCCTCCTTTCGTAAGGTTTATGGTGAGATGATAACCCTACTAACCCACCATGTCAATAGGGTATTTGAATTTTATCAGAATTTCGCTTGTTTGTGCCCGACATATTCCTATTGACACTATAGGAATATCTGCGCATAATTTCATTAACCTATTTATGAGGTATGTAATTATGTCAAACATCTACACAGCAGCAGATCAGCTCGCGAAAAGAAATGAATAAAGCAGCAGGCAGCGTAAAAAGGATTTTATGCTACGGGGATTCAAACACGTTCGGTCTTATTCCTGCCAGCGCGGACCGTTACCCGGAAAGCATCAGGTGGACCTCACGCCTTCAAAAGGATCTGGGTGATGACTACCTGGTTTTCGAAGAAGGCCGCTGCGGCCGCACGACCTGCTTCGAAGACTTACGGCGCCCGGGACTAAACGGCCTTGCCGTCCTGCCTTCAGTGCTCCGCACATATCAGACTCTTGATTATACTGTAATAATGCTCGGCACCAATGACTGCAAGTCCGCGTACCACGCAAAGATAGAAATGCTTACCGATGCGATATCGCGTATGGCGGGAATTATCAGAGAGCGCGACTCACAATGCCGGATAATCATCATGTCCCCTGCGCCGCTCGCGGACGATGTTGCTCTGCTTGACAAGGAGTTCGATGACACGTCAGCCCGTTTCTCACAGGGACTTCGAATTGCATACCGCATCCTCTGCAGCACCAACGGTTATCATTTTCTGGACGCAGGGATGTTCGGTTCGGCTTCGCCTCTTGACGGCCAACATCTTGAAGCCGGTTCTCACAGGCATCTCGCGCTGATACTCGCAGACTGCATAAGAAGAGATGCGAACACGGCTGCCTTATGAACCTGATACCTCTGATTGACAAGCTTTCAGTGGAAAACAATCTGCCGCGAGAAGAACTGAAGCTTCTTCTCGGAAACATGACAACGGAAGAAGAGGCGTACCTTTTTGCCACAGCAAGAACGACAGCTCAGGCAGTATATGGCAGGAATGTCTTTCTCAGAGGCATCGTTGAGTTTTCCAATTACTGCAGGAACGACTGCAGATACTGCGGCATACGTGCATCAAACGCGAACGCGGAACGCTACCGCCTGTCAATAGAGCAGATTTTAGAATCCTGCAGGCGTGCTCAAGAACTGGGCTTTATGACTGTCGTCCTTCAGAGCGGAGAGGACCTGAGCTACAGCGATGACGATATATCAGACATCGTCAGTGAGATAAAGCGGCGGTGGCCGACCTGCGCAGTCACGCTCTCCATCGGGGAAAAGACTCGGGAATCCTATCAGAAATACTACGATGCGGGAGCAGACAGATATCTCCTCAGACATGAAACATCAAATCCCCTGCACTATGCTTACCTGCATCCTTCAGGGATGTCAGTCAGGAACCGCCAAAGATGCCTTGAAGATCTGAAGGATATAGGATTCCAGGTCGGCTGCGGCATGATGGTCGGTTCACCGATGCAGACGACAGAGAACATTTTGGAAGACCTGTTATTTATGAAGGATTTCCAGCCGCACATGGCAGGCATCGGACCGTTTATCCCCCATAGTGGTACTCCTTTTGCAGAAGAATCCCCCGGAAGCGTTCAGCTTACGCTGCATTTGCTTTCAATTATCAGGTTAATGCTCCCTAATGTGCTGCTTCCCGCAACAACCGCACTTGGAACATCAGATCCCATGGGACGTGAAAAAGGGATTCTTGCCGGCGCAAACGTCATAATGCCAAATGTATCACCGGTGTTCGCAAAGAAAAAATACATCCTTTACGACGGTAAGATCTGTACTGATGAAGACGCTTCTTACTGCAACCGATGCCTGGAAATGAGAATGAAGAGAATAGGCTACAGCATCAGCCGGTCAAGGGGCGACTATAAAACACTTGATGACTTTCAGAGTGTATCTCATATTGACAAAACTTGATTTGATGCGTATAACAGTCATATCAAGTTTATTCGTTATGAGGTGACGAAATGGAAACGGAATATGAGGAACAGGCAAAAGTATTCAGGGCGTTCTGCGACGAGAAGCGGTTGCGTATTCTTGAGCTGCTGCGCGGCGGCGAGAAATGCGCCTGTGTTTTGATTGAACAGATGGATCTGCCGCAATCAACGCTTTCCTACCATATGAAGCTTTTGTGCGAATCGGGAATCGTTGATTATCGTCAGGAGGGCAAATGGACGCATTACCGGATCAGCGATACCGGCAGTGCGAAAGCGATAGCGCTGTTACACGAACTCACATCGCAGAACGAGAATAGCTGATTATCATAATTGAAAGCGAGTTTTTATTTTCATGCAGGTAATAAAGGCAATATGGGACTTCTTCCAAAACCAGATCCTCGGAATGAAATGGCTCTATGCAGTCATCGGCTCCGGCCTTTCGGCGCTGGGGCTGAATCTCACTGACCGATGGGCAGGCAGCTTACAGTTTTTCATCTATGATGTGATTAAAATTGTAGTGCTGCTGTGTTTTCTCATTTTCCTTATCAGCTATATTCAAAGCTATTTTCCCCCGGAACGAAGCAGAAAAATTCTCGGTCGTTTTCACGGAATCGGCGCGAATACGGTAGCGGCTTTGCTGGGTACTGTAACACCTTTCTGCTCCTGTTCGTCCATTCCGCTTTTTATCGGCTTTACCGGTGCAGGTCTGCCGCTGGGCGTGACCTTCTCGTTCCTTATTTCTTCCCCGATGGTAGACCTCGGCTCACTGCTTCTGCTCATGAGTATTTTTGGCTTCAAAATCGCCGTTACTTATGTTGTTCTCGGTCTTGTTATCGCGGTTGCCGGCGGCACTCTGATTGAGAAACTGCATATGGAAAAATATGTTGAGAGCTTCATTATGTCGGCAGGCCGCGTAGATATTGAATCTTTGGATCTGACAAAGAAAGATCGCCTGGTTTACGCAAAAGAGCAGATGGTATCAACCTTAAAAAAGGTATTCCCGTACATCCTTGCCGGTGTAGGCATCGGTGCTGTTATCCACAACTGGATTCCTGAAAGCTGGGTTGAAACGGTACTCGGCAGCAATAATCCTTTCGGCGTGGTTCTGGCGACGCTGATCGGCGTTCCGATGTACGCTGACATTTTCGGCACCATTCCGATTGCGGAAACTCTTTTCGAAAAAGGTGCGCTGCTCGGCAGCATCCTCTCCTTTATGATGGCAGTCACAACGCTTTCTCTTCCCTCTCTTATCATGCTCCGCAAAGCAGTCAAACCAAAACTGCTGGGCCTGTTTATCGGCATCTGCACCGCAGGAATAATTATCGTCGGCTATCTGTTCAATGCAATTCAACCACTTATTGTTTAGGAGGAATTATCGTGGAATGCTCAAACGTAGAAACGTGCGCCTGTCCAAAGACAGCGTGTCCAAATCACGGTAGATGCTGTGCCTGCGTTATCAAACACCGAGAGTCAGACAGTCTGCCATATTGTCTGTTCCCGGATAACGGCGGTGATAAAAGCAATCTTAACCATTATCTTGTTCTTAAAAATAGATTTGAAAATAACAATCAAAATTAGGAGGAAACTATCATGTCACTTTTCGAAAAGAAAAACCAAGAGGAAAAACCTGCTGCTTGCTGCTGCCATGTCAACTGTGACAGCGAAAGCACGGAAAAGGCCCTAAACGCAAATGCAGAAGGTGCAAGCGTAAAGATACTCGGATCAGGCTGCGCGAAGTGCAACGCGCTGGAGGCAGCAACAAAAGCGGCTCTCGATCAGCTGGGCATGGACACGGCTATAGACCATATAACCGACTTCTCGCAGATTGCCGCCTACGGAGTCATGACTACTCCGGCACTGGTAGTTGACGGGAAAGTTATCTCCTATGGCAGGGTCTTGCAACCCGACGAGGTAGTGAAGCTCATTCAGAAAGTCAGAGGGTCGGCATTATAAGAAAAGCCCGTATGCGTTGACCAGATGGCGGCATTTTTCGATCTGGAAAAGATACGGAACAACCCTGAGAATCGTTGATTTTACACGGTCTCAGGACAGCCATAAGACCTGAAAGTTATTCGAAAATAAAAGGACCGACAGGATCTATCATCCTATCGGTCCTCACCCTTTGTCTGATGCTGTGCGCCGCTTTGGCTTTAAAGCCTTACGCCCCGAAAGCAAATGAATCCAAGGGTTATTCTGGCGGAGCCGGTGGGATTCGAACCCACGTGACCCTTGCGGGTCAAACGGTTTTCAAGACCGCCTCGTTATGACCGCTTCGATACAGCTCCATGTGCTCAGAAAAGGTATATCCTTCAACGAGCAATTTATTATACATAATTACTTTAAACTTTTCAACACCAAGCTTGTCTTACTCTCCCAGAATCTCGATTAGCCTGTCAAGATCTTCGTAGTCATTGTAATCTATCACGATCTTTCCTTTTCCCAGTTTTGCGTCTGCAAGCTTTATTCTGACTTTTGAACCCAGATGTTTCTTAAGTTTTGTTTCAACCTCACGTGTGCTTTGCTTTACGCGCGGATCAATGTCTTGTTTCGTTTTCGTAACTTTCGGGTTCTCCTGATTCTCTATGTATCGTCTCACATATTCTTCAGCCTGCCTTACACTCATATCTTTAGCCATAATCTCGTCGGCAACTTTTCGCTGGTCTTCCTTATCCTTAAGCGATAGGATTACTTTTGCGTGTCCTGCTGAGAGATCTCCGCGCACTATAAACTCATGCAGTGATTCATCAAGATTGAGCAGCCTCAATGCATTTGCTATAGTAGCTCTCGGTTTTCCAAGCTTCAAGGCCAGCTGTTCCTGTGTCATCTTATGCGTCTTAAGAAGCGACTGCATGGCAAGAGCTTCTTCAAGCGGGTTGAGATCTTCACGCTGCAGGTTCTCTATCAATGCCTGCTCCATTATTTCTTTGTCCGTCAGATCTCTTACAATTGCCGGTATTACCTTAAGACCGGCTATACGTGCTGCCCTCCATCTGCGCTCTCCGGCAACAATCAGATATCCGTTGCCTTTTCTCTGAACAATTATCGGTTGAATTACACCGTTCTGCTCAATTGATGCCGACAGTTCTTTCAGCGACTCCTCATTAAAATTCTTACGCGGCTGCCCCTGATTGGGAGAGATATCGTTGATCTTAAGCTCGACAACAGAATCTCTCTGATTCTCAGGTATTCCGTCTGTTGAGAGCAATGCTCCCAATCCTTTTCCAAGTCCGGTTTTTGATGTAGTCATTCTATTTCTCCCGTTCTGATATAGTTGTTTACTTTGTTCTCTTTATTACTTCAGCTGCAAGAGCTTCGTACGCCCTTGCGCCTTTTGAATTCTTATCATAGTCACATATAGATACACCATGGCTGGGTGCCTCGGCGAGTCTTACGTTTCTCGGAATTACTGTTTTGAATTCTTTGTTCCCGAAGTACTTGTCAATTTCTTCCTTTACCTGCTTTGAGAGCTGTGTTCTCAAATCAAACATGGTAAGAACAACACCAAGTATCTCTATATCCGGATTTATCTTCTTCTTCACGATATTTATTGTATCTACAAGCTGTGACAGACCTTCCAGCGCATAATATTCTCCCTGTATCGGAATTATTATTCTGTCAGCTGCTGTCAGCGCGTTTATCGTCAGCAGTCCAAGAGAGGGCGGGCAGTCAATTATCACATAATCATATAGATTTCTCACCTCGTCTATGGCTTTCTTAAGTATCTGTTCCCGCGATATTGCTGCGACCAGCTCAACTTCCGCACCGGCGAGATTGATATTTGTCGGGCATATTGATACATTGTCAGCTCCGCTCTCACATATTACTTCTGACATCGGTGTTTCATTTATCAGGACGTCATAGATTGTCTGGCTCAGCTCACTTTTGTTGATTCCGAGACCGCTGCTTGCATTTCCCTGCGGATCCATGTCTACCAGAAGCACTTTTTTTCTTTTCTTTCCAAGATATGCAGAAATATTGACGGCTGTCGTAGTCTTACCCACTCCGCCCTTCTGATTTACCAGAGCAATAACTGTAGTCATCTCATTCTCCTTTAATTTTTGATTATTCTTTCTGCATTCTATTTTAGCATTTGTCCGCACTATTTACATCTGATTGTTCCACGTGGAACATTTTGTAACTCAATCGAAACATATGTGGATTGTTCCACGTGGAACAATTATAAAAACTCCGGCAAAGCATTGCCGGAGTAATAAAAGCCGTATAAGATAAGCAGCAAAAGATCAGGTATCGATATTCGCAAGCTTAGCGTTATCCTGAATGAATTCCTTGCGCGGTTCAACCTTATCACCCATAAGCAATGTAAAGGTATCATCAGCAGCCTGCGCATCAGAAAGAGTAACCTTGAGCAGTTTGCGGGTTGTCGGGTTCATAGTTGTATCCCACAGCTGCTCAGAGCTCATCTCGCCGAGACCTTTAAATCGCTGAATGAGCGGTGCATCCCAGTTATGTTCCTTCTTGATCATGTCGATCTCTTTATCATCATATGCATAATATGCCTCATCGCCCTTGTAAACCTTATAAAGCGGCGGGCAGGCGATATAAACATATCCGCCGTCAATTAGCGGTCTTAAGTATCTGAAGAAGAATGTCAGAAGCAGTGTTCTGATGTGAGAACCGTCTACATCGGCATCCGCCATGATAATAACCTTGTGATATCTGAGCTTGTCTTCACTGAAATCGTCACCGAAGCCGGCGCCGAGAGCCATAACAACAGGCTGAAGCTTCTCGTTATCATATACCTTGTCTTCTCTGGCCTTCTCAACGTTCAGCATCTTGCCCCAGAGCGGAAGAATAGCCTGATATTTACGCTCTCTTCCCTGCTTTGCAGATCCGCCTGCGGAATCTCCCTCAACGATAAATATCTCGCAGAACTCCGCGTCATTTGACTGGCAGTCTGCAAGTTTACCCGGAAGAGAATTGCTCTCGAAAACAGTCTTTCTTCTTGTCTGCTCTCTTGCTCTCTTCGCCGCTTCGCGCGCTCTTGAAGCATTAAAGCACTTATCCATGATCAACTTCGCTACGTCGGGATGCTCTTCAAGATATATCTCCAGCTTCTCAGAAACAACATTCTCAACCATCGGTCTTATCTCAGCATTGCCGAGTTTTGACTTGGTCTGACCTTCAAACTGAGGATCAGTAAGCTTCACGGATATTATTGCAGCGAGACCTTCCCTTGTATCTTCACCCTGAAGTTTTGCATCTCCGTCCTTTAGATACTTGTACTTTCTGGCATACTCATTGATCACGCGCGTCATCGCCGATCTGAATCCCACAAGATGTGTTCCGCCTTCCGGAGTGGCAATGTTGTTGGCATATGTATAGACTGTTTCCTGGTACGAATCGTTATACTGAAGAGCAATCTCTACAAAGCTCTCACCCTGTTTTGTGGCAAAATAAATAGGCGGGACATTGATGGCTTCCTTGTGGCGGTTAAGGTACTCGACAAATGAGATTATACCGCCGTCATAATGAAGATGCTTGCTGACAGGAGTATCGCCGCGGTCATCAGTCAGATCGATGGTAACCTCTTTATTGAGGAACGCCATCTCTCTGTATCTGGTAATCATTGAATCAAAATCAAACGTTGTATCGGGGAAGATAGAACCATCCGGAACAAATACTGTCTTTGTACCTGTATCACTCTCGTCGCAGTGTCCGACAATATGAAGAGGAACTGTTGTCTTGCCGAATTCAAATTCTATCTCGTATATGTTACCTTCACGCTTGACCTGTACGGTCATATGAGAAGAAAGCGCGTTAACTACGGAAGCACCGACTCCGTGAAGTCCTCCTGAAACGCTGTACGCTCCGCCGCCGAATTTGCCGCCCGCATGAAGAACCGTGTGTACGACTTCAACTGAAGGAATGCCCAGCTTAGGATGATTGCCTACAGGAATGCCTGAACCGTTATCGGTAACAGAAACAGAACCGTCTTTATTGAGAACAACATTGATAGTATCACATCTTCCTGCAAGAGCTTCATCAACTGAGTTGGCTACGATTTCGTAAACAAGGTGATGCAAACCTCTGAGTGTTGTATCGCCGATATACATTCCAGGACGCTTACGGACCGCTTCAAGACCCTCAAGAACCTGAATATCATCTTCATCATACGAACTGCTGTTGGATGTATCAAACTCATCCTGACCCTCTGAAGCAGCCTCTACTTCAGAAAGAGAACCCTCCTTATAATCTTCTGTGAGTGCTCTCGGATTCTCGGCGAGGTTCTTCAATTCATCATCGTCATTCTCTTCAACAGGTTGAAAATACAAATCAACATTCTCATTATCTGCCATATTGTCATTTCTCCTTTATTATTATGTAACAGTGCAAAGAGCCCGCAAAATAAAGATTTTAACACTGTTATTGTTACGCTTGCGTGTAATTATCACCAATAATTCTGTTCAAAAACACCTGCGATGAAAGAGGACAGACATACGTTCTGTCATCAGTTATCACTAAAGTCTTCGGTATATCATCAGTCACATACTGAAGCCTGTTTATCTCATCTTCGTGATTGATAAAATCGTAAACGTCCTTCTGAGAGGGAAGAACTTCTTCAAGATTTACCACCGCAATGACAGAACTGCTTCTGACAGTGATGTCACTGCCTATATGAACGAACATAGAGAAAATACCTCCGGCAAAGCACAAACAAAACACTGGCCTTACGCTGCAATTATAGCACAAAACATGACTGAATTATAATATGCTTATTATAATAAAAGCGGAATTAACCTTCAGTCACTTCCCCTCCGTGAACGCAATAGAAACCCGCGGTGTTCTCACCGATAATTCCCTCAAGCTCGTCAGATATAAATGATTTATCTGTACAGGTGATAAATATCTGTGCACCATTCATAGCAGAGACAAGAGAAACTCTTCGTGACAGATCGAGCTCTGAGAACACATCATCCAAAAGAAGAACAGGACTTGATGAAGAAAAACGCCTGATAATATCGAGTTCAGAAAGCTTCAGTGCAAGTGCTGCCGACCGCTGCTGACCCTGTGAAGAAAAATTACGCATCGAAAGACTGTCAAGTTCAATAATTAGGTCATCTTTATTTATTCCGACAGAAGAAATACCTTTCTCAATATCATAAGAACGCACAGATTGAAGTCTTATAAGAATATTATCAGAGAGTATGCCCTTAATCCGCTCATAATCGCCGCCAGAGAGGTTTCCGCTCATAAATTTATAAAGGACATCATTTTCACTGATGAGACCCTCCAGAACGCTCACAATGCCGCTTATTGAAGAGTATAAAAGTGAGAGTACCTCTCTGCCTCCGGAAATCGACGAATGATGTTCGCCGGCACTCTGTGACAGAAGCTTCGAGAAACGATAACGGTAAAGGACAATGTCGGCTGAAAGCGAAGCGATCGAAAAGTCCCAGAAATCAAGATCTCTGTCACACTCTGCTTTATTTTTGAATCTCGCGCTCTTCAGATATGTGTTTTTTTGTATTATCAATCTGTTTATATCGCCCAAAAGGTTAACATAAGAAGGAGAGACCTTCATTATCAGAGAATTAAGAAATTTGCGGCGTGATGCAGGCGACCCCTTGACGATATTCAAATCTTCAGGAGCAAAAATAACAGTGTTACAGACACCTATATAGTCTGATATTCTGCGAATCTCAAGCCCGTCCTGCTTCAGTACTCTCTTTGTCCTTCCGGAAGAATTGATAAACGAAGAAGAAAGCTTTGTTTTGCTCCCGTAATCATCAGAGACAGTCAGTTCCGACAGATAATAATCAGCGCCGAAACGAATCATATCAAGATCTCTGCCGGTACGATGAGAAGCCACGGAACAGGCGACATAGACAGCCTCTATGATATTTGTCTTGCCCTGCGCGTTGTCACCGTAGAAAATATTAACAGAAGGCCCGACATCAAGATCGAGCCTTCCGTAATTTCTGAAATTTTCAAGATGAATATCCCGAATAAACATTAACGTCTGATAGGAAGTATGAGATAAACATAACTGTCGCCGTCACAAGGCTTGATTATACAAGGACCCTGGTTACCGTTTACTTCAACCCTGATTGTGTCGTCTTCGATATTCTTAAGAGCATCAATGACATACTTTGAGTTGAAATCAACGTCTACAAGCTCACCTTCAACAGTTACATCAATATTCTCGCGGACATTGCCGTTTGTTGACTGAGCCGCAACCGTAAGAACAGAAGGCTCATTCATTGTGAACTGCACCGGACACTTCCTGTCATCAGTCATTATAATAAGCGTGGCACGGTCAACCGCGTCGAGTAAAGCCCTGCGGTCAACTGTCATGACAGTCTTCGGATTCTTGGCAATGATTGAATCGAAATTAATAAAATTACCTTCAATCAATCTTGAAACCATGCGGACATTCCCGATATCAAACAGAAGATTCTGCATAGACGTATAAAGAATAATCTCGGAATCGTCATTATCGCTTAAAATCTTGCTCATCTCGGATAGAGCTTTGCCCGGAACTATATAATTAATCTTGGGAAACTCCGAACCCATCTCTTCTCGATTGATGGCCATTCTGAATCCGTCGATTGAAACAACAGACAGAGTGGAACCGTCAGAAACGATATTAGATCCTGTAAGTACAGGTCTTGAATTATCCTTTGATACTGCGAAAATCGTGTGATTTATCATGTTCTTGAGCAGCTTCTGAGACATAACAATCTTCTCAGAGGAAGTCTCATCAATCTCAGGAATTCTCGGAAAATTCTCAGGATCCATTCCCGTAATTTTAAAATTAACCGAACCGCACTCTATCAGAATTGAATAATTTGCATCTGATGAAAGGTCTACAGTATCTTCAGGAAGCTTTCTTATAATCTCGCCGAAAAGCTTCGAATCAACGACTATCGAACCCTTAGATGTGACATCAGCATCAACGTCCGCTTCAATTCCGGTCTGCAGATCATAACCGGTCATTTTGATCTTATTATCTGAAGAAGCTTCAATAAGAATGCCGTTCAATATATTTACAGTATTATTGGTCGAGACAGCTCTTTGTACAATAGAGACGTTATTGATAAGATCGTCTCTGTTACAGGATAATTTCATTTTATGTAATCCGCCTTTCAATAAGTTAAATATTTTCGCATAAATTATACATTATAATCAGAATAATTAGTAGTATTTAACGGTGTTACAAAGTCCCGTTTTTTATATTCTGCGTGCCATTTCTTCAATATCTTAAACTTAAAGTATTATTATCTATTATGGCTGGAGAAAATGTCGAAAAGTCTGTAACACGTTTGTAACAAAAGACTTTGAGGGCTCACGTAACTTGTTCAAAGCGCTGCCGGAGCCTGTTGATAATTACCGACTTCTGAACCGCCATAAAATACAGACATTTTCTCTACATCAAAATTACAGGAAGTTGCATACAAACGAACAAAAATTGTTCAAAAACCGTCATGTGATGAGTTTGATAATCTCTTCCGAATCCTTCTTCAGATCCTGATTCTCATCGACATTGTTGCAGCCGTTCATTACCGTTGAATGTTTACGGCCACCGAAAATAGAGCCGATTTTCTCATAAGTAAGGACAAGGTAGTCTCTGCATAGATACATGGCGACGTTGCGGGCGTTGGCTACATCCGAAGTCCTGGACTTGGATGTGATTTTATCCGGAGAAATACCGTAGTATTTTGATACGGCATTGATAATAATATCCGGCGTCAGGTATTTCTTGTCGTTCGGAGTAAGAAGCGGCGCAAGAATCTTCTGTACATCGTCCAGGCTCAATTCACCGTTGGCGAGTGTTACATATGAAGATAAAGTATTGTAGGCACCGTTGAGCTGCCTTATGTTTGTCGTGATATTCTCACAGATATAATTAATGATATCGTCAGGAAGAGAAATGTTGTCGTTCGACAGTTTCTTCAGAAAAATAGCTTTTCTCGTCTCGAAATCCGGCGGCTGCACATCGAACATGATTCCGTCCTGAAATCTTGATATCAGACGGTTGTCGAGTTCCGTCAGATTGCTCGGTGCCTTATCACAGGTAATTACAATCTGTTTGCCGGAATTGATCAGTGATTCGAAAGTGTTGAAGAATTCAGTCTGTACGCCCTGCTTTCCGATGAGAAACTGGATATCGTCAATCAAAAGGACATCGACTGTACGGTATTTGTTGCGGAACGCTTCATATTTCTGGCTTCCGAGGCAGGCAACGAAAGCGTTTGTAAAAGCCTCACAAGTAGTATAGATAACCCTTTTATCCGGAAACTGAGACAATACCGAATTGCCGATTGCCTTCATAAGGTGTGTCTTGCCAAGTCCGGAATTGCCCCATAAATAGAAAGGGTTGCGCTGCTTCTGTCCCGGATTGGAAGCAACAGAAACGGCTGAGGCATGAGCAAACCGGTTGCAGTCTCCGACGACAAAATTATCGAAAGTGAATTCATTGGTAAGCCCGTTGACCGGAGCGGCATTCTTCTCGGTACGTATTGCTTTCTTCTCGGAATTGACGGATGCCTGTACAGCGTTGTCGTCTCCTTCAAGCACAAATTTAACCGATACCGGCGAGCCGGCAGCCGTATTTATAGCGTTCTGGAGAGTCTTTCCGAGCTTCTGGCCTTTAACGAGACCGAGCGAAAATTCGTCTCTTGCAGACAGAACAATAACATCATTATCATAGAAGGCGACTTTCATCTTACAAAGGATTGAATCATATGTGAATTGTTCAATAGATGTATCAAATTTGAGAAGTTTAAGAGCATTAGCCCACAATGAACTGTCCATATATCCCTCCGTATGATTTTCATGTGTGATAGACATAATATCACGGATTCAGGGTATAATGTTATCTGATTTTTATTTTTTAAGCATAGAGGGATAACTATGAAGAAAACTGCACAGAGAACCTCCGGAAAGAGCACCGGAAAGAATGCCGGCCGCAATCTGAATACCTTTCTCATGATACTCAGTATACTGCTTCTTGTTGCAGGACTTATCTGCCTTGTAATTGAACCTATCAAGAGCTGGAGAAGGAAACAGATTACAAATAATGCGCTTTCGCTTATAGAGTCTGATATTACACAGAATTCCGGTCTTACCCTTGAATCCGGTGCGATAACGTATGTCGTTCCGCGTGACGGCAATGAAGTTGCAGGAGAGAGCATAGATTACTACGGAGACGATGAGGATGTTCTGTCTTCATTGCAGTCGCAGGTTGAACAGGAGGAGAAGAATCTTCCTGAGAATGTGACATTGACCTGTGTTGGTATACTCAAGATAGATGATATCGATCTTGAGCTTCCGGTCTGGAATGAGAGTTCAAGAATAGCGCTGAGATACGGTCTCGGTCTTTATGAGCAGTCTGTACTTCCGGGAGAAGTCGGCAATTCTACAATTCTGGGACACAGAAATCAGCACACAAGCACGATGTTTTACAGACTCAAGGAAGTTGAAGCAGGTGATGTTGTCAGGTTCACGAAAACAGACGGAACGGAGCTTGTTTTCACCGTCGATGAAGTAAGAATTGTTCCGCCTGACGAACTTCTTTCCAGCATTGACGGCGACATTACCGACAAAATCCAGCTGACACTGGTTACCTGCGCCAACGGCGAGAACGGATACGGCGAAGGTTACAGAAGACTGGTGATCTGTCATATGTCGCAGGAAGACTGATTTTGTTTTATAATATAGCACTGTAATAAATTATCCGGAGGATTTACATATGGTAACTGCAATAGTCGGAGCCAATTGGGGCGACGAAGGTAAGGGCAAGATAACAGATCTTCTTGCCAACGATTCTGACATCGTCATCAGATTTCAGGGCGGCGCGAATGCCGGTCACACTATCATTAATGAGCACGGAAGATTTGCACTTCATCTTATGCCGTCCGGCGTCTGCCACGAGGGAATTGTCAATATCATCGGCAACGGTGTAGCTCTCGATATCCATAAATTCATAAACGAGTACAACGAGATCAGGAGCAGAGGACTCAATCCTACGCTTATGGTGTCAGACAGAGTACAGGTAATTATGCCTTATCATGTTGATTTTGATAAATATGAGGAGGAACGTCTCGGCGGAAAAGCTTTCGGTTCGACAAAATCCGGAATCGCGCCGTTTTTCTCTGATAAGTACGCGAAGATCGGCTTCCAGGTGAGCGAACTTTTCGAGCCCCGCGCACTCAAAGAGAAGATTGCCCGCGTACTCGAGATAAAGAACGCGCTGCTTGTAAACCTCTACCACAAAGAACCCATCGATCCTGAAGCGCTTTACAGCGAGATGATTCTCCAGGGAGAACTGATAAAGCCGTTTGTCGCGAATGTCCAGTCGTTCCTTTATGACGCGGTAAAAGCCGGAAAGAATATACTTCTTGAAGGCCAGCTCGGAACCATGAAGGATCCTGACATGGGAATCTATCCGATGGTTACTTCATCGTCAACTCTCGCGGGATACGGCACGGTCGGCGCCGGAATTCCGCCCTACGAGATAAAGAGAATAGTTGCAGTCACCAAGGCATACTCGTCAAGTGTCGGCGGCGGCGCTTTCGTATCGGAAATCCTTGATGAATCTGTAGCCAAAGAGCTTCGTGACAGAGGCGGCGACAAGGGCGAGTACGGCGCGACGACAGGAAGACCGAGAAGAGTAGGGTGGTTCGACTGTGTTGCGACACGTTACGGCGTGAGACTGCAGGGCGCGACGGACGTTGCGCTCACGAACCTCGACGTTCTCGGCTATCTTGACAGGATTCCGGTATGCACCGGCTACGAGATAAACGGCGAGATAACAAAGGATTTCCCGAATCCGACGAAGCTCGATTCCTGCAAGCCGGTGATCGAATATCTGCCGTCATGGAAGGGCAGGGGCGAGATCAGAGGACTTACCGATTATTCCAAACTACCGCAGGAAGCGCGCGACTACGTTGAATTCGTCGAGAAGGAGATCGGTGTGCACATCTCGATCGTGTCGACAGGCCCTAAGAGAGAAGAGATTATTTACAGATAAAAGATAATTAAAATGGAAACGGAGAGAATCACTATGATTAAACGGACCATTTCAAGCGCTGCGCTGGCGGGGGTACTCCTTGCCGGCGCGCTTTTTTGCGCCTGTACCGGTAAAGAAAATACAGAACCTTCAGGTTCCGCGACAGTGACGCCAGCAGCGTCAGTCGCAGGCTCATCAATGCCGTCTGACGTGTCAGTCATTGTGACTGCCGATTCTGAAACCGTCAAAGCGACGCCGACGGTGACAGCCGCGGCGACACCTACACCGACGGTGACACCTGCACCTACAGCGGCACTGGTGCTTACCGGCGATAACATGACATACACGCCGAATGATGCGATCACAGACCTCAGATTCTGTGACAGCGACGGCAAGGAAATTACCGCTGATTACGATATGTCCGTAAAGGGAATAAGTATAGTTGTCACGTTCGAAGAGCCGGTTGACGCCGCTTCTTTGTGCTGCGACGTGTACCACAACAGCAAGGTGGCCAAAAAGAACGTGACGATAGAGCAGGGGTCGTCCCCGAATGTTGTCACGGCGACTTTTGACAAGGAGCTTACAGGCGGCAATTACGCGCTGGTTCTGACGAGTTCTCTGAACGGCACGGCAGTCACAACGGCATACGTTACGGTCTATTCGAGCAATGACGAAGAGAACTGAACGGTATGTATGACTTTACCAAATAAAGGCTTTGCGCGCGAGCGAAAATTTTGCTCTCGCCTGTACGTCTTTAAGGTATAATTGAAAATCTACCATTAATAACTAATTACGGAGGCATATCATGGCGCAGGAAATGATTCTTGTTCTCGACTTCGGAGGACAGTATAACCAGCTCATAGCACGCCGCGTTCGCGAGCTTTCAGTCTATAGTGAGGTCAGGCCTTACACGATGCCGATAGAGGAGATACGCAGCCTGGCGCCAAAGGGAATAATCCTTACGGGCGGCCCGAGCGACGTCTTTGCCGATGACGCGCCAATGTGTCCGGCGGAACTTTTCGAGCTCGGAATACCTGTACTCGGCATCTGCTACGGCGCGCAGCTGATGATGCATCTTATGGGCGGCGAGGTTGCCAAGGCCGCCGTTCGCGAATACGGACATACCGATGTCGAAGTTGACACCGCCACGCCGCTGTTTGCCGATGTACTGCCGACCACAGTCTGCTGGATGAGCCATACCAACTACATCTCCAGAACCGCGCCGGGTTTTGAGGTAACCGCACACACAGCCGTGTGTCCATGCGCTGCCTGCCAGAACGTCGAGCGCAAGCTATACTGCGTCCAGTTCCACCCCGAAGTGTCACACACCATCGAAGGCCAGACCATTCTCGGCAACTTCGTCCTTGGCATCTGCGGTTGCAGCGGAAGCTGGAAAATGAATTCTTTCGTTGACGATTCCATCGCGGCGATCCGCGCAAAAGTCGGAAGCGGCCGCGTTCTCTGCGCTCTTTCCGGCGGCGTTGATTCCTCAGTCGCCGCGGTTCTTCTTTCTAAGGCGGTCGGAAAGCAGCTTACCTGCGTTTTTGTAGATCACGGACTTCTCCGCAAGAATGAAGGCGACGAAGTTGAAGCTGTATTCGGTCCCAACGGCCCCTATAACCTGAATTTTATCCGCGTGAACGCCCAGGACCGTTTCTATTCAAAGCTCGCCGGCGTCTCTGAGCCGGAGCGCAAGCGTCATATAATCGGCGAGGAATTCATCCGCGTTTTCGAGGAAGAAGCCCGCAAAATCGGCGCTGTCGATTATCTCGTCCAGGGCACAATCTATCCTGACGTCATCGAGTCCGGTCTCGGCAAGAGCGCCGTCATCAAGTCGCACCACAATGTCGGCGGCCTCCCTGATTGCGTCGATTTCAAGGAAATAATCGAGCCGCTGCGCCTTCTCTTCAAGGATGAAGTGCGCCGCGCCGGCCTTGAGCTCGGAATCCCAGACAACCTCGTGTACCGCCAGCCCTTCCCGGGCCCCGGTCTTGCAATCCGCATCATCGGCGACATAACGCCCGAAAAGGTTCGCCTTGTCCAGGATGCCGATGCCATCTACCGCGAAGAAATCGCATCCGCCGGCCTTGACCGCAAGATCGGCCAGTATTTCGCCGCTCTGACCAACATGCGTTCCGTAGGCTGCATGGGCGACGAGCGCACCTACGACTATGCCATAGTCCTCCGCGCCGTCACGACCACCGACTTTATGACAGCCGAGTCAGCCGAGCTCCCCTGGGATGTCCTCGGCCGCGTAACGAGCCGCATCGTCAACGAAGTCAAGGGCATCAACCGCGTCCTGTATGACTGCACAGGCAAGCCGCCGGCGACGATTGAGTTCGAATAACTAACTGCTCCCGGGAACCCTTGAAAATAAAGGGTTTCGAGCCTCCTGGCAACAGGTTTGATAACAAATTGATAACATTTGATATTCTGTGATTATTCTTCCGTAAGCCCTGTGGTTTGCAGGTTTAAAGGAAGGATCAGATAAAGAAACTACAGGGTCTGTCTGAACTACATAAGTTCGGACGGGCCCTGTTTTTGTGTTGTTCGGAAAAGTGATCATTTCTCTTTCTTCGACTTCTTCTTAGGTTCCGTCAGTTCTTGGGAAGGAGCAGAAGCGTGGATCGAAGAAGAGTCTTTAAGGGAGAAGTTGTAACGCCAGTTGTCGTATTCCTCTTGGGTAATACGGCCGTGAGCAAGTTTGTCCTTCATCACATACCAGTCATCAAGAAGATCCCAGAGTGTGCTGCCGGGCTTAGATACATTCTTATCAAGATGGAGACAGACAGTATCGTCGATCTTATCTATCGTAAGTCCGTATATATCTTCCAATGCAAAGAAGGTATGCATAAGTCCTATATAAGTATCTATATCAGGTACGGTAAGAGCTTCCGGTGCTACACCGAATACTTCCGCCATCTTAGCCGTAAGATCTGCCTTGGGCTTACGGGAATCATTTACATACTGGACGATACGGATATCTGCTCCCTTCGCAGGGAAACCAAGCTGCTGTCCCAGATAGTTCATAGTAAGGTTATTTTTCTTACGGAAGTAATTAACTCTTTCTCCAATAGCCATAACAAAAGTCCTCCTGATAGGAATCTGAAACCAAGTATAGCAAAAATAGTTAGTATATTCAATACAACACTTAACAAAAATATACAGAAAATTACTGAAAACCTATTGACTTAAGCTAAGCAATGTAATAAACTACGTCTCAACCTAAGCAAATATGTATAGGGAAGGAGGAAATAGATCAATGAAAAGAAAAATGTTTATGAGAGTCGATGAAGTCGCAGAAGTGCTGGATGTATCAGTGCCTTATGCATATAAGCTGATCCGAAAGCTCAACAAGGAGCTTAAGGACAGAGGTTGCATGATCATTGCAGGACGGATCGACAGAAAGTATTTCTACGAACGCTTTCTTCGGCGGAACGATATTTCAGGAAAAGGTAAGGATAATGCCGGTATATAAAGCCAAGAACGGTACCTGGTACGCAATGGTCCGCTATACGGACTGGACGGGAACCAAGAAACAAAAATGCCAGAGAGGATTTGAAACAAAGCACGAAGCCCAGGAATGGGAAGCTCAGTTCAAACTGCAGAAAAAAGCTGACATCGATATGACCGTCGAGAGCTTTTACAAACTGTATGCTGAAGACATTAAGCCGAGGATCAAGGAGAACACATGGCTTACTAAGGAAAGTATATATCAAAGTAAGATCCTTCCTTATCTCGGTAAGAGAAAACTGTCGGAGATCTCGACGAAAGATATCGTCGACTGGCAGAACACGGTCATGAAGCTTCCCGGAACGAACGGGAAGTCATTATCCCCTACCTACATGAAAACGATTCATGCGGAGCTTAGTGCTCTCTTCAATCACGCGATCCGTTATTACGATCTTCGTATCAATCCGGCACATAGGGCAGGAACGATCGGCATGGAAGAAAGCAAGGAGATGAAGTTCTGGACAAAGGAAGAGTACCTGAAGTTCGCGGAGGTCATGATGGATCGACCGATCCTCTACTATGCTTTCGAGGTTCTTTACTGGACAGGCATCCGTGAAGGAGAGCTTTTCGCTCTGACTCCCGAGGACTTCGACTTCGAAAAGAAAACACTTCGTATCAACAAGTCGTATCAGAGACTTCGTGGTAAGGATGTGATCACGACACCTAAAACTTCAAACAGCATAAGAACGATAGCGATACCGGACTTCCTTTGCGAGGAGATAAAGGACTGTCTGAAGCTTTGCTATTACGACATCAAACCGACAGACCGGATCTTTCCTTTATCGAAGCATGTTCTGTGTAAGGCGATGGAGCGAGGAAGTAAGGAAGCAGGTGTTCAAAGGATCAGGGTTCACGACTTAAGACACTCACATGTATCGCTGCTTATCAACATGGGGTTCACAGCCTTTGAGATAGGCAAGAGAGTCGGACACGGCGGAGAGAAGATCACGTACCGATATGCACATCTCTTCTCTAACAAGCAGCGAGAGATGGCAGACTTCCTCGATAAGGAACGAGGATTCACAAAAGAAATATTCGAAGGAGGACAAAACGATGTCACACAAGAACAGAGATAACAAAGGGAGATGGAGAAACAAGACGGTAGCGTTCAGGGTATCACCGGAAGAAGATGCCCTGATCGAGTCGGCCGTAAGGATCACGGGACTTACCAAACAGGATTACATCACAAGACGGTTAACCGAGATGGATGTGATCGTGCAGGGTAACCCGAAGGTCTATCGCGGATTAAAGATCGAGATGCAGAAGATCCTTGAGGAACTTCAAAGGATCGGTACGGGTGAAAATGTCGACGGAGATATTTTGACACGTATCGACTTGATCGCATCCGTGATGGGCGGCATGAAAGAAAACAAAGATTGGAGGTAACAATGCATACACAGAAAAAAGACAGAGATCTTGCTAAGACAAAGAGAGTAACGGTCAGGTTGACTGAAGCGCAATATGAGGTGCTTGAAACAGATGCACAGAGGTCAGGCAGATCACTTGCCGGATATATAAGAAGCGCACTTCTCGGCAAGACTCCCGCAGTTAAGTACGAGATCGTATATAACTCCCCCAAGATCCTGAAAATATTCAGTGATCTCGGGCATATATCCGGGAATCTTAATCAGATTGCAAGACACCTTAATCAGGGTGATGCTTTCACCCGAGAGCTTAAGCAGGAAGTATCGGGATGCATTTCCCAGATACTTCATATCAGAGATAACGTACAGGAAATGGTAGGTGAGTATCGTGGCCACAGTGAAACACATAGCGATTCATAACAGCAGTTACTCAGCCGCAACGGATTATCTTACGATGCAGCATAACGAATTCACCAACAAACCGGTCTTCGGACCGGATGGTGAGATGCTGCCGAGAGATTTCTATCTCATAGACGGGATCAATTGTGATCCCTATACTTTTGCTGCCGAATGTCAGGATACCAATGCATTTTATAAACAGAATCAGCGTTACGAAGATATCAAGGCGCATCACTATATCGTGAGCTTCGATCCTAACGATCGTGACGAGAATGGTCTTACACCTGAAAGAGCACAGGAGCTCGGCATGGAACTTGCTCGTAAGATGTTTCCAGGGCATCAGACAATTGTCTGTACCCACAGGGATGGTCACAACGGAGCCGGGAACATTCACTGTCACATCGTGATCAACAGCGTTCGTGCAAAAGATACGATGCCGATTCCTGATCAGGAACGTAAGGTAGATAACATAGCCGGGTTTAAGCACCGAGCTTCCGATCAATTCATGAGGAACTTCAAAAGCTCCGTCATGGAGATGTGCCAGCGTGAGAACCTCTATCAGGTAGATCTACTCTCGCCCGCACGCGTCAGGATCACGGATCGAGAGTACTGGGCACAGCGCAGAGGTCAGGCTAAACTCGATCAAGAGAACAAGGCAAAGATCGCATCCGGCGAGAAACCTGAGAAGACCGTCTATGAGACAGGGAATGCGATCCTCAGAAGGCAGATCAAGGCTGTGCTTGAAGATTCGCAGAACTTCAATGACTTCAAACAGAAGCTTCTTGGGCAGTATGGAATCCTCGTCGGCGAGAGCCGGGGAAAGATCAACTACCTTCCATCGGATCGAACGAAACCGATTCGAGGACGCATGCTGGGAGCCGACTTCGAGAAGGAATCCTTAGACGAATACTTCCGACAGAAGAATCAAAAGCTTCATTATGTTGATATAGTCAAGCGCGCGAAGGTTACCGAGATCGAAAAATCATCGGTGCCCGAAGTTACGCATATGAGTCTGATAATGCAATTGCAATTGATTGTCGAAGAACAGAAAAAGCCGTATTACTCACAGGATGCAAAAATCCGCAACCTGAAGAATATGGCCTCTACCCTTGCCTTCTGTCAGGAGAATAATATCGGATCGCAGGAAGAACTCGAGTCTCTTCTTACCGCAACTCATGAGGATTACATGACCAAGAAATATGCGCATGCGGTTACAACGGAGGCCCTCAAGGAAGCGAAGGAAATCCTTCGTTACACAAAACAGCGTCACGCGAACAAGAAGGTATATCTCGAATTCATGAACACGAAGAAAAAGGCGAAGTTCCGTTCAGAGCATGAGCCGGAGATCATTCTTTATGAGGCGGCAACCCGTGAGCTTAAGAAGCTCCTTAATGGTAATCCTGTTCCGGCCGAGAAGAAGACGATCGCGAAGATTCGCGAACTCTCCGCGCGGAAGAATGAAGAATACGAAGAACTCTCCGAGATCAAGAAACGTGAGAGATCGCTTCAGGAGAAAGTGATCAATGTGAGAAGTATCTACGAAAATCGCATTGACAGGATGCAACAGAAAAAGAGAAATCAGGAGCTGGGGTGACCCGGCTTCTTCTTTTTGTCGCTACTATACATAAATCAGATCTTTTATAGCATCTTCAGCTATATCAGAATCGATCCGTCCGGTTTCCTTGAGAAACATATAGAACTTCTTCACGCTGGAAATGGACTGCTTTATGGAATCTTCAGATTCTCCGTTCTTATAATCAAGCCATCCATAGAAATAGGGAGTGAAAAACTTCTTGCCGCATTTTATAAGTTCGTCATCTATCGGAACTTCATCGGGACCATCTAGTTCTACTTCGTAGTTATGAGTGGAACTGTAATATAAGAAATCAATCACGTTTATCACATGTCGTTTTATTGTCTTGGGGGCAAAGCTCTTACCGTTTTTCTTCGCGGAGTTTTCCAAGTAAGCTCTGAATTCAGGAACATACAGGAAATCTTTTTCTTTCAAACTTGTATCACCCATTTTCGGATAACCCTCATTATTTGACTTTGATCTGTATTATTATTTTATCACTATACACAAAAGTGCATCCTCTCTGATGATTGGAAAATCATCAGAAGTTGTGAGTCCGATAATGGACGAGCGTTGCAATTATTGCAACTTTTCTCGAGGGTCAGGGGAGCGAAATCCCCTGCAAGATGCCGGCTCCGATTTTCGTGAAAATGAAAGTTGGCAGCCAAGGCGAATCTTGCTTTAATACTAAATGAGCTGTCTTAGCGAGAAAACACTAATGAAACGCACAATATACCGGTGAAATGATTACAAAAGTGAAGCTATACATTATAATAAAGACACTCGATATTTGCGTATCAACTTGTTAATCGAGAGACGTTGAAAAATACAACTTCACGGAGCATTCATTTTTGAAAGTTTCGATTGGAATTTCAATTTACATATTCTTTGAGGTCACAAATTGTGACCTCAAAGGCGGAGGTGTATATGGAGAAAAAAGACCAAGAAAGATCAACCGATATTATCCCGGTTGTGACCGATACTAAAGACATAAAGAGTCTGATATATGTTGTGCGCGGACAACAGGTGATGCTCGACAGCGATCTGGCCATGCTTTACCAAGTGGAGACCAAAGTATTCAATCAGGCTGTAAGCAGAAATATAGAGCGCTTCCCTGAGAATTTCAGATTTCAATTAACGAAGGAAGAATTCGATGCTTTGAGGTCACAGATTGCAACCTCAAACGGAAGGGGCGGCAGAAGATATAGACCATATATGTTTACGGAACAGGGAATCGCTATGCTCTCCGGTGTTCTTAGAAGTGATGTTGCTGTCCAGGTATCTATCCGTATTATGAATACGTTTGTCGAGATGCGGCGGTTTATTGCCAATAATGCTCTGCTCTTTGAAAAGGTTAGCAATATGGAACTGAAGCAACTTGAATATCAAAAAAGCACGGATGAGCGGTTTGATAAAGTATTCAAGTATATTGAGGACCATGCAGAATCCGAGCAGAAAATATTCTTTGACGGTCAGATTTATGACGCTTTTAGCCTGATTACCTCTATCATTCAGAAAGCGCAAAAGGAAATAATTTTGATTGACGGATATGTTGATGTAGATACTTTGAATATATTGGCAAAGAAGAAAACTGGTGTTGATGTGAAGATTATTACATATGCGAGCGCGAGACTGACCAATACAGATGTTGCCAATTTCAATGCGCAGTATCCAACGTTAACGGTAAAGAAGACACAGATATTCCACGATCGGTTCATTATTCTGGATGGAAAAACAGCTTATCATATTGGTGCGTCTGTAAAAGATGCAGGGAAGAAATGTTTTGGTATTTCTTTATTGGAAGATTCGGGCATAGTAACTGAACTTATTAAGCGGTTAAAGACGATTTGAGAATAACGGATCTACCATAAAGAAGTGTGAGGAGATACAGGGTATGGCGTTTGATTTCAAGAAGGAATATAAGGAATTCTATATGCCGAAGAACAAGCCGTCCATCGTGACGGTTCCGGCAATGAACTATATAGCCGTCAGGGGCAAAGGCGATCCTAACCAAGAGGCTGGTGAATACAAGCAGGCAATCGGTCTGCTCTATGGTATCGCTTTTACCATTAAGATGAGCAAAAAGGGCGACCATCAGATCGATGGGTATTTCGATTATGATGTTCCACCTCTGGAGGGATTCTGGTGGCTGGACGGAGTTACTGGCGTAGACTACGCTCATAAGGATCAGTTCAATTGGATTTCTGTCATTCGCCTGCCAGACTTCGTGACGAGAGCGGAATTTGACTGGGCTGTAGAAGAAGCCACTCAGAAAAAGAAGATGGATTTCTCCAAGGTCGAGTTCTTCAGTTATGACGAAGGGCTGTGCGTCCAGTGTATGCATATCGGCTCTTATGATGATGAGCCTGCCACGGTGGAACTGATGCATCGCTACATGCAAGAGCAAGGCTGTGTGCTGGATATTACAGATCAGCGCTTGCACCATGAAATCTATCTGAGCGATGCCAGGAAGGTTGAACCAGAGAAACTGAAGACAGTGATCCGGCACCCGATTAAAAAGAATGAAGGATGAATCGATGGAGATTATCAAAGCGCAAACGGATGATTTTATTACAGTCCGTGATATTACTCGGACTACAATAAATGAAATATATCCCAGATACTATCCGGCAGGAGCCGTGCAGTTCTTTTTGGCTCATCATTCGGATGAACATATCCGTGCTGATATTTCTGAGGGTAAGGTTTTTCTGCTATGTGTCAATGAAGAGCCGGTTGGTACGGTGACAATCTCGGATAATAATATAAACCGTTTATTTGTACTGCCAGCGTTTCAGCATAAAGGGTACGGGAAGATGTTGCTTGATTTTGCGGAGAAGAAGATACTGGAATCATATGATTGCGTCCAAATCGATGCCTCATTCCCGGCCAAACAGATATATATAAAACGTGGATACAAAGAGGTAGAATACAACATTATCGAAACAGAGAATGGTGACTGCCTCTGCTATGATGTCATGAGATTGGAGAAGACAGATGGTCAGAGAATCTGAGAAAAGGGATCTGGACAAAATACTTGAACTTTATTTGTTTCTGCATGAGGACAGTATACCGGAGTCGGATGCACATCTTGAGCGGACATGGGAGCAAATTGTCAGTGATCCCAACCATCATCTGATTGTAAATGAAGTGGATAATAAGATCGTTTCGTCCTGTGTCTGTGTTATCATACCGAACCTTACAAGGAATGTCCGCCCGTATGCATTTATCGAAAATGTGGTAACGCATGAAGATTACAGGGGAAAGGGTTATGCCGGTGAGTGCCTGGAATATGCCAGGCAGATAGCCTTAAAAGAAAACTGCTATAAGATGATGCTTCTTACCGGCTCAAAGAAGCCGGAAACACTGCGGTTCTATGAAAAGGCAGGATATAACAGCAGCGACAAGACGGCCTTTATACAATGGCTGGGAATGGATAAATAATGGAGAAAATGTATTCCGATGACAACAGACCGGCGCCTGAAGAACTCGAAAAGATGCGCGAGAAACTTCTGACGGAGCTCGAGAAATCTTGTTCTGAGGCAATAAATCTCGGTTGATTAGGCGCTGATATACTACGTCTATCAGATATAGTTTCGTCTTTACAGACGCAACTAATGAATCCCTGATGAACGGAGCGGTGTGACTATGAAACGAGCAATTCTGCGCATATTTTCAATCATTCTTATATGTACGATACTTGCGTCCTGTAACAGTCAAGAGAGCGTTACAGAATCCGAGGAAGAGACAACAACATCACAGACTGTTGAACAAGTAACGGAAACAATCACTGAAACCACGGAGGAAACTGTATCCGAGATAATTCCGTGGGCTGAAGAGAATGAGATCATCATGGCAGGTCAACTGGAAGAATTCGAAATACCTTTAATGCATGCTGTCACCTTAAATGAAGAAATAATTGATGAGATAGGGTGGTTCGAACAGTCAGGGATATATACTGCTCCGGAAATATATGTAAGCGAACCGGATGAGGACGGGTATGTCGAATACACCATAACATATACAGTTGATGATGAGATGTCTGTCGTGATTCCGTATGACGTAACAGAAACAACAGACGGATGGTGGTCAAGTTTTACGGAATACTACCTGGTTGATTATTATACCGGTGTAGTTCTTGCAGGAAATGGAGATTATCATCTTGGTGAGTGGAATACTACAAATGTTGAGTATGATGGAAGTGTTATTGATATCAGTGTAATGGGTTCGATAGAAGATAATTACATATCTAACGAGAGTTCAAACGTAGATTATGATAATTGGCTTTGGACGATTGAGCGCGAGATAGACTTTGTTTTAACGGTAAAAGCGCCGGCAAGCTATGATGGATTGGTTCTGTATATCGATCTTAACGGAGGGACAACAGCGCCTAATAACCTCAATCCTGAATATGAGCACGTGGCCCCGCATGTACTTGGTACGGGAGAAGGAGAAGAAGACGGAAACTATTGGTACGCGTTACTTAGCGACAATGCGATTTTGATGTCCCTCGATGTGGATGATGAATTCGATTCGTCTACGGAAGAGACGGAGAATACTACATTCTCGGTAGTTTCAGAATCAACGGTGTCTGAAGTAACAACCGTTCCGACAGAAGCTACAGCAACAGAAGATCCATACCAATGGATGTATGATGATGAAGCTTCGGCAGAAGTTATTGAGGACTGATGTTGACAGGTATAATACCTCAATATAGCATAATAATAACTGATAAGCGGTTTGATGAAGTATTCCAGACTTCAAAGTATATAAATGTGTCTTTCAAAGAGGTTTGATTGACTTACGATACACATAATGGAGAGCACTTGCTACGGATGATATAATGATAATCGGCTGGGGATTTTCCCGGTCGATTGTTTTTGAATCGGTTATTGCGGGGATAGGATACGTGCGTGTTTTATCAGAAGATCAGTATAACGAGCTCACTGAGCACATAAAGCACCTAAAAAGAGTGAGCCGGATGTAATAAGCATCAAGGAAGAAACCATTACCAAGAATCATGTCAACTTCTTTTATTCCATGTTTAAGGGACGTAAAGATGTTTACAGCCTTCGCTCCGGCAAGCCAAGTAAGAAGTCGGGAAAATACGGATATTATCCACCGTGTGATAACAAATGGAATAACAGCTTATGCGCGAAAACAGTTGATTACAAAGCCAAGTGTTCGGAGTGTCCGAATCAGAAATATACACCTCTGACAGGAGATGTTATTTACGCACATCTGATGGGTGTGAAAGAAGACTGTTCTGATGTCGTAGGCCTATATCCTGTCTGGCCGGATGGAACATGCAATTATCTTGTTTTCGATTTTGATAATCACGATGATAGTTCAGACTCTTTAAAATGGCAGGAAGAAGCAAATGCTTTGAGAGCAATCTGTGCCGACAATGATGTACCCTGTCTTGTCGAGAGGTCGCGTTCCGGAAAAGGTGCACATGTATGGATCTTTTTCGAAAAGGCGATAAGCATCAAGAAGGCAAGATTGTTTGGAGCAACCTTGTTGGACAAGGGGGTTGAGAGTGTCAACCAGATGTCCTTTGATACTTACGATAGAATGATCCCAGCGCAGGACAAACTGCCAGCAGGCGGTCTTGGGAATCTTGTAGCACTTCCATTACAGGGACGCGCAGTGAAAAACGGAAACAGTGTCTTTGTTGATGAGAACTGGCAGTCTTATTACGATCAGTGGAGCGTGCTTAAGAAAACAAGCAAACTTAGCGAAGCGCTCATAGACGAGAAATTGTCTTCCTGGGGGAATAAGTACAGTATCAGTAACAGTGATACTGACAACAACGCTTCAAGACAGATCTCTATAGATGAGACCCCGTGGGAAAGCAGAACAGCATTTGAAAACTCTGATGCAGAAGGATCTGTTCGAATAGTGCTCGCTGACAAAGTGTATGTTGATAAAACAGGCATAAAACCAAGACTTCAGAATAAGATCAGAAGATTGGCTGCATATAATAATCCGGAGTATTTCAAGAATCAGGCGATGGGAATATCGACCCTGGGGAAACCAAGAATAGTGTATTCCGGAGAGGATACAGAACAATTCATATCCATTCCGCGAGGCTGCCTTAATAAGCTCTGTGAGAATCTTGACGCAGCATCGATCATTTATTCTGTTGACGATAAGCGTAACAACGGCAAAGAGATTAAGGTTTCTTTCAAAGGCGATCTGTATCCGGAACAATATGATGCTGTTCAAAGTTTATCGGGCCATGATATTGGAGTACTTGCTGCGGCAACGGGATTCGGAAAGACCGTTGTCGGCTCGTATCTGATATCAGAACGAAAGGTAAATACTTTGATCCTCGTTCATACAAGCGAGATCATGCAAAACTGGATAACTGATCTTGAAAGGTTCCTTTATATTGATGAAGAATATCCGCAGTATACAACAAAGACCGGAAGGGTAAAGACCAGAAAGAGTCTGATAGGAAGACTGACCGGGTCACATAATTCCATGACAGGTATCATTGATGTCGCAATGGTGTCTTCTTTGGGATCAAAAGATACGATAAAACCATTTGTTAAAGAATATGGCATGGTGATAATGGATGAATGCCACCATGGTGCTGCAGAGAGTATAGAGGCAGTTCTGTCAGAAGTAAATGCAAAGTATGTTTATGGACTGACGGCTACAGTTAAGCGTGAAGACGGGAAAGACAAAACAGTGCTGATGCAGTTTGGCCCGGTGCGTTTCAAGTTTACAGCCAAAGATAAGATTCGTCTTCAGGGCATGGAGCACGTTCTTGAGCCGCGTTTTACTCCTATCGTTTCTGCAAAAGAAAAACTGACATCAAATGAAGCATATGAGCTCGTCGTTAAAAGCGAACTTCGTAACAGCATGATCGCTTCTGATATTGAAGCATGCGTAAAGCAGGGACACACTCCGCTCGTGTTGTCGAAGCGAAAAGCACAGCTTGATGTTCTTTTCGAGAAGGTAAAAGACAAAGCCGATCATGTTCTTGTTTTGACGGGAGGCAAGACACAATCTGAAAGGAAAGAATTGCGAGAGCAGCTTTCATCCGTTCCTGAGAACGAATCTCTGATCTTACTTGCAACAGGACAGTACATTGGAGAGGGTTTCAATTGTTCCAGGTTGGATACATTGTTTCTTGCCATGCCGATCGCATGGGATGGTAATGTGGAACAATACACAGGAAGGCTTAACCGAAGTTATGACGGAAAAAGCAAGGTAACAGTGATTGATTATGTTGACCATCACATAGAGATGTTTGCCAACATGTATAGTAAGCGCCTTCGAACTTACAAAAGAATCGGTTATGAACTGTCACAGGATTCGAAAAACAAGCCGGATGAAAGATTCTTCTATGACAGTGAGACCTATGCTGACGCTTTTCGAGATGACGTCGTGAATGCTAAAGCAGAAGTACTGATCAGCAGTCCGTATGTGAGTTCTGCTGGAAGTGAACGACTGATCCGCACTTATTCAGCTATGGATAATAAAGGAATTGTAATTTCCCTTATTACTTATCCGTCTTCGCGTTACTCCGATGACATTAAAGATAGGATTGGAAAGATACATAAAAATTTGATGATGGCAGGGATTAGGATGAAGTTTGCTGATCACATTCCTTCTAAATATGCAGTTATTGATAAAGAAGTACTTTGGTATGGTAGCATGAATCTCGTCTCTAACATCAAAGAGGAAGACGATGAGATGAGGATTGTCAACGTCAGTGTAGCAAAAGCGCTCATCGATGATCAAACAATTGACATTCCGGATTGATCTTCTTATTATCAGGATATGAGTTGTTATCGTTGATAAAATCAGTGATAACAACAAGCTGATAACAAATTGATAACACCAGTTCGGATACCCGATAGACACAGGATATTAGAACGCAAATAGAATCAATAAGTATCAAGACTCTTATACAAAACAAGTTAGGATTAGTTTTAACTTGGGGAGTTTGAATAGTATCCACAAGTTCGGGAACCCTTATAAACAGGGAACTCACGGACTATTCTTTTTATTCTGCTACTAAATTGCTACTAAGCAGATGCTATTCTATTTGTAATGCTCTAGAGTAGAAACAGTGTTAGACTTGAAGTTTTTTATACACAAATTTTCATATCTGTGTATGTTTTGTAACCATTTTGTTGAAGGCAACAAAATGGTACAACCATTATGCCAATAGCGGCAAAACGATCAAATAATTTTTCGAATTGGCATTGGGATAATATTTCCCGATGCTTTTCTTTTGCTTTGGTTTCCTCAGTATCAACTGCAAATGGATTAGCATGTGGTGGTGTAGGTTCAGGAGTATTATTAACTCCTAGACATTCCAAACTGTTGACAAGCTCCTGCTGTTTGTGTGGAAAAAGATGTGAGTAGGTATTCAATGTTGTGGATATGTGGCTAACAGGATTTGATGTTCTATCTTTGGCAACGATGTATGTTTATAAGCCAATGAAAGAATATAACCTTATGCAAGCGATAGCCAGGGTCAATCGCGTGTTTAAGGATAAAGGAGGTGGATTGGTTGTCGATTATGTAGGTATTGCTTCCGCAATAAAGGATGCAATGAATGATTACACGTCGCGAGAAAAAACAAATTATGGAGAAACGGATGTAGCTAAGGTCGCATATCCAAAATTTGTAGAAAAACTTTCTATATGTCGTGATTTCCTTCAAGGGTATGATTATTCAAGATTTATGACTGGAAGCGACCTAGAAAGATCTAAGGCTATCAGTGGTGGCGCAAACTTTATGGTGGCTCCAGATAAAGAAAAAGAAAAGACAGAATATTTAAAAGAGTCGTTATTGCTTCGACAAGCGTTATCATTATGTTCTTCATTAGTTGAAGAACCACTTAGAGTTGAGGCAGCATTTTTTGAATCAGTTCGTGTGTTGTTCATGAGACTCATGAATCAAGGTCAGGGGAAGAAGATATCACTTCCAGAAATGAATGCTAGGGTAAATGAGTTGCTAAAAGCAAGCATAAAAAGTGATGGTGTAATAAATTTGTTCTCCGATGTATCTCAGAGTTTTTTCATTATTTAATCCGAAGTTTTTAGAAGAAATATCTAAGATGAAAGAGAAAAATTCGGCTGTAGAGTTATTTAAAATATTTGATGCAACTTGAATCCAAAATGTATGGTACTCAAATTATTAAAGAATTAAATGAGAAACTTCCAGATTTTACATGTTTTCTCTTAACAAATTACATTGAACAAGGTGTCAATGAAAATTTAGTACAGAAAATATTTGTTCAAGATAAAGTTATCTTTGCAGAAGAGGATGATTCGGATGCATTTGTTATTTTTATTGAAAAAATAAAAAACAGTATTGAATGTTTTGAAAAGAGACTTAATATAACTAAAATTGAATATGACGAATTGTTCAATAAAAGAAAGCAAGAAAAATTGTCTGCAATAAATGAAGAGCGTTTTTTTAATTTGTATAAAATTTTATCGGCATATGGAATAATAGATGAATTGCCAGAAATTTTGTTGCGAAATAGTACTCAAGATACCTTAAACGATATGATGGAGACACTTAAGAGCTTTAAGGATAAACTAAGGAAGGAATAAACATGTATAGAGTGCATGGAAATAAAATAATTAGAAGAAGAAAAGAATATAAAAAGCAGACAGATATCCAAAAATACTCTGAAATATTAAAAGAAGATTTTGGTAATATGTGTGGGTATTGTGGAAAAAACTTTAAATTTATTAAAAGTCCATATCAAAAAGATCATCTTATTCCTAAAGAAATGGCTCAAAAAGTCGGTAGAGAAGACTTGATTACAGATTATAATAATTTAGTATATTCATGTAGGGTATGCAATAGAAATAAATGGGATACATGGCCTTTTGATGATGTTGATAAATTACATGATGATAAAGTGGGATTTGTCGATCCTGCATCTGATGAATATGATGAAAATCTTCAAAGAGATGATAATGGAAGTATTGTTGCTAAAACAGATGTCGGGGAGTATATGTGTCAAATTTTTAACTTTCATAATAGGTTAACAGAAGTGTGGTGGAAGATATCTGTGATTGCGGATGAAATGGAGGAAATTGACAAAAAACTTGATGAAGATGAAACAATTGAAGGACTAAGAGAATATAGAAAATTACGTAAACAGTTTAATGAGTTAACAGAAAAACTCCAGGGGAATAAAGAATGCATATAGCTGCTGATATATATAGTTTGAAGAAATTGTAGTTATTTAAGCTCCATAGTACTCGCAAGTGTATATTTGGAGTACTATGGAAAGATGAGACTGATGTTAATTGAACCAATTCATAGTACCCACATAATCCCGTAACCCAGTATCTGACAATGCAAACTTAGCATATGTAAGTGGCTGTTCTTCAGCTAACCGATACAGATAAACAATATTATCAGGATTATCAAGGATAACAGCAGAATTAAATTCATTACAACGAATAACAAGAACAGATCCAGGCCCCGCAGATACTGTGATGGTATTGGTATCTGGATTGTACATAGCAAATTGATAATTATTCATGAGACTTATCTCCTTCCCAGAGGTACTTTGCACCATCAAGCATATCAATGATGGCAGATAACATATTGGCATAGTTGGCTTGAAGCTCTGATATTTCATCGTTAGTTGGTAAATCAGTTACAGTGTTATTAAGAAATGCATCCTGCATTACCTGCAATTGACGATACAGATTATAGATTGTCTCGACAAGCGGATAGATAGTTTCCTTCTTGCCGACAACACAGATGCGGCTGTAAATGCACGAGCGAGTAAAATAATCTTTCTTCTTCATGCCGCTGGCAAGGATACGCGCTTCGATTTGTTTTCGTTCTGCGTCAGAGATACGGAAGCTAATGGTTGGATTTTTATGTTGACTGCTCATAACAGACTCCTTTCAAGTAGGTGACCCGTAAGTCATCAGAAACAATTGCCAGGTGAATAGTAAATGTAGATTATATCAGCCTTTAGAGGCTTTTGTGTCTGCTACTATTTTGCTACTAGAAAGAACAAAAATCTTGCGGAATGAACACCATTCCATGAATGAGATGTGCGTAAAACCCCCATTTGCAGTCATTCATTTTCTCGTGATAATTTCCACTAGACGAGTTCGAATAATTTTCTGAGGCTGGAAACACTGATATTTACAGGGCTTCCAGCCTTTTTTTGTGGCAGTGACAATAAAATGACAACATAGTTCATTATTGGAATCAGTCGAACTTGAATAGTAGACAGAGAAGAATCAAAATCCGCAAAGCCTTGTGAATACTGGCTTCGCGGATTTTTTGATTATCGCTCTGACATGGCTTTGACAAAATCGCATTGTCAAAGTGTTGTCGTTTCAGGTGGCTTGCAGGTTGAAAACGTCATAGTTACGGTATGAAGTTGGAAATGAAATTACTCTTGCACTTGTCCCTAATAAGATGCATTATTAGGGACAACGGAGGCATGCATATGTCACTAAAAGATGGAATGCAGAACAGAATAGATAAAGCTGCTTTTGGAAGTGCATTCATTGTATCGGACTTTACTGACATGATGGACTATGAAACGGCAAAAAAGAATTTGACCAGATTTGAAAAAGAAGGAATGATCCGTCGTGTAATGAGAGGTGTTTATGATAAGCCCAGATACAGTAATTTGCTACAGGAGAATGCAGTGCCAAACCCCGAGAAAGTGGCTAAGGCTATAGCGAGAAATTATAACTGGACAATAGCACCGACAGGTGATGCAGCTCTTAATCTCCTTGGGATATCAACACAGGTTCCGTCAAAATGGGAATATGTCAGCAGCGGACCATATAAAGAATATAATATCGAGGGAGCACAGATCAGTTTCCTTCACAGAGCAGATAGTGTGGTTTTTGGGATGTCATATAAATCTGCGCTTGTTGTTCAAACATTAAAAAAGGTAGGCAGAGAGAACACAGATGATCATATCATCAATAAGTTGCGAATGGTCCTGACAGATGAAGAAATAAAAATGTTAGAAGAGGATGGCCGGCAGTCGTTGCCATGGATTTATTCTGTAATTAAACAGATAGCCTCCAGAGGTAAAAATAATGTATAAAATTGCAACACTTCCCAGGGAAGCATTGTTCCTGAATACAGCCGCAAAAAGTGGTATGACAGAGACAGTTACATCATATACAGCTGAATGTTAAATATATGATATTGTTGTTTTGTATAAAACGGACAATAAATGAGAATATTTGCAGCGGACGATTTTGAATTTTTAGATAAGGGAGGTGGACTTGTGATACAAGAAAGTAACCGCGTGGAATTCAAATCTGTGTTGAATGATAAAATGGAAAAAGAAATTGTAGCTTTCTTAAATAACCAGGAAGGAGGTATTCTTTATATCGGTTTGGATGATAATGGGCATCCGACCGGTTTAATAGACTTGGATTTAACTCAGTTGAAAATAGCTGACCGTATTAAGAATAATATTTTGCCATCCACTCTTGGGCTATTCGATATTGTAACAGAAGTTGTGGAAGGGGTTTCGGTTATTAAAGTGCTGGTATCAAGCGGACTGGAAAAGCCATATTATATCAAAAGTCAGGGAATGTCTCCAACGGGTTGTTACACCAGAGTCGGGACGTCCAGTCAGCCTATGACAACGACAATGATTGATGATTTATATGCAAGGCGAATTCATACAACATTACGAAATATTCTTTCTCCGCGCCAGGACTTGAAATTTGCACAGCTTAAAATCTATTATCAGGAGCGTGGATTAGAGCTGAATCAGCAATTTGCAAACAGCCTTGAATTTCTGACACCGGATGAAAAATACAATTACATTGCCTATCTGCTGGCAGATGAAAATGCCGTATCTATTAAGGTTGCCAAGTATGCAGGAACGGATAAGGTTGATCTGATTGAAAATGAGGAATATGGGTATTGTTCTATGATCAAAGCGACGAACAGTGTCCTTGACAAGATGAAAATTGAAAATATGACTTATACCAAAGTGACCAGTACAAAACGGATAGAGAAAAATCTGATTGATCCGGTGGCGATGCGTGAGGCCATTGTCAATTGCATTGTTCACAATGATTTTACCCATGAAATTCCGCCGGTTTTTGAAATTTTCAGCGATAAAATTATCATGACTTCCTATGGCGGTTTGATACCCGGGCAGAGTATTGAAGATTTCTTTAGCTGCAGCAGTATGCCAAGAAACCGTGAACTTATGCGCGTGTTTAAAGATGTAGGCCTTGTAGAGCAGCTTGGCTCAGGAATGAGCCGTATTCTCAAGGTATATGATAAAGATATTTTCCATATTTCGGATCATTTTATTAAGGTAGTATTTCCATTTTCCGTAACAGGCATTCATCGTGGCATAGATAATGGCACAGATAATGGCATAGATAATGGCATAGATAACCTGCTTGTGATTTTGGCCGAAAAGCCGACGATCACGATTAAAGATATGAGCGAGCAACTTGGCTTTAGTGTTCGAAAAGTGAACAGACTTATGAAGGAACTGCGTGAAAGCGGAAAAATTACAAGAGTTGGTTCAGATCGAAAAGGTTCATGGAAAATTAATAATTGAAGAATAAACAAATAAAAAATGAAATGATAAAGCAAGATGAGCTGGTCGTAATTTTGACCAACTCATCTTATTATGCAGACAAAATATGAAATGTGGCATTACAAAAGATTTTAGCCGAGTGTGTCATAATGACACGTTTTCCAATTGTTACGTGTCATCTGCGATATCGTACCGCAGAGCATTATGAATTATCATGAAGCATATAAGGAAGTTACGAAGCAGCGCGCGGGCTTCGGTGACAGATCAATTCTCATCAACAGGGAGGAACGAGATGCAGCCAGAAGCTACTACTTCATTCAGAAGTGTATTAAGAAATTATATAAAAGCTGAGCCGGAAAAGAAGGCAAAATACATCCTTGGAAATTTTGCAGTGTTTATCAGTATTGTTGACAGCTGCGAGCATTCTCTGAAAAGGACTATCAAGGCAGAACGCAGATATAACCGTAAGAGTGCATTGGGAGATGTCGGGATCCGGGTGCAGAACTCTCATACGGTTATAAGAATGCGGGATTCATCCTGGACCGCGGCTACTTTTCCAGAGAGAACATACGCTACATGGACCGCCTGGACTATGATTTCGTGATCATGGTCAAGGGGATGAAGTCCTTCGTAAATGACAAGATCCGGGAAGTCCAGGGGAGTTTTGAAGAGAAAAGACAGTATACGATCCGCCGTTACCAGGTAAATGGCACGACCGTGAAAACAAAAGTCTTCTATTCTGATGAAAGAGACCGATATCTCCACATTTATTATAGCTACAGTAAGGCTGCGGCTGAACGCGAGGACTTGGAATCGAAGATCGACCGTATCGCAGCATATCTGAAAAAGCAGGAAGGGCAGGAAGTTGTCATAGATAAGACTTATGAAAAATACTTCAGCCTGGAATACTATCATGAAGGAGAAGAAGATCAGTGCTTTGTCTGCGGTATCGAGAAAGCTTCCGTCATAGAGGAAGAATTGAAAATGTGCGGATACTTCTGCATTATCACATCCGCAGAAATGACGGCAAAAGAGGCACTGGATCTGTACAAAAGCAGGGATGCTTCAGAAAAGCTGTTCAAAGCGGACAAGAGTTTCCTGGGGAACCGGAGCCTGAGAGTTTATACCGGTGAATCACTGGAAGGGAAAATGCTGATCGCCTTTGTTGCCCTGATCATAAGGAACCGGATGTACGCAAAGCTGAAGGATGCCGAGGAGGAAATGCCGGAAAGACCGAACTACATGAACGTACCGGCATCTATTCGGGAACTGGAAAAAATAGAAATGGTCCGGCAGGCAGACGGTGTATACCGGTTGGATCATGCCGTTACCGCTACACAGAAGACGATCCTGAAAGCGTTCGGGATCGATGCGAACTATGTAAAAAGAAAGTCAAAAGAGATCAGTGATCAGCTGAATCCGAAAGTTCTAAAGGTCAGGATATAGGAGGCGCGAAATGGCACGAGGAAAACGAAAAATACCAACAGAAGCAATGGATGCAAAGATCGAACAGCAGAAGGCAGCTCTGGAAAAAGCCAAGATGAAATATGAAGCAGAGAAAGAAGAACTGGCCCATCTGATTAAACTCCGCAACGAGATGCGGAATGAAGAATTGATGGAGGCAGACATCAAGAGTGACTGTTCTTAAGATGAGATATTGTTCTTTATAAAAGGCGTCTGGGACTGACAGACGCTTCATTGAGTGTCAAAAACTCTGGAAGTCAAGATATATATGAGATGAATGGTATAGTTTTCTTAATTAGGATGAAAAGGGAGCAAGCTTTTGGCGAAGAGGATGCCGGAATACTGATGTAACCGAGACGTTAAATAGTCATAAGTAATAAAAAGACAAAAAACTGACTACTTAAACATTGCATAATGAATATCTGCCGGGCTATAATATCTCTGAAGAGAGGAGATATTGAAAGATGGAGAGAAAATTATACAAGAGAGAGACATATCTGAAGAAGGTTCGAGGATTTTACCACGATACAGATGTGATAAAGGTATTTACCGGTGTGCGCAGATGCGGTAAGTCCAGTATAATGGCCATGATTCAGGACGAGTTGAGGGAGCAGGGTATAACAGCTGATAATATCATTTTCATTGATCTTGATGATAAGAAATATCGCAAGGTCAAGACAGATGACCGGTTAGAGAAAGCAATAGAGGATAAGTCTGCAGTAGAGGGTGTAAAATATCTATTTGTTGATGAGATTCAGAATGTTTCAGGCTTTGAAGAAGTGATAAACGGAATAAGAGGAAAAGATTATTCTATTTTTATCACAGGGTCGAATTCCTATCTTTTAAGCGGCGAGCTTACAACAAAGATGACAGGCCGTTATATAGAATTTGAAATATTTCCGCTGAATTTTGAAGAGTATCTGGGAATGAAACAATATTATGATAAGACGATAAATCCGAATCTCATGATAGAACTGAACAATTATCTTAATGAGGGCGGTTTTCCAAGAACAGTGCTGTACGACACGCTTGCTGATAAGAGAACATATGTCAGCTCTGTGGTAAAAGAAATTTTTGAAAAGGATATCAGGAAAAGAGTTAAGATAAGAAAAGTTGAAGTGTTTGAGCGGGTCAGAGATTTTATTATCAATAATTATGGAGCAACATTCAGTGTTCAGAGTTTACAGAAGGCTTTGGATAAAAACGGACTTGAAATCCGGAGAGAAACGATTACCAGATATGTGGACGCGCTTACAGCATCTAAGATCCTGTATAAGTGTGATCGCTTTGATATGAAATCAAAACGTTCGCTTTCCGGTGAAAAGAAGTACTATATTTCAGATACGGCATTCTATTTTTCAACAAATACAGATAATCGCATAAACTATGGCCCTGCGCTTGAGAACCTTATTTATACTTATTTGCGAAGTAAAGATTATTCAGTAAGTGTTGGACGGATCGGAAAACTCGAATGTGATTTTATAACAAGGGATAATGAGCTTAACTATGCATATATTCAGGTCTCTTATACGATCGGAGAGAGCAAAGAAACAGAAGACCGTGAATATGCATCATTGGAGAAAATAAGGGATAATTACCCTAAATATCTTGTTACTACGGATTATCTGCTTCAAAAGAGAAATGGGATCAGGCATGTCAATCTTATGGATTTTGTGGGGAACGGAAAATTGTTCTGATTGAAAATAAAGACTGTGAAAGGTGAGGATTGAATATACAAGATATATCCCGATATTGATGCTGCCTGCCCGCAGACGATTTATCGCCTGTACAATGGGAAAGAGATTATTTTGCTACCGTCATTTATTATGTGATATTCCAATGAAACAAGAATCTTTTTGCAGGAGATTCATGAGTCATCCCAACTTCAGCAGCGTATCACAAAGTCTTCCCGGATCGACAGGTTTCGTGATGCGGTCGTTAATGCCGGCGCTATTTGCCGCGCGGACGCTTTCCTCAAAGGCGTCCGCCGTCAGGGTGATCATCTCTTCTGCTGATTCTTGGCGCGGTTCACTTCCGCTGCTATAGTGCCGTAGAGCGTCTCCGGGTCTATAGGTTTGGATATGTGGGCATTCATGCCGGCGTCTGTGCATTTCTGCACGTCGTCGTCAAAGGCATCGGCTGTCATGGCGATTATCGGGATTTTCTCCGCATCTTCCCGCGTCAGGGAGCGGATCGCTTTTGTCGCGTCAATTCCGTCCATTACGGGCATTCGGACATCCATGATAACGGCGTCATATGTACCCGGCTTTGAGTTCGCGAAAAGCGTCAGCCCTTCACGGCCGTTGATTGCAATATCGGCGCTGACTCCCCGGAATTCGAGAAGCTTGACGGCAATCTCGCGGTTCATCGCGTTGTCTTCGCAGAGGAGCAGGTGAAGACCGTCAAGGCTCAGAGTTCCGGCGGACTGTCTGCTCTTTTCCTGGAGACTGTCATCAACACGTTCGAAATCAAGACAGACAACAAAGTCTGTTCCTTTTCCAAGGGTGCTGCTGACTTCAATTGTACCGCCCATGAGGTTTATAAGGCGTTTGACGATTGAGAGTCCGAGTCCGCTGCCGCCGATCCCGGCATTCTCGGCTGTGCGTTCCTGCGTGAACGGTTCGAATATTCTGGGCAGAAAGTCAGGACTTATGCCGCAACCGGTGTCGCGAACGGTAATGCGGTCATGAACGCAGTTCTTCTCCAGCTTAACGCACTCGATAATGAGAGTTATGGTGCCGCCGGAAGAGGTGAACTTTACGGCGTTCGACAGGAGGTTGTTGAAAATCTCCTGGACGCGCAGGACATCGATATTTATGGTTGCCATAACCGCGCGGCTGTTGTCGATCACAAACCTGATGTTCTTCTTTTCGGCTTCGGGACGTATCGATGCCACAACACGGCTGATTGCTTCGCCGCAGCCGATAATCTCAGGCTTGAGCGTGATTTTGCCGCTCTCTATCTTGGACAGATCGAGAGTATCGTTGATAAGTGTAAGCAGAAGGTTGCCGGACTTTGCAATCTTTCTGAGATAGTCTTTGATCTCTTCGGGGTTATCAGACTGCATCGCGAAACCGGTGTAGCCCAGAACCGCATTGAGCGGTGTTCGCATGTCGTGACTCAGGTTCGAGAGGAACTCGGTCTTCATATCATTCGCATGTTCAGCCATGAGCATTGCCTGACGGAGCTGCTGGTTGTTCTTCTGTTCCTGTTCGTAAGTTGCCGTCACGTCCTGCTGCGTCACGAGAATCTCGCGGTGAGCGTCATTGAGCCAGCAGAAACTGATCTGTTTTGTCTGATATCTGTTATCGTCCGCGTTTGTGCAGTGGTAAGACACAATGTAGCGCGGAGCGTAGCTGAGGCCTTCGATAACTGCGGGAATGTCAGTTCTTTTAAGAACGTCTTTCACCACATCCTCGGTGAGAAGAAGCGAAGCGACGTCGGCGCGGATTGAACCGTAAGGAAATACCTGGCCACGAGCATCACTCAGAATCCATGTTCCGCTGTGGCGTTCGTAGGTGCCAGCCACGATATCGATGATACCTACATATTCGCAGTTCTCGCTGACGGCAAGACGGATTATCTCAGCATTGCGCTTCTGGACGGTTATGTCCTTGGAATACGTAATGCCCTCGATATCTCCTGTTGAAGGGTTGCGCATTATGTGCATTATGGAATGAATCCACATAATTCCGCCGCGGGAAGTGCGCACCGGATAGTCGCACGCCAGCTCTTTCTGACCGTCCCCGAAAAGCTTGAGCAGATTGGCGCAGGTGTAATCCCTTAATACGGACTTCTTGATCCTGTCGTCCACAATTGTCTGTGCGGTGGCAGCAAAATGTTCATCGGCCGTTCTGCGCTCAAGTGCGGCGACCACACCGGGAAAGCAGCTGTAGCCGCTTATATAGAGATTTTTTGTGAGATTAAGCTGGAAGCTTCCGGCGACATCAGCAAGATTGTTTATAAGCTGCTTGCGCATATTGTCATACTTGAGCTGCGCAAGTTTCTGAGAGGTTATGTTCTGCCCGATACAATAGACGGAACGCTTTTTCCCGGTGTCATCAAGCATCGTGCCTGCCACAACCCGTTCATATTGCGGCTGCGCCTGGTTTGGCAGTTTGAAATGAAATTCACATTCACTGTGATCGGCACCGCTGTCCATATCATTATAGAGCCTGATAAAACCTGCCCTGTCTTCTTCATCGATATATCCGGTAAGAGATTCAGGAATGTTCTTTATAATCTGTGGAACGTCATACTTCTCGCAGACCTCTTTGGTATAGCCGTCCCAGAGCATTGACACGCTGTGAGTGTCAGTATCATAAGTCCATACTATCAGTTTTGCTTCCTGGGTTGCGTCCGCGTACATCCTGCGGTAGCGCTCTGCCTTGACCTCGGAAAGCTTAGACCGGGTAATATCTTTTATCATTATGAGCAGAGAAGGGTGTCCGCACCACGATATGCCCCTTTTTGTTATTTCTTCCCACCGCCCCGTATCAAGATCGTGTCTTATGTCACAGTTATAATAGCCGTCTTCTGTTGAGCACATGGAACACCTGCCGCAGGGATGGTCTTTGCCGCATATAAAATCATAGCATTTCCGGTTAAGCAAAGTCCGGCGTGATCCGTTACTATCCGCGCAGGCGAGTCCGTTGGCATAGAGAACGTCATAGTTCCCGCGGTCAATGACAAACACTTTCCGGTCGGAGGCATCGAGAATGTGCATATAGATGCCGCCTTCCATGGTCATGTTCGCAAACCTTGCCAGAATCACCGGTCTTGAGTCCATCTCTGCGCACACATGCGCATTGACATGAACCCAGTCGAAGCCCTTCGTCTTATGGAAAACCCGGTAGAAGTAATTAATAGGTTTCCGGTCCCTGATGCAGGCTGCGGTCACGGCCTGAAGACCCGCGCGGTCTGCCGGAATAGTAAGATCCATGGCGTCACGGTTTGTTATATCGAGATATTCCTCCCGCGTCATTCCCAGCAGCGACGGAATGTTCTCGGACAGATACAGGGTCTCAAGCGCGCCGTCTTTGCTGACGTGATAGACTGCCGAATCTTCCGGCGCAAAAGCAATAAAGTGCTGCAACATCCCGCTGGTCATTTCCATATATCTTTCCTCTGCAAAACAATTGCTGTTTATAGAATACCGTATGCGGTATCAACGGATTTTCCTTATTATACATTTTCGATGTAAATAAAAACTTCATATTTTGTAAAGAAAGCAAAACAAATACAGAAGACGTGGAGAAAGCCCGCCGTTATGCGCCGTTCCCATCTGTTTCAAGACGCTTGTACATCTCCTGATGAAGTATTCCGGTCTTAGGGGAAGGGTGCTTCCGGTCTTCGGGAATATAGCCGAACTGGGAGTAGAAGCCCAGAGCCGTCACCTGAGCGTTGAGCCTGACGGTATATACACCGTATGCGACTGCTTCACGTTCACAAAGGGTCAGAAGATGTCTTCCGATTCCGATACACCGGTAATCGTGGGAGACTGTAAACTGCGACAGCCGGAGATGGTCGGGCATAAAATTAAGGCGGATACAGCCAACGACTTTATCCCTGGAGAAACACACATAGAAAAGAGCGCTCTTCTCGCGTTCGTCAAAGACGGCATCGATTCCGGAGCCGAATTTCTCGTAGAACTCAAGGTAACGAAGACTGACAATCTGTCTGTAGATAGTATTGTCGATGCTGAGGGTTGAGAACATTCTGTAGGACAGTCCGTCGCGATAATCGGTTTCGCCCCGGCGAACTTTGCCCGGGCTTGTTCCGTATGTTTCCCTGAAGCGTTCGCTCATGTAGCTGACGCTCGCAAAACCGGTCAGGCCCGCTATCTGAGCGAGCGAGTACTTCGGATCTGACAGCATTCCGGATACCATAAGAAGCCGGTACCTGGTAAGGTTTTCCATTGGCGTGCGGTTTGTAAATTTGTGGAACAGCCGGTTGCAATAGGCTTTGCTGACTTTGCCGGCTGCCGCGATGTCTGCCAGAGTTATCTGCTGCGCGTAATTATCGGTGATAAATGACAGCATGTCCTTTATGGCGGCGGCTTTGACGATTGAATCGTTTCTTATGGTTCTGGCCAGCTGCGCTGCGCTGTGTCTGAGAATGATGCTCCAGATCCTGAAGGCGCCTGTTGTGATTTCAAACTGGTTGAGAGGGCTGTCCGGAAGCTTTGACAGAGTATCATAAAGCTCTGCCGTGTCAGGCGTTCCTTTCCTGAAAAGTATATACGGAAGCGACATGTTGCATGTAACCGGTTCAATATAATTTGTTACAAGCTGAGCCGAAGTATGGAGAATACTCGGATGAAACACGAAAATTATATAATGTGAGTCACCATCAGACGTCGCTATGCTGTAGTGAAGCTGTCTGGAGTTGACAAACAGACAGTCTCCGGGGTGAAGCGGGATTGTCTCGCCGTTTACCGAATACGACATATCAGAATCCTTGACGGCAAGCATTTCTATGTCGTCGTGGAAATGGATGTTGCGTTCCCATGACGCACCGGGGAAAATGCAGCCGTTATATATGTAGGACGGAAAATCGGGGTTGTCATAGTTGACTATCTCCGAGCCGTCTCTGCGCTTCTGAATATGTCCGCGCCACTCCGGAATCATTGGTGCCTCACCTCCAACTGTATAATATTGTTATAGTTTTTTCCACATTTCAGGGTTTAAAGACCTGACAGAGTGCAATATATTGATACAAATATGATACATGGGAGGGCGGGAAAATGGAACCTGTAATAAGACTTGAGAATCTGACCAAGGAATTTAAGGTGCTTAACAGGCACGAAGGGATAAAGGGTGCGATAGGTGACCTGTTCTCTCGCGACTACAAGATTGTTACCGCAGTAAACGATGTGTCGCTTGATATCATGCCCGGGGAGATAATCGGTTATCTGGGTCCTAACGGTGCGGGCAAATCAACGACAATCAAGATGATGTCGGGAGTTCTGGAGCCTACAAGGGGACGTGTTATCTGCAACGGGATGGAGCCGTACAGAAACAGGACGCAAAACGCGGAGAATATCGGCGTCGTATTCGGCCAAAGATCCCAGCTGTGGTGGTCACTTCCTGCGATTGAGTCGTTCAGGATACTCAGGGATATCTACCAGGTCTCAAATGCCGATTATCAGGAGATGATGGATCTTTACGCGACGATGGTCGACATGGAGTCAATACTGCATAAGCCTGTGCGCCAGATGTCGCTGGGACAAAGGACGCTCTGTGATATTCTTGCGGCTTTCCTGCACAATCCGAGTGTCGTCTATCTTGATGAACCTACAATCGGACTTGATGTCGCTATGAAAGCCAAGATCCGCGAACTGATTCTGATGCTTAATGAACAGAAAAAAACTACTGTTATTCTTACCACGCATGATATGGGCGATGTTGATGCGCTTTGCAGGAGAATAGTAATAATCGACAAGGGAAGCAAGCTATATGATAACGATATAGAGCATCTGTCTGAACTGTTCGGAAAGTACCGCACGCTGTCGCTTGTGCTTACAGGCAAGAGCGACGCCGGCAATACCGAGCTTATCAGCCGGAGACTTGCCGACGTTAAGGCAGTGCTTGAAGAAAGGTGGCCGTCTTCTGACTTTTTCGAAGTATCAGTCAGTGATTTCTCCATTGAGATTCTGATAGATGAGAAGAAAGCGTCACTTATGAACGTTATCAGCGCAATACAGGATAAGATGAAGATATACGACATTCATATTGAAGAAATATCCACGGAAAGTGTAATAAGGAAAATATACGGAGGAGGGATCTGAATGATAAAGAAATATCTGTCAATGATACGTGTCGGATTCCTTGACAACATGCAGTTCCGGCTGGCGCTTGCCGTTCAGGTGATCGGCAACATGATATATCTTGTGCTGATGTATTTTCTCTGGAAAGCGATCTTCGATTCTTCCCCTGTTGATACAATCAACGGTATGACTTTTGAGGACACAATGATTTATCTGGTTCTGGCATCGGCCATACTTGAATTCATAGAGATGTGGATAGTCTGGGGCGTAGGACGTGACGTTCAGTCAGGTCAGATTGTGGTTGATCTGCTTCGTCCTGTAAATTACCGCACAAACATGTTTTTTACGTGCTTCGGAGGTACCATCGTCAATTTGATTGCGACTTTTATTCCGACCATGATAGTCGTTTATTTTGTAGCGGGACGCGCTTATGCCCTGTCGTGGAATCTGTTATGGTTCTTTATAAGTCTGATACTCAGCATTCTCATAAATTACTATATCAATTTCTTTACGGCGACGATAACTTTCTATACTGAGAGTGTATGGGGCATCAATGTTGCAAGGGAAGTTGTGGTGGGAGTTCTTTCGGGAGCAACGATTCCGCTGGCTTTCTTTCCTGATGCATTTCGAAAAGTGGCAGAGATTCTGCCGTTTCAGGGAATATGCAACAGCCCGCTGACGCTTCTTCTGGGAGACGGAATGGCGCCTTCGGAGGTCATTTCTATTCTCGGGGTTCAGCTGTTCTGGGTTGTGGCTTTGTCGGTTGTCAGCGGTTTGTTCTTTAAAGTTTCGGTGAGACGCATCACAGTGAACGGAGGCTGATTATGGAAAACAGCAAGAGAGGAGTAAAATTCTACTCAAATATATACTTCAAGATTATTGCTCAGGACATAAAGAGCAAACTGAGCTATCGTGCGGATTTTTTTCTGTCGATGCTTGGAATGATACTGATAAATGTGTCCGGTGCCGTGGGCTTCTGGCTGATTTTCCAGAGATTTCCGGAAATTAACGGATGGACATATCACGAGATGATATTCCTTTACGGCTTCTGTCTCGTATCGGCCACCCCGGCACAGTGTCTGTTTGATAACAACTGGGTATTGCGTTATGCGGTGTATTCCGGTGATTTCATAAAGTATTGTTTCAGACCTATCAATGTGTTTTTCTACTATATTTCCGAGACATTCGATCTCAAGGGCATATGGCAGTTCCTGTTCGGGCTGATAGCGGTAATTTATGCCTGGAATAAGCTTCAGATTCCGCTTGATGCGGTAAATGTTCTTTTGTTTATCATACAGTCTCTTTCGGCATCGTTGTTTGCCGTGGCAATTCTGAACGCTTCGGCGGCAAGCTGTTTCTGGATTGAGAATTCCTTCTTTATCCTGTCACTGTCTTCGAAGCTCAGAGATTTTGCAAAATATCCTGTAAGCATATTTTCAAAACCTCTTCGGATAATTTTAACGTTCGTGGTGCCTATTGCCTTTCTGGCATATTATCCGTGCCAGTCACTTTTGAGACCTGACGCAATCCCTGTTCTTACGTGGCTCACGCCCGTATTCGGTGCGTTGTTCTTTGTTCTGAGCTATAAGTTCTGGATGACGGGCGCAAAGCGGTTCAACGGGACGGGAAGCTGAGAACATCCTGATTTGTAAGCGCTGCCTTGCGGCAGTGACATTTGTCACTGCCATGTTGTGACTCTGATTACTTATTTCCGACAGATTTACAGGGCACAATTATGTGCATATAACAGTGCGATAATAACGGGAGGACTGAAGATATGCCTGAGATAATCAGAGTAACGGAACTGGTCAAGCGATATAAGGAGCTTGTCGCGCTCGACCATTTGAATATGAGTGTTGAGAAGGGCGAGATTTTCGGTCTTCTCGGACCTAACGGCTCAGGAAAATCAACAGCTATAAACTGCATTCTGTCACTGCTTCAGTACGACAGCGGCGAGGTTATGATAGACGGGAAAAAGATGACGCCGTCGTCAAACGACCTCAAGGCAATGATCGGTGTCGTGCCGCAGGAGGTAGCTGTCTACGATGAGCTTACCGTAAGGGAGAACATAGATTTTTTCTGCGGATTGTATGTAAAAGACAGAAAGCTGAGAAAACGTTACGTCGATGAGGCGATAAGCTTTGTCGGTCTTGAGGACTTCGAGAAATTCAGACCGAAGAAGCTTTCAGGCGGTCTTAAAAGAAGGCTTAACATTGCCTGCGGAATCGCTCATAAGCCGAAGATCATATTTTTCGATGAGCCGACGGTAGCGGTAGATCCCCAGAGCAGAAATAAAATCCTCGAAGGCATCGCCGGACTCAATGCTCAGGGTGCCACAATCGTATACACAAGTCACTATATGGAGGAAATTGAGCAGCTGTGCAGCAGACTTGCAATCCTTGACAGGGGGCAGGTAATAGCGAGCGGCACGATTCCCGAGATTAAACATATGATAAAGAAGAACGAGATAATTACCGCGGAATTAGACGGTCTCGCACCGAAAGATCTGGACACGATAGCGACTTCCGCCGACGTCTTAAGTGCGAAGTATGACGGAAGGACCCTCAAAGTGGAAGCTTCCGGCAGGAGCAATATCGTCAGCATTATGAATCTTCTCGAAAAGCAGGGCTACAGCGTCAGCAAAATCTTCTCGGTTCAGCCGTCGCTTAATGACGTGTTCCTGGAGCTTACGGGAAAAGAACTTCGTGACGAGTAAAAGACAGATATTGAGGAGACAATGAGATGTTCAAAAATGCACTATTGAGAAATATCCGGAGGCGATCGTTCTATTTATGGTCATTCTTCTTTCCGTTCGTACTTATGTGCCTGTTCAGGCTTATGTTTGCCAACCTGTTTGATATCGAGAACTCGATGTCAGACCCGGTCAGAGTGGCGGTTGTCACCGAGAATGCGGATTCTTCCGTGGCGGAAGGATTTGACATGATGATGGAACAGATATCAAAGGGTGACGACAGAATTGTTGACTACAACAGGGACATCACCGGGGAAGATGAAGCCGGAGAGAAAATCGGAACAGAAATTGACGCTTATTATCTTCTGAGCGGAAGTGATATTAAGGTTGTCACCGACAGTGACTATTCTTCCGGGAACACAATTGAAGTCAACATACTGAGACAGGTGGCTGACAGCTTCATGAACGAATACAGCCTTTTGGAAGAGGCGATGAGGACCAATCCTTCGTTGGTTGAAGGGATAATAAGTGACATGAGCAGCAGCGTTTCTCACACTGTATATAAGTCTCAGGTATACAAGACACAGATCAACACTTATAACTGGTATTTCTACACAACGATTGTTATGGGCATGATATTCAATTTCAGCGGCGGAATCGCGATAGTGACAGGGCTGCGGGGGGATGCCTCTGAGACCGCGAAGAGACTGCTGGTGTCACCGGTCAACAAATTCGGAGTAGTTATTGTCAATATAGCGTGCAGGCTTCTGCCGAGCTGCCTGATTACCGCTGCGCTGTTCGGTGTGGTGTTCCTGATGGGGATACCGCTGAGCTCCAATATACCGCTGATTGCGCTGTTCATAGTGTGCGGAAATCTGTTCACGCTGGCTTTCGGCGCAGCCATAGCGATGTTATTGAAGGGAACGGCAACGGACCGCATCAACAAAACGTGGGGATTCATAATGCTTCTGGTCTTCCTAAGCGGAGAAATGTCCGCGATGATGCCTGCGATAGTAGAGAAAATATGCCCGGTAATTAATGATATCAATCCTGTCACCGTGATGAACTATGCGCTGTTCAACCTGACATATTCGTCAGATTTAAGATCTTTTTATACTTCAATGCTGTATCTGACGCTTGCGAGTCTTGTAATGATGATGCTTGAAGCACTCTATGTAAGGAGGAACAGCTATGCATCTTTATAAAAACTTTTTCGCGCTTATAAAAAGACACTGGCAGGGTCTGGTCATTTATTCTGCTATTTCGCTCATCATGCTCGGAATAATGTTCTCACAGGGAGGGCTGGGAACAGACAGCACAACTTTTGAAGGTGTATCCTACAACATAGCGTATGTTGATGAGGATAATTCCGACTTAAGCCGCGCGCTTATAAGCTATCTGTCCAAATCCAACAGCATGACGGACTGCTCGGACAAATCAGCGCAGTCGGTTGCCCATATGGTTTTCCTAAGGCTGTACAGCTATGAGATAACGATACCTGCGGGTTTTGGCGCTTCGTCCGATCTGATAATCAATTACTACACCGGTACGGACGGCGGCTGGAGCACATATTCCATTAACAGTATGATTGACTCTTACCTGAACCTGTACAGCGAGTATCTGAAGCTGGGAATGACCGTGCCGCAGGCATGCGCCGCGGCAGATTCCGCCTTAAGCAGCAGTGCTGAAGTCGAGGTGCTCTCATCCGGTTCCGATTCATCGGCAGAAGACATCGCCAAAGCAGAGATTGTCAGCGGTACCCGGTATTATGCTTTTTTAGCTCTCGGAATGCTCGCGCTCTCATGCGGCACCGTTGTCATGGTCTCTTCGCGAGAAGAAATAGCATCGAGGATTGACGTCGCGCCTGTAAAAAAGAGCACCAGGACCGTTGCAAATTACATGGGAATTCTTACATGCGGAATCGGCGTCTGGCTTGCTGCAACAGTAATTCAGGTTATTGTCGGCGCGGGCACGGAATTTCTGCGGACATACGGAGTCGTGATAATATTGAACACCTTTGCAGTCACACTGGTTGTCTGCGCCATATCGATCTGTCTGGCTTCACTTAATCTCGAAGACCAGTCATATTCAATGTGCGTAAACCTTACAGACATGGTGCTGGCTTTTCTCGGAGGACTGTTCGTTCCGCTTCAGTATCTCGGAGACAACATAATCGCGGTGTCAAGGTTTACACCGTATTACTGGTTCTCCTGCATCAATTCGATGGCGGAGGGAACATATGATTTTTCTTATGTGAAGTTCTGGGCGTGCCTGGGAATGCAGCTTCTCTTTGCAGTTTTGATATTCGCCGTCGCGATACTGATAAACACAGTAAGACACGGTTCCAATGTCAGGATAAGTCTTATACAGGTTCGCAAATGATGATTGTTCATTTATAATCAGAATATGGAACGAAGAATAATTGACAGGTTGTTTCTGCTTATATCATCGGCAGTCGCGGTTTCAGCGGCTGCCGATTGCGGCGTTATATCTGTCGCGTTTCTGCTTGCGGGACTGCTCTGCATTGTTCTGTCGGAACTGTTTCGCAGGACCGCGCCCACGGTAATCGCGGTTCTTGCGCTTTCTTGCGCTTTATTCAGCGGCTGCGGAATCATGCTGATTCCGCTTGCGGTGTACTGCATATTTACCGGAGTGGATTTTGTAAAGACTGCCGATATCGAATATGAGCGATTCGCGATGTACTCGCCCGCAGACAGGAGTGATTTCAGAAGACTTCTGCCATACGCTTCAGCGGCACTTGCCATGTCTGCTGCACTTGTTTTCGCCGCCGAGAAATATATGAGCATGCAGGCTTTGGCTGTTCCGTCAGGAATTCTGCTTTTCGCGGCATATCTCGGCATTACAAGGAGCTTTGAGGAAGGCAGGATTCTTCGACTGCGCAGCGCCGCCGACAATCTAAAGTCCGATGTTATCCGTGCGGGGCACAGTCAGAAGCAATCTATAGAGCATGAGAGTGAAGCCGTCTATACAGCGACGCTGAAGGAACGCAACAGAATAGCCGGGGAGATTCACGACAACGTAGGTCATATGATAACCAGAAGTCTTGTGCAGATGCAGGCTTTGAAGATAATCAACCGCGATCCTGCTGTCGCAGGGGGTCTTGATTCGGTGTCCGAATCTCTTGACGAGGCAATGACCTCCATCAGACGAAGCGTACACGCGCTTCACGACGAGTCGATAGACCTGGCGATAGAAGTCAGCAGGGCTGCGTCTATTCTTGACGACAGATTTGATGTGGAAGTCAATACATCAATTGATAAGGCCGTGCCAACGGAGATTGCCGAGGCGATAACTGCTGTCGTCAAGGAAGCCTGCACGAATATATCCAGGTACAGCAACGGCAGACGGGTTCAGATTCAGGTTGTTCAGAACAACACGTTCTACCGTGTGCGTATATCCGATGACGGAAGTTCCGGACATGATTACCGTGACGGCAGCAAAGGTATGGGTCTGTCTGACATCCGTGACCGGGTCTTGAAGCTTGGCGGAAGATGTGAGATAACAGGTTCGAGAGACGGTTTTACCGTTTTCGCGACCATACCTGTCAGCATGGAGCAGTGAGAAGAGTATGAGAGTAATTGTTATAGATGACGACCCCCTGGTGTCGGGTGCGCTCAAGGTAATTCTTGAAGGTGACTGCGAAGGCGGCGAAAATGACGGAATCACGGTAGCGGCAATGGGCTGTTCGGGCGCGGAGGCCGTGAGTCTCTACAAAGCGCACCGTCCGGATATCGTTGTAATGGATATCAGAATGGACAATATGAACGGCATTGAGGCGGCATCAGCTATCCTTTCCTGCGACGGGGACGCACGCATTCTTTTCCTTACGACTTTCGTTGATGACGAATATATCAGCAGAGCCCTGAGAATGGGTGCCCGCGGCTATATTCTCAAGCAGGACTGCGCCGGACTCGCATCAGCATGCCGTGCGGTCATGAGAGGACAGATGGTATACGGAAGTAAAGTTGTCGAGAAGCTTCCCGACATAATCAACCGGAAAGCGGAGTTCGATTACGGGGCTTACGGCATAACAGCCAAGGAGACCGAGCTTATCGGGCTTGTGGCTGACGGTCTGTCCAACAGGGAGATTGCCGCGAGAATGTTTATAGCCGAAGGAACGGTGAGGAATCTAATAAGTTCTGTTCTCGGCAAACTAAATCTTCGTGACAGGACTCAGCTTGCCTGCTTTTACTACCAGCAGATCAACCCGTGATTATGCCCGGAGCCTCACAAAGCGGCGGCTTTACCGATAACGCGGAAATTAAACCATTTACATTTGAGGACAAATAATTTAGTATTCAATAGTAGTTTTATCACAAAGAAAAATATTATATATAAGGAGAAAGAACATGAATATTTCACCACTTCAGAAAGCCAGATATGAGTATTCACCGAAGCTTCCGGGAATGCTCAGACACGGCATCGAGGACATTTGCGTAAATGAGGGTGCCGCGACACAGAGCGTGGCTGATCAGGACAAGATCAGGTCACTGTTCCCCAACACATACGGCAAGCCGGAGATTACTTTTGCAAAGGGAACAAACACCTCGGTTGCAAAGAAGCAGGTCGTAGGTGTTATCCTTTCCGGCGGACAGGCTCCGGGCGGACACAATGTTGTATGCGGACTCTATGATGCCCTCAAGGCAACAAACAAGGACAATGTTCTCTATGGCTTTAAGAATGGTCCGAGCGGACTTATTGACGACGATTTCCTTATTTTCGACGATGAGTATATTAACGAATACAGGAACACGGGCGGATTCGATATCATAGGTTCCGGAAGAACCAAGCTTGAGACCGAAGAGCAGTTTAAAGTCGCGGTTGAAGTCTGCAAGAAGCACGGTATTACGGCAATCGTAATCATCGGCGGCGATGACTCCAACACAAACGCGGCGGTTCTTGCCGAGTATTTTGCAGCTCACAATGCCGGAGTTCAGGTTATCGGATGCCCGAAGACAATCGACGGAGACCTTAAGAATGAGGATATCGAGTGCTCATTCGGATTTGACACGGCAACCAAGACATACAGCGAAGTTATCGGAAACATCGAGAGAGATGCCAATTCCGCGAAGAAATACTGGCATTTCGTCAAGGTAATGGGCCGTTCCGCTTCTCATGTCGCACTTGAGTGCGCGCTTGAGACACAGCCCAACATCTGCCTTATTTCCGAGGAAGTTGCAGCAAAGAAGATGTCTTTGTCACAGATAGCAGATTACATCGCGGATTCCGTTGAGAAGAGAGCTGCCAACGGCATGAACTTCGGTGTGGCAATCATCCCGGAGGGTGTTGTCGAGTTTGTTCCTGAATTCTCCGCTCTTATCGCAGAGATCAACGAGCTTCTCGCAGGCAGCAAGGCTGAGACATTCAATGCGCTCACCTCATGGTCCGACAAGTACTCTTTCATCGAGAAGGGACTGTCAAAGGAGTCTATGGCTGTATTTGCGATTCTTCCGCAGACAATTCAGCAGCAGCTCTTCCTGGAAAGAGATCCTCACGGCAATGTTCAGGTATCACTGATTGAGTCAGAGAAGCTTTTCTCCGCTCTTGTAAAGGACAAGCTTGCAGCACGCAAGGCAGCAGGAACATATAAGGGCAAGTTCAACGCGCTCCATCACTTCTTCGGTTATGAAGGAAGATGCGCATTCCCTTCAAACTTTGATGCGGATTACTGCTACTCATTGGGTTATAACGCTTTTATGCTCATCCAGTACGGATATAACGGATATCTTTCAAAGGTTTCAAACCTTTCAAGACCGGCTTCCGAGTGGGTTGCGGGCGGTATGCCGATCACAAAGATGATGAACATGGAGAGAAGACACGGCGAGGACAAGCCTGTTATCCGCAAGGCTCTGGTTGAGCTTGACGGCAAGCCGTTCAAATTCTTTGAGGCAAACAGAGACCAGTGGGCTGTTGAGACAGCATATACATATCCGGGCGCGATCCAGTATTACGGTCCTTCCGAAGTATGTGACCTTACGACAAGAACACTTGCTCTCGAGAAGAATTAATCCGACGGAACAGGTCCCGCGATATATTGCGGCGTAACAACAGAAACTTTATAAGCGGCGTCCCGGTCTGAGGAAGACCGGGGCGCTGTTTTTGTGTCTTAAGTAACATGAATAACTGTACAGAAGTATATTGACATTACATATTGAAGTGATATCATAACGATATCACAAGCGAACATACCTTGATGATATCTCAGGAGGTTATTTATGGAAGAGAAACTCATAACAAAGAAGAACGGCATGGCAGTTTTGATTCTTTCGATATTCGGATTTATTGTATGCGCAGCAATGTGCATAATGGCCGGAATCAGACTTGATAGTAATGATACAGATCCCGTCGGTATCGCACTTTTAATCACAGGAATAGTCTTAATTACAGTAATACCTTTTCTCTGGGGCGGACTTAAGGTTATCAAGCCGCAGGAGGCTCTGGTTCTCACCTTGTTCGGAAAGTATTACGGAACGCTCAAGGATAACGGATTCTATTTTGTAAATCCGTTTGTAAGCGCTGTTAATCCGGCGGCAGGAACTACATTGAGCCAGAGCGGAGATGTAGATGACGGTTCCAAGAGTAAGACGGGTGTGCAGGTGAATGCCAATTCAGACGGCGCAGGAAAGAAGTTATCGCTTAAAGTCATGACACTCAACAACGCGCGCCAGAAGATTAACGATTGTCTCGGCAACCCGGTTGAGATAGGCATCGCTGTAATATGGCACGTGGTGGATACGACAAAGGCTGTTTTCGACGTTGAAAATTACAAAGAATTCCTTTCGCTTCAGTGTGACGCCGCGCTGCGCAACATTGTAAGAATATATCCGTATGATGTGGCGACAAATGTAGATACCACCGGTGACGGCGAACCCGATGAAGGCTCTTTGCGCGGCTCAAGCGAGGTGGTTGCCAAGAGGATCCGCGACGAGATTCAGAGCAGGGTTAACTGTGCAGGCCTTGAGATAATCGAGGCGAGAATAACATATCTCGCGTATGCTCCGGAGATAGCGGCAGTAATGCTTCAGCGCCAGCAGGCATCTGCTATCATCGATGCCCGCAAGATGATCGTCGAAGGAGCCGTCGGAATGGTTGAGATGGCGCTTGAGAGGCTGAGTGAGAACAATACCGTTGAGCTTGACGAGGAGCGCAAGGCAGCTATGGTTTCTAATCTGCTGGTTGTTCTGTGCGGCAATAAAGATGCCCAGCCGGTAGTAAACTCCGGAAGTCTGTACTGATGGACAGCGAGTCAAAGAAGCAGGTTCCGTTAAGACTCTCGCCCAGGCTGTACGCACAGATTTCAGCATGGGCAGAGGATGATTTCAGATCAATTAACGGCCAGATAGAATACCTGTTGTCGCAGTGTGTCAAACAGAGGAAAAAAGACGGAAAGTATGTTTCGGAGAAGATAGACGAGGACATTGAGATTAATCTCAGAGACACGCCTGAAGATTAATACGGCGAAGGCTATGGACACAGCCGCCTTCAGAAATTAGAATATAACCCCGGTGCAGAATCTCAACAATGAGAGGCATCGGGGTTTATTTATGTACAGGAAAATCATACAGTCAGCAATACAGTTTATAAGGACAGAGCCGGTTCTCGTGGCATCATGCGTGCTTGCGCTTGTATCAATGACTCAGGTTCCTCCGGATTCGGGATATGCGGATTATATAAATGTGAGAGTCATTGCAATACTTGCGGGGCTCATGATTGTTATGACGGGGCTTCGCAATCACGGCTTTTTTACGCTATGTGCCGGGAGACTTCTGTCAAAGACTCGAGGCGCTGTCAGCAGTGCATTTGTGCTGGTGTTTCTCTGCTTTTTCTTTTCTATGCTGATAACCAATGATGTCGCGCTGATAACTTTTGTTCCGCTTACCATTGAACTGCTCGGCATTATGAACAGGAGAGACCTGTGCGTCCGGGTTGTCGCCCTGCAGACGATCGCTTCTAATCTTGGAAGCATGCTGACGCCCGTCGGCAACCCGCAGAATCTGTATCTGTATGAACTTATGGGTATAAGTTTCAGGCAGTTCGTCGGATTCATGGCGGTTCCGGCGGCGCTTTCGGCGGCATTGCTGATTGCGGCAGTTCTTCTGTCGGTGGCGGCCTGCAACGGCAGACATCATATGGAGGACATTGAGGGCTCGACATTCTGCGGCGGGCGGACAGCCGATGATGATAAGCCGGCGAAAATAACCGCTCTCTACATTGCTCTGTTTGCTGTTAATGTGTCGGCGGTTCTGAATCTCGTGCCGTATTACATTGCTTTCGCGGTGACCGCAGTAATCTGCGGCATAGCGGACAGGAAATCGCTCAAGATAGACTACTCGCTGCTCGCGACATTCGCGGCTTTCTTTATCTTCATCGGAAATGTCGGAAGAATAGATTTTGTGGCTGACACGCTGAGACAATATGTGGAGGGAAGGGAACTTGAAGCCGGGATTGTCATCAGTCAGTTTATAAGCAATGTTCCGGCGGCAATTCTTCTGTCCGGATTCACAGGCAACTTCAGAAGCCTTCTGTACGGCGTGTCCGCCGGTGGTCTCGGGACGCTTATAGCGTCAATGGCAAACCTCATATCCTACAAATATATAGTGCGTGACAGCCCGTCTGAAGCCGGCTCCTATATCCGTGTTTTTACGCTGCAGTGCATGTTTTTTCTGGTTCCGCTGTATATAGTTATGAAGGTTATTTCAGGTTTGTAATAAACTGTTATGAGCGTTAGAATTAGCGCATGAATTTATGGTCATGTCTGTACACATTGATTATCGGACCGCTGCAGCTTGTTCTTGGGATATTGTTCTCAATTGTAAACAAATGGACGGCCAATCCGGGACTCACGATTATTATCGAGAGTCTGCTCCTCAATATCCTTCTCTATCCGCTATACCGTCAGGCAGACAGGATTCAGGCGGCAGCTACTGACAAAGAGAAGTCAATGGCGCCTATGACGTCGCACATCAGGCGCAGCTTCAAAGGCGACGAGAGAATGATGATGCTTCAGGCATATTACCGCGAATGCGGGTATTCTCCGCTAAGTATATTGAAGACCTCACTTCCTGTTCTTCTTCAGATTCCTTTTTTCCTCGCCGCATACAATATGCTCTCTTCAAATTCGGCTCTGGCCGGATCTCCGTTCGGCCCGATATCAGACTTAGGTCTTGAGGACGGGCTCCTTGCGGCCGGACCGTTTACTGTCAATCTTCTGCCGGTGCTGATGACGCTGATAAATATCCTGTCGGGTTATATCTATGCCCGCCGGCAGCCGATTAAGGTCAGACTGCAGCTGTATCTGATGGCCGCGGTTTTCCTCGCGGCACTCTATAAATCTCCGTCGGGACTGGTGCTTTACTGGACGTTCAACAACATTTTCGCGCTCATAAAGAACGCTTACTTCAGAATTGCAAAACCTGCGCCAAAGAAGAGCGCAGGCAAAATCAGCGGGAAACGTCAGGACTTTATGCTCTTTTTGTTTGTGTGCCTGTCGTGCGCCATGCTCGTCGGCTACTATATTCCGGCTCTTATTCTGTCAATCTCAACACAGGAGTTCATAAACCTTTACAATCTGGTGAATCCGCTTCGTTATGTCCTGTCATCGGCGCTGTCAGGTCTCGGGCTGTTTGTGCTCTGGCCGTTGGTATTCTACCTGACGGCGGAAGCGGGCGGCAGGAAAGCTATGAATTATGTCATGACGTCTTTGTTTTTCTGCATGCTGATAACATCCCAGCTTTTCAGCAACGATTTCGGCGTTATAAGCAAGGAACTTGTGTTTTACGATACACCGGTCTCTACCGCGAAAAGCATAATAATCAATCTTCTTGCGTGCGCTCTTGCGGTCTTTATGGCTGTAGTCATGATAAGACTTCTTAAAAATTTCACGAAGATCATACTGATAGGGCTCACGGCGGTTCTCTTCATAGCCGGCAGTGTCTGTGCCGTGTCGAGCGACAGGTTCTACAGGAACTTTATTAGTAATTCCGTAAGGGATGAGCAGCCTCAGTTTACGATGTCCAAAGAGGGAACAAATGTGGTGGTGATAATGCTTGACAGGGCGATGGGGCCAATGATTCCGTATCTGTTTAATGATAACGCAAGTCTCACGGACGAGTATGACGGGTTTACATATTACGGAAACACAATCTCTTTCGGTCCGAACACGAATTTCTCCACGCCGTCGCTCTTTGGCGGTTATGAGTACACACCTGCAAAACTCAACGAACGCAGCGACGAGTCGCTGGCCGACAAACAGGATGAAGCAATATCGGTGCTGCCGGAAATTTTTACCGGAAACAATTACAGCTGTACCTTTATCAATCCGACATACGCGGGGTATCAGTGGATTCCGGATCTGACTGTTTTCGATGATATGGAAGGGGTTAAGGCATACAACACCCTCAACCGCTACGCCAAAATTGATTACGGCGACACATACGACGCGACAGTCTCGCACAACCTGTTCTGTTACAGCCTGTTCAAGTCAGCGGCAGTTCTGCTTCAGCCGCTGTTTTATGACGACGGAAATTACAACGACATGACGGTAAAAAGTCTTGAATATACGGAACAGAGGATTTACGGAACTTCGGTCGCGGCGGGTCACAATATGGATTTTGAGATGTCTTATTATGCGCTTAAATCGCTTAAGGACATGACGGTAATTGATAACGGCGCAAGCGACAATGTTCTGCTTTATACATGCGACTGTACGCACGACACCGCACTGCTGACAGAACCCGGATATGAGATCGCGGATACCGTTGACAATACCGCCTATGACGCCGCGAACACGGACAGATTTACACTTAACGGACGGACGATGATAATGAATGACGATGAGGATTACTCGCACTATGAGAGCGATATGGCGGCTCTCAAGGCGTTGGGCGAATGGTTTGATTATCTTCGGGATAACGATCTGTACGACAACACAAGAATCATCATCGTCTCCGATCACGGCAACAATCTCGGCGAATTTGACGAACTTGAGGAGAGCGATCTTGAAGTGCCGGTCGATGCAGAGGCTTTTACACCGCTTCTCATGGTCAAGGACTTTAACAGCCATGGATTTACCGTATCGGATGATTTTATGACGTTAGCTGATACGCCGTACCTTGCGACTGAAGGAATAATCTCAAATCCTACAAATCCTTTTACCGGCAATGAGATTACCATGGATGACAAGCAGGGACCGCAGAGAATTATAAGTTCCGGATTGATGGACATCAATGCGAACAGCGGAACCGTATTTGCCGAATCGGACTGGTATACCGTGCAAAGCGATATCTGGAACAAGGATAACTGGAAATATGCCGGCAGAGGCTGAAGGGAGGCAAAAGACTTAAGATGAGTATCTGGGGTTTACTCTACTCGCTGATAATAGGACCGTTGCAGCTTCTGTTTGAGATTATTTTCTCACAGGTAAACAAGGTTACTTCCAATCCGGGATTAACGGTGATAATTGAGAGTCTTCTGCTGAACATTCTTCTGTATCCTCTTTACAGTCAGGCTGACAGAATTCAGGAAGCGGCAACCGCCAAAGAGAAGGCGATGAAGCCGATGGTTGAGCATATAAGGCATCATTTCAAAGGCGACGAGCGGGTTATGATGCTTCAGGCGTATTACCGTGAGAATTCATATTCACCTCTGAGCATAATATCAACGTCTCTTCCGGTTCTTCTTCAGATTCCGTTTTTCCTTGCCGCATACAATATGCTGTCGAACAATATCCGTCTGGTCGGTGCTTCGTTTGGTCCGATTGCGAATCTGTGCCTGCAGGACGGTCTCGTCAGAATCGGAGGGCACGGGTTTAATCTTCTGCCGGTTCTCATGACGCTGATCAACATAATATCGGGCTTCATCTATGCAAAGCGTCAACCGCGAAGCGCACGGATACAGCTCTATCTGATGGCCGCCGTGTTTTTTGCCGTGCTTTATAAATCACCTTCCGGACTTGTTCTTTACTGGACGTTCAACAATCTGTTCGCGCTCATAAAGAACGTGTATTTTAAATTTGTTCCGCCGTCAAAAAGAAAATCCGTCAGCACCGTTTCTGAGACCGGAACCGACAGACTTGTTTTTATTTTCAGCTGTCTTTCAGTGGCTCTTTTGACGGGATTTCTGATACCAGGCATGTCTTTGTCCGTTGCTTCGCAGGATTTCATCAATATGTTTCTTATTTCAAATCCGGTGCTGTATCTGATTAAGCCACTGCTTACAGCGATAGGGCTGTTTGTATTATGGCCGCTGGTCTTCTACTTTGAGATGGGCGGCAGGGCAAGAAAGACGGCAGGATATGTAATGCTTGTTATGGCAATAGTAGCGCCGGTTAACGCGTTTACCTTCAGCAACGGCTTCGGGCAGACCGACAAGTACCTGAGATTCAATAACGACCCCAAGTTTTCCTCGCTTTCAATAGCCGTCAATATTCTGGCTATTTTGCTGGTTGTGATGCTTGTATATCTGTTCAGGCGCAGGTACAGCACATACGGGGTAGTTATCACAGTAGCGCTGTCGGTTCTTTATGCCGGCGCGGGTATTTACATGAGCACAAAGATAAACAACAGTTACAGGACTTTCGTCAACAATTCCATACGGGAAGAACCGCAGTTTACTCTGTCAAAGGAAGGACGGAATGTTGTTGTAATAATGCTTGACCGTGCGGTTGGACCGATGGTTCCCTATATCTTTAATGAGGATAAGGATCTTGTGACAAAGTTCGATGGGTTTACATATTACAGCAACGTCCTGTCATACGGTCCATGTACAAATTACTGTACGCCATCTCTGTTCGGAGGATATGATTATACTCCGGAAAAGCTCAACGAACGGGATGACCGGCTTCTGCCCGATAAACATAACGAGGCGCTCAAGGTTCTTCCGACAATTTTCACGGACAACGGATACAGCTGTGCCTTTATCAATCCGTCATACGCGGGGTATCAGTGGATTCCGGATCTGTCTGTTTTCGACGACTGCAAAGGCGTTACGGCTTCAAACACTTTCAATCAGTACGAGAATGCCGACTACGGCACGATCTACAACAATATGCTTGAACACAATATAATGTGCTACGGATTGTTCAAAGTGTCTCCGGTGGCGATTCAGCCGCTGATTTACTCGAACGGCACATATAACATTCTGTCATATGCCGACGCCAAGTCCGGCTGGCAGAGCTTTACCGGGACATCTGTCGCAGTCGGCCATAACCAGTTATTCGAGGCAGCATACAGCGCGCTCACTTCACTCGCTGATATGACCGTTATAGATGACGGCTCGAGCAACAACATTCTCCTTTATACATGCGACAGCACACATGATGTCGCGCTTCTTCAGGAACCCGAGTATCTGCCGGAAGACAGAGTCGACAACACGGAATACGATAATGCCAACACGGGCAGATTTACCGTGAACGGCAGAACCATGAACATGCAAACCGCAGAGGACTATGCGCAATACGAGTCCAACATGGCGTCATACCGTGCGCTTGGCGACTGGTTTGACTACCTGAGGGCGAACAATCTGTATGACAACACAAGAATCATCATCGTGTCGGATCACGGTCACGCCAGCGGCGAATTTGACGAGCTTTCCGAGGATGATCTGGAAGTGGAGACAGATGCGGAAGCTTTCGCGCCTGTTCTTATGGTAAAAGATTTCAACAGCACGGGGTTTACGACTTCCGATGAATTCATGACCAACGCCGATACCCCGTATCTTGCAACGGAGGGGCTGATAAGCAACCCTGTAAATCCGTTTACCGGAAACGAGATAACGGAAGACGGAAAGACAGGTCCGCAGTTTGTTGCCGACAATGTTGATATAGATATACATACAAACAACGGAAACACGTTTGTGAACTCGGACTGGTATACCGTGCAAAGCGATATCTGGAACAAGGACAACTGGAAATATGCCGGCAACTGGTAGACACAGGCAGTATACGGGCTGCCCCGGATATGTTGCAACGGGAGTGTCTTAAGGTTAAAATTGGCTATGGCGCAAAATATCAGACAAGAAGTATCAATCAAGAGAAAAATTCTGGCAACGGCACTGCTGATCATAGCTATTGTTATGATTAGTTTTATTGCGTATAAGTTTTGCAGACCCATGCTGATTATGGCAAAAGACCCGGAGGCATTCCGTACATACATCTGGAACAGAAGTCCCTGGAGCATAATCGCATTCATGGCGGCAATTTTTCTTCAGGTTGTGGTGGCGATTATCCCGGGTGGCCCGTTTGAGATAGCCGCGGGATATGTGTTCGGAGTATATGCCGGAGCGGTAATCGCTGATCTTGCCATGACCATGGGGTCTCTATTTGTTTTTCTGATGGTGAGAAAGTTCGGAATGAGATTTGCCGAGCTTTTTGTATCACGTGAGAAGATTGAATCAGTCAGATTCTTAAAGCACTCTGAGAAGAGAGACCTTATTGCTTTTCTGTTCTTCCTTATTCCCGGAACGCCAAAGGATCTGTTTACATATGTCGTGGGCTTCACTGATATGAAGCTTCCGGTGTGGATTGCAATTACGTTTGTGGGACGTTTTCCGGCGATATTTCTTTCGGCTGTCGGCGGAAATGCGGTGGGAAACAGGAACTACATGCTTTTCTTCACAGCAATAGCGATAACTGTTGTGCTTTTTATTTTCGGAACTGTATTTTACAGCCGCTGGAAGAGTAAACACCCCGGAACAAAGGAGGACAAGAATGTCTGATTTCTATATTCAGCCCAAGGCTGCGCTTCGTAAAATTGAGATTGCAAGGGCGCAGGGGCAGCCTGTATTTATCTACGGTGCCACAGGCTTCGGAAAGACAGCTTTTGTCAGGGATTATCTGAGCGGAATAAATTATACATATGTTTCATGTAATGACTCGGCGGAAATCAGTATAAACATACCGAATGAGTCGAGGAAGAAGAAGCTGTCGGTTCTCGTTTTCGACGATATTCAGCTTCTGGGACGTTCGGAACTTAAGGAAAAGATAAGTGATCTTACCAGGAACCGTGCGGCGTGGGTAATCATGATAAGCCGCGGAGTAGTTCCGGAATGGCTTGCCAGGTCTAATTTTGAACGCCGGTTCATGCTTATTGAGGAACACGACCTGGCGCTCGACGCGAGACTGTCCGAGAGGCTTATGGGAATGTACGGAATCAGACTGAGCGACGATGAGCTTCACAGGCTGGTCGAGACCTCAGAGGGTAACGGTTATGCCATTAACAGAGCCGCCGAGGTCATACAGTCCGGAGTGTCGTTTGACAACACATTCGAACGCAACAAAGAGCAGTATATAGATCGTCTTATGAACGATGTAGCTCCGCAATATGCAGGGGATCTGTCGGAATTCGTGTCAAAAATCAGCGTAGTCGACAAATTCACCGTTCCTTTGGCCAAGGTTGTCACGGGGTTTGACAATACCGAGGAGATTATCAGGAAGGCGGTTGAGTCCGCCAACTTTTTCGAGCTCAGCGGGGACACATACAGAATCAAAGAGCCGGGGCTAACGGCAATCAGGAAGTATGCGCAGCGCAATATTCCTGATGAAGAACTGAAGGAGTGTGCCTACCGCGCCGGAGAATGGTATGAGCAGAAGGATATTGAGCTTGAAGCGCTCAAAATGTATGAGAAAGCCAACCACATGGAGAAGATAAGCGGGCTTCTTATAAAGAACGCGAAAAAGAATCCGGGAAACGGGCATTTCTACGAGATGCGCAAGTATTACTATGAGATTCCTGAAGATGAGATCAAGAAGAGCATCCAGCTTATGACCGCGATGGCAATGCTCAATTCACTTCTCATGGATTTTGACAGCAGTGAGTACTGGTGTTCTGAAATCGACAAATTTGCCAAAACAGCTAAGGGTGAACAGAAGCGTGAAGCAATCGGAAGCCTGGCTTATCTTGATATTGCCATGCCGCACCGCGAGTCAAACAGTGTCGTGAAGCTTCTTGCGAATCTGTTCAAGGTGGAGACCGGCAATTTCTTTATCACTGATTTCTCAATTACCAACAATATGCCTTCAATAATGACGGGCGGAAAGGACTTCAGCGACTGGTCGCTTCGCGACACAGAGATTGCCGCCAAATACGGCAAGCCTGTAAGCATTGCTTTAGGTAAAGGCGGAGTGGGGCTGGTCAACGAGGCGCTTGGCGAGAGTTTCTATGAGAAAGGCCATGACTATCAGGAAGTTCTTCAGCGTCTCTCTCGCGTCAGCATAGAGACTGACCGCAAGGGCAAACTGGAGATTGCTTTTGCTGCCGTAGGCATAACCGCACGTCTTTATATAGTTAACGGCGAACTTGAGTCTGCAAGGGAACTGCTAACGTCGTTTCGCCAGAAAGCCGTTCTTGCCGGACAGGACAGGATTGTTAATAATATCGATTGTATGTTCTGCCGTGCTGCAATCTATGATATGAACATGGAAGTCATAGACAGCTGGCTGGCGGACGGCCCGGGCGATGCGGACGAGTTTTTCCTGTTGCACCGTTATACTTATATGACGAAGATTGAGGCGCTTATCGCCACGGGCAGATATATGGCTGCGCTTGAGCTTATGGGCAAGATGCAGTACTACGCGGAAGTATGTCACCGCCCGTACATAAAGATGAAGCTCGAGCTTCTGGCTGCGATAATAGACTATCGCACCGGTCATAAGTGGGAGCCGGGATTTGCAAGTGTTATGCGTGAGCTCAGCCACTATCATTTTGTCGCGATGGTCGCGGAACAGGGTGCTGCCGTATTCGATATGCTGATGCTGTCAAGAGAGCGGTTAAGGAAGGATCCCGAAATAGGAGAGGAATTTGTCGACAGCGTATACGAGGCGACGCAGGTTGTGGCGCTTAAGTATCCTCAGAGAATGAATTCAAAGGTATCGCAGTCCGCGCCCGGAATCAGCACTACGGCACTTCGCATTCTGAAGCTTCAGGCGGGCGGATGCACTGTTGAACAGATTGCAGAACAGCTCGGTATGAAGGTTCCGGCGGTAAAGTACCATATCAGGGAGAATTATAAGAAGCTCAATGCGAAAAACAAAGCTGAAGCAATCACAGCCGCCACAGGAATGGGTCTGCTCTGATATTACTCCCTTTCCGCAAGAATCCGGGCGAGCTGCGTATTCTCTTCCTGCGTCCGAACCGCAATCCTGATGTACTGCTTACCGTTGCCGGTCTTTGACGACAGATCCTTGATAAGAATATTGTTGTCAGCCAGCAGCCCGGCGCAGAGCTCACTGCTTCTGTGTCCGCCGGTCAGTTCACACATGATGTAATTTGCTGATGAGTCAAAGACTCTTAGATAATTTATCTGCCTGAGCTGTTCGGTAAATGCAGTTCTCGCTTCTGACAGTTTCCGTAAAGATGCCGAATAGTCAGATTTGTACTTGCCGAACATCTGCATGAAGAATTCCGCGAATGAATTAATGTTCCAGATGGATACATCGCTCTTGAGCGCTTCGATAAGTCTGACGTCCGAACTCGCGAGAAGACCCAGACGAAGGCCCGGAACGCCGTAGGATTTGGAGATGCTTTTGATGACAATAAGATTTGGGTACACATTGAGATAAAGGTCAGACAGCAGGGAGAACGGACCGCCCGGTTCCTTGTCTGTTCCGGCGAAATCCGCGAAGCTCTCGTCCACAACAAGCGTAATGCCATTGTCCCTGCACCAGCCAGCAAGCATCAGCAGGTCGTCATGCGCGATATAGCTGCCGCTCGGATTATCCGGGTTGATAAGAACAATATTGTCCGGTCTGTGTGTCGAGAAGAAATCTATCAGTTCCCGTGCGCTGTAACTGAAATCTTCCGCAGACGGCGTAAAGGTTATCAGGCGGTCTTTGCCGAGTCTGTTGGGATATTCTTCAAAGGTCGGACGGATAATTCCGACAGAACCGCTGATGCAGCTTTCTGTAAGAGCCTTGATCAGTTCCGCCGCGCCGTTGCCTGCGATTATGTGTTCCTCGCAGACATCGCAAAGCTCTGATGCAAGAAGGCTGTTTACCTTCATTCCGGAAGGATACTCTTTGAGAAGCGTGTCGAAATTGGATTCGAGCTCCGCACTGAATCTCGGAGAAGGGAAATACGGATTTACAAGGTAGCAGAAATCCTTAAGCTTCGGAAATCGCCAGAATCCGCCATAGCGGGATGACAATGTACTGTATTTGTTCTGCGCCTCTTCTGTAAAAAGATATTCGGCAGTCTGAAGGTCTTTGGCATCGTCAATCTCGTACCAGACCTCGCCGGCGAGCCGCATTGCACGTATCTCGACGTTATCAAGCATCGCAATCAGCTTAATTACAGATTCATAATATTCGTTCTCGCCCATCGCCTGTTCGTAGGCCGTCAGAAAAGGAACGTAGGTCCGGGCGGAGAATTCTTTTGAGAACTTATATATATTTACGGTCTTGTAGTAGTTAGTTGTCTGCTTAAAATCAAGATACCTGCCCGGGATAAAATCTACGATACGATCGTTGCTGTCGAGCTTGAGACAGGTTCCGTCCATCCAGCTCTCGAACTTGTCAACTACCGACAGAGAAGGCCTCGGGTCATTTATCAGTCTGTCAACGATGCTCTTATCGAAAATCAGGTCGGATTCAAACAGGAGCGTATCGTCCTGTACAAGACAGTCTCTCGCAAGTGCGAGAGAATAGATATTGTTGGTTGTGGAGTATACAGGATTATCAACGAAAACAACCGGCGTTGTGACGTCCAGACTCAAAACATATTCTTTGAGATTAGCGCCCATGTAGCCGTCAACAATAATGATTCTTGTGAGATTTTCCTGATCCAGAATGCCAAGCAAACGTCTGATCAGGGACACTCCGTTGACTTCAATCATGCACTTCGTCCGGTCCTGCGTTAAGTGCTTGAGACGTTTGCCCATCCCGGCGGCGAGAATCATAGCCTGCATTTTTATTCTCCTTTTTGTAATAGTCTGATTGTACTCGAATAAGTGTCCGTTGTCGACAAACAAAAGACGTTGTGGTAGATTGAAACTCAATAATATATGTATGGGGTTGTTTGTCAGATGATGCAGTTGTATATAGATCCTGCGACAGGAAGTATGCTGTTCTCGATCATTGTTGGAATATTCCTCGCCGCAGCTTTCTTCGTCAGGATGCTGTTTGTAAAGATTAAGTTTCTTGTCAGCGGAGGCCGGGGCGTAAAGAATGATAAAAAGAACAGAATTCCTTATCTTATCTATTCGGATGATAAAAGATACGCGAATGTGTTCGTCCCCATTTTAAACGAGTTTGAGAAGCGCGGAACGGACGTCACATTCTGGACATCGTCCGTTGACGACCCGATTCTCGCCATGGATTACAGGCATGTACATGCGGAATATATAGGCAAAGGCAACAAAGGAATAGTGAAGCTTAATTCGGCTGCTGCCGGCGTATTTCTTGCGACAACTCCCGGACTGGACGTTTTGCAGTGGAAACGTTCAAGAAATGTGGACTGCTATGTTCATGTGCTTCACGCGGCTGATACATGCGCAGGATACAGAATGTTCGGCCTTGATTTCTATGATGCTGTTCTGGTCTCGGGTTCAGTCCATGTGGATGAGATAAGACTTCTTGAGCAGAAGCGCAATCTCGCTCCAAAGGATGTCAGGGTAGTCGGTCTCACGTATTTTGACACTGTTTATGAAAGGCTCGCCGGGACTGTCAGACCTGATAACACGAAGCCCGTGATTCTTCTTGCTCCTTCATGGGGACCGAGCGGCCTGCTGCACAGATACGGAAGCAGAATCATTGATTCTCTGGTTGCCACAGGCTACAGAATCGTATTCCGTCCGCATCCTCAGTCATATACGGCGGACAAGGAAATAATTGATGAGCTGAGACGAAAATATCCTGAATCTGATGACTTTGAGTGGAACAGCGACAATGACAATTTCGATGTGCTCAACAGGGCAGATCTGCTGGTTACAGATTTCTCGGGCATCATTTTCGACTTTACGCTGCTGTTTGGAAAGCCTGTGATGTATACGTCGCCGGACTTTGACAACGGGGTGTATGACGCGGCGTGGATTGAAGAGCCGCTGTGGAAGTTCAAGGTTCTGCCGTCAATCGGCTGCGAGATAGATGAGAAAGATTTTGAGGATATGAAGGCGAGAATTGATTCTGTAATAGAAGGCGGGGACTATAGAGAAGGCATACAGAAGGCAGGCGAACTGGCATGGCAGAACAGAGGACATGCCGCGGAATCCATAGTTCAGTACATGATTGATGCCGGTCAGCGAAAAACAACAAAAGGATAAAAAAACTGACCAAACTGTCTGCAATGGTATAAAATATACATAACAATTGCCCCATAAGAGACATCTCACGGGAGGAAACATATATGACAGCCAGGACTGATAAGATTATCGCAATCGGAAGATCGTACGGTGCGGGTGGAAGAACCATCGGCAAAGAAGTCTCGCAGGAGCTTGGAATACCTTATTATGATTCTGAGATACTGACAGAGACTGCAAGGAACAGCGGCCTTACGGAGAAATATCTTGAAAGTGTGGACGAGAAGGAAATTAACGATGCGACACTGTACATGTCGGTCGGATATATGAATCCTATGTATGTTTCGGTAAAGCAGATTGCGGCAAACGCACAGCGCGAGGTTATCGAGAAGATAGCGGCGCAGGGTCCGTGCGTCATCGTCGGAAGACGTGCCAACGAGATCTTAAAGGAGAAGGACAATCTTTTAAGCGTTTTTATAACGGCTTCAGTTGAGACAAGAACAAGACATATTATGGAAAGAGAAGGTCTTGACGAGAAACTTGCCCGCAAGAAGGTAATTAAAGTTGATAAAGAGAGAACCGCATATTATAATCAGTTTGGCGGAAGTGCGTGGGGATATGCGGAGACATATGATATCTGTATCAATACAGATGCCATCGGTGCTCCGGACGCTGTCAGATTAATCGAATGTCTGGCAGGGGATTGCCGGGGCTGACAAGGAGAAACAGCTATGTTTGATGAGAAGAAGAATTTTATTTTTGATTTGTACGGCACGCTGGTTGACATAAGAACCGACGAGAACATGCCGATTCTGTGGAGCACAATGGCACGTTATTACTCGATGAAGGGCGCTCATTACGATGAAGCTGAGTTTCACGAGGCGTATTCGGAGCTTTGCGCAAAGCTGGTTGCCAAGGCGGCGGGCAAGCGCCACAGTGAAGGGATAGAGATAGATCTTGCACAGGTTTTCAAAGAACTGTTTACAAACAAAGGCTCACGGGTGTTTTCATCGGAGGTTGAAGCTGCTGCGATTACATTCAGAAGCATTTCCACAGTGAAGCTCTGTCTTTTCCCTGATGCTCTCGATGTTCTGCGCAAACTTCGCAAGGACGGAAAGAAGCTGTTCCTGTTTACAAATGCGCAGGCAGCATTTACAATACCGGAACTTGAGAGTCTGGATATATACGGAATGTTCGAAGGAGTGCAGATATCTTCTGTAATCGGAGCGCAGAAGCCGTCGAAGAAGTTTTTCGACGCGGCCATAAAGAATACCGGGATTAACGTAAAAGAGTCGGTGATGATCGGAAACGACGAATTCTCGGATATCCGCGGCAGTATGGCAGCCGGACTTGATGCATGCTACATTCAGACGGAACAGTCTCCGACAGTTGCACACAACCTTCCCTGCCCTTCCATAAGAAGTCTCGGCGAACTTCTTGGATAAAGTTATGAAGTATCGCGAGGACAGGTATAAGAACCCGATATCGGCACTGGGATTCGGCTGTATGCGTTTCCCGAAGAACGGTCTTGCGGTTGACATGAACGAGACCGGTCGCGAGATTATGGCGGCGTATGAGGCAGGGGTCAATTATTTCGATACTGCCTACATATATCCCGGCAGCGAGGCGGCTCTGGGCGAGATTCTCGCACGCAACAATATTCGCGACAAGGTGAATATAGCGGACAAACTCCCGCATTACCTTATAAAGTCACGCGGAAGCCTTGATAAGTATTTTGACGAGCATCTAAGGCGGCTTCAGACCGACAGGATAGATTATTACCTCATGCATATGCTCAATGACGTGAGCACATGGGACAAGCTCTGCGAGATGGGAATAAGAGAGTGGATTGAAGAGAAGAAGAAATCCGGGCAGATCAGATACATAGGCTTCTCTTATCACGGAAATACCGACAGATTCAAAGAGCTTGTCGATGCATATGACTGGGATTTCTGCCAGATACAGTACAATTATATGGATGTTTCATCACAGGCCGGAGTTGAGGGATTAAGATATGCATCTTCGCACGGACTTGCGGTTATTATTATGGAACCGCTTCGCGGTGGGAAACTGGTTACCATGCTTCCGGATGAGGCCCGCAGGCTTTTTGACGGAAACAAGAAGGGATATACGCCGGCTCAGTGGGCGTTCAGGTGGCTTTGGAATCAGCCTGAGGTTACCTGTGTGCTGTCCGGAATGAATTCAATGGAGATGCTTCGTGAGAATGTTCAGACTGCATCGGAGACGGATGTCGGTGAATTTACGGGAGAGGATGAGGCTTTCCTGCAGGACGTGGTATCGGCAATTAATTCCAAAGTCAAGGTAGGATGCACCGGATGCAGATACTGCATGCCATGCCCTCACGGTGTGGATATTCCGGGGACTTTTGCCGCCTACAACCATTGCTTTACCGAGAACAAGGCTGCCGGTCGTAACGATTATCTGATGACTACCGCATACCGGAAGAATCCGACGTCAGCGTCGCAGTGCGTGAAGTGCGGTGCCTGCGAGACGCACTGCCCTCAGCATATAAAAATCCGCGATATGCTCGAAGAAGCTAAAGGGACGCTTGAGACTCCCGGCTACAAACTGTTCAGGGCAGGTATTAAGGTTCTCGGTCTGTATAAATAGTGCTTCGGGAATTTGTTGCTGATTCAGTTTTTTTAAGATAATCAACGCATTCAACTTCGTTCATTGCAGTGCCCATGTAACGGCCCTGATATATGTCGCAGTCGGCATCTCGCAGGAAGGTAAACTGGGATTCAGAGCCGACGCCCGTGGCACTCACCTTGATGTCAATGTCATGCATAAGTGATATGGCGGAGGATGTCAGCACTCTGACCGTCTCATCGGAAGCGAGATTATGAGTAAAGTTGCCGTCAAGCTTAAGGACGGTTATCGGCAGGAGCGGAATTGCATTGAACGAAGAGTATCCGCGGCCGAAGTTATCCAGCGCGAGCTTTACGCCCATCGCATTGAGTTTCTCAATGGCAGACTTGATATCGGGTAGCTCAGTGAACAGGCTCTCTTCAGGAATATCAAGAATGATGTTCATCAGCCTGCAGCCGCTGTTTGATACGGAATTCGAAAAGGACTGGATAAAGTCCTCGGCTTTGAGCTGGTTGGTCGATATATTGAGTGACATTGTAATATTCGGGTTCAGGGCATTGAAATGCGCAAGAGCCTTGAGTCCGCGGTCGATGGAGAATCCTCCGATTCGGCGTATGTATCCGCTGTTCTCAGCAGCTGCGATAAATACCGGCGGAGGAATAATCCGGCCTTCGTGTCTGAATCTCATAAAAGCTTCAAAACCGAGCAGATTTCTGTCTCTCGTGAAACACGGCTGGAATGTCATATAGATATCGCCGTTCGTCATGGCGCACTCAAATATTGATGAGATCTCATCACGCGTCTTGCCGTCAAAAATGGCAGAGGCTTCAGCTAACTCTTCAATACCCGCAGCATAAGGCGTCATTGAAACTTTACCGATAACTCCGGAAGCGTCTCCGTAGACGGCGGTCATCGCTTCTTCTGCCTTTGCGATCAATTCGCCCGCAATTCTTCCGTCGGACGGATATGAGGAAACGCCGCATGAAATATTGATGACGATTGAATCCCTGCCGGTCTCGAATGCTTTCTTACCGGCCCGGGCAAGCCGCCCGGCATATGCGTCAATCTCACTGACCGGAAGCTTACGGCGCGTCAGAACAATAAACTCAGCATTTACAAGTCTTGCCACCATGTCCTTCGGATCCGCCGCTTCACGGATGCGGTGTGCCATATTCTGAATAAAAAGATCCATCTTCTTGTGCCCGATCTCGCGGCTCAGGATCTCTGAACTGTCAAGGGCAACATAAATGATTGAGAAGGGGTTGCCTGTAACAACAGGTGAGTGTGATGTCTGCATGGATGCGATGTCGTCGGCAATGATTCTGTCAATCCTGTCTGTAATCATCTCGCGGCCGGGCAGCGTGGTAAGAGGGTCAATTGAGCTGGTCAGATTCTCACCGATAGCCTCGCTCATTCCTTCGCTGCGACCGAGTTCTTCGTGGTTAACGATGAGACTCGTGCGCGAAAACATCTCGTCTTCAAGTTCCTTGCTGATTCTTGCATTGCGTTCAGCCTGCCTGCTCTTCTTGATTGAATAAATCTGCTTTGCCATACGAACGATGTAATACTGAACTACAAGATTAATCAGCATTATTGCGAACGACATTACGAGCAGCACACCTGTTGAAGTGTCACCAATAACAGTATATTCGTAGATGTAGACCATGAACTGTATGAAGTTGAGCGCAAAAGACGCGTAGAAGCCGAATTTGTCGAGACCGATGTTGATGAGAAATGACAGAACCATCAGCGAAATACCGATAATATAACAGGTGACGGGATCACCGGAAAGAAGCTGCATTGCAAGGAGAGAAAGAAACAGCAGCGCTGACAAAAAAAGTGTCAGAACATATCCGACGCCGCTTTTAAAGAAAATTCTGTCATTACTGTTGTCCATAGGCTATATTATGACTTGTTTTTATCAGATTTGTATTAATACAATGTTAATTTTACAAATCAGTGTCCGGAAGAGCACAGGTGCCGTTTATGTCTGACATCCGGCAAGGTCGCGGACGACGTAACCTGCCATTACGAGACCGCACACCGATGGTACAAAAGCGGCGGATCCCGGAGCCGGTCTTGCCTCCCGGCAATGAAACTCAGGCGGTCTGCCGCATGTCTTCGCAATCTCGGGAGACCAGCATACATTGACATGGTTTATCCCGCGGGAACGAAGCTCATGGCGCATAACTTTTGCGAGCGGGCAGTAGCTTGTTTTCGAAATATCGGATACTCTGAACAGCGAGGGGTCGAGCTTGTTGCCGGCACCCATTGCGCTTATGACCGGAGTGCCGCATGATACCGCGCGCTCAATTATATCAAGCTTCGCGGATACGGTGTCGATGCAGTCTATGATGTAGTCGTATCCGCAGAAATCAAAATCCGGAGAAGATTCCGGAAGATAGAATACCTCACGTGTTTCCACACGGGCCACCGGATTGATATCCGCAATGATATCTCTCATAACATGAGTTTTGTACTTCCCGATTGTTGACAGGAAAGCGACTGCCTGACGGTTGATGTTGGACTCCTGAATCCTGTCGCTGTCCACAAGACAAAGACGCCCGACGCCTGAGCGCGCCAGAGCTTCAGTCAGGTGTCCTCCGACGCCTCCGATGCCGAAAATCAGCACCGAAGACTCCCTGAGACGCGCCATTGCATCCGCGCCGAGGAGAAGTTCAGTTCTTGCAAATATTTCATTCATGCGGTTATTTTACAACAAATATCGGTTGGGGCATAATTTATGCAACAAAGTCAACGCGTCGGCTGTAACAATAGTATCGGCGTGTCTTGAGGAGGTAATATGGAAGGAGCGCTCGGAGGCCTTTTGTGGCGGATACTTTTCGCCGTGACGGATGAAGCAGATGAACAGAGTTACAGTGCCGCAATTCCCGACCGTGAGCAGCTTGCATCGGATGCTGTTGATGAGTGCGGAAATTCCATTCTTAGGCTTGCGTACTCGTATCTTCACAACATGCAGGACGCCGAAGACATTTTGCAGGAGACACTGATTAAGCTTGTGACGGTTGCGCCGTCTTTTATAAGTCCGGCGCACCGCAAGGCCTGGCTTATGAAGGTCGCGTCGAATCTGTCGAAAAACAGGATTGATTACAACCGCCTTCGCATCAGCGATGAGCTTGATGAGAATATTCCCGCAGCCGGGACAAACGAGGATCTGTCGTTTGTCTGGGAGGCCGTCAGGAGTCTGCCGGTTAAGCAGCGCGAGGTTATTCACCTGTTCTATCAGGAGGGGTATTCCACTTCTGAGATAAGCAGTATTACGGGCCGCCGGGAATCCACCGTAAGGTCAGACCTTAAGCGCGGAAGAGACAGACTCAGGGATATGTTGAAGGAGGCGGATGATTTTGAATAAGTACAACGAATATATGAGTCATATAAAAGTTGACGGGGATATGCGCGAGCGGCTGATGAGAGGCGTGAGGAATGCAAAGGCGTCGGATCGTGTGCCGGGGATGACGGCGACAACGCATCCGTTACGCATCACGGCTACAGCCGCTGCCGCAATCATAGTGCTGGCCGGAGCAGTCGCAATATATGCCGGGGTCAGCAGAAAATCCGGCGGCAGAGCCATGTCTGAGGCGGAAGTCTTCAATGCTTTGCCGGCTGACTCAGGCGCAGACGGCATGACGGCAGAAGAAACAACCGTCGCGGCAATATGCGGCGAAGAAGATTTCGACAGTGATGCCGCAGAAGCAGAATATGCGGCCGCCGGGACTGCGGCAGAGAATGAAGATGTTTTACAGTCGTCATCCCGGGGTCTGTCATTTGACTATGAAGAGCAAAGCAGCAGTACAGACAAGGACGGAACCGCACGGTATGTTTTTACTGATTCCGCCGGCAACTTTCTTGATGTCTATGCTTCCGACAAGAGCATAACAGACCGTTATATTACAGCTGATGAAATGAACGGTTTGGGAAAAAGCGATTGTACCAGTGAGGGCGGAGTCTCGTTTTGCATGTTCGCAAAGGGCGATGATATCCCGGAAGGCACCTGTAATTGTGCCTTCTGGGAAAAAGACGGCCGATACTATTACGCAGAGGTATCAGTACCGGTTGATGAAGCATCATGGGGTGTTATTGTTGATGAAGAGTTCGGGTAATAATGTGCTATAATTTAGCTCGAATTATAAGGAAAGAAGGGCTTCATATGAGTAATTTAAAAGATAAGACGTCAGCTGTGCTGCCGGCGGGAAAGTTCTTTAAATCTGTCGGCAGAGCCTCAATCAAGCCTGTCAGCGGCCTCGCGGAAGAGGCAGGATATTACAACCGTATTGAGAATGCCGCGATACTCGCGGGAATTGTAGCGGTGATTCTTGCCATATTAGGCACAACGGTCAGCTCTGTTGTATCTTCAACATACGTAAATATTGATTTCCCTAATGTTATGAAGTGGTTCCTGATAGATCTCTGTGAGTACGCGCTTTATACATTCGGAATGGCAGGCGCCTATTTCGTTGCAGGAAGGCTTACGGGAAAGAATCCGAACTATCCGATTCTTCTTGCAATCAGCTCACTGGCGATTGCCGGAGGTTTCTTTGTCAGAGACGTAATCGGACCTCTGGCGGTAAATCTCAATTATAAACTGGGTATTGGCATTGAGTACGCAGGATTGATTTACGCGGTGCTCGCGCTGTATGAAGGCGTCAACGCAGTTATGGACTTCAAAGAGAACCGCAGGATATATGTTCACATTGCGGTTATCGGACTGGTTCTGATTATCGGTACATTACTGTAACTTACAGATTCTGATTTTCGAACCGGAACTGTTACAGCGGTACGGTTTGAACGGGCTACGGATTATTGCCCCTTCTCCTGTTGAGGGAGGAGGGGCTTTGTTTGCGCTATACATCTGACATTACATACATTTTACAATCTCCGGATAATGGATTTGATTCTCATTTTATAGAATTGCATCAGATAGAACCTGAGGAAACGATCAGGCTCTCAAACGGAAGGAGAATGTATATGAAGAAAATGAGTAAAATGGCAGAAAACGGAATTGCGCTTGCAATGGCGCTTTGCATGGCGGCGTCCTTTGCCGGGTGTTCTTCAGCAGGCGCGAACGGCACAAGCGTATCGGGCAGCACGACCGCAGCAGGCGATACAGGCAATGCAGGAAGCACCGACGCGGCGTCACTGGAAGGTTCCGTATCCACCAATGGTTCGACTTCAATGGAGAGCGTCATCGGAATTCTGTCGGAACAGTTTATGAATGACAACCCGGGTGTAACGGTAACCTATGATGCAACCGGTTCAGGAACGGGAATCGAATCGGTCAGCAACGGAACCTGCGATATAGGACTTGCTTCAAGAAATCTAAAAGCAGAGGAGACCGGTCTGACAGCGACGACGCTTGCTCTTGACGGAATTGCGATTATCGTAAACGGCGACAGTACCTTAGAAGACCTCAGTCTGGATGATATCGCGGCAATATATACAGGCAAGATTACGGACTGGAGCGGCATCGGTGACGGTTCGGCTTCAGGTGAGATATCTGTAATCGGAAGAGAGGCAGGATCCGGCACGAGAGACGGTTTCGAGTCAATCACAGGTACAACCGACAACTGCGTACTCAATCAGGAGTTGACATCAACAGGTGCGGTTATCGAAGCGGTAAAGAGTACACCGAATGCAATAGGATATGCTTCATTTGCCTCGGTTGAGGGACAGGAAGGAATCAAGATTCTTACAGTCGGCGGAGTTACATGCAGCGAGGAAAACATATCGAACGGCACCTATGTCATCCAGAGACCGTTCAACCTTATCACAAAGGACGGAGTTGAATTATCCGCTCCGGCGCAGGCATTCTTCGATTATATGACTTCTTCCGACGCATCCGATCTTATAGCTCAGAGCGGCGCAGTACCGGTAGCCTGATTATGAATGCAAAGAACAAGCTGGTAAAACAAAAGCTTATTGAGACGACGTTCGCCGCGATTTTCATGGCGTGCGGCGTTCTTGCTGTCGGATTTGTCCTGGTTATTTCCGTGTATCTGATAATATCCGGAATCCCGGCGATAAGGCAGATAGGACTTGCAGAGTTCCTGTTCGGACAGAAGTGGCAGCCAACCGCAAGCTCGGAAGAGCCAAGCTACGGCATACTGCCGTTTATCCTGACCAGTATCTACGGAACAGCGGGTGCAATAGTTCTCGGTGTGCCTGTCGGAATATTGACGGCTGTCTATCTGTCAAAGGTCGCACCTCCCAAAGCGGCACTTGTGCTTCGTTCGGCGGTAGAACTTCTTGCAGGAATACCTTCGGTGGTCTATGGTCTTGTCGGTATGATTGTACTTGTACCGTGGGTTCAGAACACCTTCGGGCTTTCCTCCGGCGCCACGCTTCTGTCATCAATTGTGGTGCTCGCGATAATGATACTTCCATCGATAATAAATGTTTCTGACGCCGCGCTTCGGGCTGTTCCCAAAGAGTATGAGGAAGCGTCGCTGGCACTCGGCGCGACAAAGACCGAGACGCACTTCAAAGTCAGTATCAAGGCCGCGAAAAGCGGAATCGCTACAGCCGTTGTTCTGGGTGTGGGACGCGCAATAGGGGAAGCCATGGCAATTATCATGGTATCCGGAAATGTCGCGAATATGCCGGGACTTCTCAAATCTGTGCGGTTCATGACCACCGCCATTGCATCGGAGATGAGCTATGCCGCGGTCGGTTCACTGCAGCGTCAGGCGCTGTTCTCAATAGGGCTTGTATTGTTTCTGTTCATAATGCTCATCAATGTTTTTCTTAACGTCTTTATAAAGTCAAGGAGGTCGTAATGCATGGATAATACACTTTCAGGAGTGAGAGTCTGCCGGTCGAAACGTTTTTCGCTGACATCTGCAAGGCGTATCGCGAACGGTGTTCTCAAGGGAGCCATGTATCTGGCGTCGGCTGTTACCATACTGATTCTTGTGCTGATAATCGGATACATAAGCGTAAGGGGAATCCCGTTTGTAACCGGCAGGCTGCTTACCTCGCAGACCAGCTATATCAAGGATACAATCGGCATTCTCCCGAACATTCTGAACACCGTCTATATGATTATCCTGACTATGCTTGTAGCTCTTCCGATAAGTGTAGGAGCGGCGATTTACCTGACGGAATATGCCGGAAACAAAACGGTTGTTGCAATTATCGAATTTGCCACAGAGACACTGACCGGAATACCATCCATTATCTACGGTCTCGTCGGAATGCTCGTTTTTACGCAGCTGTTCGGGCTCAAACAGGGCGTTCTTGCCGGATCGCTTACACTTGTCATGATGATAATGCCGACAATAGTCAGAACGACGCAGGAAAGCCTTAAGACGGTTCCTGACAGCTTCAGGGAAGGCGCGCGTGCGATGGGCGCGGGAAGGTGGCATGCAATAAGGACTGTGGTGCTTCCGAATGCCATTGACGGAATTGTCACAGGCTCAATTCTGGCAATCGGAAGAATTGTCGGCGAATCTGCCGCGCTTCTCTTCACCGCCGGATTCGGTCTTGTGCTTCACGATTTTGTGAGTTCGCTGAACTCATCATCAGCCACGCTGACGGTAGCTCTCTATGTCTATGCCGGAGAGCGCGGGGAGACGGACGTCGCGTTTGCGATAGCATTCATCCTTATGGTTCTGACGTTTGTAATCAACCTCAGCGCGAAAATTGCGGCAAGAAGCATGAAGAAGAGAAGGGGCGGAGAATAATATGAAAAACAGAAGTGATGAGATTACCGACAAGAAAATTGAAGTAAGGGGGCTCAATCTCTGGTACAAGGAGAAGCAGGCACTCAAGGACATAAGAATAGATGTTCCGGCAAACAGGATAACGGCTCTGATAGGGCCTTCCGGATGCGGCAAATCGACTTTTCTCAAGACTTTAAACCGTATGAACGATCTTGTTCCCGGCGTAAGGATTGAAGGAGAAATCAAGTATGACGGAGAGAACATATACGGAAGCAACGTCGATGTTAATATGCTGCGCAAGCGCGTCGGAATGGTGTTCCAGAAAGCAAACCCCTTCCCGATGAGCATCTATGACAATATTGCGTATGGTCCGAGAACTCACGGAATCAGGTCCAAAGCGAAGCTCGATGTGATTGTCGAGAAATCACTGCGTGACGCGGCAATATGGGATGAAGTCAAAGACCGTCTCAAACAGTCGGCTCAGGGTCTGTCCGGCGGGCAGCAGCAAAGGCTCTGTATCGCCAGAGCTCTGGCAGTGGAGCCCGACATACTTCTCATGGATGAGTCCACCTCTGCGTTAGACCCGATATCGACAGGCAAAATTGAAGAGCTCTGTGTGGAGCTCAAACGCAAGTATACAGTTGTAATGGTTACGCATAACATGCAGCAGGCAGTAAGAATATCGGACTGGTGCGCATTCTTTCTGCTCGGAGATCTGGTGGAATTTACTCCGGCGGAGGTCATGTTCTCGAAGCCGGAAGACAAAAGAACAGAAGACTATATAACAGGGAGGTTTGGCTGATGAGAAGGGTTTTCGACGAGGAATTAAGGGAACTCAATCAGAATATGATTACGATGGGAATGTACTGCGAGAATGCAATTGTCGTTGCATCGAGGGCGCTTGAGAAAGGCGATGTCGAGGCGGCAAGGCAGTTTCCGGCACTGCTTGAGCAGATAACAAATTACAACCGCGACATTGAGAATTTCTGCATCAGAATTCTCCTGCAGCAGCAGCCTGTCGCGCGTGATCTCCGGACGGTGTCGTCTGCACTTAAGATGGTTACCGATATGGAACGCATCGGTGTTCAGTCAGCGGATATTGCGGAGATAGTTACCATGGCTAACATATCGGCGATGAGCGACACTCAGGTTATCTGCAAGATGGCGGATTCGGCGGTGGACATGGTAAAGAATGCACTTGACGCATTTGTTACAGGAGATATCGAGAAGGCCCGCGGAGTTGTCGATTATGATGATGTGGTAGATAATTATTTCAATGAAGAGAAAACATTGCTTATCAGAGATTTTGCGAGTCGCGACTGTAACGGCGAGACGGTTCTCGATATGCTGATGATAGCCAAGTATTTCGAGAGAATTGCCGACCACGCGGTCAATATCGCACAGTGGGTTATTTATTCGATTACCGGAGAACACTGTGCATAGGAGATGCTTATGATTTATTGCGTAGAAGATGATGACGGCAGCCGCGAACTGATGCTGTACACGCTTAAGGCGGCTGGCTTTGAGGCGGTCGGGTTCAGAGACGGTCAGAGCTTTCACAGGCAGATGAGGGAATGCGCCGGAACCGGCCGGTATCCGGATCTTATTATGCTTGACATCATGCTTCCCGATGAAGACGGAATATCAATACTCCACAAGCTTCGTGAGCAGCTTGCGACCGAGAATATTCCGGTAATCATGGAGTCGGCGAAAGGAACGGAATATGACAAGGTTATAGGTCTTGATCTGGGAGCGGATGACTATCTCGCCAAGCCGTTCGGCATGATGGAGATGCTGTCCCGGGTCAAGGCGGTTCTGAGAAGGAAACCCGGCGTCCGCGCCGCAGCGGATGAAGAGGAAGACGACAGTATTCTCACCGCAGGAAATATTACGATGAATATCACCGAGCATACGGTTCTGGCCGGCGGGAACAATATAGAGCTGACGCTCAAAGAGTACGAGCTGCTGAGGCTGCTTCTCAGAAACCGCGGAAAGGTGTTTTCGAGAGAAGAACTGCTGTCTTCGGTCTGGAGCTCTGATTTTGTCGGAGAGAGCCGCACTGTAGATGTACATGTCGGAACGTTAAGAAGCAAGCTCGGCGCGGAGGGGGATATTATTGAGACTGTCCGCGGAGTTGGCTACAGGCTTGGCAGCAGGCAGGGGGATTCACAATGACCGAACGGATATTCAAATCGATACTTACGGCTTCACTTATTGTGTTTCTTGTAGCGTATCTGGCCGTCATAGGTGTGTTGTATCAGTATTTCTCAAAGGTTAAGGAGAGCGATCTCAAGACCATGACTCTGACGGTTGCAGCCGGAGTTGAAGAAGATGGACAGGAGTATCTCGATTCGCTCGACATCTCCGGAACCAACACACGAGTCACATGGATAAACAGCGACGGAACGGTTATTTATGACAACTGGCGTGACCCCTCTTCAATGGAGAATCATCTTGAACGTCAGGAGGTTCAGGAAGCCATCAGATCCGGATACGGCGAAGCTTCGCGCTATTCTTCGACTCTGACCCAAAGGCTTCTTTATGCCGCGAGACTTCTTCCGGACGGAACTATAATAAGACTGTCCGTGACGCAGCGCAGTGTAATCATGCTGATTTTCGGAATGGTTCAGCCGGCGCTTCTGATTGTACTTATTGCTGTAATTCTGTCTGTGGTTCTCGCGCACAGACTCGCGTCTCATGTCGTGAAGCCGCTCAATTCTCTGAACCTTGATTTTCCGCTTGAGAACGAGGGTTACGATGAACTGTCACCTTTGTTCAGAAGACTCTCATCGCAGCAGCTCCGGCTTAAAGAACAGGAGGATGAGCTTGAACGCCGTCGTCAGGAACTTGATGTAATTCTCGAAAATATGCGCGAGGGGATTATTCTTCTCGGTCAGAACGGAAGGATAATAACGATAAACGCATCTGCCTGCAGAATTCTGGAACTGTCAGATAACCCGGCCGGACTTGATATTCTTGAGGTCTCGCGCAATCTTGCGCTTCATGCTCTGATAGCCAAGGCCAGAGACGGCGAAGTCGCGGTTCAAAATATAGATGTCGGTCAATGTGTATACCGGGTAAATGCTTCTCCCGTTACTGATAACGGGCATATAAGAGGCGTCGCACTTCTCATGTCCGATGTTACCGACCAGGTAAACTCCGAGAACCTTCGCCGGGAGTTCACTTCCAACGTGTCACATGAGCTCAAGACACCGCTTCATTCAATAGCGGGTTACAGTGAGCTTTTGCAGAACAACATAGCTGCTGATGAGGACCGGCAGGCATTCGCCGGGATTATTCACAACGAAGCGGTTCATATGATGGATCTGATAAATGACATCATAAAGCTGTCACACCTGGATGAAGGCGTCCCGGAGCTTAAGGAAGAAGACATTATACTCAGAAATGAGATTGAATCATGCACACAGTCACTTAAGGTTGAGGCAGAGAAGAAGAACGTATCGGTTGATGTTGACTGCGCTGAAAATATAAGTGTCAGGGGAATTCCGCAGTTTGTGAGGGAAATCATCCATAATCTTATGGATAACGCCATCAAATACAATACTTACGGCGGCAGCGTTACCGTATCGGCATATGATGCCGGCGGGAAGTGTGTTCTTACTGTCTCGGACACAGGAATCGGTATACCGGCGCATGAGCAGGCAAGAGTATTTGAACGATTCTACCGTGTTGACAAGAGTCATACCAACCCTGATGTCAACGGAACCGGACTTGGGCTTGCCATAGTAAAGCATGCCTGCGAAGCGATGAATGCCGAAATAAAGCTTTTGAGCAGGACGCAGGCTGATGATAACGGTCCCGCCGGCACACGGATATCAATCACTTTTAGACAAAAATAACTTGAAAATGCCACAATTAATGTCAAATTTGGTACTATCAACCACGCGGTAAACAGCTATAATAATAGAGCATATCTTACCGGGGGAAAAATGAGACACGAGTTGAACACTAAGCGAAGATTGTCTGAATGCATCAGAGCATTGTTTCCGATGCTCTTTTTTTTCGTCTTATACATGGTCGCATTTGAATTCGTCGAGCACCGGATTCCGGAGCATGGCTTCAATATAATTCATGCCGGGCTTGACGATAAGATTCCTTTTGTTGAAGCATTCATAGTTCCATATCTTCTGTGGTTTCCTTATGTTGCATGCAACATCATTCTTCTTGCTCTGACAGACAGGAAAGCCTATACCAAGATGTCATGGGTTCTTATGATCGGAATGACGCTGTTTATTGTAGTATCAGTTGTATATCCGAATGAACTCAGATTAAGACCGGCAGGCTTTGATCACGATGATATATTCACACGTCTGATACTTAATCTGTACCGGACAGATACTCCGACCAATGTTGCTCCGAGTATTCATGTTTATAATTCTCTTGCAATAGCAGCGGGTGTTCTGGAATGGTCATCTCACAGAAAGTCTTTGCGTGCGGGAATTTACGCGGCGGCAAGTTGCATAATTGCGCTTGCGATCGTTCTGTCTACAATGTTTATTAAGCAGCATTCCGTTATAGATGTGCTGGCCGCGGCGGTGCTTTTCGCTGTGACATATTATGTGTGCAGCGCTTTCTGTCTGAGAAGAGATGCTGTTTCTGGTAGGAGGGTTAATGCCTGATATGAAATTACTGACTGTAGCAATACCTTGCTATAATTCTGCTGAATATATGGCTAATGCCATTGAGTCGCTGCTTCCCGGCGGTGAGGATGTTGAGATAATTGTCGTAGACGACGGTTCTCACGACGATACACTTAAGATTGCTAAGGAATATGAGCAGAAATACCCTGCGATCGTGCGAGCCATTCATCAGGAGAACGGCGGACACGGTGCTGCTGTCAACACCGGAATAGATAACGCGACGGGTTTGTATTTCAAAGTGGTCGACAGCGACGACCACGTTGACACGGAGGCTTTGGAGAAGGTTCTTGATACGCTGAGATATTTCTCGAGAGAAGACGATCCGCTCGATATGCTTATATCCAATTTTGTTTATGATAAGGTGGGCATACCGGAAGAAGAGAAGAAGGTTATCTCCTTTGAAGGCGTGTTGCCGGAGAAATTTGTTTTCGACTGGGAGATAGCTTCACGGTTCAGAAAAGGCGAATACATGCTGATGCACTCGGTTATTTTCCGAACTCAGATTTTGCTCGACACCGGACTCAGGCTGCCCGAGCATACATTCTATGTCGACAATATCTTTGTGTTTGAGCCGCTGCTTCACGTTGAGCGTATGTATTACCTCAACGTCAATTTCTACAGGTACTTCATAGGAAGGGACGACCAGTCCGTCAACGAGGCGGTAATGATTAAACGTGTGGATCAGCAGCTCGCGGTCAATTACAGGATGCTTGATTTTTTTACCGATAATTCCGAAGAGATATCGCTTAACGAGTGCCGCGCCAAATACATGTACAGCTATCTTGAGATCATCACCACGGTATCGATAGTACTTCTCATTCTTGACGGAAGCGATGAGGCTCTCGAGAAGCGCAAGACACTGCTCAATTACATATATTCCAAGAGCAAGAGACTTTATGCGAAGTTCCGTCTCGGCATTATAGGTTCGGTGATGACGCTGCCGGGGAAGACCGGAAGAATGATATCGATCGAGGCATATAAGATCACACAGAAATTCTATAATTTCAATTAAGGCACAATTAAAGGCAAAGTTTGCCGCAGAATAAAAGAACCCGGCTCCTGTTCAAGAACCGGGTTCTTAATTTGACACGTCAATCCGCGGCTTCAGCCGACATCCATGATATCGTAAAGATTGCTCTCGAAATCTTCTTCAATATCACTCCAATCATTTTTATCAAGTTCCGTAAGCTCTGTGAAATCCTTTACCGGCTCCGGGATATCGGCGCTGAAGTCGAGTGCGACTGACAGGCCAAGATTCTCAAATTCATCCGAGCAGGTGCCGTTCTGTTCAATGTGATTGATAACAAAGGTTCTTGTATCGCCGTCATCTGTAACATCCGCCGTTATCTTAAGATCGGTATCGTCAGACTTGAGTCTGACTGTCATATCTCCGTCGGCGCGGTTCCATTTCAGACTGACGGTTTCCGAATCGCTGCCGTACGAATAGGTGGACTCTGTCTTGAGCTTAAGATTAAGCATATCGCTGTCATTCTGTTTTATTGAGAGTCTGGCGTTTATGCTCTCGTCAGAAACATTGTTGTTTGCGGAAAATGACATCTCATCCGTCTCGGTAACTTTCCTTCCGAGTACCATCGAAAAGTCAACATCGCAGTCATCGCTTTCAAGGTAGTTATCATCGACATAATCGTCGGAGTAGGATCCCTTTGCAGAGAAATCCAGTCTCGCGATGCGGGTTCCGGATCTGGTTATGTAGAAGACAAGCTGTACGTCGATGTCGGAATCTTTAAGCTCATCAAGACTGTCTTGAGCTGAATCGAGAGCGTCGTAGAAAGAATCCGCGAAGTCCTTGCTGTCGCTGTACGGGTTTACGGCCGACACGTGATTATTCAGATAATCTTCAAGTTTATCATCATCTTCGGCTTCGTCTATAATGTCGCTGAAAGCTGATGCCAGACCGTCGCCGTCGATGTTCATTGTGACAACCCTGCAGTCTATATTGTCGCTTCCGCACTTAATCGTATCGGAGGAAACTTCCGTATCTGAATAGTCAAGAAGCGATCTGATCAGAAGCTTGCGGTATTTCGCTGACAGGCTGTCAGTGTCGGCCTGCAGGGTTTTGCTGTTCTCCAGATTGACTGCCAGGTTTTTTATCATGGGTCCGCACGATTCCATTATGTCGTATTCATCGTCGTCGTATGTATCGGGGTCAAGAATTGAACCGTCATAGTTATCTTCAAGGCTTTCAAAGTTCACCCCGTAAACATCATCCCCCAGAAGTTCGCTGCTTGAGAAATTGAGATAGTCAGTGTTATAGCATCCGCTCAGAGAGGCGGCAGAATCATTGCCGTTGAGGAGCTCAAGCTCTGCCGCGCCGCGTCCGCCGGCAAGGTCGCTGTAAACAGTAAGATTTGCCGACATATCACTGCCGCTGCCGCTGCCGGACCCGTCCATAAGGCCGGAGAGGTTCATGGAAACAGATGTCGAGCCGCCGTTGGCAAGCCTGTTCATATCATTATAAAACTCGATGTCCTTGCAGTCGTCTATGGTGTTGTTCCAAGCACGGCCGATAAGTGCTTCCGGTCTGTTGTAAATTGCTATGCCCGCGGCAACCGCACCTGCGGCAACCAGTGCTCCGGCACATAAACCGATCAGTAACTTGCTCTTCATTGTAATCCTCCCAGATTTCTTCATCAAAAACAACCGGCGCTGTTCATTAATAAAATGGTAACATGCAGCGGTTCTTTCTGTCTATATTATAAAGAAAGTTTGAACGAATTTTGCGCAGGAGAAACGAAACTGTAAATTGTTATGCGAGGCAATTGTAAAGGTTTTCGAGAGGAATTAAGATAATCGTAACTTAGCATGAGGGTGAGGTGCGCATATGAGAAAATCTGAGATTACAAAAAGACGCGATGCGGCAATAGCATTGATTCTTGCGTGTTTCCTGCTTGGTGCCGGTGCGTACAGTGCCTACTACAATCCGAGCTATGTACAGGCTGATGTAATTACGAGCGCGGCTTCAAGAGAACCCGGTCCCGACGCTTTATCGTCATCGGAGACAACTGCCGGGAGTTCGCAGTCCGAGACATCAGGCACGACACTTGCGTCGACGACTGCCGAAGACGAGGCACTCAAGGATGCCAAAGTTACAGTGTTCTTTACTCCCGGAGATGATTGTTATTATTACGTAAAGAAAAAGGTCAGTACTTATAAGCTGCCCGACGATATGGCGGATGTACAGGTAGATCTGAACAGTGACACTGTTGTAAAGGTTCTGGGTTTCAGCGAGGACGGTTGGGCGGCTGTCGATTCTTCCGGAGACATACAGTATCTTCCGAGCTACATTCTTGTTAAGACCGATAAGCCCGATAACTGGGCGCAGGAGCATGCAGGCGAGTCAGAAATTGCTGACGGAACGGTTATTTCCACCGTTGTAAGCGACGACAACCTGCACGCAGTCAAATTCTTTACAAGGCTCGAAGACAAAACCCAGTACATCGTTATACAGAGCACTCTCGCAAGATTCAGCCCTTATACCGGAGACGACAGAAGAATTGATGTCGACGCCGGAACTGAAGTTACGGTTACTGCGATAAGCGACGACGGATGGGCACTGGTTCAATACCTAGGCGCCGCATATTACATGAAGGGAACGCTGCTTCAGACAAAGGAACAGGCAGAGCAGGCGGCGGAGCAATCCGAACAATCGACTACGGCGAATCAGGATTCTGAAAGTTCTTCCGCAACATCCGGTACTGCAGCTGCGACAAGCGACACGACAAGTGCCGCGACACAGGCAAAATCAAGATATGACCTGTCCGCATATCCCGGCTCGGCTGATGTAAACCAAGCTAAAGCACTTCTTGATATGGTTAACAATCTGAGGGCTGAGAACGGATTGCAAGCACTGACCTGGAGTGATACACTTGCTTCGTGTGCGAGCGTTAGAGCGGCGGAGGCTTCAACCCTTCCTGACTCTACAAATATGGGGCATATCAGACCTGACGGTTCTGAGTGGTGGACGCTTAACAGTGATTTGATGTACGGGGAGAATCTGGCATACGGACAGACTTCGGTTGATGAAGTATTCGAAGCATGGAAGAACTCTCCGAGTCATCTCGCGAACATGCTTAATCCTGACTACAAAACCTTCGGAGCTTCTCTTTATACCGTGCAGAACGGAACGTACACATACTACTGGGTACAGGAGTTCGGGCTTTGACAATTAAAGAGAGCAGATTCATAAGTTTACTTAAGAAGCACCCTGTGGCATTTACGGCTATAGGGTGCTTTCTTGTGCTTGTCACCACCGGGATGCAGCTTGATAATGACAAGGTTACTTTCGGACTTATGCTTGCCGGGTACGCGGCGGTTATAGTATACGGACTCTATCTGAGACGCAGGGGGATGCTGAGCGAAGATGCGGTTATAGTGCTCATTTTCGTAATCGGATTCTGGCTCAAGCTTTGCTACAACCTGTATACCGATCTGTCCGAGAGACAGGACGATCTTGGAGTTTTCAAGGAGGGAGATTACAACGACTGGCACGCCGGGTATCTGCTCTATGTGAAGGATTTCTTCAGGATACCGGACTTCGACATAAGGAACAGGGGACAGTACTATCATCCGCCGTTCCACTACTTTGTTGATGCCGTTTTTATGAGAATCTACGAGCTGTTTCTTCCAAAGGGAACCCACAACTATGAGGCGTGGCAGGCGCTGTCGCTGTTCTGGGCGCAGCTTACGACAGTTATGGTATATAAGAACCTGAAGCTCCTGGGAATCAAGACAGAGAGCCGTACCTCTGCGGCTCTGGTTCTGTCCGCATTTCCGATGTTCATTCTTTTCTCTGCTTCTCTCAATAATGATATCCTTTCCATTCTTCTGTATTTCACCGGATTCTATTACGGCGTTCTCTGGTTCAGGGAGGGGAAATACAAGAATATAGTTATTTCCGCGCTTGCTGTCGGGTTCGGCATGATGACAAAACTCGCCGTCGGAGTTATCGCTTTTCCTCTTGGATTTCTTTTCGTTGTTAAATTTATAAAGGATCTTATCTCGAACAAAACGGAACACCGGGGGAAAAGGACGTTTCTTCAGCTGGTGATTTTCGCGGTAACGGCGGCTCCGCTCGGGCTGTGGTTTCAGGTGCACAATCTTATAAAGTTCGGCGTTCCGATTAATTATGTGCTTCCGGCAACGTCCGAGTATCAGGACATAAGCAGATTTACGCCGGTACAGAGGCTGTTTGATTTTTACGGGTTTCCGATAGAAGACTTCTATCTCAACCTGGGTTCCGACGGAACTCAGGATTACAACATATTCATAACGCAGGTCAAGACATGCCTGTTCGGAGGCGAGAACTGCAGAGATGACTTTCTTATGAGCATGACCGGATACTGGCTCCTGCTTATTTTCCTTGTGCTTCTGGTGCTCGTTGCTGCCGGAATGATTTACACGGCAGGCACATTAAGCAGGCGCGGAAAATTCTGGGAAGAACTTGCGATGTTTGTTATGTTTGCGACGGAGACTGTGTCGGTGGTTGTTTTCGCGATTAAGTATCCGCATATATGTTCGCAGGATTTCAGATACAGCACGCCGTTTATTCTGTGCTGCACTTTCTTTCTTCTGAGAGCCGGTGAGTTTGAGCTTCCGTTTTACAGGAAGACATTCCCGCACAAATTGGTGAAAGGAATAGCGCTTGCATTCTTTATAATGTCAGTTGTCTATTATTCAATTCTCTGGACATATGTCAAAGGCGAAGTAATTGTTGTTGCTCCCACCTGGTGACACTTGTACAGGAATCTTATGATATAATCGACTGATATTAATAACAGATAACGAAGGGGTGGCCGCTTATGGCAATTTTTGGAAAAAAGAAGAACGAAGAAGATATACAGCCTAATGACGAATTTGCCGGAGAGATGAAGGTCATTCTTGAAGCAAAAGCCGAAGAGCAGGAAGCAAAGGATATCCGTGCCCGTGAACGTGAGGAAGAGCAGGAGAAGGCAAAGGCTGAGGTCAGACTTGCCGAGGAACATGCGGCCAAAGCCGCCGACAGCATCATTAATGCGGACGGCGTCGATTCCGGAAGATTTTATCTGCTGGTTGACGAGATGCCGCTGAGGGAGCCTGAGAATGCCGAGAATATCGTAATAGCAGGCAATCTCCGGGGGAAAATAGAAGTCGGCGAAGATATATATGTCTACCACGGAACCAGGAAATATAACACTGTTAAAGTCGCCAGAATCATAAATGAATCAAGAAGCAGCATAGAGGAAGCACAGAACGAGAGAGTTGAACTTGAAGTCACACGCGGTGATTTTCCTGCTCCATCGACGCCGGATGCCGGAGCGGCAAAGCCGTTCGGAAGATTTTCCGTGCTGACGAACAGTGCCCCGCAGACTGTTACAAGCGACAGAGCGAAGGCTGTCATTGAGAATCCGCAGCTTCTCGGAATGACTTTTGAGTATTCAAGATTTGCAAAGGATCAGGAATTCTTCGGAATTATGATGAACGCGCTTATAAGGTCCAGTTTCCTTGTACCGGCGCAGGTATCGGATGATACTGCCAATCCCGACCGCAAGAGAGTCGGATTCGCGGGAATAAAGGACAAGAAGAACCCTGAGCTTATAGTTCTGCCTGTATTTACCGATCTTAAGACATTGGATCGCGCAAGAAAGGCGGGATTCAAGTTCTCGGGAGACGGGAATTATACCGCGCTCACGATGAACTTCGCAAGAACGGCGGCAGTATCGAGAGACCAGCTCCATTCAGGTTTTGTAATCAATCCTTTCGGACCGGTTGTAATATCGATCCCCAAGAAGCTCATAGAAGATCTGATTAAGACACGTCTGTTTAAAGATACTTACGGCGAAGCAGCGGCGAGCAGTGTAGGAATGGAGTCTCTCTCCCCGGAAAAGGCTACAGTGGGTCCGCTTGCAGGCAATCCTCAGAATGTAAGGAAGTTTGTGGTGTCACAGCCAGAGCTTGCCGGTGAGTTCAAATTCATTGCCGGAACAATCAAGAAGTTCGGAGACTCACACCCGGATGTTTCAAGAATAGCAGCTTTCGTCACCGCGCCGGAGGACAAACCGTCCGAGAAGGCGTACGTTTGTGTCATTGACTGCCCGGAGAACAAGGTCGATGAATTGTTTCCGGTGCTTGCTTCGGCTCTCAAGCCGTTTATGAGAACCATAAATGCCGTTCAGTTCCAGCTTTACTCAAGAGGGAGATTCAGCGAGAATTTCTTCGAGAATCACCCGTGGATATATAATAAACTCGAACGCTGATTTGTTCTTATGTTCTTGCATTGTGCTTGATTTGCTTCTGAACGTAAAGTTTTTTGTCTGCCGCGGCGAAGATTGACGGTATTGTCGATGTGTCAGGTCCTTTGCAGGCTATTCCGAAGCTTAGGGTGAGTGAATATTCGGCGTTTGCCTCTCTGCCGAGCTCAGACAGAGTCTTTTGTATCTGTACGCATGTTTTTGCGGCCTCATCATATGTGCCGTAAACGAGCACGACAAATTCATCTCCGCCGTAACGCGATATGGAGTATTTGCTGCGATTTGAAGAACATATGATTTTGAGAGCTTTGGCGACGCGGATAAGCGCCTCATCCCCTTCAAGATGCCCGTAAGTGTCATTTATTGACTTGAACCGGTCGATATCCATGATTATCAAGGCAAGATTACCATTGTCGCGGAGCTTGTTTCCAAGGTGTCGTCTGAACTGATTGCGGTTATTTATCTGCGTTAGCGGGTCGAGCGAGATGTAAGATGACATTGAAGACATATATAGTAAGAGCATCGATATTACAATTCCGAAGCATACAAAAGGAATATGGATGAACGCCGACTGAAGTATGCCGCTCACAATTGTCGGCAGATATGCCAGACCTCTCGTAACGTTAAGCATTCTGTCGGCATAGTTGTCTTCCAAAAATGCCGCCAGAAACCAAAGAAGGCAGGCCGCCACAAGATAGACCATAGCGAGCGATATCATCAGGTAATATAAAGGACCTGTTACAAGACCGCGCCCATCCTCCACATAGAAGAAAAGATGTGTAAAAGGAGTGGTAAAAATCATTACAAGATTGATGAATGCCGGTATGTACATGAACAGCTGAATGCGGCTGACCAGAAGGCAGACTCTTCCCTGAAGTGACAGGGAATACTGGAACATGGCATATGCCATGATGTTCATAATCATATACAGCAGCACGTTGGATACTATGATATGCCGGGTTGGGCCGTCCTCTGTCAACGTCCATATGACGTCAATAATCAGATAGAGTGATTCAAAGCAAACGCATGAAGCGAGATAACGCTTGTGCATCTGGGTGTCCGCGCTTCTCATGGCGTTGAAAAGCAGCATAAGCAGAATAATGATGCTTACGACGGTTGATTCTATGTAGTAAATTTCATAGTTCATTATGCAGATACGCCTCTGTTATCTGAGTTTACAATTAATTATAGAACTCAAGAACTTACTCAGACATAAATTTTTTGTTAATCAAGCGAGCTTATTACTCTGATTCCAAGGGACTCTTCGTCAATCTCACGCTCTTTTTTTAGAAGAGGTATACCGATGTCTGCAACCGCCAGAGATCCGACTGCTGCTTTGGCTTCAGGCATTATAAGCCCGGATTTAAGATAACCGATTGCAACAGTCAGGTCAGATCTGACGCAGAGTTCATACTCTCCCGTATCTCCGTTCATACCGCTGTTAATATCTGCCGATATGATGCGCGCGCCGGAGCTGTTGATTGCACTTATGGCTTCACAGTAGGGGGTTCTTGGTGCGCCGCCGCTGCCGGTTCCCAAAAGACAGTCAACGATTGTATCCGATGACAGATCCTCCGGGAAATAAGTGATGCTGACGCCTGATTTTTCGCAAAGATCTCGAAAAATCCCTGATGTTTCAGAAACATGGTCAGATACAGAGACAACGGTCACATCAAAATGGTAGCTTCTGAGTATCCATGCAAGAGCGTAACCGTCTCCTCCGTTGTTGCCGGAGCCGGTGAAGACTGTGGTCTTTCCGGCCCATGGCGCACCGCAGCGGAAAATTCCCTGGGCGGCCCTTCTCATAAGCTCTTTTGCAGGAACGAGGTGCGAAACTGCATAACTGTCAGACTCACGCATGTTTGCAACCGATACAACGTCTATCATTCTGCTTCGTCCACCGGTTTGTTGAAGAATATCCTGTCGGTAAACAGGGAGAAAGCTATATCGGACTTATTGCAGAAAATATAACCTGTACTCTTGTCATCCTGCCTGTAAACCCGTGGAAACATCAGATCCAGGTTGGAACCGCTTTTTCTGTCCGCAAGCTTTGACAGCAGTTTGCAGCCTGCGCCGTCGTCTACCGTAATGGTAAGTTTACTGACAAAGCCTACGAAACTGCACCACGGCTGAACGCTCAAAGAGAGCTTCGGCTTGACGGAAACCGCGTCCGGGAGCCGTCTGATTGTGAGGCGAAGCCTGTTCTTTCCTGTTCGTCTGCAGCTTGCCGAATAGTTCTGATTCGGGAAAGCGTTGACGAAATCGTCTAGAGCCTTCATTGTGTCATAGCCTGCAGCCGGCCTGGTTGCAGTGCCGAAGGAATAATCCGGACTTGCCAGAAGCTTCTCCTTTGTTTCAGCAATATTATTCTCAATCGTATCCGCTATTGTGCTGTCGGAGCCGTGATGCATCGTGTTGATGCGCTTGCTGACCGCATATCTGGCTTCGAGCAGTATTTTGTATCTGTTTAGAAGCTGATTCGGAACAATAGACAGTGAGGCTGCGAATCTTAAGGCGCAATCCGCAAATTCGCAGGAATAATCGCCATCCTGGAAATATCCCCGGGTCTCGCTGTACAGTCTGGTGTATGTGTTGAATGCGAGTGAAGGGTTTGGTTTGACAAAATTGCCGTAAAAAAACATATCGGCGATTTTGTATTTCGCCTCAATAATCTCAAAGCTCGAAGCGACCGAATAATAGTAGAACGCGCGCTCGTAATCGGGCTTATAATTGTCTGTCATTCCGTAGTAATATATGTAACCCAGAGTGTTTGCCGCATAACCGAAGCCGTAATCTTTCCATAACAGCTCAAGAAGCCTTGCCGCTTCATTGTAATCGCAGCTGTATATGCAGTTGCCGCCGTAGCATGCGTAGGCCTTTGCCTTCATTGCGTCGACATTGCCTTTGTCACTCATCTCGTCGGTGAATTTTCTGAAGAGCGTCTTCACGTAATCCGGGGCGTCTTCCAGCATCATATTGTTGTTCCAGTGATTTATGAATGCTGTCATCTGCGGATCGGTATATCTGCGCTCGTCAAGCGGCAGGGGGAGATCCTCAAGGAAATTACTCATCATGTCTATCATCGCGTCAAGATCAAGCGCACTGCTGAGCAGCCGCCCCGTGTCCTTATTGAATCGCGGATCGTTGGCAATCCGGCCGATGATGTTGAATATCGTAAGTATCATGTCGTCTTCGGTTATGGGAAACGGAGGAACTTCCATTCTTCCAACGTCCTCAGGTGTCGGCATCAGCGAGTCGAGGCAGAGACTGCGGTAGAAATAAACCATCACAGGGTACCACCATTCGTAAAGAAAATCGTATATGGTTATGTTCTCATCGCGAAAATTCTCCACAGCGGTTATGAGGTCCGTTACCTGTATCGGATAAGAGTTCTCACATTCGACACTTATGCCTTCCATATATCCGGCATGGGAATCATCGTTACCGTCTTCCGCAAGATCTGACATGCCGATATCATATCTGGCAAAATCTTCCAGCTTGTTCTGGGTAACGAAAATGTATCTGTTCGAATCGCTCATCTATATCAACCTCATGCGTTTAATCGAAATATGTCTCCCAACAATCAGCCCTGTACGCCTCAAGACACAGCTCAAGCTGCCTTCGGGTGCACTTGTGGGTGTTGAGCTCCGGAAGTGAGTCAAGAGAAAAATACCCGGCCTCTGTCGTCTCAATATTAGGCACAAAGCTTCCGCCAAGATTTCTGCACAGTACAAAGAACTTGCAGGAAGAAAACATTGAATTCGGGTTGTTGTTCCTGCGATGGTCGTAAACCGCGGCAAGTCTGTAAGGCTCAACCTTAAGTCCGGTCTCTTCCATAGCTTCTTTAACGGTGTTGTCCTTCACCGGCAGATTGAATTCACACCATCCGCCGGGAGCGTTCCATTTGCCGTCTATGTCTTTCACGAGAAGAATTCTCTCACTGTCGTCGAAAATGACAGCACGCGTCTCGACCTTCGGAGTCTGATATCCGTCGTTGCCTTCAAGAAGCAGGCTTGCCTGCTCGGGCGTTATGTCGGTCCCTATGGTAAGGAGCTTTTGCGAAAGCGCGAGAATATCGTTGTAATGTTCAATATCAAATCTATTGCCGGTGTAGCTTTTTCCGGCAGCGGCTATCGCTGCCAGTTCATGTGCTATCTCGGAGATTGTACAGGATTTATCCATGCTGATTCACCTTTTATTCTACTGTTACGCTCTTTGCCAGGTTGCGCGGCTTGTCGACATCAAGACCTCTTGCAACCGAGACATAATATCCGAGAAGCTGAAGCGGCACTATCGCCAGAGATGCCGAAAAGAGTTCGCAGATCCGAGGTACGTAGACGACGAAATCGGCCGTATCCTCAATCGCGTAGTTGCCGAAGTCCGTAAGTGCCATGATATATGCTCCGCGGCTCTTGGTCTCGACAAGATTGCTCAGAGTCTTCTCGTACAGTCTGCTCTGTGTAAGCACGCCTATTACAAAAGTTCCGTCTTCAATGAGACTGATTGTACCGTGCTTGAGCTCTCCGGCGGCGTAAGCCTCGCTGTGAATATAGGAGATCTCCTTCATCTTGAGGGAGCCTTCAAGACACGTTGCGTAATCGATTCCGCGCCCCACGAAAAAAATATCTTTCTCGCCGGCAAGCTTGGAAGCGAACCACTGAATTCTCTCTTTATCATCGAGAATTTTACCGATTTTGTCAGGGATTGTCATGACTTCGTCAAGAAGAGCGGATGCCTTGTCCGAATCTATCGCACCGCGAACGGAAGCGAATTTGATCGCGAGAACGTAAGTGGCGGAGAGCTGTGCGCTGTATGCCTTTGTTGTTGCCACGGAGATCTCCGGACCTGCGAGAGTGTAGAGCACATGATCTGCTTCGCGTGCTATCGAAGAGCCGATGACATTTACGATAGCGAGGGTCTTTATGCCTTTGCTTTTGCATGAGCGAAGTGCAGCGAGTGAATCCGCCGTCTCTCCGGACTGGCTGATGATTATTACAAGAGCCTTCGGACTTACCGGCATTGTGCGGTATCTGAATTCAGATGCGAGCTCGCATCTTACCGGAATCCCTGAAAGTTCCTCAAATACATACTGGGCCGCGACACCGACATGATAAGCTGACCCGCAGGCGACGATGTAAATCTGATCAATGTCTCTTATATCATCGTCAGTAAACTTTGTGGAGGACAGATCTATCTTGTAGCAGTTCTTGCCCGGTACCGTTATTGAACCGAGCGTATCGGCGATCGCGCGCGGCTGCTCGTGAATCTCTTTTATCATGAAATGCTCATAGCCGTTCTTCTCGGCGGCCTTTGCATCCCAGTCGATCTCAACGGCCTTCTTCTCGACGACATCGCCGTCGAGGTTGTAGAAAGTCGCCTTGCCGGGCTCGAGACAAGCCATCTCGAGATCGTCTATATAGTAGACGTTGCGTGTGTACTTGAGGATGGCCGGAACGTCCGAAGCGACGAACGCGGCATCAGGAGATATTCCGATTATCATCGGGCTGTCTTTCCTGGCAACGAAAATCTTGCCGGGGTGGTCTTTGAACATTACGGCAAGCGCGTATGAACCGCGAACACGTACCATAGTCTTCGCAAGAGCTTCGATGGGGTCGTGAGTGTATTTCTTGTAGTAATAATCGATTGTCTTTATTGCTACTTCGGTGTCGGTATCAGAGTAGAAGCTGTATCCCTTGCGGATCATCTTGTCGCGAAGTTCCTGATAGTTCTCGATTATGCCGTTGTGAACGCCTACGACGTTATAATCGTCAGTGATGTGAGGGTGGGCGTTGTTCTCCGACGGCTCGCCGTGCGTGGCCCATCTTGTGTGCCCTATTCCGCACGTGCCTTTGAGAGCCTGACCGTCGTCGGTCTTCTCAGCCAGAACCTTCAGCCTGCCCTTTGCTTTGACTACGACAGGGTCAGTCTGACCGTCGCGGACAGCGAGTCCGGCGGAGTCATAGCCTCTGTATTCGAGCTTGGCAAGACCGTCAAGGAGAATGGGGGCAGCTTTCTTATTACCTGTATATCCGACAATTCCACACATATTTGTATTGCACCTTATGGTTTATTTTGCGACTATTTTATCACAGTGGCGTGTCACTGTCAGATAATGTGCGAAAAGTTGACACAGGTCTGATTTACAAAAAATTAACGACATATGTCGCTAATTGCTCTTGTTAATTGTCGGGTTATACTCTAAAGTAATGGTGCAAAAGAAATATAAACTAAAAGCTGATCCGGAGACAATAATATGCTGGAATTACAGAATGTCAGCTTCAGTGCTGACGGCAAGGATATCCTTCGGGATATAAACATAACGATAAGCGACAAGTTCGTTGCTGTAACGGGCCCGAACGGCAGCGGTAAATCCACGCTGCTTAAGATTATCATGGGAATAACGAAGCCGACTTCAGGAAGGATAATTTTCGACGGTACGGATATCACTGACATGCCCGTAAACGAGAGGGCGAATCTCGGGATGAGCTTCGCGTTCCAGCAGCCGGTGAGATTCAAGGGCCTCAAGGTCAGGGATCTTCTGTCGATTGCAGCGGGAAAGGATGTCAACATCAACAAGGACTGCTCGTATCTGAGAGCTGTGGGTCTTTGTCCGAGAGATTACATAGACCGCGAGATCAACGATACGCTTTCGGGCGGAGAGATGAAGAGAATCGAGATCGCCATGGCGGCGGCGAGGGGCGGAAAGCTCAGTCTTTTCGATGAGCCGGAAGCAGGTATTGATCTGTGGAGCTTCAAGAGTCTGATAGATGTTTTCATGAACCTTCATAACGTCACGAACGGCAACATTATCATAATAAGCCATCAGGAGAGGATTCTGGCGATAGCGGACAAGATTATATATCTCAAGGACGGCGTTGTGGAACAGTACGCGGAAGGCGAGAAGGTTATGGCCGGACTGGAGCTGCGCCACGGCGGAAGCTGCAGCTGCGCGCACGGTGCGAAAGGAGAGAGCTGCAATGGATGATATAGAGAAAAGAATGCTCAAGGAAGTGGCGGAACTTGACAGCCTTCCTGTCGGAGCATTTAACATAAGAAGCAACGGTCAGAGCGCCGCGCGCAATTCTACGGCGAACATAGAGATTGTGAGCAAGACCGACAAGTCGGGAATAGACATTATCATCAAGGACGGCACGAAGAACGAGTCATGCCATATTCCGGTAATTATCAGCAAATCCGGCGTTGAGGAGTGCGTTTACAACGATTTCTATGTCGGGAAGGACTGTGACGTGACGATTGTGGCAGGATGCGGAATAAGCAACTGCGGAGGCCGTGACAGCCGCCACGACGGAATTCACACCTTCCATATTGAGAAGGATGCGCATGTCAGATACATCGAAAAGCATTACGGCGAGGGAACCGGAACCGGAAAGAGACTTATGAACCCTACCACAGAGGTTAATCTCGGCGAAGGAGCCGTTATGGAGATGGATACGTCGCAGATAGCCGGAATCAATGATACATACAGAATCACAAGGGCGGTTATAGGCCCCGGCGCGAGCCTTATCATGCATGATAAGATCCTGACCAATCTGGATCAGACCGCGAAGGCCGAGATTGTAGTTTCGCTTGACGGCGACGGCAGTAAGTGCGATATCATAAGCAGAGGCGTAGCCAAAGGCAGTTCCAGGCAGGATATTGTAATAGATATCGCCGGGAACAGCAGATGCAGCGGTCATGCTTCCTGTGATTCCATTATCATGGAGCACGGCGTCATTGTGGCGACACCTAAGCTTGCCGCGAGCAATGTTGACGCGTCTTTGATTCACGAGGCCGCAATAGGCAAAATCGCGGGAGAGCAGATTACCAAACTCATGACTTTGGGACTTACGGAGGAACAGGCGGAAGCCAAGATAATCGAAGGCTTCCTCAGATGACAAAGGGGATAATCACATGGGTCTTTGTTTCAGAAAATCAATCTCTTTATGTAAAGGCGTCAGGCTTAATCTGAGCAAATCGGGGCCGAGCCTTTCTCTTGGCGTACGGGGTCTGCGCAAGTCGGTCAGCCTGAACGGCAGGACAAGAACCACAGTCGGAGTGCCCGGGACAGGCATATATTATACCAAGACCGGCAATCTGAAGAATTCCGGAAGTTACGGCGGAAGCCGTAGTTATGCTTCCGGATCCGCATCAGGCACATCGTGCACTGCGGCAGCATCGGTTTTTTCCGGAACAGCCTCCGGTGATACAGCTTCATCTGCGGCAGCCGCTGTCAAACAGTACGAAGAGAAGGTGGAAGAGCTTAAAACGATACACAGGCAGTCTGACGGAAAGATAGACTGGGAACAGGTAAGAGCCGACGGCACCGGCAATCTGGCGCCGTTTGCCCAGAGCATACTCGACGGTGACGTTGATTCATATTTTAAAGTGATAAAAGAGGCAGGACCGTTCGATGACCTGCTGGAATACGGTTCACAGTTCGATATCGGGACAGATGGCGCGGGATGCCTCGAAGTGGAATTCAAGGTCAGGTCGGATGAGGCGGTTCCGAAAAACAAACTCAGCCTCAGCTCCAATGGCGGACTGATTGTCAAAGAGATGCCTAAGACCCAGTATTACGATCTGGTCCGCGACTATGTGTCAAGCACGATACTTCGCGTCGCAAGGGACAGCTTCGCTCTTCTTCCGGTAAAGACGGTCGTGATCCACGCCGTTGACTCTGTTGTTAACACAGCAACGGGAAATGACGAGGAGATTGTGCTGGTATCCGTGAGAATACAAAGGGAACAGCTCGAGAATATCAATTTCGACAGGATCGATCCGTCCGATTGTCTGACGTCAATGGAGTGCAACGAGAATTTCCGTAAAACGCTGGGATATGCTCCGGTTAAGCGCATTCTGCCCGTATAAATAATACAAATTATAACCGTTTTGTAAAAAGTATGTTAAATTACGTCGTTAAGTTTGAAAAGCTTATATCTGCAAAGTAAAATCAAACTGAGGTAGCTGACGTGTTATGGGACAGACAGTAACATGCCTGACGTGAATTAAGGGAACGGAGACATATTCTGATGGGTATACGCAAAAAAATCGCGCTTCTTGTCGGTCAGGCTGATGAATACTATCAGGCTGAGTTTATTACCGGCTTCGAGAAGCAGGCCTTTGAAGATGACTGCGATGTTTGCGTTTTCGCAATGTTTCAGAAGTATCAGAGCAGCGCGCCGAGGGAAATCGGCGACACATCTGTGTTCTCGCTCATTCCGTATGAGAGTTTTGACGGTGTTGTGCTTATGCTTGACACTATGCAGACTCCGGGTCTGGCGGACAATATAGAGGCTATCGTGCATGAAAGATGCGTATGCCCGGTCATCTCGGTAGACAAGAAGAGCAGATATTTCACGTCGATAACGCCCAATCACTACGAAGGTGTCAGGGCGATAATTACCCATCTCATAGAAGATCACGGATATAAAGACATAGCGTATCTTACGGGAAAGGCGTGGCATCCGTATTCAAAGGAGAGACTTCAGGCGTTTCTTGACACCATGCAGGAACATGGACTTTCAGTAGGCAAAGACCGCGTCTGTTACGGCGATTTCTGGTATACGAGCGGTGAGAATTACGGCGACAGATTATTTAAGAGCGGGAAGCTTCCTCAGGCAATAGCCTGCGCTAATGACTGCATGGCAGTGGGTCTTGCGAAATCTCTCACGTCTCACGGACTGAGGATTCCTCAGGATATCGCGGTTGTCGGATATGATTCCATGGAGGAGGCGCGTATGGCGCCGGTGCCGATTACGTCCGTTATCCTGCCGTCTGTCGAGTTCGGAATGTACGCGGCGAAGACTGTCTTCAACATGATGTACGGGATGGATCCGGAGAAGTTCAATCCTCCGGTAAAGCTGTTCGACGGAAAGTCGTGCGGATGCGACAGAACGTCCGATATGCTTGTCAAGGAACAGCGCAAGGTATGGGATACCGATATATCGAGCAACAGTGTCTATTCGATTTTCAATCATATGGACGAGGATATGCTCATACAGAACAATTTCTACGGGCTGATGACAACTCTGTTTTCTTACGTTTATCAGATAAGGGAATTCGAGAGCTTCAATATTCTGCTTAATGAGAACTGGCAGAAGGCCGGAGGGACAGAAAGTTCCGACGGAGCTCCGGCTGAACAGCTCAATATGGAGATGATGCGGGATACCGACAGGTTCTACAGCAAACGTATGATCAATGTCATGAGCTGCCGGCCCGAGAAACTTGCGGCGGACCGTATGGGGATGGACGTATTTTTCGACAGGTCGCAGCTTGTTCCGAGGCTCAACGAGGATCGTGATAAGCCGGAAGCGTTTGTGTTCACGCCGCTGTTTTTCGAAGCCAAGAGCTTCGGATACTCGGTTGTATCCTATACTGAGCCGCAGTCATACAGCGAGAGCTACAGAATGTGGCTCAGAAGCCTTATGCGCGGACTGGAATATTTCAGAAAGCAGGAAGAATTCCGCGGCATCAACAGCCGCCTCGAGTCAAGTCTGATAAGAGACCCGCTTACAGGTCTGTACAATTACAGAGGATTCACCCAGATGATGAACCAGCTTCTTGCTCAGTGCAGCAGCAACGGCAAGACGGCTGTCGGCGTCATGGCAATAGATATCAGGGATCTTGCCAAAATAAACGATTCATACGGGCGCGAGACCGGAGACAGAATTATTGTTTCGATGAGCAGAATATTGTCGAAAATATTCCCGGAGGGCTCTGTTTTCTGCTTCGGCAACGGTGAGATGGTCGTGATTGACGGCCTCGGTGTAAACGGAATGAAGCCGTTTGAAGACGGCCTTGGTACTCTTAATAAACTTCTGGACGAGTATAATGCCGGTTCCGGACGCACGGCAGTTGATATCTATTACGGATTGTCCGATGGCGCGCCCCGGGACGGTGATGAGTTTGAAAGACTTGTCGGGATAGCTCTGTCTAAGAAGAATGCCCAGAAGATGAGCTTCAAGAGTGCCGGCGGCGGCGGGCTCGATGCGAATGCCCAGAATGAAGCCAGAATGGTAAATGACATTCTTAACAAGAACAAGATTAAGTATCATTTCCAGCCGATTGTTGATGCTCATAACGGCGAGATTTTCGCCTATGAAGCGCTTATGAGAGTTGATGTTACGCCTTATATACAGCCGCCGGTAGTCCTCAAGTATGCCGAGACTTTTGACAGACTGTATGATGTCGAGAGCGCGACTTTCAATAATGTCTTAAACATTATCGACACCAGACCGAATGATTTTAAGGATAACTCTCGAATATTCATAAACAGTATCCCGGGTCAGAGGCTCAAGGGTGAAGATGCCAAGAGGCTTGCCGACATGGCTGTCAGATACTCAAACCGTATAGTTGTCGAGCTTACCGAACAGACAGAACTTGACGATGCGGATCTGAATGATATGAAGCTGGCATATAGAGACCTCGGGGTCCAGACCGCCGTCGACGACTACGGCACGGGATATTCGAATGTCTCAAATCTTCTGAGGTACATGCCGAACTACGTCAAGATAGACAGGTCGCTTATCTCGGAGATTCAGAATTCGCCGCAGAAGCAGCACTTTGTCAGGGACATCATATCTTTTTCGCACGATAACGATATCATGGCTCTGGCCGAAGGTGTAGAGACAGAAGAAGAACTCAGGATGGTCATACACCTTGGGATCGATCTCATCCAGGGCTACTACACGGCAAGACCTATGGAGAAGATTGTAAAGACGGTAGAACCGTCTGTCAGAGAGCAGATAATACAGATCAATCAGGCGGAGGAAGAGACGCGAAACAACAGCATATATACTGCCGGACGTGAGATAAGGATCATGCTTTCGGTTCTGCGCCAGAACGGAAGCCGTCTGATAAAAATAGCAAACGGACAGGTAACCTACCGCGATGTCACAATTGTCGGCGCCCCTGGACTTGAGCCTTTTGCCTGTATTGAGATAGAGGACGGCTATAGGGGTCAGATTACACTTGAGACCTGCTCGCTTATCGGAAAGAAAAAGCCGGCATCAATCATTATCGGGCACGGCTGTGACGTGACTCTGGTGCTCAAGGGCGAGAACCTTCTCGAAGGCGGGGGCATTCTGGTACCGGAAGATTCCAGTCTTTATATCGAAGGCGACGGCAACCTGGCGATTAATGTAAACAGCCTTGATGGATTTGGCATAGGCAACGATTCCGGATCCGGACACGGCGACTTAAGATTTGATCAGGACGGCGCTATAGAGATTGCACTCAATACGACCAAGGGAACAGCAATAGGAAGCGGTCTCGGCGGCGCAATCAACATTCAGAAGGGCAGCTATCTTATAAGGCTGTCAGGTCAGGAATGTGTCGGAATAGGTTCCTTTGAAGGGACGATAGAGCCTGTAATAACTTCATGCGCGATCGAGATTCAAAGCACTGCTCTTTCTGTTGTGGGAATCGGATCAATTTCCGGCAATGCCACAATTATGATTGAGCGTTCATCGTTTGTCGGGGTGTTTACCGGCAATGACGTTGTTATTCTTGGCACGAGGTCTTCTGACAATACGGCAATCAATATCTACAATACAAATGTTACGGTGTCACTCAACTGCAGATCCGGAGTTGTCTTCGGATCGTTCCAGGCGAAGCCGACCGACATAGTCATTGACTATGCATCGGTCAACATTAACTGCGAAGGCAAGACCGCCGCAATCTTCAGAGGGCTCGATGAGAGAGTCAGAATAAACATCACGAGCAGCCATATCGAAGGCAAGGTCCGCACAGAACTCAATGTTCCGGGCGGCGTTCAGAGAATGCAGTTCAACCTTATCCACAGCAGCTCGAGACTCGATATGAATGGACATATGATAGTGCAGGACGTAGAGTAGCAGGGTTATAGATTCAGCTTCAGGTATATCGGGCAGTGATCAGATCCCGTCACTTCATCCATCATGTCAGACTCGGCAATCTTAGGACACAGCTTCTCTGTCGCGAAAAAATAGTCTATCCGCCAGCCGACGTTGCGCTCGCGCGCTTTTGTCTTGTATGACCACCAGGAGTATCGGTCCGGTTCGTCAGGGTGAAGCAGCCGGAAGGTGTCTTTGAGCCCCGCCTGTTCGAATTTGTCCATATACGCCCGTTCTTCCGGAAGAAATCCCGATATCTTTGAATTGGCCTTCGGGTTGGCGAGGTCTATCTCTTTGTGGGCGGTATTGACATCGCCGCAGCAGATTATGTTCCTGCCGTTCTCCTGAAGACGCGCCGCCTCGTTAAGAAAACAGTCATAGAAATCAAGCTTGAACTTCACATATTCGTCGCCGCGTCCGCCGTTCGGGAAATATATATTGAAGAGGACAAAATCTTCAAAGTCTGCGCAGATTGTCCGTCCTTCATGATCAAACCTGTCTGTTCCGAGTCCGAATGTTACCGACTTCGGTTTTACTCTTGTGTAAAGGGCGGTTCCGGAATAACCCTTTCGCTCCGCCGAGCAAAAGAAACTCTCGTAGCCGGGAAGATCAGTTATCCCGGGCCCCAGCTGATCCGGCTGAGCCTTGGTCTCCTGAATCCCGATGATATCCGCGTCCATTGAAGCAACAGTGTCGGCAAAGCCTTTGCCGGCTATTGCTCTTATTCCGTTTACGTTCCAGCTGACTATTTTCATACCAAACCTCATGTTATAAAATACTGCTATCATTTTACAATAAAAAGTGTGACGGAGTTATTCCAATGAGAATTCTTATTGAACAATTTGGCGGGACAATCGGTTCATGTACCGGAGATGACGGGATAGTACGTCTGGATTCCAAAAATCCGGCAGGAGACCTTGCCTCCGGATTCAAAGATATTGAATTCATCTTCAGCAGCAGACTGAAATACTCTTCTGAAAACGCAACGTGCGATACTTTCCGGGACGCAATCAGACAGATTACCGAAGATATCAGAGACATAAGCCCCGATGCGGTTCTTGTGCTGCACGGAACCGACACGATGTCTTTTTTCGCGCAGCTTGCAGTCAGATGCCTGTCTTATACGGGCATTCCATTTGTCATAACGGGATCCAAGCTGCCGCCGGATCAGGACGGCACCGACGCTTACGCAAATGTCAGAGGCTCAATAGAGCTTCTGAGAACGGGGAAGCGTCTCGCGCATGTTGTTTTCTCGAAAAGCTCCGGCGGTGATATTGAAGCAATTCCGTGCAGTCTTGTTACCGCCGCCGACATCAACGGCGATTACGGCAGATTTCCAGGCGGCCGTGATGGAGCCGGTGAGACTGATTTTTCCGGGGATAATTACAGATTGCGCGCGGAGAAATTCGTCCGTTCCGGTTCCAGACTCGGAATACTGGTGATACCGGCTGTTCCGGGATACCCTTACGAAGCTATAGACGCGGGATATTACAGGAATATCATCATCTGCTGCTATCATTCCGGAACAGCAAACAGCGTGATTCTGCCGCAAAAGGTCAGGGAGTGGACTTCGGACGGAATCAGATGCTACCTTGCGCCGGTGCCGGCCGGCGGGAATATTTATGAGAGCAGAAGCGTTCTGGAAGAGGCCGGCGCCATCCCGGTCCCCGGAATCCCGCTTGAAGGCTGCTGGGCGGAAGTGCTGCTTAATTGAGCCGGACTGACGTTAATATCGTCGGCTTCTACCAGGCAGATTTTCCATTATTTGAAATTTTCGGCAGATTCCATCCGAAATGCATCGCGAGGTAACGGATTACGACAGTGACGAAGAAACCCGCAACGAGTGATGCCGCGCCTGAATTTGATGCCATGTACCACACATAGGTTACGACTGCCCCGACTATTGATGCGCAGGCATAAATATGCTTTACGAAAATAACGGGCATCTCAAGTGACAGAACATCTCTGAACACACCGCCGCCGACGCCTGTCACAACACCGAGAAAAACAATGAGAAACGCGTTCGACACGAGTGAAGGCTCAAGTCCGGCGTGCACGCCGTCTACGGTAAAAGCGGCGAGCCCCACGGTGTCGCACCAGAAGAAAATCCTGTCATATATTGCTCGCGTCTTGCCGGAAAATTTTACGCCTGACTTATGTGACCAGAAGACCGTGAGGAAAACGATGTTCGCGGTGATTGCGGCAACGAGCACGAAAACAGGATTTGTAAAAGCCTTCGGAGGTGTACTGCCGATTATCAGGTCACGAATAATGCCGCCGCCGGTTGCAGTAAGAACGGCAAGTATATTGACGCCGAAAATATCCATATTCTTGCGGATCCCGGCGATTGCTCCGGATATCGCAAAAGCGGCGGTGCCGATGAAGTCCATGATGTAGATAAAAACAGTTGTATCCATAGATGAGTATTATAAATTTTAATTTGCAATAATGAAAGCCAAGGAGTATAATCTAGCAATCAAAAGGGACAACGGAGTCTTAAAGGAAGCCGTTATCCCTTTTTTTTGCTTTTTTGACACTTGTCCTGCCGGGATTTGTCTTAATGCCGTAGACGTTCCGGAAAGTCGCTTCCGTCTGTCAATCGCGCGATTGACGGGCGGGAGCTTTTTAATGTCTTTTGGTATAATATAGCAAATGTTTACCGGAGGCAAATGGTATGTCGGCAGTGACGGAGTGCGAACATCTTGTTCAGTATTATGAGACTGATCAGATGGGGGTTGCGCATCATTCTAATTATATAAGATGGTACGAGGAGGCCAGGACCAGGCTTTTCGAGGATATAGGACTTGGTTATGCCGGAGTCGAGAAGGAGGGTGTGATGAGCCCGGTGGTTGCCGTTACGGCACGCTACAAATCACCGGCGCACTATTGCGACACCGTTGTCATTCGCGCGGAAATCACAAAATATACGGGCGTGAGATTTGATGTCACGTATAAAGTATATGATAAGGCTACTCAGGAAGTCAGATGTACAGGAACGAGCGAGCATTGTTTTATCAGCCGCGACGGCAGAATACTGTCGCTCAAGAGAGCGATGCCTGAGGTTCATGAACGTCTTGAGAGAATAATTTCAAACAGTTAAAGGAGTCGGTTATGGCAGACATTATTATTGTTGGAGCAGGTCCGGCCGGATTGTCGGCAGCGATATATGCCAGGCGCGCAGGAATGGATACGGTCTGTTATGAGGCAATGGCTTACGGCGGACAGATAATCAATACGCCTGAAGTTGAGAATTATCCTGCAATTGCGCACATATCGGGGTTTGATTTTGCCCAGAGCCTGTATGATCAGGCAACAGCGTTCGGCGCGACTGTTGTATTTGACCGCGTGACATCTATCGGCGGCGATGCGGAGCATGGCTTTACGGTCTCGCTGGAGTCGAATGCCACGGCAACGTGCAAAGCCGTAATTCTAGCAGTCGGCGCGGCAAATCGCCATATGGGAATACCGCGGGAAGATGAGCTGATCGGAAAAGGGATCTCCTACTGCGCAACCTGTGACGGCTCTTTCTATAAAGGCAGACGTGTTGCGGTCTACGGCGGCGGCAATACCGCAGTTGAGGATGCCATATATCTGGCGGCCATGGCAAGTCACGTTTATCTTATTCACAGAAGAAATGAATTCCGGGCTGAAGACGCACTCCTCAAGGCATGCAGGGCACTGCCGAATCTGGAGCTTATAACCCCGTATGTCATTACTGCGCTTGAAGGCTCGCCAAAGCTCACTTCGATGGTTCTTGAGAATCGCGAAAACGGAAGCACTGAGAGGCTCGAAGCGGACGGTCTGTTTGTAGCCATAGGTCAGGAACCGAAGACCGCGGACTTCAGGGATACCGTTAAGCTGTCCGGCGGCTATGTTGAGGCCGGAGAGGATTGCAGGACAGATGTCCGAGGCATTTTTGCGGCAGGTGACGGCAGAACGAAGAAGGTCCGCCAGCTGACCACCGCATGTGCGGACGGCGCGGTCGCGGCGCTTGCTGCAATTGACTTTATCAGGCTCGGGTAATATCATACAAAGGCTTATATATAAATGATTTGGAGGCTGTTATGGCTAAGAATGTTTTCGAGACGCTTGAACAGAGAGGATATTTCTCGCAGGCTACACATAAGGAAGAGATATACGATTTACTCAGCAATCCGGGCGTATCATTTTATATCGGTTTTGATCCGACGGCGGACAGTCTTCACGTGGGACATTTTGTGCAGATGATGGTCATGAGCCATATGCAGAAGGCGGGACACAGGCCGATAGCTCTAATGGGCGGCGGCACCGGAATGATCGGAGACCCGTCCGGACGCACGGACATGAGGCAGATTCTGACACTTGATACTATCGACCATAACGTCGAGTGCTTCAAGAAACAGATGAGCAAGGTTGTTGATTTTACAAACGACCGCGCACTTATAGTCAACAACGCGGACTGGCTTCGCGATTTGAACTACCTCAATTTCCTGCGTGACATAGGACCGCATTTCTCCGTCAACAAGATGCTCACGGCCGAGTGCTACAAGCAGCGTCTCGAGAAGGGCCTGTCGTTTATCGAATTCAACTATATGCTTCTTCAGGCATACGATTTCTACTATCTTCACAAGAATTACAACTGCAGTCTGGAATTCGGCGGCGATGACCAGTGGTCCAATATTCTGGCAGGAATGGAACTCATACGCCGTAAGGATCAGGCGTCGGTATACGGACTCACCTTCACTCTTCTTACAAACAGCGAGGGCAAGAAGATGGGCAAGACCGCCAAGGGTGCCGTCTGGCTCGACCCGAACAAATTCTCTGTTTACGATTTCTATCAGTACTGGCGTAACGTTGACGACGCTGATGTCATCAAGTGCATGAAGCTTCTTACTTTCCTTGACATGGATGAGATTGAGGACTATGCGAAGCTTAAGGATTCTGCAATCAACGAGGCAAAGAAACGCCTCGCTTATGAGGTTACGGCAATTATTCACGGGCGTGAGGCTGCCGAGATAGCGCAGACAACCGCACAGGACATTTTCGAGAATGCCGGAAGATCAGATGATATGAAGACGACCGAGATTAAGGCGTCGCAGCTGGCTGACGGCCTTGCGATTGCAGATCTGATGGTTACCGCCGGAATAGTCAAGTCAAAGGGCGAGGCGAAGAGAATGATTCAGCAGAAGGGTGTTTACCTCAATGACGCGGTTGTCGAAGACCCGTTCTATGCTCTCAGGGAATCTGATTTTGACGCTTCGGACGAGGCGATTCTGCGCAAGGGCAAGAAAAATTACTATAGAATCAAGGTCTTATAAGCATAATTTGTTGAATTAAAGGCTGATTTACCGTAATATAAGAAAACAACTATTTATATGAAAGAAGGGTAATTATGAAGAAGTTTAAGATGGTTCTTGCCTGTGCCATGACAGGCGTTATGCTTTTGTCGGTCTCGGGATGCTCCAGTGTGCCTCTGATTGACGACGAGGATGTTTTTATTGATGCTCTTGATTCTGTTGCAGGTATCGATGAGGACGACTGCATTGTCTATGACGACGGCGATGAAGTTGACGGAAGTGACACCGAGTATGAGCTTTATTACTACGATAAGGTATCTTATGTGTACATCCGTTTTGAGGATGCCGAGGATGCTCATGATTATTTTGAAGACATGTATGATGACGTCTCAGATCTTAAAGATGATGATGAGTTTGAAGGAAGCAGCAAGCTTATGCTGACTGATTCCCAGGGCTATGTTCTTCTTGACGGCGATATAGACGGTGACGACTCCTCTGATTACAGTGACGGTCATTATTACGGCGGAATCTATCTCAGGGACAATGTTGTTATTTCCATATATACAGACAGTTCAGGAAAGAGCAAGAAGGCAGATGTCGATGACTTCGTCAAGACGCTCAAACTTCCAAGGATTTAAGGACTGACGGACCCCTGCGATTTGCGGTATTGCGTATCCGCAGGATCGCGGATTCCGGTGTATTGAGAAGGTTTGATAATTTAACGGGTACCGGACGCGGCATTGTTGCGCCCGGGCCCTTTTTTTGTGCTTCGGGGAAGGCAAAGGACGAGGCAAATGAAGGTGAGGGTAAGGGGAGGACAGGGCATGCAGGGATGAGTACCATAAAAGGCACGCAAGCCTGCAAATAAAACAAACAAATGTTTGAAATGTATTCTGCCGGGTGATAGAATTATCGCATCAGGAAGCCGGAGGGAGAATTGTACAGGTATGATGACTGACAGATATACATATGACGGAACGTTCGGAGGTTTTCTTACCGCTGCGGTGCTGTGTTTCAGGAGGCACAGGACACCGGCAGAGATTATTCCCGAATATGTCATGAGCCGTATAGACCCGGGCGCGGGTTATGAGTATGAACATGTAAGAACTTCTGATAAAGATGCCGGTCATCTGTTCTCTGTAATTGCAGATGTCGCGACGGTTGAGGCACAGCAGACGGTAATGGATTTTTTCCTTTGCTGTCATCCTGACAAAGAGATGATACTGTACCGTTATATCTATAAGGCGCTCAGTGTCGGCGCGCCGATTGCCGAGAACTATTCGGATGAGACGGTAAAGGTGGTTCGCAAAGCGGTACTTGATCTGTATCGCGAAGCACAGAGTGTTTTGCCGGGAATTGAGTTTGCCAGACAGAAGGATGTCAGCTGTGCGGTAATCAGTCCGCGTAATATTATAATGCCGATAATAAGCAGGAGTGTGCTTAGGAGAGAAGATGTTGATGATCTGCTGTTGTATGACCGCAATCACTGCATACTGCTGGAGCGTAGTGGCGACGCGGGCAGACTTATGGATGTGAGGCGGCTGATAAACTCGTCTGTCATGAATGCCCTGACAGTATATGAGTCAGTATGGCCGCACATAAGCGATGGTTTTTGCGGGTCTGCGCCGGGGACAAAGTTTGCTTTGCAGAACGGATTATGGGAGGTGTGTTAAGAATAAATGAGACATAACGGCAGCAGAAAGGGGAACCCGAAGGCTCCCCTTTCTGCTGCCTGAATAAGCAATTGTAACAATGTTATTCGTCTGCTTTGCAGTCGTTCTCACGAATCTCGGTACGACGAATCTTTCCGGATATTGTTTTCGGAAGTTCATCGACGAACTCGACGATACGCGGATACTTGTACGGCGCGGTCTTCTCCTTGACGTACTCCTGAATTTCTTTTTTGAGTTCGTCCGTTCCTTCGGTGCCTTTGACAAGCGTTATTGTTGCCTTGACGACTATTCCGCGTACGCCCTTAGGATCCGGCGCGCCGGTTACCGCACACTCGAGAACATACGGAAGTTCCATGATGACATTCTCAATCTCAAACGGTCCGATACGGTATCCGGATGACTTGATAACATCGTCGATACGACCGACATACCAGATATATCCGTCCTCATCGGCCCATGCGGTGTCGCCGGTGTGATACCAGCCGTCGTGCCATGCATCGTTTGTGAGATCAGGCGCGAGGTAGTACTGGAGGAACAATCCCTTTGGCTGGTAGTTCTGAGTGTTGATGCAGATTTCTCCGGTCTCACCGGGCTTGCAGACATTGCCGTCATTATCAAGAATCTTGACATCATAGAGCGGATTAGGACGACCCATGGAACCGATTCTCAGTTTGGAGCCTACAAGGTTTGCTATAACAAGGGTGGTCTCCGTCTGTCCGAATCCTTCCATGAGGCGGATTCCGGTTGCCGCCATAAACCGGTTGAATACCTCAGGGTTCAGAGCTTCTCCGGCAGTTACCGCGTATTTGAGGGAAGACAGATCGTACTTTGACAGGTCTTCCTTTATGAAGAAACGGAACATTGTCGGCGGAGCACAGAAGGTGGTGATATTGTATCTGGCGAACATCGGCAGAATCTCATCGGCATGGAAGCGGTCGAAATCAAAAGTGAAGACAGGTGCTTCACAGAGCCACTGACCGTAGAGTTTGCCCCAGAGCGCCTTGCCCCAGCCCGTGTCGGAGATGGAGAAGTGTATGCCGTTAGGGTCAACGTTCTGCCAGTACTTGGCGGTTGTGATATGGCCGATGGCGTACATATATGAATGCAGAGCCATCTTGGGGTATCCGGTTGTGCCGGAAGTGAAGAACATTACCATAGGGTCGTAACCGCACGCGTAATCGTCAGGGCGCTCGAAGACATCGGAACAGGACTTGAATTCCTCGTTGAAGTCGCGCCAGCCGCCGCGCTTGCCGTTAGCCATTACAAGAACCTTCATGCCGCAGGTTGCCGCTGCTCTCTCAGCCTCTTCGGCCGCGTCGTCATCGGCGGTGCAGAAGATACCCTTTGCGCCGGAAGCCTTGAAGCGGTACTCGAAGTCTTTCTCGCGGAGAAGATGAGTTGCCGGAATCGCGACAGCTCCGAGCTTTTCAAGACCCATCATGGCAAACCAGAACTGGTAGTGACGCTTTAAGACGAGCATCACCTTGTCTCCCTTGCCGATTCCGAGGGACTTGAAGTAGTTTGCCGTCATGTTGGAATACTTTTTCATGTCGCCGAATGTGAAGCGACGCTCTGTCACGCAGTCCTTGGCAATCCAGAGCATTGCAAGTTTGTCAGGATTCTTGTCGGCAATTACGTCTACGCAGTCATAGGCGAAATTGAATTTCTTACAGGCGGGAACGTTGATATCAACATCGACGAGGTGACCGTCTTTGTCGAGAACACCGTTGAGGTAGTGTGTATATACCGCATCCTCAAGGTTCGCCGCGTCAACATTTGTGACATTTTCCGTGCGAAGTTCTTCAGAATTATATGGTGTACTGTAATCTTCTCCTTTGCCCCATGCTTCAGGATTCAGAATGATTGCGTAGAATTCGCAATCCACACCGCCGAGAGCAAGCTCGCCGTGCGGTTTTGTCGAATCGAAGTAGACGCAGTCGCCTTCGTGAAGAACCTCGGAAGAATCACCTATGATGACTTTTAGCGTGCCTGATACTACGATGTTGAGTTCCTGATAATTGTGGGTAACAAGATGGTAAGGCGGGTTGAGAGCCTCGTCAGAATAAGGAACGACGACGCGGAAAGGTTCACAGAGCTTGTTCTTGAAGCGCGATGCCAGACGAAGATACTTGTAACCGGTGCGGCGTGTAATCTCGCGTCCCTGTCCTCTTCTTGTAACCGTATACTCAGTCAGAGAAGGTGAAGAACCTTCCATGATATCCGATATCTCGACGCCTGCGAGATTTGCAAATTTGTAAATGAAAGTAAAATTAAAATCCTGCCTGCCGGACTCAAAAGCAAGATACTCATCTACGCTCAGTTCAAGCTTCGCAGCTGTCTCTTCGGGAGAAAGTCCCATGTCCATTCTAAGTCCTTTAACGCGGTCTGCGACCTCTGCGAGCTTAAGTTCAACATTGCTTTCGTTTGTCTGCATGTTGTCTGCCATTTTTTGCCTCCTTGCAAATGCATTGCTTCTCGGATGCCTGAGAAAAAAACCAAAAAAAATCTCAACATCCTGTATTCGGATGTTGAGACGAATAAATCGCGGTACCACTCAACTTGTGCACCATTGTGCACCTCTTCGAAGTCTGACAACTCCTTTGCCTTAACGCGGTATAACGGGTACTGTCTACTTAAGCAAGCTTGTTCGGGGTACCGGCTCAGAAGTGATAGTCCATTGCAATTCTCGAAAACCCGCTTCTCAGCAAATCGCGGTTCTCTGTAAATTCCGAATCCTTGCGGACTTTCTTCATCACAGCCTTTGTCTGGTTGTTTAATTGTCCGAATAGAATAATCTCGATTTTTGTAATTGTCAAGTCCATGGCAACGGGAAAAAAGTGTTTTGACACGAATACTAAAGTTGTTATAATAGTACGGCATGGAGACGTATCGAAGAGGTCATAACGGGGCGCACTCGAAATGCGTTTGTCGGGTAACCGGCACGTGAGTTCGAATCTCACCGTCTCCGCCAGAAGTCCGCAGGCATTATACCTGCGGACTTTTATTATGCGCTGTAATCACAATCTGTCCTTTTGTTCCGCACGAGTTCTGCCTAAAAACGCCATTCTGTTCTATTGACTAACACGGCATCCTGTGCAATACTTTGATAATCAAAACTTTGATAGTCAAAGTAAATGTCAATGCTTTGCCTGACCTACCCCGGCAGACATTACAGGCATTGCGAGGAAGACAAAGAGGCGAAAGAGATGACAGGCAGAATTATTGGGCTGGGTTCGTTCCTGCCCGAGAAGATACTTACAAACGATGATCTTGCGCAGTTTGTTGAGACAAATGACGAGTGGATTCGTGAGAGAACCGGAATTACCCAGAGACATATTTCTGATCCGGTCAACGAAAAAACTTCAATTATGGCGTGCAAGGCTGCCGTTATGGCAGTTAAAGACGCGGGAATTGATCCTCATGACATAGATTTAATAGTAACGGCATCGACGACGCCCGACCTGGTATTTCCGTCGTTGTCCTGTACAGTTCAGGAAGCTGTCGGCGCTACCGAGGAGTGCGGGTGTTTCGATGTAAACTCCGCATGTCCCGGCTGGGTCGCAGCTTTCAATGCGGCAGAATCTTTTATTGAGTCCGGAAATGCCGGGCTCGTTCTCGTTGTAGGAGCTGAATGCCCGTCGAATTTTCTGGACTGGACGGACAGAGGAATTTGCATACTTTTCGGTGACGGAGCCGGAGCCGCGGTTCTTAAGGCATCAGACGGAAAGCGCAATGAATTCATAATGAGAACATCCTGCATAAGGGGCAGATGTCTACGGTGCGAGAACGCGAGACAGCCGTACCGCAGGGATGAGGAGGGCTTTGAGAAAGCCACGACATTCAATATGAACGGACGTGAGGTTTTCAGATTCGCGGTGACCGAGGTTCCGAAGATAATCACAGACCTGTCGGCCAAATATAACTTCAGTCTGGACGATGTCGACATGTTTGTCCTTCACCAGGCAAATGCAAGAATAATTGAAGCAACATCAAAGAAGCTCAAGATTCCTATAGAGAAATTTCCTATGAACATACAGTACACAGGAAACACATCATCGGCGAGCATCCCGATACTCATGAAGGAGCTTAAGGACAGCGGAAGGCTTAAATCAGGAATGAAGCTCGTAATGGCAAGCTTTGGTGCCGGACTGACGTGGGACGCAAACTACATAGAATTCTAATACAGGCATCATGAATACAAGGAGACAGTAAAATGACAAGAATTACAGACTTATTGGGAATCAAGTATCCTATTTTCCAGGGAGGCATGGCCTGGGTTGCGGACTATCATATCGCTTCCGCGGTATCTGAGGCCGGCGGTCTCGGAATTATCGGAGTAGGCGGAGCCGACGAGGTATGGCTCAAAGACCAGATCGCGAAATGCCGCGAAGTCACGGACAAACCGTTCGGCGTCAATCTCATGCTTATGAATCCGCGTGCGGATGCAATTGCGGAAGTTATCGCGCAGGAGAAGGTAAAGGTGGTTACAACCGGCGCGGGGTCACCTGAGAAATATATGAAAATGTGGAAGGATGCCGGAATTATAGTTATACCGGTTATTGCTTCAGTCGCATACGCGAAGAGAATGGAACGCTGCGGCGCAGACGCGGTTGTAGCGGAAGGCACTGAATCAGGCGGCCATATCGGTGAGGCAACGACAATGGTTCTTGTACCGCAGGTGGCTGACGCTGTCAGCATTCCTGTTGTGGCCGCAGGCGGTATCGCCGACGGAAGAGGCGTAGCGGCAAGCTTTATGCTCGGTGCCGAAGCCGTTCAGTGCGGAACTGTTTTCTGCGCGAGCGATGAGGTTCACATTCATCAGAATTACAAAGACATGGTTCTCAAGGCAAATGATACATCGACAAAGGTAACGGGAAGATCAACCGGTCATCCCGTCCGCCAGATAAGAAACCGGCTCACCAGCAAATATCTTGAGCTTGAGGCACAGGGCGCGGGACTTGAGGAGCTTGAAAAGTTTACCGTAGGTTCTTTAAGACGCGCCGTCGTAGACGGCGATACAAAGGAAGGAACATTCATGGCAGGACAGATTGCCGGAATGGTCAATGAACAGCGTCCGGTAAAGACTATTATAGAGCAGATGTTCGTGAAGGCTGATGAACTTGTCGGAAGAAAGCTGGAAGTCTGATGAAAATTGCATTTTGTTATCCGGGTCAGGGTGTACAGAAGACAGGAATGGCGCAGGACTTCGTTTTGTCGGACAGCCGCGCCGGTCTGATGCTGGACAAAGCGTCTGCGGCGGCGGAACTCGATATGCGGGCACTGCTTTTCGAAGAGAATGAAAAGATCAATATAACCGAGTATACGCAGCCCGCGCTTGTCACGGCGTGCATGATAATGACGGAGAGCCTGCTGGCAAAAGGCGTCAGGCCTGATATTGCGGCGGGACTGTCGCTCGGAGAGTATTGCGCGCTGACGGTTGCCGGAGCCATGAGTTTTGAGGATGCGGTCAGAATCACAAGAATCAGGGGACGGCTTATGGCAGGCGCGGTTCCTGCCGGAGAGGGCGCTATGGCGGCGGTTATCGGACTGGAAAGCGGCGTCATCGAGCAGGCGATAAAAGATATTGAAGGATGTTATATCGCGAACTATAACTGCCCGGGACAGATTGTGATTACAGGCAGAAAGGCTTCGGTTGAAGAGGCCATGGTCCGCCTTACCGGGGCAGGTGCCAGAAAAGTTGTTCCGCTCAATGTATCCGGACCTTTTCATTCACCGCTGCTCAAAAAATGCGGTGAAGAACTCGGGAAGGCCCTTGTGGAAATCAGCATAAAAAAGCCGGAGATACCCTATATCGCAAACGTCACGGCTCAGATTGTAACCGACGGGAAAGAAATAAGACCTTTACTTCAAAAGCAGGTGGCGAGTCCTGTCCGCTGGGAACAGACGCTGCTCAGACTTAAGGAATCAGGCGTCGGTCTTATTGTGGAAATTGGCCCGGGGAAAACCATCGCGGGCTTCTGCAAAAAGACCTGTCCTGAGACAGAAGTCGTAAGTGTAGGCTGCGTCGGGGACATAGACAAGGTTCTTGAAGCAATAAGCATAAAGGAGCATGTATCATGATTGAGGCAAACGGAGATGTGGCGGTTGTTACAGGCGGGTCGCGCGGAATAGGCAAATCAATAGCCGTGAAGCTTGCATCTGCGGGGCATAACATCGCGGTCGTATGTTCAAAAGCAGATGAATCACTTGACGGCACTGTCGCCGAGATCAAGGCGCTGGGCGTCTCATGCCGCGCGTACATATGTGATGTCTCTGACTTTAATCAGGTCAAGGATACGGTCAAAAACATCGCTTCGGATTTCGAAAGCATAGGGATCCTTGTAAACAACGCGGGAATCACCAGAGACGGGCTCGTGCTGAGAATGAAGCCGGAAGATTTTGACGCTGTAATCGCGGTCAATCTTAAGGGCACATTCAATTTCATCCATGAAGTTTTTCCTTATATGATGAAGAAGAGAACAGGGAGAATCGTGAATATTTCTTCTGTCGTCGGAGTCATGGGCAATGCCGGACAGGCGAACTATTCCGCTTCCAAAGCGGGAATAATCGGCGTGACCAAGTCCTGCGCCAGAGAGTTTGCTTCGCGCGGAGTTACGGTCAATGCGGTTGCTCCGGGTTATGTCGAGACGGCGATGACGGCTGTGCTTCCGGACAAGATCAAAGAGCAGATGCTGACGGCTATTCCGCTCGGACGTTACGGCAGACCTGAGGACATCGCCAACGCGGTCGGATTTCTGTGCTCGGAGCAGGCTTCGTACATCACCGGTCAGGTATTGTGCGTAGACGGCGGAATGTGTATGTGAACTTAAACATATGTCAACAAAGTGTATGTAAAGGAGAAGGATAATATGGCAAGAAGAGTTGTAATTACAGGCATGGGAGCTGTTACTCCGCTCGGAAACGACGTCGGCAGCTTTTGGGCAGGCATCAGAAAAGGCGAGACGGCAGTCGGCCCGATTACCAAATTTGATACGACAGACTTTAAGGTAAAGCTTGCCGCCGAGGTCAAGGGATTCGACGTCACAAAGTACATGGATTTCAAGTCCGCGAAAAGGATGGAGGAGTTCTCGCATTTCGCCATAGCAGCGGCTGACGAGGCACTCAGGGATTCAGGGATAAACATGGAGAATGAAGATCCCTACCGCGTAGGCGTTATCGTAAGCTCCGGAGTAGGTTCCATGCAGGCGCATGAGAGAGAGCAGGTCAAGCTTGCCAAAACCGGCAAGATCGCTCCGCTTTATATTCCTATGATGATTGCCAACATGGCTTCGGCAAACATAGCCATAAAGTACGGAATGAAAGGTATCAACACCTGTATTGTGACAGCATGCGCGACAGGCGCGCACTCAATCGGTGATGCGTTCAAGGCAATCAAGTACGGCGACAGCGACGTGATGTTCGCGGGCGGCTGCGAAGCCGCGGTCTGTCCGTCCGGAGTCCAGGGCTTTACGGCATTAACTGCACTTACGCAGAATGACGATCCGCAGACTGCATCAAGACCGTTCGACAGAAACCGCGACGGTTTTGTTATCGGTGAGGGCGCCGGAGTTCTTGTTCTTGAAGATTTCGAGCATGCCAAAGCGAGAAACGCTCATATCTATGCGGAAGTTGCCGGCTACGGAGCCACATGCGACGCGTATCACATCACGTCGCCGGCGGAGGACGGTTCAGGCGCCGGAATGGCTATGATTATCGCGATGAAGGAAGCGGGAATCGCGCCTTCACAGGTCGATTACATCAACGCGCACGGAACGTCAACTCATCATAATGACCTTTTCGAGACAAGAGCCATGAAATACGCTTTCAAAGAGGATATAAAGAACATTGCGATCAATTCCACAAAGTCAATGACCGGTCACCTTCTGGGAGGCGCCGGCGCAGTGGAGTTCATCGTGTGCGTAAAGGCAATCGAAGACTCGTTTGTACATGTTACGGCCGGTTCAAAGGAAACCGAAGGCGAGATGGATCTGGATTACACATTCAACGAACCGAAGCACCGCAATATCACATACGCCATGACGAACAACCTGGGGTTCGGCGGGCACAACGCGTCGCTGATAGTCAAGAAGTTTGAAGAATAAAGCCTGAGGCAAGGAGGCGGATTATATGGCAGAGAAAAACACAAGAGCAGGCATGAGTCTGAGTGAGATGACAGAGCTTATCAAGGCTGTGTCGGAGTCGGGACTTGAGAGTTTTGACTATAAAGAAGGCGAGTTCTCTATTACGCTTCACGGCGCAAAGAGTTATGTCAGCGCACCTGCGGCAAGCCCGGTTACCGGTCTTACGATTCCTGACCTGTCCATGGCGATGGCCACGGCGGCAGAGGCGGCCAGCGGCGCGGAGGAAGATGATGATGAAGGATTTATCATCAAGTCACCTCTGGTCGGAACATTCTATTCGTCTCCGGCGCAGAACGCGGCACCGTTCGTCAAGATCGGCGACAGAGTGAAGAAAGGTCAGGTTCTGGCGATAGTGGAAGCTATGAAGATGATGAATGAGATAGAGTCCGACTGCGACGGCACGGTTGCCGCTGTGCTCGCGGACAACGGAGCGGCCGTTGAATTCGGACAGCCGCTGTTTAAGATTAACTAACTGCAAGGAGAACTATAAAATGGCCAATTCACTTACTATTCAGGAAATAATGAAGATAATCCCGCACAGACACCCGTTTCTGCTGCTCGATAAGGTAGAGGACTTTGTTCCCGGCGAGTACACAATCGCATATAAGAATTTCACTTACGATGAGTATTTCTTCCGCGGACATTTTCCGGACATGCCGATTGTTCCCGGTGTCATGACGGTTGAGGCTCTGGCGCAGGCCGGAGCGGTTGCGATACTTTCACAGGAAGAGTTCAAGGGCAGGATTGCCGTTTTCGCCGGCATAGACAAGTGCAAGTTCAAGAAACCGATTATTCCGGGAGACACCGTGAGACTTGAGACCAGAATTACGGCGGTAAGAGGCCCGGTCGGAATCGGCGAAGGAATAGCTACCGTGGACGGCAAGGTGGCAGTCCAGGCAACGCTTAAGTTCGCAATTATTCAATAATTATCCGGAGATATCGAAAATGATTAAAAAGGTCCTGATAGCAAACAGAGGCGAGATAGCGGTACGCATTATCCGCGCCTGCCGCGAGATGGGAATACAGACAGTAGCCGTGTGCTCGGAGGCTGACAGAAACGCTCTGCATTCGATGCTCGCAGACCAGACCATCTGCATCGGACCGGCGCAGTCGTCGGAGAGCTACCTCAATATAGGAAGAATTATCAGCGCGACGATCACTTCAGGCGCGGACGCGATTCATCCCGGTTTCGGTTTTCTGTCGGAAGACTCAAAGTTTGCCAGAATCTGTGAGCGGTGCAATATTACTTTCATCGGGCCGAATTCCGATATGATTGCGGCTTCCGGAAACAAGGCCCAGGCAAAGAAAACAATGATGGATGCCGGAGTCCCGACGATTCCCGGAAGCGCAGAGGCGGTAGTGTCGGTAAAGGACGGGCTGAGGCTCGCCGAAGTCGCGAGATATCCTGTAATGATCAAGGCATCTTTGGGCGGCGGCGGCAAGGGTATGCGTGTCGCGCGAAACAAAGAAACTTTTGAGCAGGCGTTTCTGACGGCTCAGACGGAGGCACATAACGCTTTCGGAGACGATTCGATGTATATCGAGCATTACGTTGAGCACCCGAAGCATATTGAGGTTCAGCTTCTGGCCGACAAGTACGGCAATGTTATACATCTCGGAGAGAGAGACTGTTCCATTCAGAGAAATCACCAGAAGCTTGTTGAAGAGACACCGTGCGAGTCTTTGTCGCCGGAGCTTCGCGAGTCTATCTGCAGTGCGGCGGTTAATGCCTGCAAAGCCGTAGGATATGAGAATGCCGGTACTGTGGAATTCCTTCTGGAACCTGACGGACATTTCTATTTTATGGAGATGAATACAAGAATTCAGGTCGAGCATCCCATAACGGAGTGGGTTACCGGAATCGACCTGATCAAGCAGCAGATCAAAATAGCGTCCGGCGAGAAACTGGCCTACACACAGGAAGACGTGGTTATCAACGGACACTCGATAGAGGTCAGAATTAATGCCGAGGATCCCGAACATAAATTCAGGCCGTGTCCGGGAAAAATCGAATCGGTTTACCTTCCCGGAGGTAAAGGCGTAAGGATAGATTCAGCTGTATACAGCGGTCTTGAGATACCGCCTTATTACGACTCTATGCTCGCCAAGCTGTCCGTATGGGCACCGACGCGCGACGAGGCTATCAAGAAGGCACAGACCGCTCTCGGCGAAGTAATAATCACGGGCATAAAGAACAACGTAGACTATCAGTACGGAATAATTACCAACCCGGATTTTGTGGCCGGTAAAACAGATATTGATTTTATTGACAAGCTGTCAAGAGACTGATGAGGAAGGGCAGGTGCAAGGCATATGGAGCTGAGATACTTTTTTAAGAAGACACAGACGCCGGAGGATCAGAATCCTGACGAGCTTCAGACTCAGGAACAGAACGGGCCTTCCGCGCCTCAAGGTCTGTTCCACAAGTGCGGTTCATGCGGCGAGACGATTTTCTCCGAGGAACTGCGCAAGAACGATTTCATTTGTCCTACATGCGGCGCGTATTTTCGCATGTACGCGGGAACCAGAATTGAAGATGTGGCGGACAGAGATACCTTTGAGGAATGGGACAGAGTCATGCCGTCCGCCAATCCGCTTGGTACGCCCGGCTATGAGGATAAAATCCGCAGGCTGTCAGAGAAGACGCAGCTTAACGAAGCCGTCATTACCGGCAAATGCCTGATTGGCGGACATCCTGCGGTATTATGCGTAATGGACTGCCGGTTCATGATGGCATCGATGGGTTCCGTAGTCGGCGAAAAAATAACCCGCGCGGTGGAACGTGCAACTGAATCGGGACTTCCGGTCATAATTTTTACGGCATCGGGGGGCGCCCGCATGCAGGAGGGAATCGTATCACTTATGCAGATGGCGAAGACTTCCGCGGCGCTTAAGCTTCATTCCGACGCGGGACTTCTGTACATATCGGTTCTTACGGATCCTACCACGGGAGGCGTGACAGCGAGCTTCGCAATGCTCGGCGATATCATTCTCGCTGAGCCGGGAGCACTCATAGGTTTTGCCGGCCCGCGTGTAATTGAGCAGACCATCGGGCAGAAGCTTCCGGAGGGCTTCCAGAGAAGTGAATTTCTCCTGGAGCATGGCTTTGTCGATGATATTGTCGCAAGACCTGAAATGAAGAATTACCTCACAAGAGTACTCTCAATGCACCGCAGACCGGGGCTTTCCGGAAAAACGGGCAGCAATCCGGAAACGCCTGTCGTTTCAGATGCAAGCCGTCATTCCGCCTGCGCCGCGACATCTTCCGACCGCAGCAGGAAGAAGCCGGCACTCAGTGCATGGGATAAGGTTACAGTTTCACGAGGCAAAGACAGGCCGGTCGCAGAGGATTATATCTCCTCAATGTTTCCGGACTTCATTGAATTTCACGGCGACCGTCTGGTCCGTGACGACAAGGCAATCATGGCGGGAATCGCGACAGTTGACGGACAGCCCGTGACGGTTATCGCGGAATCAAAGGGTCATGACACAAACGAGAATATAGCGCGCTCTTTCGGCATGCCGTCTCCGGACGGTTATCGCAAAGCTCTGCGCCTTATGCACCAGGCCGAAAAGTTTGCCCGCCCCGTCATCTGCATAGTTGACACACCGGGCGCCTACTGCGGTCTTGAGGCGGAAGAACGCGGACAGGGCGAAGCAATTGCCCGCAACCTGTTCGAGATGTCGACACTTAAGGTACCGATCCTTTCGATAGTAATCAGTGAAGCCGGCAGCGGCGGAGCTCTTGCCCTGGCGGTCTCGGATCAGGTATGGATGCTCGAGAACGCCATCTATGCAATTCTCTCGCCGGAAGGCTACGCGAGCATTCTCTGGAAAGATTCCAAGCGCGCGAGCGAGGCAGCTTCGGAGATGAAACTGACCGCGGATGATATGCTCAGTCTCAGAATTATCGACAGGGTGATATCAGAGCCGGAAGTCTTGAACATCAAAAGCATCGGTGATGTTACATCGCAGCTCTCAGAGCAGATCAAAGGATTTGTCGCGGACAATAAAGATTGTGATGCCGCGAAAATATGCACGGAGCGGTATCAGCGTTTCAGAAAGTTCTGATAACGCAGATATCCCGGTACCTTTAGCTTCTGTTTATGTATAATCAAATCACAATCATTATGAAAGCCGGTGTTGTGATATGGATATGACAATTGAAGACAAGGCGCGTCTTGTGTGCGGCTCCGGGCCGTTTGGAATCGGAAATCAGCCTGAGAACGGTATTCCCGAGATACTTATGCAGGACGGCGGAACCGGTATTAACTTTGAACAGCTGTTTGACGAGCTGTATCGTGACGAAGGAAAAGGCTATACACCTGAAGAGTTTGATAATGTATCCAGAAAGTTCTTCCGTGAGGGGGAACTTACCGGACGTGAGCTGGAACTCCGCAGCGCTATATATGCGAGACTTAAGGACAGATGCGGCGCGATAGAGGTTGCGCCGGGATGTTATCCGCCCGGAATTCTTCTCGGCGCGACATGGAATCCGGATATTGTCGAAGAATGCGGCAGGGCATTGGGACTTGAGGCGAAGGTGTATGGGATAGACGTACTGCTGGGAACCCCAAACGTGAATCTTCTGAGAGAACCCAGAAACGGAAGGTTCTTCGAGGGCTATTCGGAGGACCCGGTGCTTTGCGCCGAGATGGCACCCCGGATGTGCGAGGGCGTCGAGTCGCAGGGAACAGCGTCGAATGTCAAACATTTTGCAGCTAACAATCAGGAGATAAACCGTGTCGGAATAGACGAGACAATATCTGAGGGGGCACTCGAGGAACTCTATTTTCCGGCATTCAAAGCGTGCAGCAGGGTATGCTCGACAGTTATGGTCGCATACAATTCGATAAACGGAGTGAAGTGCACGGAGAACAGATGGCTTATCAGGGATAAACTGCGCGGGCAATGGGGGTTTGACGGCGTGGTGATGACGGACTGGAGCGCCTGTACAGGACCTGCAGGTGACTGCATAGAGGCCGGAGTCGATGTTATCATGCCCGGACCGTGGCCGCACGAAGATATTGAGGCTGCTGTCCGGGACAGCCGTCTGAGCGCAAGTCATCTTGACGAAGCGGCCGCCAGACTGACAAGACTTATCAGGAGACACTCAGGCGTCAGATTCTCAGAAGCAATTACCAATCAACAATATATGGAGATGGGCGATATGGCAGCGTACAGCGCGGCGTGCGAGGGTATTGTCATGCTGATTAACAGAGACGGACTGTTTCCTGTGAGCGAAGGGCAGGGTCTGGTGATTATGGGCGGCGACGGCAGCATGAGTGATTACGGCGGCGGCAGCGCGCAGGTGTTTACACCGAGAACCACGAATTTCGCGCGTGAACTCGCGGACAGGCACGGCATCAGGGTATCATTTGATGATTATGACAGGTTCAGAAACGGCGATACTGCCGTTGTTGTAGAGAAAGTGCAGGCGAGGGAAGGAACAGACCGGGCTGATATAAAGCTTACCGCCGGAACCCGCGAACTTCTGAAACAGCTGACAGATAATCGCGGCAGCGGAAAAATATGCCTGATACTGAACACTTCCGGACCGGTGGAGCTCGGAGAATTTGAGAACAGTATCGATGCGCTTTTTGCGGTGTTCTATCCCGGTATGATGGGCGGACGGGCGCTGTCGGACATAATGGCGGGCACAGTCAATCCGTCGGGCGCTCTTCCGGTGACGTTTCCCGTAAAATATGAAGACACGCCGGGTTATCTGAGCTATCCGGATTCTTTTCACTGCAATTACGGTGAAGGAATTTTCGCAGGTTATCGCGGTTATCAGAAACGTCGGACAGAGCCGCTGTTTCCTTTCGGCTACGGGATGTCATACACCTCGTTTGATATTGCGGGAGCCTGCGCCGGTCTGTCGGGCAATGAGATCAGGGTGGGTTTCAAAGTGAAAAACACCGGCAGGCGCGAAGGAAAGGCAACGGTTCAGGTCTATGTTCATAAGGTCTTTACGGCGAAAAACAGACCCGTTCGAGAGCTTGCCGCCTTCGGAAAATACAGCATTGCTGCAGGTGATGCAAAGAACTGCGAACTCGTTTTCGACATCCACAGGCTTGAATATTTTGATGAAGATTACGGCAAGTTTCTGCTTGAGCAGGGCGAATACGCTGTTGAACTGGGTCTGAGCTGCGAAGACATAAGAGCCGTCTCGACGATTTATGTTGAGAACTGCTCGCCGGAGCTTGCATGCGGACCGCGCTGGACCTGCGGGCAGATTAACGAAGTCCCTGAACTTGTACAGGCGCTTGCAAAAGATGTAGAATGTGCGGGAAAATCGTTCCAGCCATTTATAAGCTGCCTGCGGTATTCACCGTTTGACAGAGTGACGAAGGCATTTCCGGATTGCGCGGATTTTCCTGATTTTATGGCTTTATGCAGCAGATACAGGAGTAGATAATTATGGAAAGACAGAGCTTTGAGGCAGTCTTGTTCGACGTTGACGGCACGATTCTGGACACATCTTCGGGAATCGTTCATTCGTGCAGGGAAGCGATCGAAAAGTACGGGCTTGCAATGCCGTCCGAAGGAGAACTTCTTAAATTCATCGGACCGCCGATGGAGTGGAGCATGGAGAATCATTTCGGAATAACAGGTGACAGGCTCAAAGAGGTTGTAGGATATTTTCGCGAGCGCTATGCCAAATTCAATCTGATGGAGGCATCTGCCTATGACGGTATCTACGATCTGTTTGCTTTCCTGAGAGAACGCGGCATACCGACGGCGATAGCGACATACAAGAAGCAGGATTATGCCGAGCGAATATGCAGAGGATTCGGGTTCGGCGAGTACACTGATCTGATTTACGGTTCGGATTACGAGGGCAAACTTACCAAGGCGGACATAATAGAACTTTGCATAGCGAAGCTCGGAGCCGGTTCGCGCGATTCCATTCTCATGGTGGGGGACTCGAAACACGATGCCAACGGAGCGCTTAAGGCCGGAGTGAAATTCTGCGGGGTGTCATACGGCTTCGGTTTCGGCCGGTTCGGAGGCGAGGATATAAATGAGTGGCCGCACGTAGGATATTATGATACGCCAATGGAAATTGCGCAGCTTTTCGGGGTTGGACAGTGATATATTATTAGCGGAGGGCTGATAAATGAAGAATTTTGATTTTCTTATTGTCGGGGCAGGACTTTACGGCGCGACGTTCGCGAGAACAGCAACAGACAAAGGCTACAGATGCCTTGTTGTTGACAGAAGAAACAACATAGGCGGCAACATATATACGGAAGCTGTCAACGGAATCAACGTACACAGATACGGTGCGCACATTTTCCATACAAGTGACAGGACGGCGTGGGACTTCGCCTGCCGGTTTGCGCAGTTCAACAGGTATACAAATACGGTCGTGGCAAATTACAAGGGCGAGCTTTATTCAATGCCGTTCAACATGTATACCTTTAACAAGATGTGGGGCGTCATTACTCCGGCTCAGGCCCGCGCAAAGCTTGATGAGCAGATAGCCGAAGGATTCACAGGAACGCCTTCAAATCTTGAAGAGCAGGCGCTCTCACTCATCGGCCCGGACATCTATAACAAGCTTATCAAAGGCTATACCGAGAAGCAGTGGGGCAGACCGGCAACGGAGCTTCCGGCGTTTATTATCAAGCGTCTTCCGGTTCGTCTGACATACGACAATAATTATTTCAACGACAGTTATCAGGGCATACCTATAGGGGGCTATACCGGCTGGATAGAGAATATGCTCGAAGGAATCGAAGTCCGCACCGGCACTGATTTTCTTAAGGAAAGAGACGGACTCTCGGCAATATCGGAGAAGATAATCTACTCCGGAATGATTGATGAATTCTACGGTTACTGCCTGGGCGAGCTCGGGTACAGAAGTCTCAGATTCGAGACTGAGCTCATGCCGGAGATTGACGATTTCCAGGGCAACGCGGTAATCAATTACACTGACTCCGAGACACCTTATACCAGAATCATCGAGCACAAGCATTTTGAATTCGGCACCGGCAAGGGAACAGTTGTTACGCGCGAGTATCCGGCTGAGTGGAAACGGGGAGATGAGCCGTACTACCCGCTAAACAACGAATTGAACAACAAACGCTACGCTGATTATTGCGAGCTCGGCGAGAACGACATACATGTTGAATTCGGAGGCCGTCTCGGCAAGTACAGGTACTACGACATGGATGACACCATTCTTGACGCTATGGCGGATTTCAAGCGAATTACCAAATAAAATCTGTAATAAATACCGCTAAATTAACACATTCTTTTGGAGAAGACAGGCGTATTATTTATTGCGTATCCATTTTTTAAGGAGTTATTTTTTATGTTTGATTTTAAAAAGGCAGTTGCAGCGACGTGTGTTGCGGCAATGCTTATGGTACCTGTCGCGTCTGTATATGCGGATGAGACGACATCGAGTTCTGATACGACCGCGACCACACAGACAACCGAGACTTCGGGTGCTGCCGTAACATCAGAGACTTCAGGGGATGAGACTGCATCTGAGACGTCAACCCCTTCCACCATAGATCTGTCGAACCTTTCTTTCGATACCATGTATGGGAGTCAGTTAAGTGCGTTTCTCAATCATCAGTATTCATTCAACGGCGAAGACATTCCGATCTATGAATCCAACTTCTATTTTATCAATGCCTTTCTCGAACTAAGCAATTATGCGTACAACGGATACTATCCGACAACGTCCGAAGGCTATCTTGATCTGGCGGCATCATATGACGGAGACACCTATTCCACATATGCGGATTTCTACGTCGACTATGCCGAGAACATGCTGGAGAGCACATGCATTATCTGCGATATGGCCGCATCTGAAGGTCTTGAACTTTCAGACGATACTTATACCCAGATTGATACAATGATTGACAATCTTAATACCAACACGGCGCAGCCTGCCGGAATGAGTATCGATGATTACCTTAAGCTCTACTACGGACCTAATATGGACGAGGCGGCCTTCCGTGATACGCTTTACTACTACTATCTGTCCGATCTGTATTCAAAGAACTATTGCAGCGACTATGCTTATACCGATTCCGACAAGAACATTCCGAATGTCAGATATGCGCTCTTCAAGGCCCCTTCAGGTTCAGATGACGCTACTCTGGAATCAGCAGAGTCCGCTGCCAACGATCTTCTCTCACAGTGTACAAGCACGGACGATCTGTCCACAAAGGCTGCGGCACTTGTTGATGCCGGAACTGTAGCCGAGACAAATGATATCGCTGTAACAAAGGGCGATTTTGTACAGGAGTTTGAAGACTGGGCTTATGACCCGGCAAGAACCGAAGGCGAGATGGCTGTTGTCAAGTCGGAAGATTACGGATACTTTGTCGTCGGCTATCTCGGAACCACCGCGGCAACTGATGATCAGCTTAACTCCATAGCCCTTGCCGCATTGAGCAAGGAAGTGTCCGATATCATGGATGCCGGAACATATGATTTCCATACAGATGACACATACGCGCCTGCAGTGGCAGTTCCGACTGCAGCTGCCGATGCTGCATCTACGGATGCTTCGGTCACAGCCAGCGACACATCAACTGCGGACACCACCGCAGCAGCAGCCGTCGCACCTTCAGTACGTACAGGGACCGCAGCCATTATCCTTACAGTTCTGGCTATTGTCGGCGTAGTCGCGATTGTTGCTGTAGTTACAATCCTGATCGTGTTCGTTGTCAAAGGAAACAAGGACGGAAAGAAAGACGGCTCTTCGTCTGACAAGTCAGAAGACGGCGATGCTGCCGAGAAAGACAATGCATCTTCAGCGAAGGCTTCCGATGATTCTGAAGGTTCAAATGCTTCAGAAGCATCAGATATCACGGATAAACCGGTTCCGGATGAGTCTGAAGACAGCTCAGACGACAACTGAATGCGGGGAATCTGACGCATCGGAGTGTCAAGGCCTGATTGCGAGCGCCTAAGCGCGATTTATCTGATTTTTACATGCACCTCTCACGGCAGGAGAAACTGTTGTGGGAGGTGTGTTTATTTACTTAAACTGTTCCGCATGTTAGAATTCAAGTTTAGAATGCCCACTGATATGGGCTTGAAGGAGTTATATATGGAAATCACAAAGGATCTCGTTTTGTACCTTGAAGCGCTCGGGCGCATCAGGCTTGAACAGGGGGATGAGATTAGGACACAGAAGGATCTGGGAGATATTCTCGGATATATCGATAAGCTTAATGAGCTTGATACTGCGGGAGTTGAGCCGCTGAGCCACAGCTCGGGAGTTACCAACGTCATGCGGGAGGATATTATCACAAACGGCGACATGAGAGACGAGGTTCTCTCGAATGCTCCGGAATCCGCTGACGGCAGCATACTTGTGCCTAAGACCTTTGACTGATTACTGAGGGGATTAATATATGACAGAAGATACAATTACAGGAATGTCCGCCATCGATATCGGGGCGGCAATAAAAGACGGAAGACTGACTTCGTTTGAAGCCGCAAAAGCGTTTCTCGATGCGATTGAGGCGAAAGATCGGGAATACCACTCATATATCACAGTGTGCCGCGAGGAAGCCCTTGAGCAGGCGCGCGAAGCCGACCGTGCAATTGCTTCCGGAGAACTGAAAGGTGTTCTGGCGGGAGTTCCGGTTGCCATAAAGGATAATATCTGTACAAGAGGAATAAAGACAACCTGCGCGTCAAAGATGCTCAGTGATTTCGTTCCTCCGTATGATGCTACAGTTGTGAGAAGAATCAAAGAAGCCGGAATGGTAATTCTCGGGAAGACCAATATGGATGAATTTGCGATGGGTTCAACCACCGAGACTTCATATTTCGGACCGACGATAAACCCGTGGGGACACAGCCGTGTTCCTGGCGGCTCGTCCGGCGGTTCTGCCGCTTCCGTGGCGGGAAGGCTCGCGCCGCTTTCAATCGGATCTGATACCGGCGGGTCAATAAGACAGCCGGCATCATTCTGCGGTGTTACGGGGCTCAAGCCGACATACGGGAGTGTATCAAGATACGGTCTTGTTGCATTTGCATCGTCGCTTGACCAGATAGGACCTATCGGAAGAGATGTCATGGATGTTGCGGCAATGTTCAATGTTATAAGCGGAATTGACGAACGGGACCAGTCGTCTGTCAACAGCCGGAAGATTGATATGGAGCAGCTTGCCGGTTACAGCGTCAAGGGCAGGAAGATCGGCATTCCGGAACAGTACTTTGGTGAGGGAATCGACAGCGGCGTAAAGGAATGCGTTATGAACGCGGTCAGCGTTTTCGTAAGCGAGGGCGCTACGGTAGAGCGTTTCCCCATGCCGATAATGGATTACGCAATCCCGACGTACTACATCATCGCGTGCGCCGAGGCCTGTTCGAATCTGTCAAGATATGACGGAATCAAGTATGGCTTCAGACCGGATGGAATCGACGATCTGACCGAACTGTACATAAGGTCGAGGAGCGAGGGCTTCGGGCTTGAAGTCAAGAGAAGAATTATGCTGGGAAATTTCGTTCTGTCGTCCGGATATTATGACGCATACTATAACAAGGCGCTGCAGGCAAAGAATCTTATCAAGAAGGCCTTTGATGAGGCTTTCGCCAAATATGACGTCGTAATAGGCCCTGTTGCGCCGACGCCGGCGCTCAAGGCAGGGCAGAGTCTGTCTGACCCGCTTAAGATGTATCTCGGAGATATCTGCACTGTTCTGATTAATATCTGCGGAGTTCCGGCTGTGTCGGTTCCCTGCGGTTTTACCGAAGGACTTCCGGTCGGAATGCAGATCATCGGAAAGCATTTTGATGAGCAGACGATTCTGGGATTTGCTTCCGATTACCAGCGCGCGACGGCGGACAGGGCGTATGAGAAGCAGACGCCGGACGTTGGCTGAGGGAGGTATTGCTTATGAGAGATTACGAGATGGTTATAGGACTTGAGGTTCATTGTGAGCTTGCGACAGAGTCCAAGATTTTCTGCGGCTGTTCCGCAAAATTCGGAGGTGAGCCCAATACGCATGTCTGCGAAGTCTGTTCGGGAATGCCGGGAACGTTGCCTACGCTTAACAGAAAAGTGGTCAACTATGCGGTAAGGGCAGGGCTTGCGCTGAACTGCGAGATAACGAGAAAGAACAAGTTTGACCGTAAGAATTATTTCTATCCTGATTTGCCGAAGGCATATCAGATATCGCAGCTGTATTACCCTATCTGCAGAAACGGTCATGTTGATATCAGAACCGCGAACGGCGGCAGGACAATCGGAATCCATGAGATACACATGGAAGAAGACGCCGGCAAACTCGTCCATGACCCTGTTACGGGAATGACCATGGTCGACTTCAACCGCTGCGGCGTGCCTTTGCTTGAGATAGTTTCCGAACCTGATTTCAGAAGTGCGGAAGAGGTTATCGCATACCTTACAAAGCTTAAGGACACCATGCAGTATTTAGGCGTGTCAGACTGCAAGATGCAGGAAGGTTCTATGAGATGTGATGTCAATCTTTCGGTAAGACCGGAAGGACAAAAAGAGTTCGGAACGAGAACCGAGATGAAGAATATCGCGAGTCTCAGGGCAATCGAACGCGCCATAGAGTATGAGCGCGAGCGTCAGATTGACGTGATTGAGGAAGGCGGAAGCATAACTCAGGAGACGCGCCGCTGGGATGACGACAAGGAGTACACATACTGCATGAGATCGAAGGAGAATGCGCAGGATTATAAGTATTTTCCTGATCCCGACCTTATGCCCGTCGAGATATCTGATGAGTATCTTGAAGAAGTGCGGGCTTCTTTGCCTGAGTTTGCCGATGCCAAGAGGGAACGCTATGTGCGTGAGTTCGGGTTGCCGGAATACGATGCGGACATCATAACGGGAGCCACTTCTCTTGTAAAGATTTTCGAAAAGGCGACAGCAGTCACAAATCAGCCGAAAGATGTATCGAACTGGCTGATGACAGATCTGCTTAAGCTTTGCAAGGACGAAGGAACGGCTGCCGAGGATATGACGTTTGACGGCGGCAGGCTCGGAACAATCATCAACATGGTGAATGCCGGCAAAATCAACCGTAAGACGGGCCGCGAAGTGCTTGCCGAAATATACTCGAACGGCGGCGACCCCGAAGAATATGTGAAGTCTCATAATCTGGCGCAGGTGTCCGACAGTTCGGCAATTGAGCCTGTAATCGAGAATGTGCTGGCGGCAAACGGGAAGGCTGTCAGTGAATATCTGGCAGGTTCAGAGAAGAACTTCCAGTTCCTTGTCGGACAGTCTATGAAGGCTCTCAGAGGCAAAGCTGATCCGCAGGCAGTCAGAGCGGCGCTTGAGAAGCTGCTCGGAAAGATGAAATGATGGGAAAGACAATTGCAGATATATTGATAGTTTTCTTCTTCGTGTTTGTTAACGCGTTCTTCTCCGGTACGGAGATGGCGGTTATTACGCTTAATGACGCGAAAATGCGCAAAATGTCGGAGGAAGGCGACCGCAAGGCACGCAGAATAGTGAGGTTTCTTGACAATCCGGGCAATTTTCTTGCCACAATCCAGGTAGGCGTAACGCTTGCGGGATTCCTGTCATCGGCATTCGCAGCGAGCAATTTTGCCGAGAAGCTGGCCGTGCTTTGTGACCCTGACGGCAAGTACCCGTGGATGGTGACCCTGTGGACCGTGATAATCACTATAGTTCTGTCGTATTTCTCTCTCGTTCTGGGAGAGCTTGTTCCAAAGAGGATTGCTCAGACATATCCGGAGAAATGGTCTTTCGGTGTAACCGGTATAGTCAATTTCTTCAGCGTTATTCTTAAGCCGTTTGTTATTTTGCTTACAGCTTCGACAAACGCGGTACTCAGATTGTTCAGGATAGACCCGGACGACAATGATAAGGCGGTTACCGAAGAAGAAATAAGGATGATGGTCGATGTCGGCTCGGAGAGCGGAAATATCGAAGACACCGAGAAGAAAATGATAGAGAATGTTTTCGAGTTCAACGACAAGGAAGTCTCCGAGATTATGACCCACCGCAAAAGAATCGTGTCACTTCCGATAGATTCTGAATATGAAGAAGTCATGAAAGTTGCAATGGATGAGAAATTCACAAGAATTCCGGTCTACCGCGACACGATTGACGATATTGTCGGAATACTCAATATCAAGGACCTTCTCGGTATAGAGGCTCCGGACACTGAACGCCCGTTCATTCTCGCGAATATTATCAGAGATCCGCTTGTGGTTCACGAGACCCGCAAGATATCATCGCTGTTCGGCGAGATGAAGACTTCCGGCATGCAGATGGCTGTAATTGTTGACGAGTACGGCGGAACGATGGGTATATGCACTATTGAAGACATGCTCGAAGAACTTGTCGGCAACATTACCGATGAGTACGATGATGAGGAACAGGAGCTTGTGAAACTGTCCAACGGAGATTACATTGTTGACGGAGACATGACTCTGAGCGATCTCGAAGATGTTATCGGAATAGAGCTGACAGACGATGAGTATGATACAATCGCCGGTCTTGTCATCTCACTGCTCGACCGCGTGCCGGAAGAACGCGAGAAACCTGTTGTTCACTACAAAAACATTGACATCAAGGTACTGAAGGTCGCCGAGAATGCGATTGCCAAGGTAATGATCCACAAGAACCCGGTTATAACTTCGGAAGACGGCGATAATGGCGAAGAAGCATCCAGAGAATAAATACGACCTTGTGCTGTACGATCTTGACGGAACGCTTCAGGATTCCGTTCCTTTGATTGTAGAGTCCTTCCACAAGGCGTACGAGCGTGTCTTCGGTCGCTGCGACAGAACCGATGCCGACCTGATGACCTACATCGGCAGGCCGCTTATGCAGACATTTGAGATGCATGACAGCGATACTGCCCGTAAACTTTTCGACGCGTACATCGACTATAACGAGACGGAGATGCGAAAGGGCGTAATCCGGCTGTTTCCGGGCGTCATGGACGAACTTGCCTGCCTTAACCGTGCCGGCGTAATGCAGGGCGTCGTCACATCGAAAAGGCGTGAGGCCGCAAAGATTACCATTGATCTGCTTGACATAGGTCAGTTTTTCGACACTGCGATTTACCGCGAGGACTGCGAGCTTGCAAAACCGCACGGAGAGCCTCTTGTTGCAGCTGCCTCAAGGCTGGGAATCAGCGATATGTCGCGTGTTCTTTACGTTGGTGATGCTGTTGCCGATATTCTCAGCGCCCACGACTGCGGGGCCGATATGGCGGCAGTCTCATGGACGCGTATGCCGCGGGCTGATCTGGACAGGCAGTCACCCGAATACTTCATCAGCGATATGAAAGAGCTTTCTTGCATTATCGGTGCAGGCGAATTATAATAATCAATGCTTTTTTGACAAAAATAATTAATTTAAGGCAGGTTCCTCAATTATGGCACAGACCAATATCAGACCGCAGAAGAGCAGCGCCCGCAAGGCAAAGTTCATTATAACCACAGCAATGGTTGTCATCATCTTATGCATTGTTTGCTGGTTCGTATACATAACAGGCATTCTTCCGAAGGTGCTGACGGGAATCTCCATAACAGAGACTGCGGCAGACGGTACATCCACGCAGTCTGTCGAGAATATCTCGGTGCTTGAGGCCAACTTCAAGTTCAAAGAGGTATTCAGTTCTTTCTCAAATTATTACGGAGTTACCGAAGATAACCTTGACGAGACTGCATCAACTGATGCAACCACAGGTGAGGGCACGACTTACCGTGACATGATTTTCCAGGAGGCTGCGAATGAACTCATGAACTGCATCATGGTAAACCGTTCTGCTGTTGCAAACGGATTCATGGATTACTCACAGGCAGCGCGCTACGCCGAGCTCTCATCCGATCAGATCTCATCAATGGCAACGCTTTACGGCTATCAGACGGCAGACCAGTTCCTGTCTGCACAGTATGGCACAGGAATGACACTTCGCGATTACAAGAAGTTTATGACGCGTGAAGTTCTCACGAATGAATATGAGCAGTACATCAGACAGTTTACATATATGCCTGCAGCAGACGCGATTCAGGCCGAGTACGATGCCAACAGTTCAGAATATATTCAGGCTGATTTCAACTATTATTTTGTAACGGCGGCAACCGATGATTCAGGCAACGTAACCGGTCTTGACGATGCAAAGGCTCAGGCTCAGGCTATCGCCGACGCTTCAACGGATTCAGCAAGCTTCCGCCAGGCTGTTATGGATTATCTCACACAGTCCGGTGATGATACGGCACTTGATTCTTTTGCGGACGACGCAGATCCGACTTTGTGCGAGAATTACACATCTTCATACACAGACAGCATGGCAGCAGGACTCACGGATTTTATTTTCGGTGATGACACAAAGGTCGGCGATACGATCGTTATTCCTTCTGACAACGGCGCTTATGTGGCAATCCTTAACGACCGCGGCACGGATGATTCAACAACAGTTGCTTACAGAATCCTTACTCTTGATAACAACACGACTCTTGATCTGACAACTGCAGATCAGGCCTCGATACAGGCAGACGCTGAGGCTCAGGTAGCGGCACTCATGCCGGCACCGGTTGATTCACTCGGATTCTACAATCTGGTTAAAGCAAATTCGACCGATACAGACGCAATTATCGACGGCGGCTATAATTCAGGAATTACAATTGATAAGTTTACTTCTACGGATGACAACCAGCTCACATCAGATGTTGTTGCTGCAGGAGAATGGCTTTTCGATGCTTCAAGAGTGCAGGGTGACTACATGGTCTCGCTGTCTGAAGACAACAGCACCATCAGCGTCTATTATTTTGAAGGTTCGATGCCCGCATGGCAGAACACGGCGCGCAACAACCTTATCAATGCTTCGGTCAACACATGGTCTGACTCAATCAAGTCAACCAACCCGCAGTATACAATCAATAAGGGTCTTATCGAGAGACTTGCTTATTGATGATAAAGCAGCTGCCGGTTCAACGGATACCGCGCTCAATCAAGCGGTTCCGGGCAGAAGATGAATTTCAACTTTCGGTGCAGCCTTTTTGAGAAGGGCTGCGCCGCTTTTTTTGCTTTTGCAATCTTCCGGAAGCACGCCATACAGCGTCTTTCCTTCCGGGAAGTTTTACTATGAACTTAATCCGGCTTGTGTCACGGAAAGGAAAAAAGGGGTAGCCAAACTCCGGAAACGTGCTATAATTTCCCGTAGTTATTGGTCTGACAGTATTGCGGAATTTGTTTGTCCGGAAAGTACTGTTGACTTTATTTGAATTTCCTTGTATAATTCTTTACTGCGTCGTAATGGGTTAGGGGTATTTTGCTCTTTTCTCTTGACGGGAGGCTGCTTTTATGCATTATAAATGCGCCTTCAACCGTAAGACTGCTTGGAACCGCAGGGTTCATAAGCTTTTTGTGAGGTGATTCGTTAAATATGGTCCATTCCGTTAAACAAGGCAAGACTGAACGCCAGTCTTATTCCAAGATCAACGAAGTAATTGAAGTACCAAACCTTATTGAGAATCAGAAGCAATCCTATCAGTGGTTTATTGATGAGGGTATGCAGCAGATTTTCGATGAAGTTTCTCCGATTACTGATGAGCAGGGTAAATATGAGATTTATTTTATTGATAAAATCTTTGACCCCGACAGCCCTTGTGATCCTTCGGGAAAGGAAGATAAAGCCAGGGACAAGAAGGAGAAGCCAAAGGGTACGGCGAAGATCTCCAAGTCTTATATTATCGATCAGTGCAAGAAGAACGACAGCAACTATGCTGCACGTCTCAGCATCAGAATCCGTCTTCGCAACAAGGTAGACAACAAAGTAACCGACGAGACAGCTTATGTCGGTGAATTTCCTATAATGACCGATCAGGGAACGTTTATTATAAACGGAGCTGAGCGTGTAGTAATCAACCAGATTGTAAGATCTCCGGGAGCTTACTACGGCGAGTCAAGATCAAAGATGGGCAACCGCCTTCTTTCAGCCGAGCTGATCCCGTACAGGGGTTCATGGATTCTCATCGAAGAGGATGAGAAGGAGACAAAGCTTACGGCCAAAGAGAAGCTTGCTCTTGGCGACAAGGCAACCGACGAGTCCGAAGAATACAACCTTATGTATATTGTCGTGGACAAGTCTCACAAGATTTCACTTTCTGTATTCCTGAGATGTCTCGGCCTGGTTACCGATGAAGATATCATCAATATGTTCGGTGATGAAGAGTGCCTGAGAAAGACACTTGAGAAGGATGAGACAAAGGATGCTGAAGATCCGCAGGTCGCGGCTCTCGCAGAGTTCTTCAAGAAGATCCGCAACAATGAACCGTTCTCTGTCGATAATGCAAAGAGCATACTCAACAAGACATATTTTGATTCGCTCAGATATGATCTTGAGAGAGTCGGAATCTTCAAGGTAAACAAGAAGTTTGCCCTGTCCGCGAGAATTGTCGGTCACAAAATGGCTGAGAATATTACAACGGAAGATGGCGAGGTCATCGTCAAGAAGGGTACCGTTATTACGGCGGAAATCGCGAAGAAGATTGAAGACGCGGGCGTAAGCGTATGCACAATCTATCCGAAGAAGCTTGTAAAGGCTGCCGATGAAGATGATTTTGAAGAGATTCCTCTCAAGGTTATCGGCAACGGAAGAGTGGACGCGGATCTGTTCATAAGGAACAGCTTCCCCAAGAAGGAGCTTAAGGGCTTCGACATCAACAACACGCCTGTTAACGAGAAGGTAAGAGTTTCTGTTCTCCGCGAGATAATCGAGGATATAAGAGCCAACGCCGACAAGGCCGATTATGCCGCAAAGCTTGAGTCGGCTCTTGAAGAACGCAAGGCTGACCTCATGCCAAGGAACTTAACCATTGATGATATTTATGCTTTCGTTTCCTACTATATCGGACTCCACAGAGGCGTCGGCAAGATTGATAATATCGACCACCTCGGCAACCGTCGTGTAAGATCCGTAGGCGAGCTGCTTCAGAGCCAGCTTCGCACAGGTATTGCCCGTGTAGAGAAGAACACACGCGACAGAATCTCACAGATTTCAAGCAAAGAGGGCGAGGACATTACGGCCGGCAGTCTTGTCAACACAAGGCCGCTCAGCGCGTCATTCAGAGAATTCTTCGGTTCATCACAGCTGTCTGCGTTTGCCGATCAGAACAATCCTCTGGCAGAGCTTACGAACAAGAGAAGACTTTCAGCTTTGGGCCCGGGCGGTATCTCAAGAGAGAGAGCTTCAATGGAAGTCCGAGATATCAACCCCACACACTACGGCCGTATGTGCACGATTGAGACACCGGAAGGTCAGAACATCGGCCTTATGAACTCACTTGCCATATACGCGCGTATCAATAAGTACGGGTTCATCGAGACGCCTTATCGCAGATTCGACAAGGATAATCTCGTTGTTACAGATGAAGTCAGATATATGGCAGCTGACGAAGAGGACGATTATAATATCGCCCAGGCAAATGAGCCTATTGACGACAGCGGTAAGTTTGAGAATGCAAAGATAGTCTGCCGTCATCTGGACCAGTTCCTCCAGCTTGATCCTGAGCAGGTCGATTACATGGATGTATCGCCGAAGCAGCTGGTATCCGTATCAACAAGCCTTATTCCGTTCCTCGGAAACGATGATGCCAACCGTGCGCTCATGGGTTCAAACATGCAGCGTCAGGCCGTGCCTCTCGTCAAGCCTGAAGCACCTATCATCGGTACAGGCATGGAGTATCGCGCTGCCAAGGATTCCGGAGTATGCGTCGTCGCTTCACATGAGGGCGTCGTATCGTTTGTAGGCGCGGATAAGATTGAGATTACCACAAAGGACGGAAGCGTAGACAGCTATCTGCTCGCGAAGTATCAGAGATCCAACCAGAGCACATGTATCAACCAGCGTCCTATCGTCGCCATCGGCGAGAAGATAAACGCGGGCGATACAATCGCGGACGGCCCTGCAACAGATAAGGGCGAGCTTGCTTTAGGAAGAAATGTACTTATCGGCTTTACCACATGGGAAGGCTATAACTACGAGGATGCTGTACTTGTCAATGAGAGAATCGTCAGAGACGATGTATATACTTCAATCCACATAGAAGAACATGAATGTGAGGCGCGTGAGACAAAGCTCGGTGCCGAGCAGATTACAAGAGAGGTTCCGAACGTCAGTGATGACGCGCTTTCCAACCTTGACGAGAACGGTATCATAATGGTTGGTGCCGAGGTCAAGGACGGAGATATCCTTGTAGGTAAGGTATCGCCGAAGGGAGAGACGGATCAGACCGCTGAAGAGAGACTGTACAAGGCAATTTTCGGTGAGAAGGCAAGAGAAGTTAAAGACACATCCAAGCGTGTTCCGCACGGCGGTTCCGGTGTAGTTGTCGATGTTGTTGTTTCCACAAAGGAGACCAACGGCAACCTTAAGAACGGCGTAAACAAGAGAGTTCGTGTTTATGTAGCCCAGAAGCGCAAGCTGTCTGTCGGAGACAAGATGGCAGGACGCCACGGAAACAAGGGTGTTGTATCGAGAGTTCTTCCTGAAGAGGATATGCCGTTCCTTCCGGATGGCACAACGCTTGATATCGTACTCAACCCGCTCGGCGTTCCTTCACGTATGAATATCGGACAGCTCCTCGAGGTTCACCTCGGAAGAGCAGCCAGAGCACTTAACTGGAAGATAGCAACGCCTGTTTTCGACGGCGCGAACGAGAATGATATTGCAGATGCCTTCAAGCTTGCAGGAATTGATTCTGACGGTAAGACTGTTCTTTACGACGGCCGTACCGGAGAACCGTTTGAGAACAGAGTTACGGTAGGCGTTATGTACTACCTGAAGCTCCACCACCTTGTAGATGATAAGATGCACGCGAGATCAACCGGACCTTACTCTCTGGTTACACAGCAGCCTTTGGGCGGTAAAGCCCAGTTCGGCGGACAGAGATTCGGAGAGATGGAAGTCTGGGCTCTTGAGGCTTACGGCGCGGCTCATACACTCAAGGAAATCCTTACCGTTAAGTCAGATGATATCGAAGGCCGTTCCAAGACCTATGATGCAATCATCCGCGGCAAGAACATACCTGAGCCTGGTATCCCGGAGTCATTCAACGTTCTTGTAAACGAACTTAAGGCTCTGGCTCTTGATGTCCGCACTTATACGGACAACAAGGAATATGTTGCCGAGAACAAAGAGTCATTCGAGTCTTATAACGAGATGGATGAGCGCACACGTGCTTCTCTTGACGGTGATGACGCAGCCATGTCATCAGATATCCTGAGCGATTGTTTCGTTGAGGCTGACGAGAACGGCAATATCAAGGAAGACGACGGTTTCTTTGATGCAGGTGAGGACGGAGATGAAGAAGACACCTGACGTGCTGTTCTGACTGACAAACATACAGGCTTTGCCGCTGACCCGCCGCTGTCCGGCGCGCCGGCGCGAATTGGAAGGAGACTTCAAATATATGAACGAGACAAATCATCTTACGAAAATCAGCATCCAGCTTGCCTCACCCGAGGTTATAAAGGGCTGGTCGCACGGCGAAGTTAAGAAGCCGGAGACGATTAATTACCGTACACAGAGACCGGAGGTTGACGGACTTTTCTGCGAGAAGATTTTCGGACCTACAAGATCATGGGAATGCCGCTGCGGCAAGTATAAGAAAATCAGATTTAAGGGAATGGTATGCGACAAGTGCGGAGTTGAAGTAACGAAGAACACTGTTCGTCGTGAAAGACTCGGACACATCGAGCTGGCCTGCCCGGTGTCACATATCTGGTATTTCAAGACACAGCCGTCGAAGATCGGCACGATTCTTGACCTTACAATCAAGCAGCTTGAGAACGTTCTCTATTACTCAAAGTACATAGTACTTGACCCGGGTAATGTTGAAGAGACCGGTCTTAACAAGATGGACATCATAACGGAAGACCAGTACAAGCAGGTTAGAACAAAGTGCGGTAAGAACAGCTTTGACGCAAGAATGGGCGCTGAGGCAATCAAGATACTGCTTCAGGAAGTCGATGTCGACAAGATTATTGAAGAGCTGAGCGCAGAGAAGTCAGGTTCCATCAGCACGCAGAGAAGACTTAAGATTGACAAGAGACTTGAGATCTGCGAGTCATTCAAGGCATCCGGGAACAAGCCCGAGTGGATGATTCTTGACGTTATCCCTGTGCTTCCTCCTGAGCTTCGTCCTATGGTTCCGCTCGATGGCGGACGCTATGCGACATCAGATCTTAACGACCTTTACAGAAGAGTTATCGGAAGAAACAACCGTCTTAAGAAGCTCCTTGATCTCGGCGCGCCTGAGATTATCGTGAGAAACGAGAAGAGAATGGTTCAGGAGTCCGTCGATGCGCTTATCGATAACGGACGTCACGGAACGCCGGTAAAGGGTTCAACCTCTGCCACATCCAACAGACAGCTCAAGTCTTTGTCGGATATGCTCAAGGGTAAGCAGGGCCGATTCAGACAGAACCTTCTCGGCAAGCGTGTAGACTATTCAGGCCGTTCGGTTATTATCGTCGGTCCTGAGCTTAAGATGCACCAGTGCGGTCTTCCTAAGGAGATGGCGCTTGAGCTGTTCAAGCCTTTTGTCATAAAGAAGCTCGTTGAGACCAACGAGAAACTTAATATCAAGACCGCGCGCAAGGAAGTTGATACAAGAGCTCCTGAAGTCTGGGATATCCTTGAAGACATAATCAGAGATCATCCTGTTCTTCTTAACCGCGCGCCTACACTTCACAGACTTTCGATTCAGGCATTTGAGCCTGTACTTGTTGAGGGTCGCGCAATTAAGCTTCATCCGCTCGTATGCACAGGCTTCAACGCCGACTTCGACGGAGACCAGATGGCTGTACATGTACCGCTTTCCGCTGAAGCGCAGGCAGAGGCAAGATTCCTCATGCTTTCGACAAATAACCTCCTTAAGCCTCAGGACGGAAAGCCTGTCACAGTTCCTACACAGGATATGATTCTCGGCGGATACTATCTGACTTCGGAGATTCAGGGCGACAAGGGCGAGGGAATGGTATTCACGTCCATAGATGAGGCTATGATGGCTTATAACGAGCATCAGCTTACACTGCACGCGATGATTAAGATCCGTATTACCAGAGATATTAACGGCAAGTCTGAGACAGGTCTTGTAGAGTCAACACTCGGAAGATTTATTTTCAATGAGATTGTTCCTCAGGATCTTGGATTTGTCGACAGATCTGTTCCGGAGAACCACCTTAAGCTTGAGGTTGATTTTCCTAAGATTGCAGACCAGAAGGCAAAGGCCGAGTCAAGCCATGCAAAAGATGCAAAGCTTGAGTTCGCCATGGGCAAGAAGAAGCTTGAGAAGATTATTGCGAGATGTATCGCAGTACACGGACTTGAGAGAACTTCTGTTTTCCTCGATGACGTCAAGGCAATGGGCTACAAGTATTCAACAATCTCCGGTATCTCTATCGGTATCGAAGACATGATTATTCCTGACATCAAGGATAAGATGATTGCAGAGGGCGACGTTCAGGTTGAAGAAATCAATGAGGCTGCACAGGCAGGTTTCTACAGCGAGAAGGAGCGTCACGACGAAGTTGTCAAGGTCTGGGGTGATACGACAAACAATATCACACAGGCCCTCATGGACAACCTCGACATTTACAATCCTATTCGTATGATGGCTGATTCCGGAGCGCGTGGTTCAAACAACCAGATTAAGCAGCTTGCCGGAATGCGTGGACTTATGCAGGATACAACCGGTAACACCATTGAGATTCCTATCAAGTCAAACCTTCGTGAAGGCATGAACGTGCTCGAGTTCTTTATCTCATCGCACGGTGCCCGAAAAGCTCTTTCAGATACGGCGCTCAAGACGGCAGAATCCGGATATCTTACCAGAAGACTCGTTGATGTTGCACAGTCAGTCGTTGTAACCGAAGAAGACTGCGGTACTGATGACTTTACATGGGTCAAGGAGATTACAGAGGTATCCAACAACCATACCAATGTCATCAAGTCACTCTATGACAGGCTCTACGGCCGTTTCGCTGCCGAAGACATCAAGAACCTCCAGACAGGTGAGATTATCGTCAAGAGAAACGATCTTATCGACGCACTTAAGGCTGAAGATGTATGCAATTCAGTTGATAAGGCCAAGGAAGACGCGAGAGCTGCACGTGCGGCTGTACGCGAGACCGTTAAGATCAGCGGCGAGATGACTCCGGAGAAGATCGCCGAGAAGTCAGCCAAGGAAGAGGCAAAGCTCAGCGATGCAGAGACTGCAGGCAAGGTTCTTACCGAGCAGCAGATTGAAGACCTCGGCAAGATCAAGATCAGATCAGTATTTGACTGCCGCTCAAGACGCGGTGTCTGCACCAAGTGCTACGGCATCAACCTTGCGACAGGACGTCCTGTTGCAGTCGGTGAAGCTGTCGGTATCATTGCAGCTCAGTCAATCGGAGAGCCTGGTACACAGCTCACAATGAGAACGTTCCACTCAGGCGGTATCGCTGCTTCAGGTGAGGATATCACGCAAGGTCTCCCTCGTGTTACGGAGATTTTCGAAGCCAGAGATCCTAAGGGCCACGGTATCATATCGTCTGTTCCGGGTACTGTCAGAATTACAGAGAATGAGAAGAACAAGCAGAAGACTATCACGGTAACACCTGCCTATGATGCTTACAATGCGCCGATTCTTGATGCAAAGGGCAATCCTATCGAGAAGATGGAATACAAGGTTCCTTCACATGCTACACTGACTGTTACAAACGGTCAGGTCATCGAAGCAGGAGACCAGATTATCGACGGTAAGATCGATCCTAAGGAAATTCTTAAGGTTAAGGATATCCGTGCCGTACAGAAGTACATCATCAGCGAGATTACCAAGGTCTACTACAGCGGCGGTGGTGTTAACATCAACGATAAGCATATCGAGACAATCACAAAGCAGATGATGCGCCGTGTCAAGATTGACGAACCGGGTGACACAGGCTTCATGACAGGTACTACTGTTGACTGGTACAACTTCATATCAAGAAACAGAGACTGTGAAGAACAGGGTCTTGTTCCGGCAAAGGGCAATACGATTCTTCTCGGTATCGCCAAGGCTGCGAGCGCGTCTGACTCGTTCATGTCTGCCGCATCGTTCCAGGAGACAGCAAAGGTACTTACTGACGCTGTTATCAAGGGTAAGGTCGATCCGCTTCTCGGTATCAAGGAGAACGTTATCATCGGTTCACTTATTCCTGCCGGCACAGGCATCAAGGCGCACAACGATATAACGGCTGTTCCTGTTATCAAGCAGAACGCTGAGATTATCACGGGCCACAGCTTCGGCGCCGGTGAATCGGATGAGGAGCTGTTCAGCAACGATTATCTTGAGCAGGTCGAAGAGAGAGATGAGATTCTTGACGAACAGGCAAGAGAGAACGCAGCCAAGGAGAATGACAGAAGATAAGCCTTTGACACGTAATTGTAAAGCATAACACTGGTATCAAAGACTATAATAACGCCGGAGGGTATATACACCTTCGGCGTTTTTTTGTGCGCCGGACAGAATAATTTCTGCACTATTGCCACAGCTTTGGTTATGGATTGATCCTGACAGGGTGTTATAATAGGGCATAATTGTGAAAGGTAACAGTTAATGGTTTTTAAGCATAACCGTAAACAACATATACTTGCCATAGTCGTTGCGTTCTGCGCGGCGATCCCGCTTATATGCCTTCCTATCGGAGTGCGAGCGGGTATATCTCCGGCGATGGTACTGGCCAAGGCGTATGCACAGGTCTTCGGAGTGAGTGACGCGGCAACCGGAGATGTAGTAATCGAGGACTGGGCTCTTGTGAGCGATGACAGTCAGCTTGTTGACGCAAGTACGCAGAGTGCAGGTGACGGCACGACAGAAGATGCGGGTACGACCGCAGACGCCGGTACGGACACCGGCACGGCAGCAGATACCCAGCCTGCGACGGACGGCGCAGTCGCTTCCGGAAGCGAAGATTATTCAGATGTTTCGAAATATATCGTGTATCAGGAATATGATCAGTCCGATCTGCCGATAGAGCTTCTTGACGCTCAGTATTTCGCAGCTGACAACACCACTTATTATATAAAGGCAAATGAATCTATTCTTAAACAGGAGCCTGCAATGGATTCTGTTACGGTAGAATCGCTCCATCTGGGACAGCAGGTTACGAGAGTAGGAATCGGCGATACATGGTCGAAGATTCAGACGGAAGACGGTTCAGAAGGCTATGTGCTGACTACTACTATTCAGGACACCATGCTTGAGATTACAGTTGACCGTACAGTATGGGTTGATACAGACAGCCTGATAGTCCGTTCAGAAGCATCCACTCAGGCCGAGCAGGTAGCAGTGGTAAATGATGAAGACAAACTCGTCTGCAGCGCGGTAGTAGGTGATAAATGGTATAAAGTTACGACAGAGGGCGGCGTCACCGGATATGTTTATATATCCTATACTACGCAGACACCGCCGCCGACACCTACTCCGACACCGACGCCGCGCCCTTCAAGGCGTTCAGGCGGAAGCTCGGGCAGCAGTTCGGGCGGATCGTCGAGGAGCTTTGGCGGAAGCACGATCACACCTACAGTTACGGGATGCAACGGCGAGAGTATCGTCAGTATCGCGCAGTCCATGCTCGGTGTACCATATGTTTTCGCGGGTGCATCGAGAAACGGAATCGACTGTTCGGGACTTGTAATGTATTGTTACGCGCAGGTAGGAATATCACTCCCGCACGGAGCCAATGCCATATGCAACAGTTACGGCGCGTCGGTATCGAGAAGCGACATTCAGTTAGGTGATGTGGTGTGTTACGACTACGGAAGTTACTGCGGACATGTCGCAATCTATGTCGGCGGCGGCCAGGTCATCCACGCGTCCAATTCAGCGGGAAATGTACGATACGGCAACGTCGATATGATGAGCATAAGAGCAATCAAGCGAATGATATCGTAGCCCTTGTTCAGACAGAATTACATACAAGAGTTGAAGCAGACCGGCAGGGATGTTTCAACTTTTTTATTGTTCAATATGCCATCGAATATAATAGTGCGGGAAATTACATAATTGGGTAAAATAAAAAGGTAAAAATCCGGTGAGGTGACTATATGACTGAGAAAAGTATTGATTTGTTTCTGGAAGAATTGTCTTCGGGTGCTCCCGTTCCGGGCGGCGGAGGAGCTTCGGCAGCAGCGGGCGCGATGTCAGCGGCTCTCGCCTCGATGGTGGCGAATCTTACGACAGGGAAAAAGAAATACGCTCAATACCAGGACGAGATTGATACAGTTCTGGCGAAGACTGCAAAGCTCACAGAGGAGTTCAAGGCACTGGTGGAGAAGGATGCGAAGGTTTTCGGGCCTTTGGCAGAAGCGTACGGAATTCCAAAGGATGAACCAGGAAGAGAGGAGACACTTGAAGCCTGTCTGAAGACTGCTGCCGGCGCACCGTACGAGATGGTCTGCAAGGCTGCCGAGGTGTCATTGATAATCGAACGTCTTGCGGTAATCGGTTCAAGACTTGCAATAAGCGATGTAGGAGTCGCGGCGACGATGTGTATTGCGGCTGCCGAGGGCGCGGCGATGAATGTCTATATCAACACAAAACTGATGAAGGACACCGGATATGCGCTCGGTCTCAATAAGGATACCGAGTCGGCGGTTGAAGAAGTAAGAACCCGCTGCAGTGAAGCATACCGGACAGTAAAGAACGGCTTGATAATTAAGTGAGGATATTATGAGAAGACTAGGCGGAAAAGAAGTCTCTGATGAGATAGTGCAGAATTTGAAACCGGCTGTTGACGCGCTTAAGGCGTCGGGAGTGACGCCTTTATTAGGAGTATTGAGGGTCGGCGAGCGCGAGGACGACCTGGCATATGAGAGAGGACTGCTCAAGAAATTCAGGGCTGCCGAAGCGGATGTCAGAGTTAATACGCTGCCCGCGGACTGCACGCAGGAGCAGCTGGACAGGCTTTTCGACGAGATGAATGAAGATGACGGAATTCATGGAATTCTGGTGTTCAGACCGCTGCCGAGTCACCTTAGCGATGAGCATATGATTGCTGCGATTGACCCCGGGAAGGACAGCGATTTCATGGATATACGCAATATGTCAGGCGTGCTTTCGGGGAAGAGAGACAGCGCGGCGCCGTGCACCGCCGAGGCCGTGATAAGTCTGCTCAGGCATTACGGAATTGAGCTTCGCGGGCGGAAAGCCGTGGTGCTCGGCCGCAGCCTCGTCATAGGCAAGCCTGCGGCGCTGATGCTCATCACCGAGAATGCGACAGTGACGGTCTGCCATACGAAGACGGAAGATATCCGGAAGGAGTGCCGCGCGGCGGATATAGTGGTGGCGTGCTGCGGAGTCGCGAAAATGGTTACTGCGGATTATGTCCGTGAAGGTCAGACAGTCGTCGATGTAGGAATGAACGTTGATAGTGACGGGAAGCTTTGCGGGGACGTGGACTATGATGGAGTGGCACCGATTGTTGACGCTATTACACCTGTTCCGGGCGGAGTAGGTTCAGTCACAACTTCAATTCTGCTCAAGCACGTTGTGGACAACTGCGTGAGACAAAGCGCGAGCAAGCGGTAAGCAGCGATGAACAGGGGAAAGACTCCGGACAGGAAGCGCAATAACTGCAGATACGCAAAACTTTGCGGCGGCTGTGAATACGCCGGCACAGCGTATTCCGAGCAGGCGGCAAAGAAAAAGGCACTGGTTGACAGCCTGATAGGCGGCATCTGCAGGGTCGATGACATTATTGAATGTGAAGACCCCTTCTACTACCGCAACAAGGTACATTCAGGATTCAAGAGACTTAAGAACGGCCGCGTTCTGTGCGGTCCTTATCAGCGAGGTTCGCACAGAATGATAGATTGTGACGAATGTCTGCTCGAGAACCGGACGGCGGGCGCAATAGTTCGAGACTGTGCGGCAATCGCCGGGCAGCTTCACATGAATATCTATAACGAGGTCAGCGGAACCGGTGAACTCCGCCGGGTTCTCGTCCGTGTCGCCGAGAGTACCGGAGAAATCATGGTTGTGCTCGTTATCGGAAAGAAATATTTCACTGCGAAAAAGCTTTTCGTGCACAGACTGACAGCAATGCACCCGGAAATCACGACGGTTCTTGTGAACGTCAACACAAGGCGTGACTCGATGATTCTCGGCGACGCTACACGAACCGAATACGGGCCGGGATTCATCACAGATACGCTTCTCGGACTGAAGTTCTCCATCTCGCCGTCCTCTTTTTATCAGGTCAACAGCGCCCAGACCGCCCGGCTGTATTCAACGGCACTGCAGCTTGCGGGCCTGAAGGGCGATGAGACGGTACTCGACTGCTACAGCGGAATCGGCACAATAACGCTTTGCACAGCAAAGATTGCAGGTCACGTCATCGGCGTCGAGAACAACCCCGAAGCGGTCAAAGACGCGAACAAGAACAAGCGCATAAACAACATAAAGAACGCAGAATTCATTTGTACCGATGCGACTGATTACATGGAGCGATGCGCCGCGGAAGGAACCAAGCCCGATGTTGTCATTCTTGATCCTACCAGGCTCGGTACGACTCCTGAGTTTGTCGCAGCCTGCGCCGTCGCCTCACCTCGAAAAGTAATCTACGTCTCGTGCGCTCCGGATACTTTGGCGCGCGACCTGAAGTTATTCGCTTCCATGGGATTCATTCCGGAAAGAGCAGTGCCGGTGGATATGTTCCCGTGGACGGAACACGTCGAGACCGTTGTCTTGATGTCGCGCCAAAACGCATAAAGGTCTGGGAAGCCCTCCCAACAAGGCTTATCAGCGAACAACGATTATTTTCAGATAATCCTGCTTACTGATAAGCTTTGCTTTTTTCTTGAGAAATGGCTTCAGGAACAGTGCTTTATAATGAAAGGTTGTGTTGATAGCTTTGTTAAAAGGCCGGGCCTGAGTTGACAATATTATTATTAAAATGGGCCGAAGAGACAAAATTGTTATGAAGATAGGCCGAGGAGATAAAGTTGTTAATTAGAAAAGATAAGGAAGCGATGCTGGACCCGTATTTTCAGGTTCTGAAATTGTTAGAGGATTATGATGAGGACTACGTCGAGTTAAAATCAAAGTGTACTGGGCACTGCTGGATGATCCAAGTAAAAGGTGGAAAGATTTTTTTACGGCATAAACACTACCAGGATCAGGACTATCATAAGCAGCGAGAGTGTCCATCAATTATGATGGCACTTAAGAACATAAAACAGCACGATGAGTTCCAGATGGCAGGTAGACCTATGAATAATTGATTGTGTATTATTAAAAAGGGCTCTTGTAGCTTGTTACTCGGACAATTCGAGTGACGGCACAGGGTCCTTTATTTTTCTGACCTATTTCAAGTCAAATCATATAATTTGGTATGCGAATACCAAAATAAGAATAATGCTTGACAAATTACCGCGAACGGTGTATATTCTTTTTAGAAGCTAATCAAGGGATCAATTTCGAGAGCACTTGCGGAGGATACGGAAATGAAAGTCAAAGCCAACAGAGCGTTGAAAGTGTATGAGAGTAGCGGCTACCACTACAAGCCGACTCCCACAATCATATTAAAAGGACAATGGTTGGAACAGTTCGGGTTCGCGGCCGGCGACAATGTTGACATTCACTGCGAAGATGGAAAGTTGGTTGTTACCAAGGCTACCGATGATTCACACGTTGAGTTATAAGGAGAACGAAGATGAATACAGTACAGGAAGATAGAATGTGGGCATATTACAGCAGACTGCGTGGCGCGATGAGCGTAGACCAAATGATTACAGGCGCAATGCTTGTAGCTGAAACCAAAGCTGAGAATAAGGGTAAGGAATTAAATAAGGAAGAAGCATATGAAGCAATGCTGATCGTGTCGGGCAAGATGCGTGAAGTCAATCCGTTTAAAGGTGCAGATGATTTCTATCAGGCATACCTGCAGGTAGATGAAAATCCTGACTGGGAGAAACTTCTGTATCAGAGCATCGAATATGAGCGGTACGGCTCATTACTTGTTCCTTTTCCACTTATGAAAGAAATGGCCGAGCATATTGAAGGCGCTACTACGGTGTTGATCGCTGAGGGAGAGAAGTTCGTGCCGAATCTGAGATCGACTGTAGATGCTCACCTGGACTGTAACTTTACAATCACCACCCAGAATATGCTCTATGCAAAAGTGCTGAGTCGGATTTTTGAAGGTTACGATAATGTGACGATTCAGGAGACCAACATATATACCTATGGCTTCCTGAATGAAAAATTTGACCGTATACTCTCTGTTCCAATCTTCGGTGGTCGAGACCTGGCCGAGGACGCGGAAAACTTTATGTGCCGTGAGACTGATATGGTAGCTCTGGAAAATCTGTTACTGCATCTTTCTGCGGTTGGCGAGTTGGCTATTGTATTACCGGGCCGTATCACTTTCGCGGGTGGACATGTAAATGATCTGAGGAAGTTTGTGACACAGATGTATAAGCTGGAGATGATCGCAGAACTTCCGGACGGTATTTTTCAGAATACTGGTATTAAGACTTACTTGATCACAGTTGCAGCTGGCCGGACTGAGGATGTTGTAATTCGTAAATATGAGGCTGCAGATCGTAAGACCAAGCGTGGCCCGGTTGAAAAGATGACTATTAGCGAAGATACCTTCGCAATGCAGGAAGAAATTGAGGAAAATGGTGACTGGAGTATTGATAAACTTCTCACGCAGCAGAATGAG